>CAUJEM010000055.1 GCA_963169915.1 Myxococcota bacterium
GGACGCTCCCGCTCGGAGGGCGAGACCGCGTGGAGCTCGCGTGGGAGGCGGTGGACGATCACGGGCTGCGGCAGGTCGATCTCGTGCTGGAGTCCGGAGGGCGCTCGGAGCGCCGCGCGCTGTCGCGCTTCGACGAGGACACCACGAGCGCGCGCGGGGCGCACGCGCTCGCCGCGGAGGACCCCTTCTTGCGTCGCGCGTTTCTCCCCGTCACCGTGCGCGTCGAGGCTCGAGACAACGAGCCCGCCGCGACCGAGAAGTGGGGGCGGAGCGAGGCGTGGACGCTGACGCCGCCAGCGCTCGGCGCGGCCGAGGCGCTGCGCTGGGCGGCGCTGCTCCAGGGGCGTGACGCGCTGGTGGATCTCGGCGCGCGGCTCGAGCGGGAGCCCGGCGCGAGCCCGAGCGCCCAGCGGCAGTGGGCAGCGGCCGCCGCCCACGCGCTCCGCGCGGCGCTCGACGCCGAGGAGGGCGCCGCGCTGAGCAGCGGCGCGCGGCGGTTCTTCCAGGGGCAGCTCGCCTTGCTGGCGCGGCCGCTGCGCCCCGGTGAGTCGCTGCCGCGGCGGGCCTCCGAGGTCGCGCTCGCGGTCGATGCGGGCTTGAAGGCGGTGGGGCGGCAGTACGCCGCCAGCGTCGCGCGGCGCCTGGCCGAGGTCCTCGATGAGGCGGAGCTGGCCGCGCGCCAAGCGCGCGCCGCCGAGCAGCCCGAGCGCGTCCTCCCCGGGCTCGACGCGACCCTGCGCGTCGCGCTGAGCGCGAGCGCCGAGCTGCGTCGGCTCGGGTCCCTCGGCTGGGATCTGGGCGGCGTCGCGGTCGCCAACCTGGGGCGGGCCGAGCGGGCGCGCGCCGCGCTCGAGCTGCAGCGCGTCGAGTGGGTGGCGCACCACCTGGCCGAGCGCCTGCGCCGCCCAGTCCCGTCGTTCTCCATGGCCGGAGGTGGGGGAGGCACGGAGTCGGGGAGCGGCGAGGGGCAGGAGCCGGCGTCGCGCTCGGACGAGCGCTTCGATCAGCTCGCGCAGGAGCTCGCCGAGCTGTCCCGTGAGCACGCCCAGGAGCTCGACTCGGTGCAGCAAGCGCTGGAGGCCGCGGAGCGAGCGCAGCGCGGCAGCTCGCTCGACGCCGAGCAGCTCAGGGAGCGCGCCGAGCGGCTCCGCGAGGCGACGCGTCCGCTGCCCACGTCGGGCAACCCGGACACGGGGCGAGGCTCTGCCGCCATCGCGCGCGAGCACGCGGGCTCCATGGCCGACGCGCTGGAGCGGCAGGAGCTGGACGCCGCGCTCGAGAGCGGCAAGCAGGCGCTGCTGTCCTTGGGCGACGCCGAGCGGCGCGCGCGCGCGCCGCGCAGCGTGGCCGATCAGGTAGGGGAGAGCGAGCTGCGCGCCGCGCGCCGCGCGCTCGAGCAGGAGCTGCAGGCCGTGGAGCGGCAGCGCGCCGAGCGCCGCCGCGCGGCGAGCCACGAGGCGCGCCGTGCGCTCCAGGGCGCCGCGGAGCGTGAGCAAGGGCTCGCGCAGCGCGCTGGCAACCTCGCGTCTCGCGGCAAGACCAGCGACGCCGCGCTCCCCGACTCGGCCAGCGACGCGCTCGAGCGAGCCGAGGCGCTGATGCAGCGCGCGGCGCGCGAGCTGAGCGAGGGCGACGCCGGGCGGGCCCTCGAGCTGCAGCGGGAGGCGCAGCGGCTGCTCGAGAACGCCGACAGTGGTCCGACGACGTCGCGCCGCAGGGACCCCCAGCAGGCCGGTGAGGAGCCCTCGCCCGAGCCGGGCGAGCGAGAGGGCGGGCGCCGCCTGAAGACCGGGGGAGAGGTGCCCGAGGCCAGCCCGGAGGCTCGCGCGGAGGCCTTCCGCCGCCGAGTGCTCGAGGGCCTCGGCAAGGACAAGAGCGGGCGCCTGGCGCCCGCCGTGCGCCGCTACGCGGAGGGGCTGCTCCAGTGAGGTGGCGGTGGGCGTCGAGCGCGGTGGTGGTCTCGGCGGCGGCGCTGCTCACCGCGCACGGGCTCGCCGAGGACCCGGAGGTCACGCCCCCCGCGAGCGCCGCGGCCGCCGCCGTGAGCGCGACCGACGCCACGCCGAGCGCTACCCCCACGCGCGCCGAGGGGGGCTCCCCGCGAGCACGCCAGATCGCCGAGGCCATCGCGGGGCTGGAGCTGGACCGCGCCGAGCGCCTGCTCGAAGGGGGAGAGCAGGGCTCCTTGGCGCTGCGCTTCGAGCGTGCGCGCCTCGCGCTGCACCGCGCGGACTGCGAGCGCGCGGCGGAGCTGCTCGGCGCCCCGGCTCTGGCGGAGTCCAAGGAGGCGAGCTCCTTGCTCGGCTTCGCGCGAGGCTGCGCGGGGGCCACCGTCGCGGGGCTCGTCGTGGAGGACGCCGAGGCGGGGGTGTGGCTGCGGCTCCAAGACGCGTCGGATCGCCCGCTCGTGCCGTACCTCGTCGCGGTGGCGCAGCGCGCCCGCGCCGCCAGCGCGCGTGACCTCGGCGTGGAGCTGCCGCGCCCCCTGCGCATCGAGCTGGTGAGCGATCTGTTCTCGCTGTCTGCCGTCACCGGCTTGCCGCTGAGCGCCGCGGAGACCACGGGGACGGTCGCCGTGGCGCGCTGGGGCAAGATCACGATGCTCTCCCCCAGGGCCACGCCTCAGGGCTACCCGTGGGAGGACACCCTGGCTCACGAGATCAGCCACCTGGTGCTCACGGCGGCCACGCGCGACCGCGCCAGCCTCTGGCTCCAAGAGGGCCTCGCCAAGCGGAGCGAGCTGCGCTGGCGCGAGGAGCGTCCCTTCGACGAGCCGGGCGACGCGGACGAGACGGCGCGCGCTGCGGCGAAGACCGGGCGCAGCGTCGGCGTGGAGAAGCTCGGGCCCTCCATCGCCATGCTCCCCTCTCCCGACGCCGCGCGCGTGGCCTACGCCGAGGTCACCAGCTTCGTCGGCTACTTCATCGAGCGGCACGGGGAGGGGGCGCTCCGGCTGCTCATCCTGGATCTCCGCGGGGGCGCGGAGACGGACGCCGCGATGCGCAGCGTGACGGGACATCCCGTCGCTCACTGGGTCGCGCAGTGGCAGCAGTGGGTCGCTCAGCTCCCCGAGCCTACGCCGACGCGGCCGAGCCCCCGGGTGGCGCGTGGCAGCTCCGTGGCCAACGCTCGCTGGGGAGAGCTGCTGCTCGCGCGAGGGCACGCCGCCGCGGCGGCCCGGTCGCTCGAGCAAGCCCTGCTGGCAGCGCCGGAGTCCGCCAGCCTGCGCGCTCGCGCGGCGCGCGCCCTGGAGGTCGCAGGGGAGCCCGCGCGCGCCGATGGCGCGCTGGGGGCGCTGGAGCAGCTGACGCACCCGAGCGGCGCCTGGTTCGCGCTCGACGCGCGGCGCGCGCAGCGCGCGGCCCAGCCCGCTCTGGCCGCAGGCCGTCGCGCGCTCGGCCTCGCCTACGATCCGCTGGAGGAGGGCGTCGCCTGCGATGGGCAATGGGTCGCCGACAGCCCTCCAGCTCCACCGCCGCTGCCGTCGGAGCCACGTCTTCGCGCCCTGTGTGAGGCGGCGCGAGCGCACACATCGCCCGCCCCCTGAACCGCCGGCGGGCTCGGCGCTGGGCGCCGCGTGTGACGATTGATTGACCGCCTCCAGGGGAGCCGGATACCATGATGGCTCGGTGTATCCAGGAAAACCGCTTGAGTCTTGCCACCTTCGCCGCCGCACAGCTCATCCGTGTCCTCCCCCGGACGCGGGTGAGCCGCGTGATGGGGCAGCTCGCGGACCAGGCCCTGTCCGCCCGCGCGTCGCGCCTCGTCGTCGGCGCGTACGCGCGCGCCTACCGGGTCAACCTCGAGGAGGCCGAGCGGCCGCCGGGCGGGTTCACGAGCTTCGATAGCTTTTTTACGCGGCGGCTGGTCGAGGGCGCCCGTCCGCTCGCTGCGGCGCACGTCATCAGCCCGGCCGATGGGGTGCTGGCCTCCACCGGTCGCATCGACGCCAGCTCGCGGCTCGTCGCCAAGGGCCAGCCCTACGAGGTAGGGGAGCTCACGGGAGAGCCCGGCGCGAGTGAAGGCTACGCGGGGGGTAGCTTCGCGGTCATCTACCTGTCGCCGCGCGACTATCACCGCGTGCACTCGCCCGTCGCGGGGCAGCTCACCAGCGTCCGCGGCATCCCGGGAGATCTCTACCCCGTCAACCGCGTCGGGGAGCGCCACGTCCCACGGCTCTTCGCCAGGAACCACCGCGTCAGCCTCGTGCTCGAGACGCCGCAGCTCGGTCGCGTGACGGTCGTGATGGTGGGTGCCATGATCGTCGGGCGCATCAGCGTCAGCGCCATCGACGCGCCAGCGGTCCCGGCCGGCGTCACCAGCTTCGAGCCGCCGCGCGCCATCGCGCAGGGAGAAGAGCTGGGTCAGTTCCACCTGGGCTCCACCGCGGTGGTGCTCGTCGAGGCCGGAGTCGCGCTGACGCGTCCCACCGGCCCGCTCCGCCTCGGTGAAGCGCTCTCGGGAGAGCCATGAGCGACGAGCCCGAGGTCGACGCCGAGCTTCCCCAGGACCAAGCGGAGGAGGCTGGGGACGAGCCCACCCCCATCCTCCGGGCCGCGCTCTCCGAGGCAGCGGAGCTCGACGACGCGGACCTGAAGACGGACGTCTCGGCCTCGCCGCTGCCGCTCGAGCCCAGCGCCCCGTCCCACCCGCTCATCAGCGCGGAGGAGTCCCCGCCGCCGTCCTCGGTGCGCGTCAGCGCCCCGCCGAAGCCGCCTCGACGCCCTTCCTCGGCGACGCTCCCCGCGGTGCAAGAGCCCGAGGCCATGTCTCCGGCGGGGGGCTCCATCGCCACGGAGCCCGCCCTGAGCTCGGCGCAGCGCGGCTCGCAGCCGCCCCCGCGCTCGGCGTCCAGCCCTCCGCCCCGCCCGGCGTCTCGGCCGCCGCCCCCGCGCTCGGCGTCGAGCCCTCCACCCCGCCTGGCGTCTCGGCCGCCGCCGCCTGCGGTGGCGCCCGATGCGCCCGCGGACGTCCCGCCGCCGCCCAGGAGCCGTCCGGCCGTGATGACCATGCGGATGATCGCCGTCGGAAAGAGCGCGGCGGTCCCCCCATCGCCGGTGGTGCCCGCGAGCCCCGCGGCGCCGCTCGCGCCGCCGGTGGTCGCCGAGGAGCCGCCGCCCGAGGAGCTCGATGCGTCTGAGCTCGCGGAGGTCGAGGAGCCCTCCGACGACGTGGTCTTGCTGGAGGAAGAGCTCGCCCCAGAGTCGGCCCCGGGCGAGCCGTCCGAGGGCGCGCCGAGCCCCGCCGGCGGGGCGCCCGTGGTCAAGCCACCTCCTCCGCCCAAGCGTGACCGGCGGCCGCCCAGCGCCGCACCGCCGGAGGCCCCGCCCCCCAGCCTGGAGACCTCCTCCCTGCGGCCGCGCAAGCCCTGGTGGGAGGAGGCCTTCAGCGATGAGTTCTCGCGGGCGCTGGCTCGCCCGAGCGATCGGCAGACGGCCCGTGAGGCCACCTTCATCGAAGAGGCGCTGGGCGTAGCGACCGGTGGGGTCCTGCTGGATCTCGCCTGTGGCGCCGGGTACCACGCGGTCGAGCTGTCACGTCGGGGCTATGGCGTCGTCGGCTATGATCTCTCGTTGTTTCAGCTGGCGCTGGCGGCCGAGGTGGCGCAAGAGGCCGAGGTCAAGCTGAACTTCCTGCAGGGGGACATGCGGGAGATGGCGTTCGAGGAGATGTTCGACGGCGTCTACTGCTGGAACGCCAGCTTCGGCTACTTCGAAGAAGAGAAGAACCTAGCCGTGATCTCGCGCGTGTTTCGGGCGCTGCGGCCGGGTGGGATGTTCCTGCTGGACGTGCCCAACCGTGATTTCATCGCCTCGCGGCTCCCGTCCAGCGTCTGGTTCTCGGGCGATGCGTGCCTGTGCATGGACGAGGCCTCGCTCGACTTCATCACCAGCCGGCTGAAGGTCAAGCGCTCGGTCATCTTCGACGATGGTGGCTCACGGGAGCTCATCTGCTCCATCCGCACCTATTCGCTGCATGAGCTGGGCAAGCTGCTGCACGACGTCGGGTTTCGCGTCGTCGAGGTCAGCGGCGACATCCACACCCCAGGGGCGTTCTTCGGGGCCAACTCCGAGCGCATCTTGGTCCTCGCCCAGAAGCCCTGAGCCCACGGTGGCGAGCGGCGCTCAGGGGCAGGTGACGACCGCGCCGCCGCTCTGCTCGGAGCAGCGACAGCTCGCCGCCAGCGCTTCGACGACGCAGGCGCAGCGCGCCTCAGGTTGACACGCGGGGAGCCAGGAGCACCCCGGGCCGTCCTCGAGCGAGGCGTCACAGTAAAAGCCCTTGGGACAGTAGCCGTCGCCGCAGGCGAAGCAGCCCTCGTCGGCGCAAGCGGTGGGGGCGCTCGCAGCGGGCGCTGGGCCGTCTGTCGGTCGCTCGTCGGTGCCGGTCGGTGCGCCGTGGCGAGGCGTCGTCGCTGAGCTGGCGGAGGGGCCGCAGCTCGTGAGGGCGACGGCGAGGAGCAGGATCACGGCAGGGAGCGGCGCCATGGCCAGCGATATACGACCTGCGCTCCCCCTGGTACAAGCTCGAGGCGTGGACCTTCGAGCGGCCCTCGAGCAGGCCATCCCCGGCCTCACCCTCAGTGACAGCCTCGCTGACCGGGTGTGCTACGCGCGAGACCTGTGGCCGCGCCACCACCTCGAGGTGCGTGACGGGCGGCCCGCCGAGCACCTCCCGCGGCTCATCGTGTGGCCCACCGACACGGCGCAGGTGGCGCAGCTCGTCGGGTGGGCGCAGGAGCAGGGCGTCCCGCTCGTCCCCTTCGGCGCGGGGAGCGGCGTGTGTGGCGCGGTGCTGCCTGCGGCGGACACCGTCATCGTCGACCTCAAGCGCCTCCGGCACTGGAAGCTCCACGAGGAGCAGCTACTGCTCGAGGCGCAGCCGGGGGTGATGGGCATCACGCTGGAGGAGGAGCTGGGCCGGCTCGGCTTCACCGTGGGTCACTTCCCCTCCAGCATCCTCTGCTCCACGGTGGGGGGCTGGATCGCCGCTCGCGGCGCGGGGCAGTGCTCCGGCCGCTACGGAAAAATCGAAGATCTCTTGGAGCGGCTCGAGCTGGTGACACCGACGGGGGAGGTGGTGGAGCTGTCACGGCGCGCGCGTGGCCCGAACCTGCTCCCGCTCATCGTGGGGAGCGAAGGGACGCTGGGCTTCATCACCCGCGCCTGGCTCCGGGTCCAGCGGCTCCCCGAGCGCCGGGGCTACGTCGCCTGGAGCTTCCCGGACATCGAGGCCGGCTGGAGCGCGATGCGGAGGATCTATCAAGCGGGCCTGCGGCCGCCCGTGGCTCGCCTGTACGACCCCATCGACTCGGTCATCATGCGCTCGGGCTCGGTGAAGACCGCGGGCCCACGCCGCGGGCCACGCGCCCGTCCCGCCTGGCTGCGCCCGCTCGTGCGGGGCGCGCTGAAGCAGCCAGGGTGGCTCAACCTCGCCATCCGGTCGTTCGAGGGCAACCTGCTGGGCGGCTGCACCTTGGTGTTGGTGTTCGAGGGCTCTGCGGCCGAGGTCGAGCAAGATCTGGCCGCCGCCGCCACGCTCGCGCGGCTCGAGCGCGGCCAGGAGCTCGGTGAGGGGCCCGCGCGGCGCTGGTGGGAGCACCGCTACTCCATCAGCTTTCGTCAGGCGCCCGTCTTTCAGCTCGGCGCCTTCAGCGACACGCTGGAGGTCGCGGCGCCCTGGTCCAAGCTGAGCGCGCTCTATCGAGGCGTGCGCGCCGCGCTCTCACCGCACGTCCTGGTGATGGCGCACCTCAGCCACGCCTACCCGGACGGCTGCAGCATCTACTTCACCTTCACGGGGGCCGCCCAGGACGAGGCCCGGGCGCTCGCCCTCTACGACGCCGCATGGCGAGACGCCACGCGCGCGGTGCTCGCCGCTGGCGGGACCATCAGCCATCATCATGGCGTGGGTCGTAGCAAGGCACAGGCGCTCGCCGCCGAGCTGGGAGCGGCGGGGCCGATCTTGAGGGCCGTGCTGCGGAGCTTCGATCCTGCGCGGATCTGTAACCCTGGCAACTTCGAGCCCGCTCCGGGCGTCGCCGCGAGCGCCAGCGCCCCTGCGGTGCCGCCGGCCGCGGAGCTGGGCCTCGACGAGCTGTCGGAGCTCGCCACCTTCGGCGCGGAGACGACGCTCGAGGAGGCGGAGCAGTGGCTGGGGCGGCGCGGCTTCAGCCTGGGGCTCGAGGGCTGGAGCGGCCTGGACGGGACGCAGACGCTCGGCGCGTGGCTCGGGCAGGGCTGCCCTGGCGCACCGGATCTACGCGCGGATCCGGTGGACACCTTGGTGGTCGGGCTGGTGGCGCGCCTCGCCGCCGGGCGCTCCTTCGTGGTGCGCCCGGCGCCGCGTCGAGCCACGGGGCCAGAGCTCGCCGCGGTGTTCCGTGGTACGCAGGGGCGCATGGGCCACGTCGAGCGGCTCACGCTCCGCGTCCGGCGCACGGGGGCTCCCCGCGCGCGTGCGCTGCCGTTCCAGGGTGAGCAGGAGCCCGCGCTGAGCGCGGCCGAGCGGCGCTTGCTCGAGCGGCTGGAGCAGACGCTGAAGGAGGTCCCCGCATGAGGTCTCGGGGGAGGGCGGCGGTGCTGGCGCTCCTTGGCGCCGTGGCGGCCCTCGCGTGCGCGCCGCCGCTGGCGGATCCGCGCCGCGGCGTCGTGGACGCTCCAGTGAGGCCCCCGCCCGCCTCGCCACCGCCGAGCGCCAGCAGCGCGGCGCCCCCGACGCCTGCCCCTGGGCTCACGGCGCCCCCTACGCCCACCCCTGGGCTCGCGGCGCCCGACACGCCGGCGTCGACTGCCTCGGCCCCACCGCCCGTGGAGGCGGCCCCCGTGACGACGCCGGAGCCCCCCCTCCTCGAGACCGATGCGGACGCGCTCCGGAGGATCGGCGAGCAAGCGCAGCGCTGCTTCGCCGGTAGCAAGGTCGACGTGCCAGCGGGCAGCAGGGTGCGGCTCACCATCGACACCGAGATCCGTCCGGACGGCAGCAGCGCCAACGTCACGCTCGTCGCGGCCGAGACCACCGAGCAGCTTCAGGGCTCGGGCCCTGCAGACTGCGTGGTGCGTGCCGTTCAAGAGCAGCGCTTCCCCGTCGGTGAGCGGCGGCTGCTCCGGATCCCGGTCGTGCTCACCCTCGCGCCCTAGCGCAGGGCGCCGTCCCAGGGCGCGCGCGGGCTACGGACCGGTGGCGTCGCGGGGTGGGGTGGGGGGAGGACGCCAGAGCTGGAGCAGGGCCTCCTCCACGCGCGCGCGGGCGGAGGCGGGGGGCTCGGCGTCGCGCGCGCGCGCGAGCGCGACCTCGAGCGCGGCGTGCTCGAGCGGGCCGAGCGTCAGGTGACGCAGGAGCCCGCTCGCGGGCAGCGAGTAGCTGAGGCCTCGCTCGCCACGGGCGAGCAGGGTCTCCCGCACGGCGGGGGGCGCCTCGCCCGGTAGGACGCTGAGCTGCGCCACGGCGCTGGCGATGCGCGCCGCCCGGCGCCGCACCCGGGCCAGCTCCGCCCGCTGGTAGAGCTGGAAGCAGCGGTTGCGTGAGAACGAGGTGGGGACGAGCACCAGCGCGCAGAGCAGCCCGTCCTCCCACGCGCTAGGCGCTCGAGCTTCCACCGCGGTAGCCATGAGGCTGCCACCTTAGCACACCGCTCGGTCTGGGCGCCCAGTGTGACGCGGCGTGCAGCGCAGGCCCGCGTGCCCTATCGTTCAGGGCCTCGATGACCAGTGACCCTACGCTCGCTGCAGTGCTGGCCCACGAGGCCAGCCTCGGGTTTTGGCGCGCCCTGCGTGAGTGGCGACAGGGGCGCGGCGAGGACGAGGCCAGCCCGCTCTCGGGGCTGCTCGCGCCGGTCATCGAGCGCGTGCTGCAGGTGGAGGTCGCCCTGGAGCTCGAGCCGCGCTCGATGGCCCAGCTCCCCGCGCGCCGGGCGTGGCCCGGGTTCGTCGCGGAGGTGGGCCCAGCGCAGGCGGAGCAGGCGCTCGCGCGGCTGGCCGAGCCGATGGCGCGCTTCCTCGAAGCCTACCAAGCCGCGCGCCGGGGCGGTGAGCCCGAGCTCGAGCTGGTGAGCGCGCTGCGCGACGTGGTCGCCACGTACAACAGCACGGTGGCGCTGCCAGCGAGCGCCCCGCGGTGAGCCTGGTGCGAGCGCCTCAGAACGCGTGGGCGGCGCTGAGCGTGAGGTGGCCTCGGAGCGGCGCCGCGCCCACGCCCGAGGGGCTCTCGGCCGGGCGAAGGGACAGCTCGTCCAGGCTGAGCTCGAGCTGGAGGTTGGCCTGCTCGCGCTCGGGGCTGCGCTCCCGCGTCAGGTGGAGCCGCTGCACCTGGAAGCTGCCCTCCCCGAGCAGCCACGCCGTCGCCGGCGGGCGCGGGTTGCCGGGGCTGGCGAGCACGTAGGCGCGGCCCTGGGGGATGAGGGTCGGCGGCGGCATCAGGACCTCATCGCCGAACGCGGTCACGCGCCCCTCCGGCTGCTCGAACTCGAGGGCGAAGGTCACCATCGGAGTGGTGCCGGCGGGGGTCTCCAGGAAGGAGCCGAGCTTGCCCTCGCTCAGGTGGATCATCAGGGCGTGGGCGCCGTCGGCCTGCAGCGCGTAGGCCTCGCAGGTCCGATAGCGCGCGAGATCCTGATCGGCTTGGAACTGGCACTCTTCGACGCCCCAGTAGTGGTCGAGGAGCGGCTCGGGCGCGCAGGCGGCGCTAGCCAGCGCCAGGGCCAGCAGGAGAGGTCGGGGGCTCATGGAGCAGGCTCCTCCTTGGCTCGGACGATGGGCACGAGGGACTTGGCCACCTCCGGGACGCCCAGCACCGCCTGAACGCCGACGACGTGGGCGTAGGGCAGCGGGATGAAGGTCGCGGTGTCGGGGCTGTTGTAGCTGTAAGACAGCGCAACGCTGAAGGGCAGGCCGATGTTCCCGGGCTTCGGATCGCCGATCCTGAAGGCTCCGAAGCTGTCCACGCTGGCCTGCGTGGTGTCCAGGCGCCGGTACACGTGAGCCCGGAACGCCACCGTCCACGGGCCCTTGTCCCGGTACGCGCCGGCCTCGAGCGTGCGGAACTTCGGGGTGGGGTACAGCTGCACCTTGGTGTGAGCGCGGATCCCGAGCCCTAGCAAGTCATCCGAGCCCAGCTCCGTCTCGTAGGGTGAGGGAGGCGCGGACGCCTCCGCTTGCCCGGGGGAGGCCGCCGTCGCCCGCTGCGGCGGAGGCTCCCCATAGTAGCCGCGGTCCCCGGAGAGCTTCTGCAGCGCCAGCATGGGCAGCCCGTACTTCTTGTCCAGCCAGCGCTTGAGGGGCTGTAGCTGGGCGCGCGCCTCCACGAGCTCATAGTGGGTCCCGTCGAGGTCCGCGCTCGGGACCACCGCCCAGGTGGCCAGCACGGAGGCCCCGCTCGTGTGGTAGAGCGTCAGCGCGCGCTGCTCCGAGGGCTCCAGGCTAGTGGCCTCCCCGGGGCCGCCGGTCTGAGCGTCGCTTCCCCAGGAGAGGTTGCCGAAGCCGTCGCCGCTGGCGGCGGGGTCCCCGTGGACGTAGCGGGCCACGGTCAGCTGAAAGCCGCGGAAGCCCACCCCAAGGTAGAGCAGCCCCTCCACGCCCTTGATCAGCCCGGCGTTCGGCTCGAAGGCGCCTGCCTGGACGAGGTCCACCCAGGCCCCCGTGAACACGCTCAGCTCGCTGGGAGCGCCGAACCCGAAGCCCACCGTGGTCCCGCCTCGCACCGCCGCGCCCCAGGGGGTGCGCCCGTCGTTGTAGGCGAAGCGGGCAGGGGCGCCGCGGAAGCCCAGGGTGATGTAGGCGAGGGAGGCGTCGTAGCGGTCCTGGGCCGCCAAGAACGCCACATGGTCCCGCATCATGTCGAGCGACTGAGCGGTGGCGTCCGCGACCTCTCGGCCCGTGTAGGTCTGAGCCTGGGCCGCTGACGTCAGCAGCCCGACCACGAGCCCAGCGGTCAGGGCTCCCCGGGGGTGGCCTCGGCCTCGCCTATTCCCTGAGGTGGGCATGAAGGGCTGACTCTAGCCGGGGTCCGCCCCCCTGCGCTCTCGGAAAATGGGGGATTTTTGGGGAGTCCGCAGGGCCCAGGCCGGGCTCAGCTCGCCTCGGCCGCGAGCCGGGCGGCCTGGCTAGACGCCACCAGCGCGCCGATGAGCTCGTCCAGCTCCCCCTGCATCACCCGGTCCAGCTGGTAGAGCGTCAGGCCAATGCGGTGATCGGTCAGGCGGTTCTGCGGGAAGTTGTAGGTGCGGATCTTCTCCGAGCGATCTCCGCCGCCCACCATGCCGCGCCGCTCGTCACGGATGGCGGCCTCTTGCTTCTGCAGCTCGAGGTCGAGCAGGCGGCTGCGCAGCACCTTCAGCGCCTTGGCCTTGTTCTTGAGCTGGCTGCGCTCGTCTTGGCACTTGACGATCATGCCGGTGGGCAGGTGGGTGATCTGCACGGCGCTGTTGGTGGTGTTCACGCCCTGCCCGCCCGGGCCACCGCTGGCGGCGATGTCAATCTTCAGATCCTTCTCGTCGAGGTGGACGTCCACCTCGTCTGCCTCCGGCATCACCGCCACGGTGGCGGTGGAGGTGTGGATGCGGCCCTGGGCCTCCGTGACGGGCACGCGCTGGACGCGGTGCACGCCGCCCTCGTGCCGTAAGCTGGAGAACACGCGCTCTCCCTTGATGAGCGCGATGATCTCCTTGACCCCGCCGGCGCTCGCCTCGCTCTGGCTGAGCAGCTCCACCTTCCAGCCGCGCCGCTCCGCCCAGCGCGCGTACATTCGAAACAGATCCGCCGCGAACAGCGCGGCCTCCTCACCGCCCGTGCCGGCGCGGATCTCCAGCAGGGTGTCGCGCTCGTCGTTCGGATCGCGCGGCAGGAGCAAGACGCGCAGCGCTTGGGTGAGCTGCTCGAGCTGGGCCTCCAAGCCAGGCAGCTCCTCGCGCGCCATGGGCCCCAGCTCCGGGTCGTCGAGCAGCGCGCGGTCGTCCTCGAGCTGGCGGCGCAGCGCGCGCTCCTGCGCGAACGCCGCGACGATGGGCGCCAGGTGGCTGCGCTCTCGGCCCAGCGCGGTGATGCGCTGGGTGTCGCGCAGCACCGCCGGATCACACAAGAGCTGTTCTATCTCTTCGCTCCGGCGCACCAGGGCGTTGAGCTTCTCCAGCGGCAGCGTCACCATGGGGCGCGACACATAGCACGCCGCTCGCGGCCGCGTCCGCTCAGCCGGGGAGCGTCAGCGCCTCGAAGCCAGGGTAAGCCTGGTCCGGGGGGGGACCGCCGGGCTCGCCCTGGCGCTCGTGGAGCAGGGCGCTGCCGAGGGCCGCCAGCGCGATCTCGCGCTGCTCGTCCGTCGCGGCGATGGTGGTCACGCGCTGCGCCAGGAAGCCGGGGGTGGAGAGCAGCGCACCGGCGCGGTGGCCGCTCCAGCGCGCGAGCTGCCGCTGCAGCTCGAAGGTGAGCCCGACGAGCAGCGGGAAGCTGAGCAGCTTGAGCGCCAAGAGCGTGAGGTGCTGCGTGAGCGCGCTCGCGTCGGTGGGGGTGAGCGCCGCGAGCGCGACGAGCCAAGGCAGGCCGACGAGCGACACCATCACGACGAAGCTCGTCCCGCAGCGGGGGTGCAGGCGGGACTTCTCCCGCGCGCCCGCCACGGTCAGCCGCTCGGCTGCCTCGTACGTGTGCACGGCTTGGTGCTCGGCGCCGTGGTACTGGAAGAGCCGGTGGATCTCCGGCACGCGCCGGAGGGCGAGCAGGTAGCCGAGGACGAGCCCGAGCTGCGCGAGCGTGGTGACTCCCTGGAAGGCGAGGCTGGTGGGCTCGAGCCCGAGGGGCGCCGCCAGGCCGAGGGCGACGGCGTGCGGCAGCAAGAGCAAGAGCAGCAGCCCGAGCAAGAGCGGAGCGAGCCCGACGCGCCCCTCCTGCTCTGGAGCCGTGCCGGCGACGCCCGGCTCCGGCTCCAAGGAGAGCAGCAGCCAAGTGAGGGAGCCGAGGCGTGGCAGGACGCCGAGGGCCACCGGCGGCGCCGTGCCAGCCTCTGCCCCAGCGTCCGCGCCCTCCCGATCCTGGGCGTAGGTCTCCAGAGAAAAGCGCAGCGCGGCGTTGCCGAGGCGCAGCGCGCCGAGCAGCCCGAAGAGCCCTCGGGCGAGGGGGAGCGAGCGCCAGCCGCGCAGCGGGGGGGGCAGGCTCCGCGTCCGGACGAGCAGCGACCCATCACGGCGCCGCAGCACGACGCTCAGGGCGTGGGGAGACCGCATCATCACGCCCTCCACCAGCGCCTGGCCCCCGACGGTGAGGCGGACGCTGGGCTCGACGCTGGGGCGCGGGGAGGTCATCCCGCGCACTATAACCACGGCTCACGCACGCGCCGGCACGCCGCGACGACAAAACGCAGCGCGGGAGCCGAGGGCTCGGCTCCCGCGGTCCGCGCCCGGTGGGCGCTCACTTCGTGGCGGTGCCGTACTTCCGGCGGAAGCGGTCGATGCGGCCCGCCGTGTCGACCAAGCGCTGCTTGCCCGTGTAAAACGGGTGGCAGGCACCGCAGACGTCCACCGACAGCTCCTCCTTGGTGGAGCGCGTCTCGAACGTGTTGCCGCAGGCGCAGTTCACCGTGACGCTCTCATACTTCGGGTGGATACCGTCTTTCATGACCAACTCCGTCGAGGGATGGGGGGCGCGCTAGTTAGCTTGCCTGTCAGGGGTCGGCAAGGGAAAGTGAGCGCGTGCGGCCCGAGCGGAGCACCCGTTCAGCGCTCTGCGCAAGGAATGCCTACGAAAACACCCCGCGCGCGTATCCTCCTGCCCTTCGCCGCGCTGGCTTGACCAGGCGGCCATTCGAGACCAGAGCTGAGCCGTGAGAGAGCTGCCGACCCGCCGTGAGGCCCTGGTGCGCATCGCCAAGAGCGCCGCCTTGTTCACGGGCGCCGGCGGCATCACCAAGCTGGCCTACGATCACGGCGGCTTCGACCTCTCCGTCCACGCGGGGGAGCGGCAGGTCCGCGACTTCTCCGTCAAGACGCCGGGGCCCCCGCCCCAGCTCGCCATCGCCAAGAGCAGCCGAGATCCGGCGGAGCTCGTGCGGCGGGCGGTGGAGGCGCTCGGCGGGATGAAGCGCTTCGTCAGCAACGGAGACATCGTGGCGGTCAAGCCCAACATCGGCTGGGACCGCATGCCCGTGCATGCTGCGAACACCAACCCCTTGGTGGTGGCGGAGGTCGTGCGCCTCGCCTTCGACGCGGGCGCCAAGCAGGTGGTCGTCACGGACGCCTCCTGCAACGAGGCCAACCGCTGCTTTCAGCGCTCGGGCATCTGGCGCGCCGCGCACGCGCTCGGCGCCACCGTGCTGCTCCCCGCGGCGCATCGATTTCGAGAGCTGCGCATGAAGGGCGACGTGCTCGATCTGTGGCCCGTCTATACGCCCCTCGTCAACGCTGATAAGATCATCAACGTGCCGGTGGCCAAGCACCACAACCTGTCCAAGTACACGGGCGGCATGAAGAACTGGTACGGGATGCTCGGCGGGCGCCGCAACCGCCTGCATCAGAACATCGACGTCAGCATCGCAGATCTTGCCACCTTCATGCGCCCCACGCTCACCATCCTGGACGCCACGCGCGTGCTCATGCGCAACGGGCCCCAGGGCGGCAACGTGGATGACGCGCGAGATCTCCACCAGGTCATCGCCAGCCTGGATCAGGTGGCGGTCGACGCCTATGGGGCGACGCTCATCGGCGAGAAGGCGGAGAACGTCCACTACCTCAAGCTCGCGCAGGAGCGCGGCATCGGCAGCCTGCACTGGGAGTCGGTGCCGCACGTGATCGTCTAAATGTCGCAGCAGAGTTCGTTGGAGAGCGCGGGCGTCGGCGAGCAGCTCCCGGCGCCGATCCCGTGGCTGGCGGAGGGTCGTGTGGGCGTGGTCGCGCCGCTCGACGAGCCGCGCTCGCTCGCGCCGGCGCTGGCGCCGACGCCGACGTGGCGGGAGGCGCTGCGCGCTGGTGCAGCCCCCACCCCCGCGCGCACCACCGCGGTCGGGATGAGCGGTGCGGTGAACGTGGGCGGCGCGCCAGCCGCCACGGCCGCTAGCGCCAAGCCCGTGAAGAAGCCGGCGAAGAGCAAGCCCAAGCGGCCCGGCTCCGGCATCCCCGCGCGCAAGATCATCCGCGCGCTGGTGTGGGCGCGCCGCGTCAGCCAGGTCGGCTTCCTGGCGGTCTTTCTCTACTTCCTCTTCGAGACCGCGTTCCGCGGCACGTTCTCGGCGTCCGCGGAGCAGCCGGTGCGCCTGCCGCTCCCGGTCGAGGGGTTCTTGATGGCGGACCCCTTCGTCGGGGCCATGACCTTGCTCAGCACCCACACGGTCTACCGCGGGCTGGCCTGGGGCCTCGCGGTGGTGGCGCTCACGCTGGTGTTCGGGCGGGTCTTCTGCGGGTGGATCTGCCCGTTCGGCACGCTCCACCACTTCTTTGGGTGGGTGTTCCCCAGCCGCTACCTCAAGGGCAACAAGCGCGTCGAGGCCAACAAGACCAAGTGGTGGCAGATCGGGAAATACTACCTGATGTGGGGGTTTCTCGCGGCGTCGCTCGCGGGCTCCGCCATCGGGGGCCTGCTGGATCCCCTCTGCGTGGCCGTGCGCGCCATCGGCATCGGGGTGGTGCCGGCCTTGCAGTACCTCGGCGTGCGCGCCAACGAGGTGGCGGCGGACACCAACGTCCGCGCCGTCCAGACGGCGGCCGACGGCGCGCAGGACTTCCTCGCGCTGCACGTGTGGACCGCGCAGCAGAGCTACTTCCACCAGACCTGGCTCATCGTCTTCCTGTTCGCGGGCGTGCTGTTCATGAACCGGTTCATCCCTCGGTTCTGGTGCCGCGCCATCTGCCCGCTCGGCAGCTTCTTGGGGACGCTCTCCAAGCACGCCCTGTTCGGCATGGAGAAAGATCACTCCAAGTGCACGGACTGCAACCTGTGCCTGGTGCACTGCCAAGGCGCGGACAGCCCGCAGGGCGGCGTCAAGCACCGCGCGGAGGAGTGCCACATGTGCCTCAACTGCGAGGTGGCCTGCCCGGAGGACGTCATCAAGTTCCGCTTCTTGCCCAACCGCAAGAGCCGCACGGTGGCGCCGGATCTGAAGCGCCGCACGCTCGTCGCGGCCAGCGCGGCCGGCGCCGTCGCCATCCCCGGCATGCGCATCGCCAACTGGCCGGACCGCGCGTACAACGAGAAGGTCATCCGCCCGCCGGGGGCCGTGGAGGAGCGGGAGTTTCTGGAGCGCTGCATCCGCTGCGCGGAGTGCATGAAGGTGTGCCCCACCAACGCCCTGCACCCGGCGCTGTTCGAGGCGGGCATCGAGGGGCTCTGGACGCCCATCCTGGTGCCGCGCATCGGCTACTGCGAGTTTAGCTGCGTGCTCTGCGGACAAGTGTGCCCCACCGGCGCCATCCAGAAGATCACGGAGAAGGAGAAGATGGGCATCGGGCAGAAGCCCATCTCCATCGGCACCGCCATGTACGATCAGGGCCGCTGCCTGCCCTGGGCCATGGCCACCCCGTGCATCGTGTGCGAGGAGTTCTGCCCCACCTCACCGAAGGCCATCTGGGTGGAGGAGGTGACGGTGCCCAAGCGCGCGGATCACTACTCCGCGGACGGCGGCCACCCGGAGATGCTGTCCATCACCGTGCAGCGCCCGCACGTCGA
>CAUJEM010000056.1 GCA_963169915.1 Myxococcota bacterium
CGCGTCCCAGGCTCCGCTCCGACCAAGCGCCGAGCAGCGGTAGCAGCGGCGCGGAGCCCGCGCGCCGCACTCCGTGCTGGGCTTGCTCCGCGAGCGCCGTGTAGGCCCACTGCGCTTCGGGCGCCGTGAGCGCGCCTGGGCCTCGCTGCGCCAGCGCCAAGACGATGGGCTCCATCAACCGGACGGCGTCACGCCGCTCTTGCTCCGCGCCGCCGAGCGGGCGGCTCGCCGACACCACGAGCAGCACGGCGAGCGCGACGCAGACCGCCAGCGCCGCCCTCGCTCGGCGACCGAAGGGCGCGCGAGGGCTCAGCTCCGCCAAGCGAGCCTGAGCTGCTCCGGCAAGTCCTCCCGCTCGAGCCCGAGCGCCTCCACGATCCGGTGCAAGAGCAGCCGCTCTTGCGACGTGATCACGCCATCCGCCAGCACCTCGCCCCACTTCTTTGCCAAGAAGCGCTGAAATACGGCGCGGCTCTCGCTTCGCTCGTGCCCCACGCGCTCGAGCGCCGCGCGCTCCTCCACCTCGACGATGCCGTCCGCGAAGATCCGCTCGAGCAGCGCCATGAGTTCCGAGTCCGAAGCGTCCGTCATGCCCGGATGATCACTCCTTTTTTGCTTCGGCGACAAGTCGCCGGTACTCCGGACGGAGGCGCAGCTCCGCGAATTCGCTCTGGGTGCTGCTCATCCTCAGCCAGTCTTCCAGCGCGTAGTGCGTGCGGAGAAACCTGGGGCGCTGGTGGCTCTTGGCCACCTTGAAGGTCGTCTCCAGGGCCTCGGTACAGGCGGGCAGCTCACCCAAGGCGCACAGCGCCCGCGCGCTGACGTAGTGGCTCTGCGCGCTCTGCGGCCAGCGCTCCACCATCTCCGCGAAGAGCGGGCGAGCCGCTGCTGGCATTGCCCGGCGCATGGAGACGTTGCCCAAGCCGAGACGGAGGTAGTAGGCGTCTGCCTCCTCGAGTGAACAGCCACGCTGCTCGAGCTGGCGCGCCCTGAGGTAGTGTGGCTCCGCAGCCTCCGCGGCGGCCACCGTGGACGCCTCGTAGAGCGTCGCCTCTCCCTGCCACAGCGCGACGGCGGGGCTCTTGGGGTACTTCTGCGCCAGCTCACCCAAGAGCCGCTGCGCGCTCCGGTAGTCCTTGGCCCGAAAGGCGTCGAGCGAGGGGCGCAGCTCGCCTGGTCCCGGCTCCTGCTCGGGCCCGCTGGGGCACGGGCCTTCGCGGGCGGGCGCCGCCGAGGGCTCTGCGAGCTCTTGCACGCCCGCCTTGCGCGCCTGGCACGCGGCGCCCAGGAGGGCCACGGCCAGCACGAGCAGCGTCCGCGATCCCATCATGGCCGACGATACGCCGAGCGCTCGGCGGGCTCAATCGCTGCGAGCGGCGGGCTCAGGTGCCGAGGCAGCCCAGCTCGATGTCGATCTTGGCGGTGCCGTCTTGGCGCACCACGCTGCACGTGGCCGGGCAGAGCGTGATCTTGGTGGGGTTCTGGTTGTTGTCGAAGTACCAGCCCCCGCCGCCACACGCTCCCGCGTCCGACACGCGCGGGATGGGCGTCTGCGAGCCCCCGGTGGGCGTGAAGAGCACCTTGACCTTGGAGAGATCCACCTGCCCGCCGCTCGGGCGAGGCATGTTGTAGTCACAGCCGAGCGCGGACTTCTGAATGGTCTGGAGCGCCGCGACGAAGGTCGCCGGGTCCCCGTTCCCGACGCTGTAGTAGTGACAGCTAGCAGCGCCGCCGTTGCAGAAGTTACTGTGGGCATCTGCGCCGCCGCCGCGCGCCACCGTCTCCAGGTAGCTGAAGTCAGCGCCCGTCATGCCCACCACGAAGGTCTTGATGCCCGTCGAGGCGAGGTGCGCGGCGAGCAGATCCCGGTCGCCCGTCGGCGTCTCAGCGCCACAGCCGTTCGGCTCACCGTCCGTGATGAGGATGCCGATGACGGTGCGCCCCACCCGCGAGGAGACCTGGCCGGCCGTGAAGTTGGTGAGGCCTCGGAGCGCCGCCAGGGTGGGCGTGTTGTCGCCGTTCGGGGTCGCGCTGTTGAGGGCGCCGACCAGCGTGCCAGCCCCTGCCGTGAGGGTCGTCCAATTGACGGCGGGGGTGTTGAGGCTCCCACCGCTCGAGCAGTTGTAGCCGCCGATGGGATAGAACTGGAGCGCGGCGGCGTTGCCATTCGCCGTGGGGCTGTTGAAGTAGCCGCCCAGCGCGTTGACGGCGCGACACCACTTGGAGCTCGTGGACGAGCCATAGTTGCAGTCGCTGCCCATGCTGCCGGAGCGGTCCAGCATGATGTACATGTCGAGCGGCTGCAGCTCCCCCTCCACCACGGTAGAGGCGCAGGCGTCCGGCTCCACCTCGCCCCCGTCGTACTCGAAGATGGGGCCACCGTCGCGAGGGCCGGTGGCGCCGTGACCGCCACCGCCGCTGAAGCCGGCTCCGCCGCCGGTGCCGCTGCTCCCGCCCGTGGCCCCGGTACCGCCAGTGGCCCCCGTACCACCGCCGCCACCCGCCTGGCCACCGGCTCCGCCCCCTTGGCCCGCAGCCCCTCCACCGGCGCCGGCGCTCCCCGCGTCACTGCCGGCGTGACCCGCCGCGCCGGCGCTGCCTCCCGCGGCAGCGCTGCCTCCCGCGGCCGCGCTGCCTCCCGCGGCCGCGCTGCCGCCGGAGCCACCGAAGGCGTTGCCGCCTTCACCACCGTCATCCGAGGCGCTGCACGCCGCCGCGAGCGCCGTGGAGAGCGCAACCAAAAACCCTACGGAGCCTTTCCTCATGAAGCGAGCGCGCGAAGCCATGGCTGGAGTGTAACAGAATCAAGGCGGCGTGGCACGCCTGCACCACACCCGCGGCACGTCTGGCGCCTCTCCTCCGCGCTCGACGCGGCGCACTCGCCGCCCGGCGGTCGCGACGCCTGCCGCTCGCGCCCGCTCAGAGGTGATCGGCCGGGTTGTAGCGCGGCTGGGGCGTTGCCGGCTTGTCCGCGGGCGGGCTCTGCGCCGCCGACGTCGACTTCACGGAGGTGGTCTTGGTGGTGGTCGGCGCGCGGAGATCGCGCACCGGCGCCTTGGTCGCGGTGGCGTGCGCCGCCGAGGTGTCTGGCCGCGGCTCCTCGGGCGCAGGCGCGATGGCGCTGGTCGCGGAGGGCGCTGGCGGCTCCGGCAGCGCCGCGACGGGGGGCGGAGGTAGGCCGGCGCCTGGCGGCTCCGCCCTCGCGCTCTCGAGCGAGGCCGCCGCCGCCGGCTCTGCTGCGGAGTTGGCGCGGGTAAAGAACAGGGCCGCGCCTCCGACGACCGCCGCCACGCCAACGATGCTGGCGCCGATGGCGACCGACCGCTTGCTCCCCCCACCTTGTGTCTGAGCCCACGAGCCCACCGTGCCGGCCCCAGGCCGCACCGAGGGCGGCAGGTCCACGTCCGCCACGGTGAGTCCGGAGGATCGAAGGACCTCCGTGATGCGCTCGACGGAGCGCCGTGCGCGCTTCGGCCCGTACGGGGCGAGCGCGAGCGCGAGCTCCGCGATGTTCTGGAAGCGCTGGTCCGGACGCTTCTCCAAGCACCGAAGGATGACCGGCTCCAAGCCCTCCGGAGCGTCGGGGCGCAGATCTCTCAGGGGCCGGGGAGGCATGGACACCACGTTGAGCACCAGCTCCGGCAGCGCCTCACCCGTGAACGGGACCTGTCCGGTGACCAGCTCATACAAGATGACCCCCAGCGCCCAGATGTCCGACCGAGGGTCCGTCTGCTTGGCGGACTGCATCTGCTCCGGCGACATGTAGAGCGGGGAGCCCATCATGGCCTGGGTCTTGGTGAGCCCGAGATCCGGACCTCCCGAGGAGGAGAGGGACGTCAGCTTCGAGATCCCGAAATCCAACACCTTGATGGAGAGCTCACCCCCTGGGCGACGAGTGCAAAACAAATTCGCGGGCTTGAGGTCCCGGTGCACGATGCCGAGGCTGTGCGCCTCGGCGATGGCCTCACAGGCCTGCAGCACGAACTCCACCGCCTGCTCTACGGGCAGCGCGCCGCGGTCTTCCACCCAGCCGGACAGATCCGTGCCGTCCAGGTACTCCATCACCATGTACGGCGCGCCGTTCTCCAGCTTGCCGACGTCGCTCACGCGCGCCACGTGCTCGCTCTTGATCTTGACGGCGGCGCGCGCCTCACGCTCGAAGCGCCCCACCGCCTCCGCGCTGGAGAGCACCTCTGGCAGGAGGAACTTCAGCGCCACGCGCTCGTCGAGCTGAAGGTGGTGCGCAGCGACGACGACCCCCATACCGCCCACGCCGAGCACCTTCTCCACTCGGTACTTCCCGGCGAGGACATCCCCTTCTGAAACGGGCACGCTCATGGCGACGCTAACCATGCACGCCTCGCGGAGCCGCGGCAAGAGTCCCGGTGCGATCTCGCTCCGTCCGCCAGCACGGCGCCCGAGGGGACGCCGGGGAGGGGTGCGCTCCCTGACCCTCGGAGCGCCGCGCCCCCTGGCGTGCCCTCGACGGCCGCCTCAGCGAGGCGCGAAGCCGCGCGGCTCCCCGCCGTCGAACACCGTGGTCAGGCCTGCAGGGGACAGCTCCGGGCGCGGCGGCGGCGCGAAGCCGGGCGCGGGCGTGCCCAGGTTGATCCACCCGAGGCACACCTCCTCCGAGAGCAGCCCCAGGAGCGCCTTGGCGCGTGCGTCGAGGGGGTAGTGTACGCTCTTCCAGATGGCGCCCAGCCCCAACGTCGACGCGGCGAGCGTGATGGCGTACCCCGCGCACGCCGCCGTCGCGAGCTGCTCCCACTCCGCCACCTTGTGGCCCCGGTGCGGCGCCGCGACGAGCGCCACGAGGGTGGGCGCCAAGTAGGCCTTCTTGCTCACCCACTCGAGCTCCACTGGGGTTGCCCCGGGTCGATGGGCCTCCAAGGAGAGCGCCAGCGCGCGCCCGAAGCGCGCGCGCCCTTCCCCTTCGACGACCAGGAACCGATAGGGGCGGAGGGAGCCGTGGTCCGGCACCGTGAGCGCCGCCCTCAACACGAGCTCGAGCTGCTCGAACGAGGGCCCGGGAGCCAACAACCGGGTGAGGCTACGCCGCTCGAGGATGGCGCGTAGCGTGGGGGGAACGGGCTGTGCCATGGGCGCCCTGCCCCGCTAGGCCCGCTCGAGGATGATGGCAAGCGCGCCGGAGGGGGGCGGGCTGCCCCTCTCACGCTGGAGCCTGCAATTGGCGAGGCGGAGCGGCGGCGGTCGTGGCATCATGGGCGTTGATTGGCCTCACGTCAGGACAAGCCCCCACGCCCGAAAGCGGGCCATCCTCCTGCCCCCTCGGCGCCCGCAGCGCCCGAGATCCACGTCGATTACACTCCGGCTGGACGCGAGACGCTCGCCGTCATCGAGCGTGAGCTCGCCGAGCCTGCGGCCCCACGCGCCACCCCGTCCGCTCCGTCCATCGAGATCCGAGAGGCCCCGGTCGGGCGTGAGACGCTCGCCGCCATCACCGAGGAGCTGCTGGTCCCCGCGCCGCGACGCCAGCCGTCGCCTCCCGCGCGCTCACGCCTGGAGAGCCTGGATGAGAGCGACGCGCGCCCACGGGTGCGCCTCAGCCAGCGCCCGCGCCGCGCCCCCCAGAACACGCTCGACTATGCCGAGGACGCAGCGCCGGTGGGGCGGTCGGAGCGTCCCCTCGCTCGCCCAGCGCCGCGGACGCCCACCCTACGCCCCCTGGCAGGGATCGCGCCGCCCGCAGCGGGGCCCGCAGACGCGCCCCAGCCCGCTTACGCCATCTTCGAGATGGCGACCTTCGTGGTGCGCTGCTCGGACGCGCTCGGCCTGCAGTCGGTCGAAGAGCGGCGGAGCTTCGTGCAAGAGCACCTCTTGCATCGGCTCCCGGTGCCTAGCATGGCCTCGGTCGACCGCGTCGACGTCACCCCATGGACCGAGAGAGGGACCGTGGTCGTGCGCGTGTGGTGCGTCGTCTGACGACGCACGGCGCACGGCGCTCGCGTCATCGAGCACGCTGAGGACGTCCTGGCGCTCGGGCACCTCCAGAGGACGGGCGAGCTCGAGCCGCTCCTCATGGAGAGCGCTGGGGCGTCCTAGAACTTGGGCGCCGCCGTCGCCTCGGCGCGCTCGATGGCGCGCTTCAGGCGGTCGTCGCCGCGCAGGCAGCTCCAGCAGTCCGAGCGCTTGAAGGTGCCGCAGCCGCGCGTGGCCGTGAGCTGCTTCAGCCTCGCCAACGCGCGAGCGTCGGCGTGCTCCACCGCGGCGTCGAGCGCGTCGGCGAAGCCTGCGCAACCCCGCGCTCGCTTGAGCGCCAGCACCACCTGCAGCGCCGGGCTGGAGCTGGCCCGCACCTGCGCCAGCTCCAGGCGCTCCGCCGCGCGCTTGCGCGTCTCGGGATCCGTGGCTCCGGTCGACACGTCGTAGATGAGATCGGCGCCGACCGCGCCGAGCCCCGCCGCGAGATCCAGCGCGGCGATGGAGGCGGCGCGCTCTTCGGCCAGGAGGCGCAGATCCGACAGCAGCGCCTCGTCCGCCTTCATGGTGCCGTCTTGCTCGAAGGCGCGCCCGAGCGCCTGCACGGCGCTCGCCGAGTCACCCCGTCGAGTCCGGCCGCGCGCGATGGCGCGCCAGTGCACCGCGCTCCGGGTGGCCTCGTCGAGGGCCTCCACCGCCGCCAGGGCCTTGGCATCTCCGGTGGCGGCGCTGGCGAGGGTCGCCTCGTCGAGCCCCTGCTGCGCCACGACCGTGGCGTCGCCGCTCGCCGCCGTGAGCGGCGCGCGCGTGCGCTGCCCCCACATCACCAGCAGCCCCGTGACCGAGAGGCTGACGAAGACGACGAGGGCCAAGGCGAGCGCCACCGGCACGCCGAGCGGGAACCGTAGCGGACCGAGGGACACTGGACGCTTGAGCTGCGCGAGCGCCCTCGGGAGGAGCGAGGGCCGCAGCGCGCGCTCATGACCGGCGGAGGGCGCGACGTCCGCCTCCACCCCCGAGAAGGAGGCGACGGTAGGAGAAAACGACAGCGCCGCGACGCTCGGCGCCGCCAAGGCGGCGGCGTCGTCCAGGCCAGCGAGGAGCTCCTCGAGCCGTAGCCCTACCTCCTCCGCGCTCTGAGGGCGCTGGGCTGGGTCCTTCTCCAGGAGCGCCAGGGTCAGCGCCACGACGCCCCGCGGCACCGACTCCGGCAGCGGTGGGGGTGGCTCGAGGAGCTGCCGGCGCAAGGTCTCGCCTTCGGCGAAGGGCGTCGCCCCCGTCAGCAGCTCATACAAGATGACGCCGACCGCGTAGAGATCGGCGCGCGCGTCCACCTCCGCGCCCTGGACCTGCTCGGGCGCCATGTACTCCGGCGTCCCGAAGACGGCCCCCAGGCGCGTCAGCGCCGGCCCGGGCGTCCCCGAGTCTAGCTTGGCGATGCCGAAGTCCAGGAGCTTGACGAGGTCCGCCTCCTCGTCACGCCCGACGAGCATGACGTTGTCGGGCTTGAGATCACGGTGGACCACGCCCGCCGCGTGCGCGGCGGCCAGGCCGCTCACCACCTGTCGCAGGATCTCGAGCGCTCGCCGCAGGCTCAGGGGGCCACGCTGGAGCTCCTCCGCGAGGCTCCGACCCGAGACGAGCTCCATGGTCAGGTAGCAGGAGCCGTCCTCCATGCGACCGAAGTCCAAGGCAGACACCACGTTGGGGTGCTCCAGCTTCCCCGCCACGATGGCCTCGCGCTCGAAGCGCGCGACGACCTCCGGGACGACCGTGAGGCTCCGATGGAGGACCTTGAGCGCCACGACGCGCTTCATCAAGACGTGCTCGGCGCGATAGACCGCGCCCATCCCGCCCTCGCCGAGCAGCTCGAGCACTCTGTAGCGCTCGGCGATCACGCTCCCCACGAGCGCGTCCGCGCCGTCGCTCGAAGGAGTGGGCTCAGCCTCGGTGGACACGAGTCATGAGTCTTTCACCAGCTTGGGCTCGGCGTCGAGCCCAGCGCCGCTTTCGGCGCGCGCCCACGCGCCGCCGCGGCAGCGCACCTCACGGGTGGACGTGAATCAACGTTCCCGGCTCCGTGACGTCCGCCGTGTACTGCGCGTGCCAATGGGGGGGCACTCGTGGGGTGGAAAATTCAAAGGCGATGCGAGCGTCGATGGGCGCGAGGTTGATGCAGCCGTGAGAGCGCACCTTCCCGAAGTCGTCGTGCCAGTACGCGGCGTGGAGGGCGTAGCCGCCCTTGAAGTATTGCACCCACGGGACGTCGCGCAGCTCGAACTCGTGATCGGCGACGTCCGAGTCCATCGTCGTGGTGACGTGCTTCTGATAGACGTAGAAGGCGCCCCGCGGCGTGCTGAGCGTCTTGCCTGGCTCACCCAAGCCGTCGCGCCCCGTGGACACCAGCGTGGCGTAGAGTGGCCGGTCGCCCTCCCAGAGCACCATGGATTGCGAGACGATCCCGATGTCGATCCAGCGCGTCTTGCCGCGCGCCCAGCTCGGCGGCTTGGAAGACTTGGCGATCACCTTGAGCTCATCGCTCTTGAGCCAGCGGCCGTCGCGCGTCTCCACCATGCGGGCCCCCTGGATCATCTTCACCGTGCCGCTGAGCGGGACGAACTCACGCCACCGCAGCGGCTCCCCGCGCTCGAGCTGGCCGCCCTGGAGCCGCCAGTAAGTAGCGCCCACCTTGTAGCCGAACGCGACCGGCAAGCCGACGCGCGTGATGTCGTAGCCATGAAACGGCGAGCCGCTGTCGGCCTTGATCTTGTCCGCCGGGACGAGCCGGGCGTCGGTGGAGATGGCGAAGCGTCGCCCGAGGGCGGCGTCCCCTGCCACGAAGGTGCCGATGAAGGCAATGCCGGCGTGGCGCTTCACGCGGCTGGCGATCACGGCGTACGCGGGGACCTTGAAGCTCGCGAGGTTGGGGATCTTGCGCTCGCTCGCGAGCCACCACGGCACGGCGTCCGTCCCGTCCCCGCCGAAGCGGACGCTCTCATCCATGGGGACGGCGTGATCGGGGATGGCGCCCAGCGCCTGCCCTCGCTCATCGAGCGGGACGTCGTTGGCGCCGACGTCCAGGGCGTCCCACTTGGCGCGCAGGCGGCCATAGCTGCGCAGGTGGCGCTCGAGGCGCATCTCGTACTGGAGCTGCTCTTCCTTGGTCGGGACGCGCATGTAGTTGGGCGCCACGCTGCGGACGAAGCCGTACTTGTAGGGCATGGGCCGGCGCCGGTCCGGCTCCACCTGGATCGCCTTGGCGACGGGGTGCTCCAAGTCCACCGTGGCGTCGACCCCGGCGCACACGAAGCCGAGGGGGCGCACCGCGTACCAACCCTCGGGGCAGTCTCGCCGGGTGACGGGCTGCTCGGAGCGCGCGACCCTGGCACCCACCCTGAGGTAGCCCAGCGCCGCGCTCGTGCGATCCGGCTTGGCGTAAATGGGTGATTTCAGCGTGATGGGCGCCAACCGAGGGCCGTTCTCCGGGGGCACCGCCACGTGCGCCCACTCGTCCGGCGCGGTCGCTGCGCCGGACTCCGTGTCCGTCACGGCCGGCGTCGTCTTGGCGGCCGCGGGGGCATCACCCCCAAAGAACCCGGGGTTGCTACAGCCCACCAGCGCGATGAGCCCGCCGGTGGCGCCGAGGGCACGCGCGATCCGCCATTGAACCATGTGGCCCTCCTTGCCGGGGACGGGCCTCGACGGCCAAGTGTTTCGCGATCGCGCTGGCGTGCGGGGGAGCACCACGACCCCGGGTCACGCCGCCCGAGCGCGCTCGGAGGCCTGGCCGTCGTTGGAGGTCGCCCGCCCGGCTGAATCAAGCTAGGCTCCGCGCCGTCTCACCCCTTCATGAGGACCCCGTCCATGAACCGAAACGCCATCATTACCAGCTTCTTCATCCTTGCCACCATCGTCACCGGCTGCGTCATCCAGACGCCCGCCGAGACCCCCGCGGGCTCGGACGCCACCTCCGCCGGCTCGGCGACCACCACCGCCACGGCGACCACCACCGCCACGGCGACCACTACCGCCACGGCGACCACCACCGCCAGCTCCGCTGCCCCGGTCAAGCCGACGCTCTCGGCGCAGCCGGCCCCGAACAGCACCGTGCGCTGAGCGACCCGGCGGGCAGCCGCCGGCCACCGAGCTGCTCTCGAGACGCGAGCCAGCTGGCTGCTGGCTCGCGTTTTCTTGTCTTGGGAGCTCATCGTTCGAATGTTCAACAATACCTCTTGATTGTTGAACATTCGCCAGCTACACGGACCGTCACCGTGGACGCCAAGCGCACCCTCGCCGAACAGGTCGCGGAGACCCTCAAGCGGCGCATCCTGTCGGGCCACTACCGTCCAGGCTCCAAGCTCCCCGCGGAGGTCGCCCTCGCGGAGGAGCTCCGGGTCAACCGCTTCACGGTGCGCGCGGCCATGAACCAGCTCGAGCAGCTACGGCTCATACGGCGGCGTGCTGGCGCCGGCACCGTCGTCCTCGACTACAGCGAGCACGCCGGGGTGGACGTGCTCGAGTACCTCGTGCTCTCCGAGCAGGGCGTCGTCAACACCGAGGTCTTGGCCAGCGCGCTGGAGTTCGCCAGCATCGTCAGTGGGGAGGTGGCGGCGCTGGCGGCGGCGCGGCGCAGCACGGCGGACCTGCACGCCCTCGATGGCCTGCTCGCGCGGCTGCGGAGCGAGCCCTCGCTCAGCCGGCTGTTCTGGCTGGACTTCGAGCTGAACTGGGCGCTAGCCACGGCCGCTCGCAACATCATGCCCAAGCTGTTGCTCAACAGCGTCCGGGAGCTGCTGGAGAAGTACACCCATCTGCTCGAGACCCTCTGGGTCACGCCCGGCAGTGTCTCGGAGGGCTACACGCACGTCGTCGAGGCGGTGCGCGCCAAAGACGCCGAGCGAGCGCGCGCGCTGGTGCGCTGGATTTGGACCTCGCGCCACGCGCGCTTCATCGAGGCCATCGGGGAGGCCGAGGGCCCACGCCCGAAGCTCAAACCCTAAGCAGCTTCACTCGCAGCCGCGAGTCGAGACTCGCTGGGGTGGTCCCGGCGAGGCGTCACACAGACAACAGTTAGGAGAACGAGACATGGCAACCGCAAAAGAACTGATGGAAGAAGCCGCAGCCAAGGCCGTCGCCAACGCGGACGCCGCGAAGGCCAACGTGGGTGCCATCTACAAGTTCGTCCTGGACGGTGACGGTGGTGGCACGTGGGTGATGAACCTGAAGGACAACGTGGGCATCACCGAGGGTGACGGCGAGGCGCAGTGCACCATCAAGATGGCGGCCGCGGACTACGTCGCCATGGTCGAGGGCAAGGCCAACGGCCAGCAGCTCTTCTTCTCCGGCAAGCTCAAGATCGAGGGCGACATGGGCCTCGCCATGAAGCTCCAGAAGGCGATGGAAGTCCTCAAGTAGGCCTCCCGGCTCGCTCGAGCGCCGCTACACGCCGAGCGGCGCGCTCTCCACGGCGGCCTCCCCGGGGCCCCCTGGCGAGCGCGCCGGCTCGGCGTTGGCGTGCTCACTCTCCGATGGAGAGCAGCTCCACCTCGAACCTGAGCGGCGCGTTCGGAGGGATGGTGGGCGGGCTGCCCTGCTTGCCGTAGCCGAGCTCGCTGGGGATGGTGAGCTTGCGCTTTCCGCCGGGCTTCATCCCGACGACACCCTCGTCCCAGCCCTTGATGACCTGCCCCTGGCCGAGCGTGAACGTGAAGGGATCTGGGCGATCGTGGGAGCTGTCGAACTTCGTCCCGTCGAGGAGCCAGCCCGTGTAGTGCACCTTCACGCGATCCCCGGCCTTCGCGGCGGCGCCCTTGCCCACCACCAGATCTTCCTTCTCGAGCGCCGTGACGACGGGGGCGGGCGGGTCGACCTTGGTGCGCTGGAGATCCACGTGGCTGGCGGCGGGGGCGGGCGTGGGCTCGGGGACCTTCTGCTGGCAGGCTGCCACCACGAGCAGCGGAGGGAGGAGCAGTGACGGGCGGACCATGGGCCATGGTGTACCAGCAGTCACGCGCCGAGGGCCAGCCCTCGTCCGTAGCCGTCGCGGCGTCGGCCAAGAGCTGATACGGGGGACCGCATGTCTTCCCGGCCGCGCCAATGGAGCGGAGCGCTCGTACGGTATCTCGTGCGCGGCGCCATCGTGCTCACTCCGCTGGCGACCACGGCCTACGTGCTCTGGTGGACGCTCGCGACGCTCGACCAGCTGCTCCCCGTCGGGATCCCCGGACTGGGCTTGGTCCTCGTCCTCACCCTGGTCACCCTGGTCGGGTGGCTGACGTCCAGCATGCTCGGCGCGAGCCTGGTGGAGATGACGGACCGCCGCCTCGCGAAGCTCCCGCTCATCAAGCTCATCTACTCGTCCATCAAGGATCTCATCGACGCCTTCGTGGGCGACAAGAAGCGCTTCGACCAGCCGGTCGCGGTCAAGCTCGACGCGCGGGGCGCCGTGCGCACGCTCGGCTTCGTCACGCGCGAGGCGCTCGAGGTGCCGGGGCTAGAGGGCACCGTCGCAGTGTACCTCCCGCAGAGCTACAACTTCGCCGGGAACGTCCTCATCGTCGAGCGCCGGCTGGTAGAGCCGCTCGGCGTGAGCAGCGGAGACATGATGACCTTCATCGTCTCCGGGGGAGTGTCGGGCTTCGGGCGGGGAGAGAGCGTGTTCCCCGAGGAGCCCCCCACCGTGGAGATGCCGGCGCTGCAGCGCGTGCGACAGCCGCACGACGCGCCCACCCAGCTCGCGCCCATGCCGCTCTGGCGCGAGGAGCGCCCGACGGAGCCCGCACCGACCCTCCCTGCGTCGTCGGCAGCGGCCGGACCCAGCCCACCCGCCGGCGCGGCGGGCTCGCGGGTGGAGGCGGGACCCGGCCGCTCCGCGGTGGAGGACGGCGAGACCTTGGTCGAGCGCCGCCTCGAGGTCGACCCGCCCGAGCCGCGCTAGCTCGCGTCCGTCAGCGCCTTGGACCCCAGGCGCAGCGCGCCATCCGCCACGCTGGACAGGATGGCGTCCGCCTCCTCCCGCTCGAAGCCGAGGAGCTGGATGAGGCGCTCGAGCAGCTCTGTCTCGGACGCAGACACCTCGCCGTCCACCTGCGTCAAGAGCGCCGCGTTGGCCAGGAGCAGCTCGCGATCTTCGGTGCCGAGCTCTGCGAGCGGGATGTCTGCCTCGAGGCTCCGGCGCGTCTGCGCCCACTCCGTGAGCTCGGCCTCTTCCTCGGGGCTGGCGTCGAAGCCGCACAGCAGGCCCTCGATCACGTTCGACTCGGGCTCCTCCATCTTTCCGTCGGCCCAGGCCACTGCCACCAAGGAACGGACGATGTTCTTCTCGCTCGGGGTCATGACGTGGGAGCTTAGTGCAGGCCCGCCGTGAGGGGAACGTGGGGGCCTCTGCCACGCCTGCCCCGTGGGCGGAGCAGCCGGGCGCGCCCCACGCGGGAAGCGGTAGGGTTGGCCGGCATTCCGCGCTACAAAGCCGGCCTTGGCGGACGAACTCGACAGACCCGACCGCAGCGGCGAGCTGATCGGCGGCAAGTGGCGCCTGAGCCGACTCCTCGGTACGGGTGGGATGGCGCAGGTCTACGCCGCGGTCGACCCGGAGGGTCGCGCGGCGGCCCTGAAGCTGCTCCACCCGGAGTACGCCCGACGCGCGGACATCAAGGCACGCTTCGATGCGGAGCTCCGCGTCGCGGGCAACATCGACCACCCCGGCGTCGTCCAGTTCTTGGAGCAGGGCACCAGCGAGCAGGACACCTACTTGGTCATGGAGCTGCTCGACGGAGAGTCCCTCGCGACGCGGACGCAGCGCCTCGGGCCACCCAGCGTCGGGGAGGCCTGCGCTTGGATGCTGCAGGTCCTGGACACGCTGGCGGTGGCGCACCAACGCGGCGTCATCCACCGAGATCTCAAGCCCGACAACCTCTTTCTGACCGGCGACGGGCAGGTCAGGGTGTTGGACTTCGGCGTCGCGCGGGTCCGCGATGACTCCATCTCGCGCGCGCGGACGCAGATGGGGGTCGCCCTGGGGACGCTCGCCTACATGGCACCCGAACAGGCCCTCGGGCGCCAAGGGTCCATCGATGGACGGGCGGATCTGTTCTCCCTCGCCGCGACCATCTACCGCCTGATCAGCGGTCGACGGGTGCACGAGGCCGACAGCGAGGCCGAGCTGATGGTGGCCGTCACGAGCCGACCGGTCGAGCCGCTGCACACGGTCGCGCCGGCGCTCCCGGAGAGCTTCTGCGCCATCATCGATCACGCGCTCGCCTTCGAGGCCTCGGCCCGCTACCCCGACGCGCTCACCATGCGCGACGACGTGGCCGCGCTGCTCGCCGGGAGGCCGCCGCGCCACGTCTTGGCGTTTCGGCAGCTCACGGCGCAAGAGACCCTGCGCCCCACGGCAGCCCACCGCGACCAGCCGACCGTCATCGGCGGCGGGGTCGACGCCGTCTCCCTCACCATCCCGGAGCCCCCGAAGAGCGCGCGCCTCGACGAGCTCCCCAGCCGGACCCTCCCCTCCCCCGTGGCGGCGCGGGTCGGCTCCCAGACGCTCCCCATGCCCGTCGTGACGGAGCAGCCCGCGCCGCGTCACAAGACGCTGCCGCTCGAGGTCGCGGTGCCGCTCGGCGACGTGGTGCTGCTCGAGGCAGACGCCGCCACGCCCGCGCCGTGCCCGGCGCCACCCTCGACGGCGGAGTCGCTCGCCTTCCCCCTGGTCACCCCGCCGCCAGCGCCGGAAGCCGCGGCGCGCGCGAGCGAGGAGCGGGCGCCAGCGCCGGGCACCGCGCGCGCCGTCACCCCTCACGCCACCCGCGCCGGCAGCAGCTCCGTGGGGCGGCTCGTCGCCGTGGCCCTGGTCGGGCTAGGCACGCTCGCGGCGCTCGCTGCGGTCGCGGCGTACCACCTGTACGGCGGGGGCCTCGGCGACACGCGAGCCACGGGCGCGGGCTCCTCGGCTCCCGCCTCGCCGGCGCCCGCTCCCAGCCCCTCCGCCGTAGCCCCCTCGTCGCCGCTGGAGGGCCCGGGCGCCTCCCCGGCGGCGAGCTGGCCCGACGCTCGGGCCAGCTCGGTGCCCTCATCGAGCGCGCGCACCGCCGCGCCCCCCACGGCGAGCCCGCGCCCGCCGGCCGCGCCGGCGCCCCCCAGCGCGGGCGCGCGGGGGCGCTGAGCCGCACGTGGCGCCCAGCTCGCGCGGGGCGGCACGTGCCTCCACGGCGCAGGCGGCTCAGTAGCGGTAAAGCTCGGGCTTGTACGGCCCCTCGACGGGGATGCCCAGGTACTTGGCCTGCGCCTCCGAGAGGGTGTCGAGCCGGACCCCGAGCTTACCGAGGTGCAGGCGCGCCACCTTCTCGTCGAGCTTCTTCGGGAGCAGGTGCACCCCGGCCGGCTGCCGCTCGTTGTAGAGCGCCATCTGCGCCAGCACTTGGTTGGTGAAGCTCGAGCTCATCACGAAGCTCGGGTGGCCGGTGGCGCAGCCGAGGTTCACGAGCCGACCGCGCGCCAGCACGATGAGCTTCTTGCCGTTCGGGAAGATGAAGTGATCCACCTGGGGCTTGATGTTCTCTTCGCGCATCCCCGGGGCCGTCTCCAGGTAGCGCATGTCGATCTCGCTGTCGAAGTGGCCGATGTTGCAGACGATGGCCTCGTCCCGCATCGCCTCCAGGTGCTTGCCCGTGATGACGTCGCAGCAGCCCGTGGCGGTGATGAAGATGTCGCCGCGAGCTGCGGCGTCGTCCATCGTGGTGACCTCGAAGCCCTCCATGGCCGCCTGCAGCGCGCAGATGGGGTCCACCTCCGTGACGAGCACTCGCGCGCCCTGGCCGCGGAGGGCCTGCGCGCAGCCCTTGCCGACGTCACCGTAGCCAGCCACGACGGCCACCTTGCCGGCGAACATCACGTCCGTGGCGCGCTTGATCCCGTCGATCCCCGACTCACGACAGCCGTAGAGGTTGTCGAACTTACTCTTGGTGACGCTGTCGTTCACGTTGATGGCGGGGCACTTGAGGCTGCCGTCCCGGGCCATCTCGTAGAGGCGATGGACCCCGGTGGTGGTCTCCTCGGAGATGCCGCGGATCGGGTCCTCCCCGGTGAACAGCTCCGGGTGGTGCCGGTGCACGTAGAGCGTGAGATCTCCGCCATCGTCCAAGATCATGTTGGGGCCCTTGCCGCCCTTGAACGCGAAGATCTGCCGCGCCAAGCACTCCTCATACTCCGGCTCGGTCTCACCCTTCCAAGCGAACACCGGGATCCCTGCCTTCGCGATCGCCGCGGCGGCGTGATCTTGGGTACTGAAGATGTTGCAGGAGGTCCAGGTGACCTCCGCGCCGAGCGCCAGCAGGGTCTCGATGAGGACGGCGGTCTGGATCGTCATGTGGAGGCACCCCGCGATGCGGGCGCCGGCCAGCGGCCGTGACGCGCCGTACTCCTCGCGCAGCGCCATCAGCCCCGGCATCTCCGTCTCGGCAATCTGGATCTCCTTGCGCCCCCACTCTGCGAGAGACAAATCGGCGACCTCGTAGCTGCCACCGTCTTGCGTGGGGACCGCGCGGGGCTTCTTCGCCTTCGCGGGGGTGGTCGCTGGGGTGCGGTCGAGGGGGGTGCTCTGGGTCATGCTGTGCTGCTCCTACGGGGTGATGATGGAGTGGGGAGTGCCTCAAGGTGACGGGGGGCGGCGGGCCACCACGGCCTGCCACCCCAGGTGATGATCGAAGCCGCGGCCGACGTAGCCGCCAGGGACGCGTTGGTGAAGGGGCTCGACGAGCCCCGCCTCGCACACCCACCCCAGCAGCTCGTCCCGGTCGAAGCCGAGCCAGACGTCCGCGTGCTGCTCGCGCAGGTGCTCGTCACGATGGCGCTGGTAGTCGAGCAGCACCAGCGCCCCACCAGGCGCGAGCAGGGCGGCCAGCTCTGCGACGGTGGCGCGCGGGAGCGGCGCGTGATGCAGCACGCGCGCGGCCATCACCACGTCCGCCCCAGCTCCAACGGCGTCCCGCACGCTCGCGTCTCCCAGCTCCGCGCCGAGGAGGCGCACGTTCTGGTAGCCGCGCGCCGTCACCCGCCGCTCGGCTCGAGCGAGCTGCGCGAGGCTTCGGTCGAGGGCGACCACCCGCTCGAAGCTGGGAGCGAGCACGTCGAGGAGCGCTCCGTCGCCCGTCCCCGCGTCCAGCGCGAGCCGGCGCGGCGCCGCGGCGAGGCTCAGGGCGAAGAGATACGCGGGCAGCTCCGAGGCGACTCGGAGCGGCTCCCCCTCCGGCGGCTCCCCGGCGAAATACTCCCTGCTGCGGGCGTCCCGCGCGCGCACCACCTCGGCGATGCGGAGGCGGCGACCCTCTCGGTCGCAGAGCAGCCGCCCCGCCGCCAAGGCGTCGGCGACCACCGGGTCCTCCGCTTTTCCCGGGGCCAGCCGCAGGAGCGTGCGGGCGCCCTGGCGGCGCTCCGAGAGCAGCCCCGCCTGTCTCAGGGGCGCGGCGTGACGCGAGAGGTTCGGCTGGCTCTCCCCCGTGAGCTCCCCGAGCTCTCCGATGCTCAGCTCCTCCTCCGCCGCCAACGCCAAGACCCGCAGCCGAGCAGGATCCGCGAGGACCCGGTAGAGCTGCCAGCGCGCCTCCGAAGCGAGCCCCATGAGCATCGACGCCGCTCTATATGCGCTCATGCGCATATGCGCAAGCTGTTCCTGACAGGCCCGACCGCCTCCGGCCACGGGGCCCTCCCCCGTCCCCCGCGGGCGCTGTCCGGTCCGACTATGGTTATGCTCGTCCCATGGACCGCTTCCAACGCTTCGACGAGGCGTACTACCACCGCTTCTATGAGTCGGCGAAGACGCGCGTCGTCTCACCGGAGGAGCACGCCGCGCTCGCGACCTTCGTCTTTGCGTTCGCCCGCTGGAACCAGGTGGCCATCAAGAGCGTGCTCGACGTGGGCGCTGGGGTTGGTTTGTGGCGCGACTGGATCCGCGCGCACCACCCCAACGTCAACTACCTGGGCACCGAGGTCAGCGCCGTCATGTGCAAGAAGCACGGCTATCAGCAGCGGGACATCGCGCGCTGGCGCGACCGCAAGCAGCACGATCTCATCGTGTGCCAGGGCGTGCTACAGTATCTCCCGGACCCGGACGTCGCACCCGCCGTCGCGAACCTCGCGGCCATGTCCCGCGGCTTCGTCTACTTCGAGATCACCACCCGCGCCGATCTGCGAGATCGCTGCGACCCCGCCCGCACGGATCAGGACATCTACGTGCGTAATGGCTCGTACTACCGAGGCATCTTGAACAAGCACTTCCTCTGCGTCGGCGCGGGGCTGTGGTGGTCCAAGGCGCATGAGGCGCCCTTCTTCGAGCTCGAAATGGCGGGAGCATGAGCGAGCATCACCGCTGGCTGCGACCCACCGTCACGCTGCTCTTGGCCGCTGCCAGCGTGCTCGGTCTGATGAACGTCTACTCGGACGGCGACGTGGTGGAGGCCTCGGCCCGGCACGTGGCCTGCTCGACCGCGGACTGCTCCGCCCAGACCACCCGCATCCAGCGCACCCCCTTCGGCCACGAGTACGGCTTCGCGCTGGCCCCTGGCCGCGAGGTGCAGGTGCGCTGCCGTCGGGCCTGGATCCTGCTCGGGGAGTGGTCCTGCCAGCGCCTCGAGGCGGAGGCCGCCGGGCCACCGAGCGGCGCGCCGGCCTCATCGTCGCCTCGAGGTGATTAAAGCTGGTCGGGGCGGCGGGATTTGAACCCACGACCCCTTGACCCCCAGTCAAGTGCGCTATCCAGGCTGCGCCACGCCCCGACCACTCGCCCCGCGCCGAGTGGCCCGTGGAGAGTGGCGGCAACCTAGCGGAGCCCCTCGCGATTGCAAGCCGCCGCCGACGAATTCTGTCGGGACGCCGCGCTGGCCCCCCCTGGCGCCCAGCGCTCCCCCTCTGGCCGGGCCCACCCGGGGGGGAGTCCCCGTGCCGCACGATTCCGTGGTAACTGCGGGGCGTGCGCGCGCTGGGCATCGAGACCAGCGGGCTCCGCGGAAGCGTGGCGCTCGCTGAAGACGACGAGGTTCTGGCCGCATTCGCCCATGAACAGCCCCACGGTCATGCCGAGCGCCTCCTACCGCTGATCGACCAGGCGCTCGCCAGCGCGGGCTGGTCGCGCCAGACCCTCGGGCGCGTGGCGGTCGGCGTGGGGCCCGGCTCCTTCACGGCGCTCCGGGTCGGGATCGCCCTGGCGCAGGGGATCGGGCTGGCGCTGGGGCTCCCCGTCGTTGGGGTCGGCTCGCTCCTCAACCTCGCCGCCGCGGTCCGGGACGCGCCCGAGCTGCCTCGACTCGCCCTGCTGGACGCCCGCCGCGACGAGCTGTACGTCGCCGCGTACGGAGCGGACGGCCGGGTCGTGGCGTCCCCCACGCTGACGGCCAGGGGCCAGCTGTCGTCCTGGCTCACCCCCTGGGAGGCCGCCGTCCTGGTCGGCGGCCCACAAGAGCTCGAGCTGGCGGCGCAGGCTCGCGCCCTCACCGGGCGGGCTCCTCTCCGCAGCGTCGTCGCCGTCGTCGAGGCGGCGCGCTGCGCGCAGCTCGGGCTGAGGCTCAGCCCGGAGCTGGCGCCCCCGCTCCCGGACTATGTCCGCGACGCCGACGCCATCCTGCCGACACTGCGGCAGCTCGTGGTGTAGGCTCCGGTCATGCCGTCCCCGCCCTTCGAGTCGAGCCTGCCGCCCGGCCTGGTGAGCCAGGATGAGCGCCGGCTGAGCGCGGGTGAGCTGCTCTATCGCGAAGGTGAGCCCGCCACGACCGCCTACCTCGTGCGCGCCGGACGCGTCCGCCTGCTCAAGCGCCTGGGCGACGTGGAGCGGAGCCTGCGCGTGCTGCGCGAGGGCGAGCTCCTGGGGGAGAGCGCGCTCTCGCCCGGCCAGACCTACGGCGCGACCGCCATGGCGCTGACCGAGGGTTCGGTCCTGGCGTTCGACCGAGCAGCCATCCCCAGGCTCTTCGCCGAGCAACCGCAGCTCGCCACGCACCTGGTCCAGCAGCTGGTGGAGCGGCTCGCGGAGGCGGACGACCACATCGAGCTGCTCATGCTGCGAGATCCGCAAGCCAAGCTCGTGCTGGGGCTGCTCAAGCTCGCCGAGCGCGCGCGCGGGGCCCTTCAGGGCGACGTGGCGGCGCTGCGGCTCTCCCCCGTCGAGCTGGCCGTGCGGATCGGCGCGGAGGTGGACGCCGTACGGCGCTCCGTCCAGCAGCTCCAAGCCCAAGGTTACGTCCGCGTCGTGGAGGAGCGCGTGGAGATCCTGGATCTTGCCGCGCTGCGGTCCCTCTACGAGCTGCTCGGCCTGAAGCAGCGCCTCGCGGGCGACGCACCAGCGTGAATAGCCCAATGAGTACGCCTAGTTAGACTCTTCTCGCGCAGCGCTGGCCGTTTGACGTTGCGGAGCGTGTGGGCTAAGGCGCGCGGGGTGCGAAGACGTACGGTGCCAGCTCGGCTGCTCGGCGGCCTCCTGCTCACGCTGAGCGCCTGTGCGGGCTCGGTCGGCGCGCCAGGGGACCCGGGGCGCATGAGCGAGAGCGAGTACGACATCGCGCGGGATCTCTGGCTACGACAAGGCAAGGCGCGCGAGGCGCTCGAGCACGCCCTGAAGGCGGCGGAGCTCGACGCGGAGAACGCCGACGCAGCCCACCTGGTGGCGCTGCTGTACCTGGATTTCTGTAGCCGCAGCGCGGACGACTGCCGCCTCGACGCCGCCGAGGCGAGCGCACGGCGGGCGCTGAAGGAGCGCTCCGACTACCGCGAGGCGCGCAACACTTTGGGCGTCATCCTCATCCACCAGAAAAAATACCCCGAGGCCATCGAGATCCTGCTCCCGCTGACGGGAGACATACTGTATGAAACCCCTGAAAATGCTTGGGGGAATCTAGGCTGGGCCTACCTGGAAAAGGGCGCCCTCGACCGCGCCATCGATGCCCTGCGGCGGGCGGTGGCGGTCCAGCCCATGTTCTGCGTCGGTCACTACCGCCTCGGCGAGGCCTACCTCCGCAAGCGGCAGCCGGCGCTCGCCACGGAGGCCTTCACCGCCGCGCTCACGGTGGAGGAGCCAGGGTGCCGACAGCTCCAAGTGGCGCACCTCGGCCGCGCCCAGGCGGAGCTCAGCCTCGGTCACTCGGCCGAAGCGCTGGCCGATCTCGAGCGCTGCGTCGAGCTCGCGAAGGCGACCCCCGCTGGCAAAGAATGCGCGGAAATCCGCGCAAGACTCAAGTAGGCTGGCGGCGTCGGCATGGAGACCGTTGGACAATACCTGCGCCGCCAGCGGGAGGCGCAACGCATGAGCGTCGAGGAGGTGGCTCGCGCGACCCGCGTCCCCATGTCCAGCATCGAGCGCATCGAGGCGGACTTGTTCGACGAGCTGCCCGGCGAGGTCTTCGTGCGCGGCTTCCTGAAGGCCTACGCTCGAGCCCTCGGGCTCTCTGCGGAGGAGGTCCTCGCCCTCTACACGCAGGGACGCCGCGTCGCGTGGGTCACGCCCGTCCCCATCAACACCGCCACTCGGAGCGCCCGCCGAGGGAGCGGCATCGGCGTGTTCGTCGCGGTGGTGCTGCTGCTCATCTTGTTCACCGTCGCCATCAGCGTCGTGCTGCGCCCGCGCGGCGACGACATGCCGCAAGAGCTGTCGCAAGGCTCCGCCGCGAGCCAGTGGCCCTCGCGGAGCTAGCGTGGGGCGCGCGCGCGCAGCGGCCGTGCGCGTCGACTCGCAGGCCCTCCTCCTCCGGCGCACGGCCTACGGCGAAGCGGATCTCATCGTGCTCCTGCTGACCGAGCGGCGCGGCGTGGTGAGCGCGCTCGCGCGCGCCGCGCGCGTCAGCCAGCGGCGCTTCGGTGGCTCCCTCGAGCCCTTCCATGAGCTCCACGTCGTCGTCGAAGAGCGCAGCGACCGCGAGCTCCAGACCCTGGTCGACGCGCGCATCACGCGCACGCGCCCTCGGCTCGTGGCCTCCTTGGAGGCGATGGAGGCCGCCGGCGTGGCCCTGGGTTGGCTCCGGCACGCGCTCCCCCAGCACACGGCCGAGCCCGAGGTCTGGGCGCTGGTGACGCGGGCGCTCGACGCCCTGGACGCGACCCCCGCCGCCCCCCGCAGCGTCGTGACGGCGCTGGGCCTCGCCCTCGGCGCCGCGCTCGGCTGGGGCTTGGAGCTGCAGCGCTGCGTCCGCTGTGATCGTCCCTGCGCGCCGACCCGCGCGGCGCAGCTCGACCCCAGCCGCGGAGGGCTCGTGTGTCGACGCTGTGGAGGGGGCCCCGCCACCCTGAGCGGCGCCCAGCGCGCCCGCCTCCAGCGCGCCACCGCGGGCGATCTCCACGCGCTGATGGACGAGGACGTGCCGCTCGCCGCGCGCTGGGTGGAAGGGCTCCTCGGCAGGCCCGCGCGCCCGGCGCCATGACGGCGCGGCGGTCAGTTGCACACGCGCGGGCCGAGGAGCCTGCGACGGAGCTGGCGCGTCGCGCCGTCGATCCACAAGACGAGCGCGCCCGCCTCCGACGGCGCCACCGCGTACTGATAGTAGTACGGGCTGAGCCACGGCGAGGCGCCCGCGACGTCCAGGCTGGACCCCACCCGGGTGCAGTCCTTCAAGCGCTGTAGCCGGATTGCCCCTTTGTAGAGCGCGGGACTCTCCAGGTAGCTGACCCAGCGCTCGCCGGCCGCGGTGGACACCACCACGCCCTTGCCGAACGCCGTCGACCCATCCGAGGTGGCCAGCGTGAGCTGCTCACACGGAGAGGTCGAGTGTTCGAGCCGCTCGGTGTACCGCAAGGCTGGGCTGCCGTTGTTGTAGTTGGTCTGCTGCGCGACGATGGCGACGCCGGCTCCCAAGCCAGACATCCAGAAGTCATCCACCTCCGCCCCCTGGGGGCTCACCACGGACGCCGGCTCCATGACGAGCGCTTCGGAGCCGTACATGAGCTTGACCTGTTGATCTTGGAGGTAGGCCACCGCCAGGCGGCCGCTCAGGGAGACGAGGCCCAACGACACCCCGAGCGTGCCGCCGGAGACGAGCTCACGCGGCGCCAGCCTGATGACGCCCTGCGGGCTGACGACGGCGCCGTAGAGGGCTCGGGGGCCGCGCTGATCGAACCACACGACCGCCCAGTCGCCCGTCGACAGTCGCGCCGTCTTCGGATCGAGGACCGACAACGTGCTGGCGCTGGCGGCGTTGATGTCCACGGGCGCCAGCGACGCCGCGCCGGTGGACGCGTCGAAGCGAGCGAAGTTGACCGCCGCCGGGCGAGCCCCACCGTCCCACACCACCGTGAACCCGGTGGGGTCCGCGACGACGTGGGCGGCACCGACCCATTGCCCCGGCGTGGTGAAGGGCTGCGGGCTCCTCACGACCGCCCCGGCGGCGTCCACAATGAAAAACCCGTGGCGCACCTTCCCGGCGGTCGCGGCGTCCCTCAGCACCCCCCCGTAGACTCGATGTGCCGGCGACCACGCCGCCGTGACGAAGCCCTGCGAAGGATCACTCACGGGCAAGACGTCCGCAGGCGTCCCGCCGAGCCCGAGCCCGTCGTCGAAATCGGTCTTGCCGTTACAGTCGTTGTCGAGCCCGTCGCACAGCTCCGGCGCGCCGCGGTGAACCTCTCGCTTCCCATCGTCGCAGTCGTCCCCGGGGGCCTCCGCGCAGGCGGTCGTTCCATGGCCGTCGGCGTCGGCGTCCTTCGCCCGCACCGCGCACCGCGCCATCCCTGCCACCTCCTCGCAGGTGGGCTCACAGTGTACCGGATCCCGGGCGGTGCACGTCACCGCGTCACCCGCCTTGCAGCTCCCGTCCTCGCAGGTCTCGGCGCCGTTGCACGCGAGGCCATCGTCGCAAGCGCTCGAGCAGCAGTGCCCTCCGACGCAGTGGGCACTGGCGCACTCCGCCGCGCTCGCGCAGCTCGCCCCTGGCGGCTGACCCTGGCCGCCGCTGCCACCGACCCCGCCGCTGCCACCGACCCCGCCGCTGCCACCGACCCCGCCGCTGCCACCGACCCCGC
>CAUJEM010000057.1 GCA_963169915.1 Myxococcota bacterium
CGCCCGGGCGCGTGCCGGAGCGCGGGCGGGAGCGCGCGCACTCGAGGGACTGCGGTACCGCGGGGGGGCGCGCGCCCGGGGGGGCGCGGGGGCGCGGGCGGGAGCGCGGGCGGGAGCGCGGGCACGGGCGGGAGCGCGGGCACAGGCGGGAGCGCGGGCGCGGGCGGAGCGCTGGTGGGGCGGCTCGCGATCGAGGACCTGCGCTACGAGGGGGCGTTTCGCGTCGCGGTGGCGGACGCGACCTCGTCCAGCGACTATGCGGTGGGGACCTTGGCGTACCACGCCGAGCGGCGCTCTCTCTTCATCGCTGGGCACGCGCAGCACAACGCCGTGGCGGAGCTTGCCGTCCCAGAGCCGAGCCGCGCCGCCCGGGTGATGGAGCTCCCAGCGGCCACGCAGACCTTGCAGCCCTTTCAGCGGCTCCTCGAGCGCGCGCCGCACGGCAACCCGGACGCCCTCGACAAGATCACGGGGATGCTCGTCGTCGAGGGCCAGCTCCTCGTGAACGCGGAGAACTGGTACGACGCCGGGGGCGCGGCGCGCAAGACCACGCTCGTCGTGCGGGACGCGGACGCGCTCGACGGCGCGGTGGACGGCTATTTCGAGCTCGAGGGCGGGACGCACGCGGCGGGCTACATGGCGCCCATCCCCAGCGCTTGGCGCGCGGCGCTCGGGGGCAGCCATCTCACGGGCTGGGCCTCCAACTATTCCATCATTTCTCGCTACAGCGTGGGCCCTTCGCTCTTCGTCTTCGACCCCACGGAGCTCACCTCCAGCGCCGCTGGCGCGGAGGGGAGGATCGCGACCCATGCCTGGATGGATTTTCCGCACGCCGGTGGGCACACCCTCGGGGCCGACGCGCTCGATACGCGACCCGGTAGCGCTCCGGCGCTCTGGAATTTCCTCTCCAGGGGCGTCTACGGGTTCATCGTGCCCGGCACCCGGACCTTCGCGGTGTTCGGGTCCTCGGGCGGGGTGGACAGCGGCATCGGCTACAAGATCACGCAGACCAATGGCAACGTGTGCGGGGGCTACTGCGCCTACGACGCCACGGACTACTACAACACCTACTGGTTCTTCGACCTCGACGAGGTGCTCTCCGCCCCCACCACGGACGCGCCGCGCCCCTACGCCTTCGGTCGCTGGTCGGTGCCGTTCGACGGTGGCGGGCGGCACGCCATCATCGGTGGCGCCGTGGACGAGGGGGGGCGCCGCCTCTACCTCGCGCTGTCACAGGCCGGACAGGTGGGTGAGTACGATCGCCCGCCCGTCGTCGTGGTGTACGGCTTCTGAGCTTGGGGCGGCTCAGCCGCCACCGCTCTCCTCTTCGGCTTCGGGGGGCGTGGCGTCCAGCGCTGAGGTGAGAGGCACGCCCCCGCTTGCACGGCGTTCGACGCTTCGCAGTTCGTGCCGTAGGCGTCGCGCCGCTCGTGAAGGACCTACCCCGCAGAAGCCCAGGGAGAGCTACGCGCCCCTCGATCGATGCCGCACCTACGACCTAGGCGCCACCGTGCTCCGATCGTCGAGCCCGAGGGGTGCCCTGCGACCGCGCCTGCCGACGGCGCGGCCTGCGAGCTCGCCTCGCGCTGTCGCTACCTCGGGCGGCTGGTCGAGGCGGATCCGATGACCACGGACCGCGGCGACGGCGTCTGCGACGGCGAGCGGTGGAGCAGCACGGCGAGCGAGTCCTCCGACCGCCGGACGAGCGCGCCGGCGGACCCGGCTCCCACGTGCACCCCGACGACCGGCAACCAGACCTGCTAGTATTTACCTCCTGCGCCCGAGGAGGAAGGCCTCGCGTGTCGGTGTCCCGGCTCGGTCCGTGATCCGGTGACCCTCTGGCACTGCGACCGGAGCGCACGTTGCTGAGGTTGCTGCTGTCGCCCCGAGCGGTGTACCCTGACGCGAAGCGGAGGAGTCTCCAATGCTGAGGAAGAGCGCCCACCTCGTGACGATCGTCGTGTGGCTCGCCGCCTGCGCGGCCTGCACCGAGAGCGCGCCGAGCGACGCCGGGATCGACGCCGCCACCGCGCCGGACGGCGGCGCGACCCGCGATGGCGCGACGCCGCTGGACGGCTCGACCCCGCTGGACGGCTCGACGGCGCTCGACGCGACCGGAGGGGATGGCGGGACGCCGAGCGGCTCGTGCGTCACCGGGGGCCTCCGCGGCGGCGGCACCGGCGACCGCATCGTGCTCGCCGAGACCAGCCCGGGCGAGATCTACCGGCCAGACCTGTCGGCGGTCGGTCCAGGCGACACGCTGGTGATCCCCGCGGGCAGCTACACGGGCATCGAGCTGCGTCACTTCCGCGGCGCGGAGGGCGCGCCCGTCACGATCGTGAACGAGGGCGTCGTGGTCACGGCATGGATCCGCGTCTACTTCGCCGAGCACTTCCGCCTCGCGGGCTCGCGGGTCGGCGGCGAGTACGGCATCCAGGTGGTGGGCCCCAGCGGGGTCGGAGTGGCGATCTCCACCGCCACCGGCCACTACGAGGTCAGCGGCATCGAGGTCGACGGCACCTCCACCTCCAGCGTCGACGCGGGGTTCTTGTTCAAGTCCGATCCCGACGCCTCGGTGCCGGAGACCGTGTACCCCGGGTGGACCATCGACGAGGTGTGGATCCACGACAACTACATCCACGGCGTCACCGGCGAGGGCATGTACATCGGGCATACCTACCCGGGCGGCGATCCCTACCACGGCGGCCTGGTCCCGGTGCGCCTCGGCCACGTGCGGATCTGGAACAACGTCGTCGAGGACACCGGCTGGGACGGCATTCAGCTCTCGAACGCGCGCGAGGGTGCGGTGATCTGCGGCAACGTGGTGCGCGGTTTCGGGCGGCTGTCGATCGACGCGCAGCGCGCGGGGATCATCCTCGGAGGCAACACCGAGGGCGCGGTGTTCGACAACCTCGTGGTAAACGGCACGGGCAACGCCATCGAGGTGTTCGGCTACGGGGAGTGCAGCGTCCACGACAACGTCCTGCTCGACACCGCCACGCTGGCCGGCGAGGACGTGATCTACGTGGACGGACGCCCGAGCACGGTCGAGACCAACCCGACCTTGCGCGTCGTCACCGAGCGCAACGTGATCCGCAACGGCTCGCGTTCCTTCGTCCGTCACGCGAACAACGACGGATCGATGCGGCCCGGGGTGATCGCCGACAACCGGCTGTGCGACGCGCTCGATCGCCCGCTGGTTTCGCTCATCAGCACCGGCGCCGGCGACGAGGTTCGCGACAACGTGCTGGCTGAGACCTGCGACGCTCCGTGACGAGCGCGCGCCGCGCGCCTCGGACGGCAGCCCCAATCTGGCCGTGGACGAGGGGGGCGCCGCCTCTGCCTCGCGCTGTCACAGGCCGGACAGGTGGGTGAGTACGATCGCCCGCCCGTCGTCGTGGTGTACGGCTTCTGAGCTCGGGGCCGCTCAGCCGCCATCGCTCTCCTCTTCGGCCTCGGGGGGCGTGGCGTCCAGGAGGTCGTCCAAGTAGCCGTCGGGGAGGCTCACGGTCTGGGTGCCGGAGCTCTTGCCGCGCGGCACGCGCAGGGCGCTCGGCGGGAAGGGCTGCTCGCGGTCGAGCCCCGCGACGCGCTCACGGAGCTGCTCGAGGCGCTCCACGTGCATGAGCTCGGCGCGGAGCTGCGCGCTGCCGCGAAACCCCTTGGTGTACCAGCTCGTGTGTCGTCGAAACGCGCGCATGGCGGGGCCCTCGCCCATCCACTGCGCCAGCCGCTCGGCGTGCTCCAGCATGACGTCCAGCACCTCTCCGAGCTTGGGGGGCGCTGGGGTGGGCTCGCCGTTCATGACCGCCGCCAGCTCCCGAAAGAGCCACGGTCGTCCGAGGCAGCCTCGCCCGACGACGACGCCATCACAGCCGGTGGCGCGCAGCATCCGCAGGGCGTCCTTGGCCTCCCAGATGTCGCCGTTGCCCAGCACCGGGATGTCGACCCGCTGCTTGAGCTCCGCGATGGCCTCCCAGCGAGCCTCACCGTCGTAGAGCTGAGCGGCCGTGCGCGCGTGCAGCGCCACCGCCGCGCAGCCCTCCTCCTGGCCGATGCGGCCCGCGTCGCGGAAGGTGATGAGCTCGTCGTTGACACCGATCCGAAACTTGATGGTCACCGGCACGCGCCCGGCGTGCGTCACCGCCGCGCGCACGATGTTCGCGAGCAGGCGTGGCTTGAGCGGGATGGCGGCGCCGCCGCCCTTGCGAGTGACCTTGCGCACCGGGCAGCCGAAATTCATGTCGATGTGGTCGACCGCGCCCTCGCCGACCAGCCGCTCGACGGCCGCCCCCACGTAGTGAGGGTCGACGCCGTAGAGCTGCAAGCTGCGCGGCGACTCCTCCGGGCCGAAGCCCGCGAGCTTCAAGGTCTTGTCGCGCCCCTCGGCGAGCGGCCGCGCCGTGATCATCTCGCTCACGTAGAGACCAGCGCCGAAGCGACGGCAGAGCGCTCGGAACGGGTAGTTGGTGACGCCCGCCATGGGCGCCAGGACGACCGGGGGCCACACCCAGAGCGGCCCGAGGCGTAGCGGCGCCAGCTCGCCCGGCCGAGCCGGTGGGACGTCTCGGTTGACGTCGCTCTCGTGCAGGGCGCTCATGGGGGCCTCAGCCTTCGGCGTGTCTCGGAGGAGGTCAAGACGAAAGCCCCTCCCCGCAGCGCGTGGCTGGAGAGCCGAGAACGCGGGTGGAGAGGGGGAGACGCAGCCGAGCGATGCTAGGCTGGGCCGGATGTCGAGGCAGGGCTTGATCTTGGTGCTCATGGGCGCGCTCACCGTCCACTGCGCCTACGATGGCGGAGACACGCGCGGCGCTGGCGGCGGCAGCGCGGGCACGGGGGGGCGGGCTGGGACGGGGGGCCAGGGGCTCGATGGCGGGGCGGGGGCGGGCGGCGCGGCAGGCGCGGCGGGGCTCGGCGGCGACGCCGGTGAGGCGGGAGACGGCGGAGAGGACTACGAGCCCATCGGCAAGCCTGAGCGCTGCCCCGGCGCGGAGCTGCGCTTCCGCTCGGGCACCGAGCACGTCGCGCGAGCTCGAGGCAGCTTGATGCCGGGCAAGGACGCGAAGGGGAGCTGCGGGGGGATCGGCAAGGACGTCGTCTATCGCTTTACGCCTCCCATCACCGGCAAGACCACCGTGCGGCTCACGAGCGAGGGCTTCGACGGGGTCTTGCACCTCCGCAGCGCCTGTGGGGACGCGGAGGCAGAGCTCGGGTGTCGTGACGTGGTGGTGGGGGCGGGGACCGAGACGATGGAGCTCTTTGGGGAGGCGGGCACGGAGTACTTCGTGTGGGGCGACTCCAAGGACGCCAAGTCCGCCGGAGACTACGAGCTGACGGTCACGGTGAGCGGCGGGACGCCCCTCGAGGTGTGCCCCGGAGAGACGGTGAGCTGGAGCGGCAGCGGCACCGATCCGCGGCGCGCCACGCTCACCGGTGACACCGCCGCGCTCTGGGGCGACGAGGAGGGGAGCTGCGCGTCGGTCGGCAAGGACGCGGTGTACGCGCTGACCGCGCCCGTCAGCGGCGTGCTCGACCTCGAGCTGCAGACCACCGGCCGTGAGGGCACCCTCTACCTGCGTCAGGCCTGCGTCGATCCGTCCACGGAGCTGATGTGTCGGGTCGGCAGCCGCCTCCAAGAGCAGCGCCTCGTCGAGGCGGGGGAGACCCTGTACGCCTTCGTGGACGGGCCCACGGCAGGGGCCGATGGGAGCTACCGGCTGGACGCCAGCCTGCGGCCCTGGGAGCCCCACGAGCGCTGCCCTGGGCAAGCCGTCGCGCTCACGGGCGCGGGCACGGCGCCGCGGTACGCCACGGTGACGGGCAACACCAGCCGCCTCTGGGCGGAGCAGATGGCGAGCTGCGCGTCGGCGGCGAAGGACGCCGTGTACTCCATCACGCCGGACGCGGACGGGCTGCTGCAGCTCGAGCTGTTCCCCTCGGCGTGGGACGCCTCGCTCATCGTGCGCAGTAGCTGCGACGCGCAGCCTAGCTCCCAGCTCGCCTGCATCAACGACGGAGGGAGCAGCGCGACCGAGCGCTACACGGGCAAGGTGCGGGCGGGGGTGCCGCTGACGGTGGTCGTGGACGGGGCGACGGCCGCCGACGTCGGTGCCTACACGCTCAAGGCGACCCTGGCTCCGGAGACGGGCGACGAGGCGTGCCCCGGTCAGGCGCTCACCTTGAGCGGGGGCAACGGGGTGTACGCGGGCTCCGTCAGCGGTGACACGCGGCTGCGCTGGCCGGATCACGCGGGCCCCACGACCTGCGCGCCTGGGATGGCGGCCGCCCGGGACGCGGTCTTCGCCATCACGCCGCCCGTCAACGGCTCGCTCCAGGTGCGGCTCCAGGCGCAAGGCTGGGACAGCGTGCTGTACGCCAGCACCTCGTGCGGGACACCGTGGCAGCAGTGTGACCATCAACCGGTGGGCGGAACGGAGAGCGTCAGCTTCAACGCCGACGCCAACGCCACCTATTACGTGGTGGTGGATGGCGCGACCGCCGCGGACGCTGGGCTCTACACGTTGCAGGCGCAGCTCACGCAGATCAACGACGCAGAGCGCTGCCCCGGGGAGCTCGTCCAGCTCAGCGGCTCGAGCGGTGGCCTGAACGCGGACATCACGGGCTTTACGCCAGACTACCGGGGGTGCTCCACGCTCGGGGCCCACGACGCCGTCTATCGCGTGGTGGCGCCGACGACGGGGCGCATGCAGGTGGTCCTCGATAGCCCTACCTTCGACGGCTACCTCTACGTGCGCACGAGCTGCACCGACGCCGGCTCGGAGCTGAGCTGCGGAACGGGTAACGGCGTGGGCGCCTCGGAGTTCGTGAGCTTCGACACGGTCAGCGGGCAGACGTATTACGTCATCGTCGGCGCGGCCAGCGGGGGGCTCACCGCACCGGCCGACTTCACGTTGCGGTTCACCGTCCTGTAGTCGCTGCTTGGGCTCGGTCCCCCGGGCGCGTCGGTCGCGCGCGCTTGTCGCGCCATGGACGCCACTCCGACGCGGAGCTGGCGGCCAGGGCGGCGTCACAAGGGGGAGGGAAGAACGCCCCCGCCCAGCGGAGCTCCTGGCCGTCGAGGTTGGGGTGGACCATGATGCGCTCGTCTTGGTCCATGAAGTAGGCCTCCCGCGGGCCCTGTCCGGCCGCCTCCGGCCAAGCCAGCGCCACGTACTCACGCTCCGCACGCTCCTCGTCCACGCGCTCGCCGGGCTGCGCCGTGTAGCCTCCGCCCTGCTTCGGAAGGCAGACGATGAACAGGTAGCCGATGGCGGAGGCGGCAGGCCCCAGCTTGGTGGCGACGTTCGCGGTGAAGCGCTCGTTGAGGATCGGCAGCTCCAGCGGCTGCCGTCCCCGCAAGGGGAGCTGCTGGGTCAGCTCCGGGAGCAGCGCCGCGGAGCCGATCCGGTCCCCGTCCGGATCCACGTGGGCGTAGCGCCGCATGGCGTCCTCCGCGAAGAGGATCTCGCGGAGCCTGGAGACCGCGCTGGCGCCGTTGGCGGCCTCGCCCCCTTGGACCATCCCGGGGACGGCCTCCTTGATGACGAAGCGCAGGCTGCCGGTCACCGTGATGACGCCGGCGAGGGCGAGCCCCCAGCGCAGGCGTCGCCGTTGGGGCGCCGCCAAGTCGGGGGGGAGGCTCGCAGCGCCGAGCAGCGTGAGCATCGCCGCTCCCAGCGCGAGCTTGGTGTAGTGGAGCGACGCGGCTCCCAGGGCGAGCAGCCCGAGGACCCGTAGGTCTTGCCAGAGCCGCGGTCGCGCCGCCGCAGGTGGGGTCACTGGGGACATGGACTCAGCTGCGAGCCGCGTGGAGCGCCAGGTGCAAGGCCAGCGCGAGGTGATCCAGCGCTCGCCCCGCCGCCCTGATGGTGCCGGCGAGGTTGAGGTACCCATGAGGTAGGTCAGGCCAGCGCTGGAGGCTGACCTCCACCTGCGCGTCCCGGAGCGCCGCCGCGTAGGCCTCCCCTTCGTCTCGGAGCGGATCGAAGCCGCCGGTGTGGACGATGGCGGGCGCGAGCCCAGCATGTGAGGGCGCGCGCAGCGGGGAGATGCGCCAGTCTCGGGGCTCGAGCCCGCCTCGCAAGTACTGCTCTTGAAACCAGCGCATCCCCTCCGCCTCCAAGATGAAGCCCGTGCCGTACTCGCTCAGGGAGCGTGTCTGACGGAGGGCGTCGGTGGCGGGGTAGAGCAGCAGCTGCAGCCTGGGCTGGAGCCGGCGCGCCTGCTGGAGCGAGAGGCACAGGACGGCGGCGAGGTTGCCGCCCGCGCTGTCGCCGCCGACCGCGAGCCGATCCGTGTCGAGGTCGAGCGCCGCCGCGTGCTCGTGCAGCCAGGCCCACGCCTCCAGGGCGTCGTCGATCGCCGCGGGCGCAGGGTGCTCCGGCGCCAGCCGGTAGCCGAGGGAGAGGATGGCGACCCCGGAGCTGGCGGCGAGCCGCCGACACACGAGATCGTGCGAGTGGATGCTGCCGAGCACGAACCCGCCACCATGGAAAAACAGCAGCGTGGGGTAGGGCGCGCGTAGGCCCTTGGGGACGTAGTGACGCGCCGCGAGGCGCCGGCCGGGCAGATCCAGCCAGAGGTCACGGGTGCGCCGCAGGGGAGCGGGGCGACCGCCCAGCAGGCGCCCGGTGTGTTCCAGCTGGGCGCGGCTCCCCTCCACGCCGAGGGCGTGCATCGCAGGCAGCCCGAGCTGGCTCGCCTGCGCCAGCAGCGCGGCCACCTGGAGATCCAGCTCGACGCCCTCGCGCCGTGGGATCTCCCCCGCCAGCCGCCGGAGCAGGGGCGCCGGCGCCGCCAAGAGCCTCGGGAGCAGGGCGCCCTGCAGACGGAAGCCGACGTCACTGAACGCCAAGCGTTGGATGAGCCGCGCGGTGGTCATGAGCAGGCTCTAGCACGCCCCCGGCTGGCCATGGCATCGCTCGACGACGCTTGGTAAAGTGCCCTTGAAATGCCCAAGATCCTCGTCGTCGACGACTCCTCGAGCGTCCGTAGCTTCGTGCGGGACGCCTTGGAGGAGGCAGCGGAGCTGCGCCCCGCCGAGGTCGTCGAGGCGACCAGCGGCTTCGACGCCCTCCGGCTCCTCCCGCGCGATCAGTACGATCTCGTGATCACGGACATCAACATGCCGGACATCAACGGCCTGGAGCTGCTCGCCTTCATCCGCGCCAGTGAGCGCCACAGAGCGGTGCCGGTGCTCATCATCTCCACGCAGTCGTCCGAGCGTGATCGAGAGCGGGGGCTCTCCCTCGGCGCCAATGCGTTCCTCGCCAAGCCCCTCGATCCACACTCTTTGCGTGAGGGGGCCGCACGGCTGCTGCACTCGCAGCGAGCCTGAGCGCGAGCCCATGGACGGCATCGACGGCGCCCGGGAGGAGTTCTACTCCGAGGCCCAAGAGCTCATCGACACGCTCTCGCGTAACTTGCTGGCGCTCGACGCGGCCCAGAAGGCGGGCCTGCCCGACCCTACGCTCATCAACGAGGCCTTTCGCGCCGTCCACACGCTCAAGGGGCTGGCGGGGCTGTTCGGCTCGACGGGCACTAGCCGGCTCGCCCACGCCACGGAAGACCTGCTGGACGAGCTGCGCCTCGGTCGACGTGAGCTGCGCGCCGAGCTGCTCGATCCGTTGTTCCGTTCGGTCGACGTCTTCACGCAGATCTTGCTCCGGGACAAGCAGGGCCTCGACGAGCCCCCTCCCACGCTCGAGCCACTGCTGAGTGCGCTGCGTGGGTTGGAACAGGGGGAGGTGGCCGAGCAGGGCGCGCTCGAGCAGTACGCGCTCGATCCCGGCGTCCTCGCCGTGCTCACGGAGTATGAGGAGCACCGCCTGCGCGCGAGCATCCTCGCGGGACTGGCGCTCTACAAGCTCAGGGTCTGCTTCGATCTGACCAGCATCGACCGCGCCCTCGACGAGCTGAAGGAGCGCGCCAAGCCCTACGGCGAGATCATCACCTACTTGCCGACGGGTGAGTCACCCAGCGTCGACACCATCGAGCTGGACGTCCTCTTCGCCTCCGCCGCCGATCTGTCCACGCTGGTCGGCGCCCTCGGCACCGATCGAGTCGTCGTCGAGCCCATCGCGCGCAGTCGGCCTCGTGAGGGCCTCGCTCCCTCCGTGCTACCGCCGGCCGCCCTCGCGCCGAGCGCCCCCGCCGTTCCTCAGGCAGGCGACGCGGCGCCGGAGGTGGGGCTCGAGCGCTCGCTGAAGGCGGTCAGCCAGACGGTGCGCGTGGACATCCGCAAGCTCGATCACCTGATGAACATCGTCGGTGAGCTCTCGCTCGTGCGCAGCGCCCTACAGCGCTGGGGCGAGCGGCTGCGCGCCGAGGGCCACCGCGCTCTGGTCACGGAGTTGCAGCGGCTCGGCCGCACCTTCGACCGCCGGCTCCTCGAGCTCCAAGACGGCATCTTGGAGGTGCGCATGGTGCCGCTCGGTCAGGTCTTCGACCGCCTGGCGCGAGTGCTACGGCAGGTGAGCCGAGAGCTGGGCAAGGACATCCGCTTGGTCATCACCGGCGCGGAGACCGAGCTCGACAAGCTCATCGTGGAGGAGCTCAGCGATCCGCTCATGCACATGATCCGCAACGCCATCGATCACGGCATCGAGGGCGCGGAGCAGCGTCGCGCGGTGGGCAAGCCGGCCGCGGGGACCATCGCGCTCAACGCCTTCCAGAAGGGCAACCACGTCATGATCGAGATCGAGGACGACGGCGGGGGGATCGACGCCGCCGCCCTCGTGGCTCGCGCCGTTCGGATGGGGGTGCTGGACGCCACGGAGGCCAGCCAGATGAGCCACCGTGAGGCGCTCGAGCTCGTGTTCACGCCCGGGCTCTCCACCAAGCTGGAGGCGAGCGACGTGTCGGGACGCGGCGTCGGCATGGACGTCGTCAAGACCAACATCGCCCGCCTCGGTGGCGTCATCGATCTCGAGAGCGAGCCGGGGATCGGCACCAAGCTGGCCATCACCTTGCCCACCACGCTGGCCATCGTCAGCGCGCTGATGGTGGAGGTAGCGGGCCAGATCTACGCGGTGCCGCTGGCCGTCGTGAGTGAGGCCCTCGCCTTCGACGGCCAGGAGACTCGGCGCCTCGAGGGGCGGGAGGTGATGAGCTTGAGGGGAGCGTCGCTGACCCTCTGCCAGCTCGCCGTGCACCTACGCCTGGCAGTCGCGGAGCCGGCGCCGGAGCGGCGCTTCGTCGTGGTGAGCGGCTTTGGGGCGCGCCGCATGGGCTTGGTCGTGGATCGCCTGATTGGGCAGCAGGACATCGTGGTCAAGCCGCTGGGGCACTCGCTCGCCGCGGTGAGGGGGTTCTCGGGAGCGACGGATCTCGGAGATCAGCGAGTCGCCCTCGTCCTCGACGTGGGGGCGCTCATCGAAGAGGTGTTCGTCCTCGGGGACGCCGCCCACGACGCCTGGAGGCTTCATGGCTGAGGTGCCCGAGCGGCGGGTGGCGCGCCGCGCGCTGCAGCGCGTCGTGGCGCGCGACGGCGCAGCGGAGGAGTACCTCAGCTTCTGTCTGGCGGGGGAGCTGTACGGTGTCGCCATCACCAGGGTGCGCGAGATCGCCATCGTGCCGCCGCTGACCCAGGTGCCGCGCGCTCGCCCGGAGGTCCTGGGGCTGTGCAGCGTCCGTGGGCTGCTCGTCACGGTGCTGGACTTACGGCGAAGGTTGGGGGTCGCCGAGGGGCCCACCACACGTCGCTCGCGCGTGCTGCTCGTCGGCGGCCCTCAGGAGGAGGTCCTCGGGCTCTTCGTGGACGAGGTGCGACAGGTCGTGCTGCTGGCGCCCACGGAGCTGGAGCCGGCGAGCGTGGTGCTGGGCGCGAAGACGCCGGACCACGTGGCGGCCGTGGGCCGGCTCGACGGTCAGCTGCTGGTCATCATCGATTTGAAGTTACTCTTGGAGAGCTGAGGACGTCAGGATGCAGCAGCACAAGCACCGCGCAGATCCCCGAAAGAGCCTCGTGGGCTTCGTCGTTGGGGACGTGGCGTACGCGCTGCCCATCGCCGTCGTCCGCGAGATCATCAACCCAGGCGCCTTGACGGCGCTCCCCCACGCGCCGCCCGCCGTCCTGGGGGTAGCCTCCCACCGTGGGCAGATCATCCCCATCGTGGATCTCAGAGAGCGCTTCGGGCTCCCGAGAGCGCCGGGCAGCGCCGGGGCGAAGTGGATCGTGATCACGGTCGAGGCGCGGTGGGTCGGGCTCGTGGTGGATCGGGTGACGGACGTCTTCGGGACGAGCGGCGCGGAGCTACAGCCCGCGCCAGATCTGGGGGGCGGTGAAGAGGCGCGCGGCATCCTGGGTGTGACCCAGCACGAGGGCGCGCTCGTCTTCGTCTTGGGGGTCGCCCACTTCGAGGCGCTGACCCGCGCCGTCGCGGAGGCGCAAGCCCCGCGCCTCACCACCGAGGGTGGCTGAGTGAGCGCCCCCCCCGAGGAGCCAGCGACTCACCCGGAGCAGCGCCGGCGCGCCGTCGCGGAGCTCGAGCACACGCAAGACCCCGGGAGAGTCGCGGCCTTGGTGGCGGCTCTGGGCGATGACGACTGGCGCGTCCGAAAGGAGGCCATCCGCGTCGCGGTGGCGGTCTCCGCGCAGCCGGAGCTGGTGCGCGCCCTGCTCGACGTCTTCGACGCCAGCGACGACGTCGGGCTGCGCAACGCGGCGGTGGAGGTGCTCGCGCGCTTGGGAGAGGCGGCCATCGAGGCGCTGACGCAGCGGCTGCCCGGGCTGGACGCCGACGGTCGGAAGCTCGCCTTGGAGGTGCTCGGTCGCTCCGGAGACGAGCGCGCGCTCCCGGCGGTGGAGTTTCTGCGTCATGATCGCGACGAGAACGTGCGGCTCGCGGCGCTGGACGCGCTCGTGCTGCTGGGTGAGGTGAACTTGCCCCTCTGCGCGGCGTGGCTGGCCGAGCACCTCACCGCGCAGAGCTTGGCGGAGCGCCAGACGGCGCTCGAGGGGCTGAACCAGCTCGCGGCGACCCTCCCGTGGGAGCGCCTGGAGCCGCTGCTGGAGGAGCCGCAGCTGCGCCGCGCGGCGCTCGTCACCGCGGGGCAGAGCGCCGATGGGAGGGCGCTCCCCTGGGCGGCGCGCGCGCTGGGGGCCGAGGGGAGAGCGCTCCGCGAGGCGGGCCTGGTGGCGCTCGCGCAGCTCATCGAGCGGGCGCCGGGCGGCGCGGCGAGCGCGGCGCGAGAGCTGCGCTCGCAGCCGCCCAGGGCGCTCGACGTCGTCTATGAAGCGGCGTCGGCTCCGGCGCTCGAGCAGCGGCGCAGCGCCCTCGTCGTGCTCGGGGTCGTGGAGACGCCGGAGGCTCTCCGGCGGTGCGTGGAGGCGCTGAGCGACGATCGGATCGCGGAGGTCGCGGCGGGGGCGCTGCTGGGCCACGGGGAGCGGGCCGGTGAGCCGCTCGCGCGGCTCCTGCTCGACGAGCCCGCATTGGTCAGCGCGCTCGCGGTCGAGGTGCTGGGCCGCCTCTCCGCTCCTCCGCTGACCCCCTGCGTCCGGGCGGTGCTGCTGCGCGCGCTCGAGTCCGAAGAGCTCGAGCTGCGCGTGGTCGCGCTGACGGCGTTCGGGCAGCTCGGGGACGCCGCCGCGCTCTCGGACGTCGCGGGCTTCCTCGCAGGGCACCACCCCCCAGCCGTGCGACGCGCCGCGGCGGCGGGACTCGGCGCGATCGCGCAGCGCTTTCCGGAGGCAGCGCGGGCGCTGGTCGCTGCGGCGGCGCCCACCTCGGACGCGGCGCCGGCGGCGGTGGCCGTGATGGCGGCGCTCGGGGGAGGCCGAGGGAGCACCGCGCGCGACGTCGAGTACCTGACCTTGGCGCTGGCGAGCCCAGATGCCACGCTGCGCCACGCCGCCGTCACGGCGCTCGGAAAGCTCGGCAGCCACCTCGGGCTCACCGCCGTGGTCTTCGCGCTCAGTGACGAAGAGCTGGAGGTGCAGCTGGCGGCGCTGCGTGCGCTGGGAGAGCTGCGGGCGCCCGACGGTGGCGCCGTGGGCAAGGACGCCCTGCTCCGCGTCCTCCGCGACGAGCCGGAGGTGCAGCTCGTCGCCGCCGCCGTGGAGGCCCTGGGGGCCACCCGCGACGCTCAGGTCGGCGCCGAGGTGCGTCGGCTGATGCGGGACAACCGCCCGGCGGTCGCGGTGGCGGCGGTGGCGGTGATGGCGGCGTTCACGGATGAGGCGTCCATCGCGAGTCTGCTGGAGGCGCTGTCGCACCCTGCCACGGAGGTCGTGAAGGCGGCGCTGTCGGCGCTGGCGGGCGCTGCCGAAGCGCGAGTGACGGCGCACCTCGGGGCGGCCTTGGATCACGAGGCGTGGGACGTCCGGCGTCTGGCGGCGGACCTGCTCGGGCTGCGTGAGGGAGCCCTGGCGCGGGAGCTCTTGCTCGCCCGGCTCCGCACCGAGCAGGAGCCGCTGGTCATCGACGCCCTCCAGCGGGCCCTGGGGCGCCCGGAGTCCCCCGCGCGCCGACGGGCGTCGTCCCCAGAGCTGGGGTCGCTGAGATGAGCCTCCACCTGGCGCGCGCGCCGCTGCTCCCGGCGGAGTACCGGCTGCTGCGCGACTTGGTCAAGGAGCACGCGGGGCTCTGCTTCGACGACGACGCGCTCTTCACCTTCGAGCGGCGCTTGTGGGAGCGCGTCGCGGCCCTCGGGCTCACCAGCTTTGGCGACTACTACAAGTACCTCCGCTTTCACATCCGCGGCAGCGCCGAGCTGGAAGAGGCCCTCGAGCTGCTGGTGACGAAGGAGACCTATTTCTTCAGGCAAGACTACCAGCTGCGCTCCTTCCAGCAGGAGCTGCTCCCACGGCTCGCCGAGCAGCACGCTCGGCAGCGCCGCCTCACGCTGTGGAGCGCGGGGTGCTCCACGGGGGAGGAGGCCTACACCTTGGCCATCTTGCTGCATGAGACGGGGCGCTTCGAGGGCTGGGACGTCAGGGTGGTGGGCAGCGACCTCTCGCGGGGGAACGTGGCGATGGCGCGCCGGGGCGTGTACCGGGAGCGCTCCTTGCGCAGCACCAGCCCCGCGCATCGCCGACAGTACTTCGTGGAGACGGCGGAGGGGTTTCAGGTCATCGATTCCATTCGTCGGTACTGTCAGTTCGGACAGCTCAACCTCTTCGACGCGAACCGGGCGCGCACCGTGGGTCCGGTGGACGTCGTGTTTTGTCGCAACGTCATCATCTACTTTGATATGAAGAGCCGAAGAAGGGTGATTGACAACTTGTACGAGCGGCTGCGCCCCGGGGGATACTTGCTCATGGGCCACTCCGAGTCCCTCATCAACCTCTCCACCGCCTTCGAGCTGGTGCACCTCCAGGAAGACCTGGTGTATCGCAAGCCCTCGTCCGTGCCGCTGGGAGGAGGGGCCTTGCCATGACGGAAGCGCTCCGACGCCCGCTGCGGGTGCTCATCGTGGACGACTCGGCCTTCAACCGCCGCAGCTTGGCGGAGCTCATCAGCGAGGCGCCGGGGCTGGAGCTGGTCGGCAAGGCCGCGGATGGCGAGGAGGCGCTCAAGCTCGTGGCGCTCTACGAGCCGGACGTGCTCACGCTGGATCTCGAGATGCCAAGGATGGATGGCTTCACCTTCCTGAGGATCTTGATGAGCAAGAGCCCGATGCCCGTCATCGTGGTGTCCAGCTACAGCAAGAAGGAGAACGTCTTCAAGGCGCTGGAGCTGGGCGCCATGGACTTCATCGCCAAGCCCGACCGCCAGCCCGGCGTGGATCTGACGGCCATCCGGGCGGAGCTCTTGGAGAAGCTCGAGCTCGCGCGCGTCCTGCGGCCGAACGTGGCCAGTCGAGCCCGCGCGGCGTCGTTCCCGACGCTCCCGCTGCCCGAGCCCCCCCTGACGCCAGGGCAGCTCTCGCCGCCCCGTCAGCTCGTGGCCATGGGCGCGAGCACGGGTGGGCCCTCGGCGCTGGTGGAGGTGCTGTCGGCGCTCCCCGCGCGCCTCCGTGCGGCCGTCCTGATCGCCCAGCACATGCCGGATCGCTTCACCAAGACCTTCGCGGAGCGCCTGAACCGCCGCAGCCCGCTGCAGGTGAGCGAGGCCGAGGACGGCGTGCTCGTGACGAGCGGCCAGGCGCTGGTGTGCCCCGGGGGCTTCTGCCTCGAGGTCGCCGGTCGCTGGCTCGTCGAGCTGCGCGCGAGCGTGGTCGCCCCCACCGCCAGGGATCGCTACATCCCCAGCGCGGACCGCTTGATGACCAGCGTGGCGTCCATCGCGCGGGAGCGCTCGGTCGGGGTCGTGCTCACCGGCATGGGCGACGACGGCCTCGAGGGGGCCCGGGCGATCCGAGACGCCGGCGGGGTGGTCCTCGCGGAGAGCGAGCAGAGCGCGGTCATCTTCGGCATGCCCGGCTCGGTCGTCAGGGCGGGCCTGGCGAGCGAGGTCTTGGACCTCCCCGCCATCGCGGACTACCTGGCGCAGCTCGCCTGAGGGGCGGCTGGGGGCGGCGGGGCCCTCCGCCCGGGAGGCGCCGCCTCGCCGAGGAGCTACCGCTGCTCGGGACTCCAGCTAGACTCAGGCGGGCTTCCGATGAGAGTCCTTCTTCAGACCACCACCGCCCTCTTCGTCATGGCGCTCCTCGGCGGGTGTGTCCGCCACCCCGTAGACGCCAAGGGGCCGGCGTCGCCGCCAGGGGCGTCGCCGGTGCTCCCGTCTCCGGGCTTGCAGGCGGCGGGGGGAGCCTCCATCGCCGACATCACGGCGCGGGCGCTGCCGAGCGTCGTCAACATCGCCTCCAGCACCCAGGCGCGCAACGTCGGCGTGGACTCGAGCCCCAACCCTGGACGTAGCGAGCGCGGCTTGGGCTCCGGCGTCATCGTCGCCCCGGGGATCGTGCTCACGAACAACCACGTGATCGCTGGCGCCACAGAGATCGGCGTGACCACCTACGATCGCCGGGAGTTCAGCGCGCGGGTGGTGGGCACGGATCCGAAGAGTGATCTCGCGGTCTTGCGGCTCGAGGGGGACTCCTCCGGGCTGCGCCCCATCAGCATGGGGGACTCCTCGCGGCTGCGCCTCGGAGATGTGGTGCTCGCCATCGGTAACCCCTTCGGCGTGGGGCAGACCGTGACGATGGGCATCGTGTCCGCCAAGGGGCGCGCCGACGTCGGCATCGTCGACTACGAGGATTTCATCCAGACCGACGCCGCCATCAACCCGGGCAATTCCGGGGGCGCCCTCATCGACATGGAGGGCAACCTGGTGGGGATCAACACCGCCATCCTCTCCCGCAGCGGTGGCTACATGGGGATCGGCTTCGCCATCCCCACCAACATGGCCAAGCCCATCATGGAGAGCCTGCTCACCCAGGGGCGCGTCATTCGTGGGTGGCTCGGGGTGGGCATGCAAGATCTGGATCCAGAGCTGGTCAAGGCGATGAACCTCGGGACGCTCAACGGCGCCTTGGTCTCGGACGTGGATCTCCGCGGCCCCGCGTACCGGGCGGGGCTGCGGCGTGGGGACGTCATCGTGAGGGTGGATGGGCGCGCCATCGAGTCCACGGGGGTGCTCCGCAACGTCATCGGAGCGGCTGGCGCGAAGCGAGGAGTGAAGATCGAGGTCTTGCGGGACGGCAAGCCGCTGACCCTCACGGCTGATTTGGAGGAGGTCCCTGGCGAGCGAGAGGCAGCGCAGGCCGCGGCAGCGTCGCGCCCCCCCGCGCCGCCCGGCGGCGTCGGGGGCGTGACCCTCGACGGGCTCACCACGGCCATGCGCCAGCGCTTCAACATCCCCGCAGAGGTTCAGTACGGGGTCGTGCTCACCCAAGTGGAGCCCAACAGCTCGGCCGCGCGGGCAGGCTTGCGGGCGGGGGACGTCATCTTGGAGGTGAACCGGCAGCGCGTGGAGGGGCTCACGGGCCTGCGGGAGCTGCTCACCAAGGCCAGCGGCAAGGTGCTGATGCTCGTCTGGAGGCAGGGCGGCAGCTTCTACGTCATGGTCACCCGCTGACGGCCTGCCGGACCTCCGGAGGGCGTGCAGCGGTCCTGCCTTTGCTATGAGGGGGGGGCATGAGCCAGGAGCGCAGCGCCAGGGAGGACCAGCAGCCCCGTGTGGGTTGGCCACGCCTGAGCCGCCTCGGGCGGTCCTTGCGGCTCTCGAGCGAGGGCCCGGGGCTCCGCAACTTCATCCTGCTCGCTACGGCGCTCGCGGCCTTCCTGGGGCTCGCCGTGCGCACCGCGCGGCTCTACTACTGGAACGTCGTCGACGACGCGACCATCTCCATGGTGTTCGGCAAGCACCTGGCGCTCGGTCAGGGTGTGGTCTTCAACCTGGGAGAGCGCGTCGAGGGCTACACCAACTTCACCTGGGTCGTGCTGTGCGCGGCCTGCTACTGGGTGGCACGACTGCTCTCGGCGGACTACGTGGCAGTGGTGGTGGGCGCCAACATCGCGCTCGGCGCGCTGGCCACGCTGCTCAGCTACGCCTTGGCCCTGCGGCTCTGGAGAGATCGCTGGCTCGCCACCGCCCTGGCGCTGGGCTACGCGCTCGTGGACAACTCCTGGACCGCGTGGGCGGCGCTCGGGCTCGAGGGACACCTGCTCGCGGTCACCCTGCTCGCCACCTTGCTCGCCCTGAGCTCGGCGCTGCGCTTCAAGGGCGCCTGGGTCGGGCTGGGGCTGGCCGCGGCGATGATGACGCGCCCGGACGCCGCCCTCTTCGTGGCGCTCGTGCTGGCGCACGAGGCCATCACTACGCTCATCCAGTGGGCCCGCGCTCGACGCGCCCCCGGCGCCAGGCTGCGCGAGCTGGGGCAGACGCTCGGCGTCCTCGCCCTGGTGTACGGCGCGTACTGGTGGTGGCGCTACGACTACTTCGGCTACCCCTTCCCGAACACCTACTACCTCAAGCTGGGCGCCGGAAAAATCGACGCCTGGCAGCGCGGGCGGGAGTACGTCCAGGGGTTCTTCAAGATCCGAGAGTACGTGCCGGCAGCGGCGCTGCTGGGGGTGCTGGCGCTCGGGCAGCCGGTGGCGCGGCTCCTCCTCCTCTACGTGGGCCTGCACGTCTTCTACGTCGTGTACGTCGGCGGCGACTTCTTCCCTGGGCATCGGTTCTTGGTGGCGCAGGTGCCGCTGTTCGGCCTGCTCATGGGCGCCGGCGTGGCGCAGCTCGCACGGTGGCTAGAGCGCCCCAGCCCTCGCCGCTGGCTCGAGCGCCTCGGGCTCCCCAGCGCGGCCCTGGGCGGAGGCGTGGTCGTGGTGGTGGCCGGCGCGCTCCTGGCCGTCGCCAAGCGCGGCCTGGCCGAGGGCCCCATCCACGCGGAGGTGATGGTGTGGCGCGACGAGGTGGCCAACGCGCGGCGCTACATGGAGTGGCTGCGCGAGGTCAAGCCCGCCGGCGAGCCACGCTTCGCCACGGGGCTCATCGGCAACGCCGGGCTCTTCGCGGAGATGCGCGTCATCGATCTGTATGGCGTCATCGACCCCATCGCCGCGCACCGCGAGACGCGCAACTTCGGCAAGGGCAAGGCCGGGCACGAGAAGATGGCCACCTACGGCGAGATGATGGCGCGGCGCCCCGACTACATCATGGTGGGCTACGTCGCGGACGACTTCTGGCGCAGCGGCTTTTTCCTCGACGTGTCCATGCCCCGGAGCATCAAGACCGCAGGCATCTGGCATCGAGATCCGCTGCCGGCGGCGTATGAGCGCTTGCCCGGAGGGATGAGCTTCAGTCCCGAGGAATTTGCCGCCTGGCAGCTGGAGGGTGAGGCCTTCGCCGCCGGCGCCGCGTCGGCGCCGCCTCGGGGGCACGAGCGGGTGATCGGCGCGGTGGGCAGCTTCGTGACCTCGTTCGTGGCCCACCGAGGCGATGACGCCACGGGCAAGGCCTTGTCTCCGCCGTTCACGCTCGAGGGGGACGTGCTGACCTTGCGCGTCGGCGGCGGTGGGGGGGAGCCCGGGCTCGCGGCGCGCCTGCTCGTGGACGGAGAGGTGAAGTATGGCGCCAGCGGCCGGCAGAGCGGGATGCTCGGGCGCGTCCAGTGGGACATCGCGCCCTGGCGAGGCAAGCCCGCGCGGCTCGAGCTGGTGGACGAGGTGCGCGGCGGTTGGGGGCACCTGGTGGTGGACGAGCTCGAGCAGTGGCGACGGCGGTAGCCGCGCCGGGGCGCTGAGCCTGCCGGTCTGCGCGGGCGCAAGGGGAAGGAGCTAGAGTAGGCCGCGAGCGCGCGCCCGAGCCAGCGCGTCGCACTTGCCGGTGGCCTGGAGGCGCTCGTACATGCTCTTGATGTGGCTGTGCACGGTGTGCACGCTGATGCTCAGGCTCGCCGAGATCTCTTTGTAGGTGAGCCCACGATCGATGAGCCTCAGGATCTGTCGCTCCCGGGGGGTGATGGGATCAGGGCTGGTCGCGAGGTGGAAGGACTGGATGACGAGCCGCGCGACGCTGGGGCTCATGGGAGCGCCGCCGGCGTGGAGCTCGTGGATGGCGTCGATCAGCGCTCGACGTCGGGCTCCCTTGAGGACGTAGCTTGCAGCGCCGGCCTTCAGCGCCCGAAAGATCTGGTCTCGGTCGTCGAACACGGTGTGGGCCATGATGTTCAGGTGGGGAAGGCGGTGCTTGAGCGCGGCGATGAGCTCGGCGCCCGACTCCTCGCCCAGGCCCAGGTCCACGAGGGCGACGTCGACGGTCGAGTCGATCTGCGCCAGCGCCTCGGCCGCGCCCGCCGCGGTGCCCACGACCCGTAGTCCGGCCACGCCGTCGAGCATCTCCCTCATGGTGCTGCGCGTCAGCGGATCGTCGTCGACGATGACGAGCCGTAGGGGGGGCGGTGCTCCCGGCGGTCCGCTGCTCTCCACGAGGCTGAGGTTAGCAGCCACGCCCCGAGGCAGCAGCGGCGAGGGGAGCCCTCCCCGGAAAATCCCCGTCAGGGCGCTGAGGCGGCTCCAGCCGCCGCGGTGAGCGGCACCCGCAGCTCCAAGCAGGAGGTGTCCCCGAGCCACACGCCGAGCGTGCCGCCCAGCTCGGTGGCGCGCGCCTTCAGGTTCTCCAGGCCACGGCCGGCGCCGACCCCTCGCGGCGCGCCGTCGAGGCGCTGGCCGTCGTTCTCCATGCGGAGCAGGAGGTGCTCGGGAGTGACCTGGAGCACCACCCGGAGGAAGCTGCCGGTCTCGCACTTCAGCGCGTTGGTCAGCCCCTCGTTGAAGATACGCAGCAGGTGCAGCCCCACGAGCGGGCTGGGCCGCTCGTCCGTGCGCAGCTCCACCTGCATCTCGAACCGGCGTCCGTGCGCCTCCACCAGGCTCGCCCCGAGCTGGCGCAGCTCCGCCGCGTGCTGCTCCCAGCCGGGCTCCTCGTCCCGCTGAGTGCGCACGAACGCGCGCAGCTCCGCCAGGCTCTTGCTGGACAGCTCCGCGATGGTCTCGAGCGCGGCCCTCGCGCGCTCCGGCTTCACCACCCCGATCTGCGCCAACATCATCATGTTGCTGGTGTGCGCGCCGATGCCATCGTGGAGGTCTCGCAGCAGCAGCACCTTCTCGTGCACCCGGTCCGCTGCTTCACGTTCGAGCGCCAGCGCGCGCGTGTGGAGCGCGAGGTGCCGCCGTTGCAGCAGCAGGGCCATGGCGATGAGGCAGACCATGAGCCCGACGTGGAGCTGGGAGCGATGTGCCAGCTGCGCCGTCCCGAAGGCCGCCAGGAGATCTCGGAGCAGGAGCGCGAGCAGGATCACGTAGGCCGTCAGGTAGAGGCGCGCGTCCGCGTCTCCCTGGAGCGCGCGCCGGGTCAGCTCCACCAGCGCGAGCAGCGCCGAAGCGAGCAGGACGAGCCGCGCCGTGTTCAGCGCGTAGGCGAAGACGACGAGGCTCGAGGGCGCTGAGCCGGGCACCCGGCTCAGCGCCGCGCTCGCGCTCAGCGCGGCCACGTAGAGGACGAAGAAGACCACGTTGACGCGCAGCGCCCAGCGTAGCGGCTGGCTGGGACGAGCGGCGAAGAGCGCCTCGAGGAAGAGCACGCCGCTCAGGCTGGCGGTCGGGAGCGCGAGGGCCCAGGCCCAGAAGGAGAGCAGCGGGGCTGGGAAGAGCAGGTCGGTGATGTGCGCGTAGTGGGTGATGTAGACCCCGCAGGCGACGGTCCAGCCGAAGAAGCTCACCGGCAGCCGCCAGGAGCGGCGGTCACCGAAGGCCATCAGGCTCAGCAAGCCGAGCAGCGGTGCGACGAGGGCGACCACCAGGCGAGGAAGATCGCGCTCGAGGGCCCACTGCAGGAGCGCCGCGCGCGAGCCGAGCAGGGGGGTGCCCTTGAGCCCCATGGGGCGGTAGTCCACGCGCACGCGCAAGGTCAGCCGCTGACCGCCGCTGCCCGGGGGCAGAGGGATGAGCTGCCAGGGCAGCCCGACGGGGGGAGGTGCCGTGAGGCCGAGGGGCTCGGGGTAGCTGAGCACCCGCTGCGCGCCGACGTAGGCCTCGAAGGGCCCGAGGACGGCGTCGAGCGCGAGCGTCGCGTCCGGCGGGAGGGTCTGCGGCAGCCTGGTGCGGAGCCAGAGGAGGTGTCCCTCCCCCGGGGGGTACGAGGGGAGCTCGAGGGGGAGGTAGGAGGCTTGGCGAGCGCCCTCCGTGGGCTCCAGGGGGGCGTCGAGGTCCGTGAGGCGGAACTCCCACTGGGTGAGGGCAGTGAGCGCGGGGTCGAGCCGACGCGGCAGAAACCCGAGCGCGACGAGGCCCGTGAGCGCAAGGAAGACCGGGAGCGCGTAGCGCAGCCAGGCGAGCGCGCGCGCGACCTTCATCCAACCGCATCATGACGGCTCTCCCTCATCGAGTTCAAGCC
>CAUJEM010000058.1 GCA_963169915.1 Myxococcota bacterium
CAGGCCGTCCGGGGGGCTCGTTTGGTAGACATCACCGACGACCGAGCCCTCACTGAAGTCGATGGCGTCGTAGCCGGTGCGCTCACAGGAGCCGCAGCCCCCGAGCGCGCTCGACATGGGCGCGAGCAGCGCGAGCGGGAGTAAGGCGACCCACGCCTTACGCCACAGAGGTTGAGACGACGTCGCCAGGGGCACGCTCCCTCGCTAGCACAGCCCCCCAGAGCAGGCGATGTGAGCGCCAGGGCCGCAGCGCCGCGCTGGCTCACCCCGCCCAGCATCGTGGGAGAGGGAGCCAGCGTGGGCCGCGGCGCGCGCTACCCAGCCCTCAGGGGTTACCGCCGGCTTGCCCGCCCGAGCCTGCCGCGTTGCCGCCGGCTTGCCCGCCCGCGCCCGCCGCGCTGCCAGCCGCGCCCGCGCTGCCGCCGGCTTGGCCACCCGCGCCCGCGCTGCCGCCCGCCGTGCCGCCGGCGCCCGCGCTGCCGCCTGCCGTGCCGCCGTGGCCCGCGCTGCCGCCTGCCGTGCCGCCGGCGCCTGCCGTGCCGCCGCTGCCCGCCGTGCCGCCGGCACCTGCCGTGCCAGCGCTGCCTGCCGTGCCAGCGCTGCCCGCCGTGCCAGCGCTGCCCGCCTTGCCCCCATCGTCCTCGTCGTCGCTACACGCGGTCAGCGAGGTGAGTGAGACGCCCAATGCCATCATGCCCAAGAGGTGAACAAGCTTCATGGGGCGGAGAGTAGCAGCTCTCTCACGCTGCGCCATCGACGGGGAAGAGCTTGGCCCGAGGGCCGGGCCTCAGAACTCGACGCGCGCGACGAAGAACTTGTTGTTTTGCAGCGGTGAGGTGAGCGCGGTGAACACTGGCGGGTTGCCGAGCTCGCTCTTGAGCGAGCTGGCGCGCCCGTGCTCGGTGACGAAATAGAAGCGCCGAACGCCCTTCTTCTTCTCTTCCTCCATGTAGTCTTTGAACTTCTGACCAGAGGAGACGAAGGCCGCCACGCGGTTGCCGAGGTAGAAGTTCTCACCCTTCCAGTTCATCTGGTAGGCAATGAAAGGATCTTCCGGCGACTGGCGATCCAGGTAGTACGCGAGGCTCGTCTCTCGCTGCCCCCAGTGCGGTGACGCCCAGGGCAGGTACACGTTGACGCCCCAGGCCGCCGCCGCCACACCAGCGAGCAGCAGCACCCGCGCGGCGTGAGGGCGCCAGCGCCGGCTCAGGAACACGAGCGAGCCGAGCCCCGCCACGAGCGTGAACGCGAGCAGCGTCCCTTCGAAGCTGAGGTGCTCCGGCCAGGGGCGCTTGTAGTTGTACGTGAACAGGTGCATGAGCCGCGCGGGGCCGTTCACGTCACCCTTGACGGTGACGATGAGATCTCGCCCGGCGAGCGCCACCAGCGCCGCCGCGCCCAGCCCGAGCGCGCCCAGGACGGCGCCTTCCCAGCGCGCCGCCAGCGTGCGCTCGGGGGCCGCTGGGGCGCCCCAGCGCCAGGCCGCGGTGATGATCACGCCCCCGCCCAGCAGCGCGAGCGCCGCCGCCCCCACGAGGTGCCCGAGGCTCCCGCCTTGCGCGGCGCCGCGCAGCAGCGTGGCGCCGAAGAGCATGAGCGCCGCGCCGAGCCCCAGCCCGCCCCAGTAGCGGCGTGGTCGGGTGAGGGGCAGCTCGCCCTGCCCGAGCGCGCTGTCCAGCAGGACCCCGGTCAGCGCGGCCAGCGGCGGCACCACCGGCAGCACGTAGTGATGGAACTTCGTCAGGGTGACGCTGAACATCGCGAAGCCCGAGATGAACCACAGGTAGAGGAGCGCGGTGCCGGCGCTGGGTGGCTCTCTGCGGTCACGCATCCACCAGAGCAGCCCGCCCGCCGCCAGCCCGGTGAAGGGGAACAGGCCGTAGCCGAGCTGCCACACGTAGTAACGGAAGCTCACGTCGTCGCCCACGTTGGTGTCGTGGACGTGGACGAAGGCGCGCTTGTACATGTCGTGCGTCAGCAGCCGGTCCGTGAACGGTGGGCCGTGGCGCAGGTACATGGCCACGTACCAGGGCACCACCACGAGCAGCACCAGGAGCAGGAGGTTGGGCAGCTCCAGGCGCGGCAGCACGCTCCAGCGGCGGAGCCCCGCCACGGTGACCAGCGCCACGAAGAGCGGCAGCACCAGCCCGGGGGCGCCCTTGGCCATCGCGCTGAGCGCCACGAAAAACCATGCGCCCAGGAAGGCCCAGCGCTGCACGCGCCGCTCCTTGGCGTTGGTGACGAGGAACACCGCCGTGAGCGCCCCCCACGCGAGCGCCTGCACGATGGGCTGGTACTGCGGGGCGCGGTAGCGCGGCAGCTCATTGACGCAGGCGGCGTTGCCAGGGAGCCCGCAGTTGCCCTCCCCCGAGCCGGAGAAAAATTGATCCCAGTGTGGCCAGAAGCCGTAGGGGGCAGAGCTCAGCCGCAGCGTGAGGTTGCGGGACGCGAAGTAGAGCACCTGTGGCAGCACCAGCAGCAGCAGCGCGGCGAGCAGCAGGTGCTCCACGCGCAGGCTCAGCGCGCGCCCCCTCCAGCGCAGCGTGACGCCGGGGGTGTGCTGCTCCGGATCTGCGTAAAGACCATAAAGAAGCAGCCCCATGCCGGCGGTGAGCGGCGCGACGTAGGGCATGTCCGCCATGCTCTGGTGGCTGATGAGGTACCAGTAGGGCAGGCACAGCAACACCACCCCGCCGAGCAGGCCGGCGCGGCGCCCGAAGGCGCGTCGCAGCCCGAGGTAGAAGAAGTAGACGCCCAGCAGCGTGAGCAAGAAGATGGGCAGCCGCACGGCCCACTCTGGCTGCGGGAAGGCGCCCTCGGTCGCGCTGGCGAGCATCTGCCCGGGCTGCCAGCGCACGCCGAGCAGCGAGAAGCTGAGCCCCTGAGCCCAGAAATTGAGGATGGGCTTCGACCAGAACCAGCCGTCTTGAGCCCACCACAGGCTGATCCAATCGTCGCGCGCCAGCATCTCCCGGGCGACCTCCCCGTAGTGGGTCTCCCAAGGGTCGCTCAGCGAGTAGCTGCCCAGCATGGGCAGGTAGAGCACGCTGGTGAGCACCACCAGCCAGAAGCCGTGGCGGTGGCGCAGCGCCAGCGGGTGCCCCTCGTCGTCGTGGAGCCACGCGCCCAGCGCTTGCCCGAGCCGCGCCACGCCGAGCACCACGAACAGGAAGCTCCCCGTGACGAGCACGGCGGCGCTGAGCCGTGGCCAGGGCAGGACGCCCGCGACGGCGAGGCGCAGCGCGGCGAAGAGCATGCCCACGCCGAGGCCCAGCGTGGCCAGGCGAGGCGCGAGGGCGCCGAGCGTGACGCTGCGGTCCGGGGCGGTGGGGGAGGCGGCCGTGGCGGACCAGCTACCGCTGAGCAGCAGCAGTCCCGCGATGGCGACGCCGAAGCTCAGCGCGCCCACGGGGACGCTGAAGCTCCAGCGGCGATCGGTGGCCATCAGGAGAAAGGGCACCAGCAGCCCCACGAGCGTGAGGGGCAGGCCCCAGAGCCGTCCGGGCGCGAGGGATGGCGGCGGCGCCGGGGGGGGCTGCTCGGGCGCCTCGCTCGTCGTCGCCTCGAGGACGGCGCCCCGGGCCTGCTCGGGCGGCTCGGGCGGCTCGGGCTCGGGGGTGGCGTCGTCGGACATGAGCGGAGGGGGTGTGGTGGCGGCGCTCCCTGTCGACGACCGCCGCGTGGCGCCGCTTCTAGCAACTTTGCGGGAGGCTGCCCACCGGACCCAGCCAGGCGACGACGGCCTGCATGAGCCCCTGGGCGAGCCGCGGCCACTGGTCGGCGCGCGGGGGCAGGTGGATGAAGCACACCGCTCGCGGACCGTCACCGCGCGCCGCGGCGTGGAGCAGCCGGTAGAGCAGGTCGTTGCACACGTAGCCGCCGGCGTCCTCGGAGCGCTCGGCGGGGAGCCCCACGGCGCGGAGCCGCTCGACCAGCGCGCCCACGTCGGGCCCCGCCGTCAGCGCGCTCGGACCACCGCTGATGGCGGGCTGCCCCGCGCGCTGGACGCCGGCCATGTCCGGCGCGGTGGACGAGGCCTCACGCCGCGCCCGAGTCTCCACGCGGAGCGCGCGGGCCTCGGCGGCGAGCCCGAGCGCCACCACGGCGCGCGCGCCCACGCTCGCCGCCGCCGCGAGGGCCAGCTCCGCCGCGCGGCCGTACTCCACCGGCAGCGGCGCCAGGGCGTGAAAGCGCCAGCGCTCGTGCTCTTGGCCGTCGAGCGCGCGGGCCACGCGCGCGGCGGGGTTGTCCTGGTGCTGCAGGAAGGCGCCGAAGCCCGTGACCAGCACGTCCGCGGAGGCCATGGGGGTCAGTCCTCGCCCGTGCTCGCCGCGAGCGCGGCCCGGAGCTCGGCGGACGGCGCGAACTGCAGCCCCTCTTCGTCGATGAGCGCCACCACCGGCTCTAGCTGGCCGGCGTGCAAGAAGTAGAGGGCGGGGCTGAGCGGACCGGGCCCTGCACCATGCAATTGCTCCGTCAGCTCCACGAGGGAGGTGAGCGCCAAGCGGAACTGCGCGCCGCCGAGCCCCACCGAGAGCAGCGTGTGACGGTTGGGGACGGAGACGATCAAGCCGCGGGCTGGCTCGAGCTGCCGCCAAGGGCGCAGCTCCAGCAGGCGGGTGGCGACGAAGGGCGAGTCCCCCCGCAGCACCATGACCCGCTGGCCCTGCGGCCCCACCAGCGCGTGCTCGCTGACGGGCTCGGCGAGGGTGTTGGCGAGCGCCCGCGCCTGCACCTCCCCGTGGTCTCGGCCCCAGCGATCCAGCTCCGCTGGGGTGACGCTCCGCAGGCGATCCGGCAGCTCATGGACCAAGACGCTCGCCAGATCTGCCCCCACGACCCAGGAGACGACGTCCGCGCCCGGGGGCAGCGGCTTGCGCGCGAGGCGGAGCTTGAGCTGCGGCGCGAGGACCTCATAGTCGAGCTGCTCGAGCGGCCCTTGCTCTGGCGCCTGCCCGCCGGACTCCGCGTGATCCCCGTTGGCCATCGCGCCGATGGTACACGAGCCCGGCGCCGAGCGGGAGCGCCGGTGGCGGGCGCGCCGCGCAACTTCGGCGCGCGAGGGACGACGAGCCGGGCCATGCGCCGCTCGCTCTGCTTGGTCACCCTGGGGGCCCTGGCCTGTACCGCGCCCGTCGACCCCGGCCCGAGCGAGCTGGTGGCGCTCGCGACGTGGAACGCGCGGCGCGTCTTCGATGGCGTGTGCGACAGCGGCCGCTGCGGTGAGGCGGAGCCCGAGGCGGTGCCGGAGCCCGCGGAGCTCGAGCAGAGCCTCGCGCGCGTGGCGCAAGCGCTCGGCCGGCTCGATGCCGACGCGGTGGTCGTCACCGAGGTCGAGCACCTGGCGTTGCTGCGCGCGGTGGCTCAGCGCTCCGGCGGCTGGGACACGGTGGTCATGGCGGAGTCGGGCCCCGGCACCATCGACGTGGGTGTGGTGGCGCGCTGGCCCCTGCTCGGCTGGGCGCAGCACCGTCCGCTCTTGGAGCTGCCGTCTGGGCCCACGCCCTCCACGCGCGCGCTGCTCGAGGTTCACCTCGCCGTGCACGGGCGCCGCTGGATCGTGCTCGGCGCGCACCTGAAGTCGAAGCGCTTCGACGACCCGCCCCGCCGCGTGGCGGAGGCCGCGGCGCTGGCAGCGCTGGCCGACAGCCGCCGCCGGCGCTACCCGGACGCGCTGCTGACGCTGGCGGGAGACTTCAACGACGACGTGGGCTCCGAGGCCCTCGACCAGCTCGAGCGCACCGGCGAGCTCGAGCTGTTGACGCGGCGGCTCCCGCCCGAGCAGGCCTACACCTTCGGGAGCGGCCGCCGCCGCGCCCTGCTCGATCACCTGTTGTGGCGCCCGCTGCCGGGGAGCGAGGTGAGCCGGGTCGAGGTGCTCCGAGACACGGGCGACACCTTCGGCGGCTCCGATCACGCGGCGCTGCGCGCCGAGCTCGGCTGGCGTTAGCGGCGCCGCCGCGCGCGCCCTCAGCGCCCGTCCACCTGCGCGGCCAGCGCGTCCGCGAGCGCCAGATACTCGTCGCGCTGCTGGAGCCCGTCGAGCAGGCGCCGGGGGATGGACTCCAGGCCGCCGAGGGCGCCGGCGAGCGCCCCCGTGAGCATGGCGCGCGCGAGGTTCTGTCCGCCGCCGTTGAGGGCGTGCAGCACGGCGCTCTCGAAGTCCCCCTGGTAGCGCGCCACCAGGTGATACACGGCGGGGAGCTGGTGGTAGACCGCGCAGGGCAGGCCGTACACGAGCGACACCTTCCACGCCGGCTCGATGAGCACGCCGTGCTCCTGCACGGCGGCCGCGATGCTGCCCACCGTGAGCAGCGCGTCCGGCGACGCGAACTGGCCCGCCAGCAGCGGCGCCTCGGGCGCCCGCGAGGGGGTCGGAACCGGCGGGGTGACGCCGTGGAACGGCAGCGCGCCGCTCTGGACCAAGGCCATCAGCGTCGACGAGAGCCGGGCGTCGAAGGGGGCGCCCTCGATGAGCTGACCGAGCACCAGGGCGTAGGCCAAGGTCATGGCGCCCACGGTGGGGTCACGCTGCGTGAGCGCCACGTTGGCGCTGACGTGGCGCGCGAGCAGCGCGGGCTCGCCCGAGTAGCGCGCGGCGATGGCGATCACGCGCTCGGCGGCCTCGGTGTTGTCCGCGAGGCTGGCCACCTGACCCCAAGGCCGTCCGAGCTGCCGCTGGTGGTACACGTCGCGGAGCGACTGGCTGGTGTAGCCGCCGGGCCCGGAGCGTGGCGAGCCGTCCAGCAGCGGGAACAGATCTTCATCCAGGCGGCGGCAGAAATCCGCCTCGTCATAGCCTTCGTGCGCCACCAGCGAGCGCAGCGTGAGCGCCAGCAGGACGCCCGCCTGCGACGAGGCACCCGCCGGGAGCCCCTCGTGGTAGCGCCCGGGTCGGGGCGCGGTGTAGTCGCTGATCCACTCGCCGAACTGCCGGCGCAGCTCCGCCAGATCATAGTACCAGTGTGGCCCCAGCCCGAGCGCGTCGCCTATGAAGGCGCCGAGCAGCGCGCCGCGGATGCGGCTCTTGCGTGAGGTGGACGTGCTGGACATGCCGTGACTCCCGGGCTGCTGGTGAAGGGCGCCGCGCGCCGACGATCGAGCCTCAGCGGACGCGCCGCCAGAGGCTGAGCTCGCTGAGCGTGTGCTGGAACTTACGCTGCGTCTCGCGCAGGACCATCGGCACCTCACGCGCCGGGCCGAGCTGCTCGAAGTGCGCGCCGAGCGCCGCGCGCAGCCCGTCCAGCGTGCGGAAGGGCACGCCGTCTGCGAGGAAGCCGCCCAGCCAAGCCTCCCGCGGCGTGTGCTCTTCCAGCCACGTGCAGGGGGTGGCGATGAGGAGCAGCCCGCCTAGCTTGAGCCGCTCGTGGACGCCGCTCAAGAACTTCAGCGGCGCGTAGAGGCGATCCACCAGGTTGGCGGCGAGGATGAGATCGTAGCCGGTGAGCAGGGGCTTGAGGTTGCAGGCGTCGCCTTGCACGAAGCTGACCTTGTGCGCCACCTCCGCCAGGCCCAGGTCCGCGAGCCGGACCTCCCGCGGTGAGCGCAGCTCTCCCTCCTCCGTGACGAGGTAGCGCAGCGGCTCGCCGCTGGCGAGGGCGACGCCCTGCCGGATGAAGCGCGCGGAGAAGTCTACGCCCGTGACCTCCTCGAAGGCGCGCGCCAGCTCGAAGCTCGCGCGGCCCGAGGCGCAGCCGAGATCGAGGGCGCGCCGGCGCGGGCCGCTCCCCAGCGCCTCCAGCGCCAGCTCCACGAGCGCGCGCGGGAAGTTCGGGACTCCGAAGTACTCCGCGCCGTAGTGGAACTCCGCGTACTCCGACAGCAGCCGATCCGTCTCGTACTGCGAGGGCGGCGGCGGTGCCTCCGTGGCGACCACGTAGCGCAGCCCCGCGTGCTGGAAGAAGTGACGGCGGAAGGCGTAGCGCGCCGCGGGCTCCGCCTCGTTGCCGGTGGAGATCCATGACCCGCCCTTGATGAGCGCGTGGCGGCCGTCGAAGGTGGGCACCGTGAAGTCATCGTAGATGGGGTGCACCTCGAAGCCGTCGAAGGGGTAGGTGGGCGTCTCCGTCCATTGCCAGACGTTGCCGACCACGTCGCAGAACGGACCCTGCTCGAAGCTGCCCACGCCGCAGCTCGACGCGCCGTGCTCGAGGTAGAGATTCGCGGGCTGCCCATACCGCCAGCCGCTCAGCGCGAGGATCCGGTGCCACTCGTCCTCGCTCGGCAGCCGCACCGGCTTGCCGAGCTGCGCGGCCTTCCAGCGGCAGAACGCGCGCGCCTCGAGCGCGTTGACCTCCACGGGCCAGTCCCACGGCATGTCCACCACCTCCGTCATGAGGCGCAGCCGCCAGCGCCCCGCCTCCCGTAGCCAGAAGGTGGGCTGCTGGGCCTTGCTGTACTCCAGCCAGGCCTGCCCCTCCTCGTCCCAGTGGCCCGGGTGACCGTAGCCGCCGGCCTCCACGAAGGGCAGGTACTCTTGGTTGCTGACGAGCAGCCGAGCGGCCTCGAAGGCGGGCACCTCTGCCTCGTGGTGGCCGTACTCGTTGTCCCAGCCGTAGAGCGGCTCCTGCCGCTGGCGCCCGAGCACCACCCGCCCCGCGGGCACGGCGACGAGCGAGTTGTCCGGCGCTGGGCCGGTGACCCGGTGTGGGGCCCAGGCCGGGTGCGGCTTCACGAGGTCGAGGCGCTGCTGCCGGATGAGCACCGAGGAGGTCTCCAGGTGGATGCGCTCGTGCTCCACGCCCATCACGATGGCCCACCACGGGTGATCCCAGCCGACCGGCAGCGTCAGCGGCGCCTCCTCGATGAGCCGCGTGACCAAGCCGCGCACCTGCGCGCGGTAGGCCCGCACCTGCGCGACGCTGGGCCAGTCGTAGTGGGCGGCGTCCAGATCGTCCCAGCTCATCTCGTCCACGCCGACCGCGAAGATGGACTCCAGGTGCGGATCTAGCCGCTGCTCCACCAGCCGAGTGAGCAGCAGCTTGTTGATGAAGAAGGTGGCGGTGTGCCCGAAGTAGAAGATGAGCGGGTGCCGCAGGGAGATGGGCCGCTCGTACCAGGCCGCCTCGCAGGCGAGCGTCTCGAACAGTGACTCGTAGGTGTCGAAGGTGGACTGGAAATAGTGGAGCAGCGCGGCGCGGAACGCTGCGGGCTCTGGCGTGTCGAGCGGGAGGCGGTGAGGGAGGCGAGGGCTAGCGGCGGTGGTCACGGTGAGGCTCCAGAGGCGGCACGCCCGCGGGGGGACGCGCCAGGGCGACCCGCTCGGCGCGGGCCGAGCTCGGCCCTTGACCTATGTCCAAGGCGCCGCGAAGTCGAGGGGCACGAGCGCCACAGCCGGTCGCGAGGGGCGCTCGCGCGCGCGGGCGACGCCCCCTGGCGGGTGCGCTAGGGTCACGCGCCGTCGTGGCCTCGCCGTCGCTCTCGGAGCTCTACACGCACTTCAGCCGCGCGGCCGCGCGGGGCGACGCGCGGGCGGCGCGCGCGAGCTTCTATCAGCTCATCGGGCTGCGGCCGCGCGCGCCGGAGGAGGCGCCGCCCGCGGCGCTACCGACGGCCCTGCCGGCGCGCACGGCCTCGCTGCTCCGCTACTTCCAGCCGCGCCTCATCGATCGCCACGCGCTGCTCGGCGGCGCGCGGCAGGTCGTGAAATTCGAAGACCTCAGCCTCACGGAGGCGGCCGCGCTCGCGCGTGAGCTCGGCCAGCGCGGGCTGAAGGTGGTGCGCACCGGGCCGTACTCCAAGCGCTTCGACGTCACCACCACGGCGGAGGCCAGCGCGCGGCCGCTCTACAACGTCATCGCCTCCTGGGGCACGCAGGCCGAGCAGGTGGCGGAGGCCGAGCAGGAGCGCAGCCTCGAGGGCGCGCGGCGCGCGGGCCTGGCGCTGGGCTACCCGGCGTGCTGCGTGGAGCACTTCGTGGAGGTGGAGCGCCGCGCGCGCGCCACGCGCGACAGCGTCAACGAGCTGGCGCTGCGCTCGCCGCGCGGACAGGGGCAGGACGCGCCGTGGCCGAGCCACCTGCTCTCGAACCTCTCGCCCATCGGCTTCGTGCCGTGCAGCCTCGGCTGCCCCGAGGCGCTCGGCTTCGCCGCCCGCGTGCTCGGCGCGGTGGAGCAGCGCGCCCCCGAGGGGCGGCAGCTCATCGAGCGGGCGCTGCGCCGGCCGCTGCTGTTCTTCCGCTACCCTCTCTTCTACGCGCTCGACGGGGTGGCCACGGAGCGTGAGGGGGCGCGCGGCGTGCGCTACGCCGCGGCGCTCCCGAACGACGACGGCCTCGGCACCCCGCCCGCGCTGCGCGCGCTGGCGCACGACGAGCTCGGGCGCGTGCTCGCGGCGGGCGATGAGCTGACGCTCGACGCAGGGGCGCTCAGCGTCTACGCCCAGGGCGCCCTGCTGGCCCGCTGGGAGGTGGAGCGGCCCGGGGTGCCGCTGCTGCTGCGCTTCACCGACGCGCCGGCAGCTTGTCGAAGGTGAGCGAGCCCGCCGGGAGCGGCGCGGCGTCCAGCGCCACCCCCGCGCGCTCGGCGGCCTGCGCGAGCCGCTCGACGGCGTGGGCGGCCTCCAGCGCGTGCTCCAGCCCGAGGGCGTCGAGCGCGCACTCCACGCGGAGCTGACGGATCTCGAGCGCGGCGGCCAGCCCCGCGTAGGCCTGGAGCTGGGGGAGCTGGGCGCGGTGGAGCGGCACGCGCAGCTCGAGCGCCTCCAGCCCGGCGCGCCGCAGCTCCTCGAGGCCCCGCACGGTCTGCGCGTAGCCGCCGGCGTCGCGGGTGATGGCGTCGGCCTCGGCCGCGCTCACGCCGAAGAGCTTGACGCTGGCGGCGCGCAGCCCCGCCTGCCACGCCGCCTCCGTGAAGGGGCGATAGGCGAAGCGACGGCCGTTGCTGACGACGCCGACGAGGCGCTCGTCCTGTCCACGCGCTGCGCGCACGGCCTCGAGGAAGGCGGGGTGCAGCGTGGGCTCTCGCCCCGCCAGCGCGATGGCGCGGCCGCTGGCCCGCGCCTGGGCGACGCGCGCCAGCACGCCCGCGCGGGTGTCCGTGAGCCAGGTGTCGCGGTTGGCGCAGCCGGGGCAGGCGTTGTTGCAGGCGCCGGTGAAGGCGACGGGCTCGGCCGCCACGGTGGACGCGCGGCCGGCGCGCGCCGCCCGGCCCTGGTGCGCCAGGGCGTCGAGCGCCGCGGCCAGCGCGCGGACCCCGGCGAGCGCCTGCGCCGCCTCGGCGTCGGTCACCCCGCGCGCGACGAAGGCGGTGATGGCGTGGAGCTGGCTGAGCTCCGTCTCCACGCCGAGCTCGTCGCGCAGCCGCGCCGCCAGCTCGTGCGCTACCCGGGTGCGCTCGTCGAGGAAGCGCCATGGGTGCTCCACGCTGTAGCCCTTGCGCCGCGCGGCGCCCTCGTCCGCGCCCTGCCAGGTCGGCGTCAGCGCGCCGTCGCGCTCGGCGGCGTAGTAGATGGGCAGATCTCGGTAGAGCCGCAGGCGGTTGCGCCCCAGCTCGTGAAACAACCCGCGCGCGCCCGCGGCGCGCAGGTGCTCGGCGCTCTCTCGCACATCTTCCGGGCGCGTCCAGGGGTTCCAGAGGATGAGGCTGTGCCCGCGCGCGCGGGAGTAGGCGAAGGCGCGCGGGTGCTGCTCGGCCAGCTCCCGCATGGCGTCGATGGCGGCGAGCTGATCGGCCACGGTGGTGCCCTTGTGGTAGCGCTGGAGCTCCACGTCGCTGAAGGCCTCGAAGCCGGAGAGGTAGGTCTCGATGACGTGGCCGGTCTCCTCCGCCGCGGCGATGGCCTCTCGCACGCGCTGGCGCTCATGGACGAAGGCGTCCACGCGCGCGGCGAACAACCAGCGCAGCGGGCGCAGCCCCGCCGCCGCGGCGGCCCGGAGCAGCGCGGCGAGGTAGCGCAGCGGGTGCTGATCGCTCAGCACGACCTCTTCGAGCTCCGGGAGCTGCGCCCAGAACGTCGCCTGCTCCACCAGCGACGCGACGACCTCCGCGTCCGGGCGCTTCTGGTAGTCGCCGCCCATGAAGCAGAAGGCGCAGCCGCGTTGGGCGAGGGGGAGCCGCGCCGGCAGCGTGAGCCCCTGATAGTGCGCGCTCTCCAGGGGATCGGCCGCGTAGGGGCAGCCGGCGTTGCCGAAGAGCGTCTTGCGTCGCACGCGCGGCGGCTCCCCCAGGGCGATGACGTCCTGCTCGAGGACGGCCTCGTAGGGCTGGCCCGCGGCGGCCGGCTCGAGCGGCGCGCCGAGCTGCACGACGCCGTCCACCAGCGCGGCGACGCCGGGCACCGTGGCCGGCTCCGCCCCCGCGCTCAGCGCCGCCAGCAGCCGCTGGAACGCCAGCCGCAGCTCGGGCACGGTGGGGCTGCGCCGCGTGCTGCCGCTGCGCGTCAGCCCGGGCTGCGCGCCGATGACGTAGTCGACGCCGGGTGTGGGATCGAAGGAGTCCCCGCGCGTGATGAGCAGCGTCCGCGCGGCGGGCCATGCGCGCCGGTGGGCGACGATGGGCTCCGGGTCGAACAGCCGCTCCAGCACGATGAGCTCGGCGCCGCGCGCCTCGAGCCACGCGGTCAGCCGCCGGCCGACCTCCCGATCACGCTCGGCGTCGCGCCCGTCGTAGTACACGCGCACCACCTGCGCGCGGTGCCCGTCCCGGCGCGCCAGCGCGCACAGCTCGGCGAGGAGCGTGTCCGGGAAGAAGCCGTCGCTCGGCTCCCCGTAGGGCACGACGAAGGCCAGCGAGAGGGTCACGGGCGCTCAGCGTAGCTCGGGCCCGGAGCCGGAACGAGCCTTCGAGGCGACCCTGGCGGACACCGCGCGCCCCCGCGGTGTGCTCAGGAGCGCCCCGCGGGGGCGGAAAGTACGTCATCATGGCGCCATGCCGACGGCCAGCCCCTCTGGCGAAGCGCTGAGCCTATTGCTGCGTGGGCTGCCGCGCGCGGAGCAGCCGGACAACGCGGCGCTGCTCGACAGGGTGGAGCGCGCCGTGCGTGAGGGCGCGCTCGACGCCCGCGCCGTGGAGCCCTCCCTCGACGGCGACGCGGCGGCGCTGCGCTTCATCACCAACGCGACGCTGCCGGGGCCGCGCGCCCCCATCAGCTCGACGCTGGCGCGCTGGGTCGGGGTGCCGGAGGTGGGGCAGGCGCCGATCGAGGCCTGGCTCGCCGAGCGCTCCCGCGAGCTGTTCGTCGGCTACGCCGACGCCGCGGGCGCACGGCGCGCGAAGCTCTACTTCCGCGGCGGCGCCGGCGATGGGCTCGTGGAGCTGGCGCGCGCGCTGGGCTTGACGCCGCCGGCGGGCGCCGCGCGCGCGCACCTGCTGTGCGTCGACTACTCCGAGGGGGCGCTGCTCGGCGCCAAGTGGTACGAGCGCCTCGACGGGCCCACGGCCCGACGGCGCGAGGTCGGGCGGCAGCTCCTCGAGTTCCTGGAGCAGCGAGGCGCCAGCCCAGGGGCGCTCTACCTGTCACGCCGCGTGACCGTGGGGGGCGCTCCCTACGAGGAGGCCCTCCACGCGCAAGTGGAGACGCTGCGGGGTACCGAGCCCGTGAGCGTCCTCTGGGCGAGGGCGCTCGGGGCGAGCGCCCTCGAGGCGCGGCTGCGTCGGCTCCACCAGCGGGTAGCGCTGCGGACGCGCGTGCTGTCGCTGGCGAGCGACGGCCGGGGTGTGGCGTATTTGGCGCTCGAAGGCGCCAGCGCGCAGGGAGAAACGCGACGCCCCTAGCGCGGCGCCCTCGCCTCGGCGTGACGATCTACGTCCGCCTGCTCGGCTTGCCGCCGCCGCTCTTGCGCGGCGCTACCTCGTGAGACCTCCATGACGCAGGGGAGCCGACACGCGTTACAGCGCTCGAGCTCCTTGGCGTAGCGCTGGAAGGCCTCGGAGGCGATGATCCGGGCGAGCCCCTCGTCGCGGACGTTGCCGAGCCGATGCTCAGGGTCCGTGTAGACGCGCTCACAGGGGTACACCTCTCCGTCCGGCGTGACGTAGACGGCCTCCGCGGGCCAGGTGCACTTGAAGGGCGTGTCGTCACGGTCGGCGACGAGCACCTCTTCATGGGTCCGGATAGGCAGGCCGGAGCCCTTCGCGGTGAGGACCGCGTCGAAGGCTGCGATCCGCTCCGCGTCCGGGAGCACGAGGCTGTTGGCGCCGCGCCCGGCCGAGTGGGTCGGGAAGAAGTCCACGCTGACGTCCAATTGCTCTGCGATCTTGGCGATGCTCTCGACCTCATGTGCGTTGCGCTTGTGCAGGTGGGTCCAGAAGCGGATCTCTCCGGGGTAGCGTTGGAGCGCTCGCAAGCCCTCTAGGACGCGCTCGAACAAGCCCGGGGCGTTGCGCATGTGATCGTGCGTCTCGGGTGAGCCATCGATGGAACACAGGAAGAGATCGATGAACGGCCCGATCTCGTCCACTCGCTCGAGGAGGCGCCCCGAGCTCGAGCACATGATGGTCTGGTAGCCCCGCCGCTTGGAGACCTGGAGAATTTCCCCGATGTCGTCTCGCATCAGCGGTTCGCCACCATAGATGACGTAGGTGCGTAGGCCCAAGGCGCGGCCGTCCTCGAGCATGGCGTCGATCTCAGCGACGCTCAGCGCTTCGCGCGGCTTGAGCCCCTTGGCCCAGAGGTTACAGAAGCGGCAGCGAACGTCACAGCCGTCGAGGACTTGATGACTGAGGATGCTCGGCATGGCGTCACGACTCCAAGAGATACTCCGGCAGCTCCACCGGCTGGAGCCAGGCCTCGGCGGCCTCCCGGTCGAGCTCGAAGTAGGCGCGCGGCAGGCCGTAGCAGCCGCGCGTCTTGGCGGCGCAGCGCTGGCAGGCCTCTCCGTACTGGGCGTCGCCCTCGGTGTTGAAGGCGTGGCGCTCCCCCGTGAGCGCGTCCACCTGACCGGCGCTGACGTGCAGGCACACGGCGCGGGTGGTGTCTCGAGGGACGACGCAGGCCGGCGCGTGGTGCATCACCACGTCCATGTCGTAGCGCTGGCCCACCTCGATGGCGTGCTCCACGCGCTCCCGGAGCTCCGCCAAGGGCGGGTAGAGCTCCAGCGTGGACTGCATGCGGCCGCGCGCGCTCGGCATGCCCAGCATGACCTCCAGGCGCCGCCCGGTGTGGTTGCGCTCACCGAGCCACTGCATGAAGTCCGCGAGCGCGCCCACGTTCTGCGGCAAGAGCAGGTGATAAAAGTGCGGCTCCAGGTCTCTGCGCCGCAGCAGCAGCTCCGCCACCTCCGGGTAGCGCTTGCCCACCGCCGCCATGCCGGAGAGCTCCCCCGCGACCTCCGCCCGATGATCGTGCAGGGAGTAGCGGACGCCGCTGAGGCCCGACGCGACCAGCTCATCCAGGTAGCGCACCTTGCTGAGCAGCACGCCGTTGCTGCAGATGAGCACGGAGGGGAAGCCCGCGGCCTTGGCGTAGCCGATGAGGCGGGGCAAGGCCGGGTGCAGCGTGGGCTCCCCGCCGATGAAGTCCAGGGTGTGACGCTGCCCGGGGAGCTCGGTCCGGCACCAGGCGAGCGCGCGGTCCACCATCTGCTGGACGTAGGGCTCGTCGAACAGGCGTTGATCGTCCCCGCCGTGCACGTTGCAGTACACGCAGCGGATGTTGCACGCCGGCCCGGTGTTGACGTGGATCATCGGGAAATAGCTGTGCTGCCAGCGCCCGACGCGCGCCCGCTCCCGTAGCGCCACGAGATCATAGCGGTACTCGCCGCCGTGCGCCAAGACCTCGGGCTCGGGCAGCTCCACCGGCTCACGCTCGGTGAGCTGGCGCGCGAGGGCCGCCTGCGCTGCGCGCTGAGCGGCGCGCTCACTGCCGGTGCCCTCCGGCAGCAGCGGGAAGCTCACCACCACCTCCGCGCCCAGGCGCCGCGCGCCCTCGACGCCGCGCAGCGCTTGCTCGAAGGAGCCGGGCACCCGGGTGTGCGCGTCGTGGCTGGCCGCCTCGAGGCCGAACAGCTTGACGATGAACTGGCTGACGCCGGCCGTGACGAGCGCGCGCGCGACGCGAGGGTAGAGCAGCAGCCGGCCGTTGGTGAGCAGCGCGACGGAGGCGGCGCCCTGGCGGCGGAGCTCCTGCACATGGCGCGGGAGCTCCGGGCGGAGCGTGGCCTCGCGATCACGCAGGACGACGTGCTGCCCAACGACCGACGCCGGCGGCGCGCCGCCCACGGCGCGGCTCAGGCAGGGCTCGCAGCCGTTGTTGCAGGTGGCGCCCTGGCCGTCCGAGGACGGGGGGAGCGCGAGCAGCAAGGGGTGCCGCCGCGAGCCGTCCGGGATGACGGGCAGCCCGATGCGCGCGCGCGCGGGGGCGGTCGCCGGCAGCTCGGTCTTCGCCATGGCGCGTCAGCCTAGCACGCGGCGGCCACGTCACCGCGGCGCGGCCACGCTGTGGCGTCACGCTCCGCAATTTGACGCTGTAGGAGCTAAGATTTCATACTGCCGCGCTACGATGCGCGTCGGCTTCCTTCAAGAGCTCGGCCAAGGAGGCTGGCGTGAGCTGACCGCGCTCGAGGGCGCGCCGCCGTGGGGGCTCCATCACGGCGCGGCCACGCTGGAGCAGGCGCCGCTGGCCGAGCGCCTGCGCGCCGCGCCCGAGGCGCACCGGCTGCGGCTCGAGGGCGAGGGGCTGCTGCGGCACCTGCCCGCGCTGTGGGAGCTCCTCGCACCGCTGGCGCTGGGGTCACGCGAGGTGGTGCTCGTGGTCAGCGTGCAGGAGCTGCTCGAGCAGCGCGCGGAGGTGGAGCAGGTGCTCGCGCGGGGTCTGCCCGTGCGGCTCGGCCTGGAGCTCACGGAGCTGGTCAGCTTCTCGCGCGCGGAGCGCGAGCGGGCGCAGCGCTTCGTGAGCGACGAGCAGCTCGGGCGCGCGCTCGAGCTGCTGCGAGCGTGGACGGCGCGCTTCGGGGAGCGGCTCCGCGGGCTGCGCGCGCGGGAGTTCGCGCTGTTCACCCCCTGGACCACGCTCGAGGATCTGCGCGTCAACGCCAACGTCCTGCGACGCGAAGGGCGGGAGCGCCTGGGCGCCTTGCGCGCGCGGCTCCGCTTGAGCCCCGGGACGCCCGCGCATCGGCTCGCCGAGCGGGACGGGCTGCTGCTGGGGGCTGACGCGGCCCCGGGCGAGGGCGCCCCGTGGCGCTTCCGGGACGCGCGCACCGAGCAGGTGTGGCAGCGCCTCGGCGTGGCCACGGAGGCCACCGAGGCGGAGCTGTTCGAGCTGTTCGAGCGTGCCCTCGACGCGGCGGCCGGGGTGGCGCGCGGCAAGCGGGGGCGCCCGCTGCGCATGGTGAGGGCGCCCCGAGACGAGCCGCAGGTGCGCCCCGCCACGCAGCGCCTCACGCTCAACCACGCCAGCCACCAGCGCTGCGTGTACTGCTCACGGCACGCCGACGAGCGGCTGGGCCCCCGCGAGCGCGCCGCTCGCGCCATCCAGGAGGTGCGCAGAGCGGCCGAGCGGGGCGTCACCACGCTGGAGCTCAGCGGCGGGGAGCCGCTGCTCGAGTGGTACCTCCCGCAGCTCATCGAGCTGGCGCGCAGCCTGGGGGTGGAGCAGGTGCTGCTCGA
>CAUJEM010000059.1 GCA_963169915.1 Myxococcota bacterium
CGCGTGGTCCCGGTGCTCGCGCTCGGGCGGGCGGCGGGCTTCGCGGGGCGGCGGCGCCGCTGCCACCGCCGCGCGGCGTGAGCCTGGAGGTCCAGCCCGCGCCGGTGAAGCCGAGTGCGCTGGCCCTCCAAGTAGGGCACCATGAGGCGCGTGACCGTGCGCTCCCTTCTGACCTTTGGTACGCCGCTCGCCCTCGCGCTGGCTACGCTGGCCTGCGGCGCGGCGCCGGAGTCGGAGCCGGCGCGGCGCTGTAACGGCGAGGCGGCCTACTGCGAGCGCCGCTACGACCAGCTCGTCTTCCCCGGGACGCACAACTCGCACGCGGCGAAGGAGGACCACTTCGGCGACGCGAACGCCAATCAGCTCTACGGCGTGGCCAGGCAGCTCGAGGACGGCGTCCGCCTGCTGTTGATGGACGTCTACGACGATGAGGGCGAGACCATGCTGTGCCACGGCCCGTGCGGCTTGCTCGGGGCCACACCCCACCGCGACACCCTCGGCCAGCTCAAGGGCTTTTTCGAGCGGCACCCGCACGACGTGGTCACCATCATCTATGAAGACCACGTCCCCGCCGCGAAGCTCGCGGAGGACTTGGCGGCCACCGGCCTCGATGCCCTGAGCTACACGCACCCCGCAGGGGACCCATGGCCCACGCTCGGGCAGCTCATCGATCGCGGGGCGCGGCTCGTGGTCACGCTGGAGTCCGGCGGGCCGCCTCCCGCCTACCTCCACCACGTGTGGGATCTCGCCTTCGACACGCCGTACTCGTTCACCAGCCCGGAGGCGATGAGCTGCGCGTTGAACCGCGGTAGCGCCAGCAACGATCTCTTCCTGCTCAACCACTGGGTGAGCAACGGTGCTGGGCTGCCGCATGCGCCAGCGGCCGCCACGGTCAACCAGAGGGCGTTTCTGCTCGAGCGCGCCCGGCGCTGCGCCGCGGAGACGGGGCACGTCCCGAACTTCATCGCCGTGGACTTCTACGAGCAGGGCGAGCTCTTCGACGCGGTGCGGGAGCTGAACCAGCAACCCTCGCCGTAGGCGCGCGTCAGGGCGGCGCGAGCGGCCCGGAGGCTCGCAGGGGAGCTGAGCCGGCGCGCGGCCCGCTCTCAGAGCCCGGGTGGGGGCTCAGCGCGGCAGCCGGCTCAAGTCGAGGACGACGACCCGCTCATCGGCGTAGACGCGCGCCTGCTCGAGGCGTCGCGGGAGCTCGAAGCCCTTGGCCTGGCCGCGCCGAAAGGCCGCGCTCACCCAGCCATCGAAGGGGCGGAAGGTGCGTGGTGGCGCCTTGAAGTAGCGCGGCGACACGAGCAGGTGCGTGACGCCGAGCTCGTCCCGGAGGCGCTGCAGGGGGCCGAGCTCCGTGGCGAAGTAGGCGTCGATCAGCCGTGCCATCCGGTGTCGGAGCTGCTCGGTGAAGTCACGGTGAAAGGCTTGATGCAGCTCGTAGGAGATGAGCACCTTGCGCTTGGCGACGTAGGGCACGCTGTCGAGGTCGCTCGGCCAGCCGGCGATCAGGGCGTCCTTCGGGAGCGTGCGCAGAAACTCGAAGAGGGGCGCCTGCGCGCGCACGTCGACGTTGAGCCCAGCGTCCTCGCTCCCGCGCCCAGCGGCAGGCAGGGCGAGCAGCGCGATCCACAGCACCCCGGCAGCGGGCCCCGAGCGCGCGCGCAGCGCTTGCGGCAGCAGCGTGGTCAGACCCGCGCCGGCGGCGGGCAGGAGCAGCAGGAGCAGCAGCGGGATGGGATAGGCGGCGTAGCGCTGAGGGAGATAGAAATACGGAGCGATGGGCCGCGCGATGAGGTAGGCCGCCCAGGCGGCGCCGCCGAGCAGCAGCAGCCGTCGCCCAGCGCCGCGCCGCGCAGCGAGCACGGTGGCGCCCAGCGCGACGCTCGCGAGGAGCAGCTCCCGGGCGAGCGTGTCGCTGGGGTCGGTGGCGTCGCGCGCAGTGGTGGCCCAGGCGCGCGCGCTGGCCGACCACGGCTGCCCTACGGGCTCGAGCAGCGCCGAGGCCTGCTGCTCCACCGCGGTGGTGAAGCTGACGAAGGGCGCGCGGTCGTCGGCGCCGTAGCGCCCGCCCCGCCCGAGCTCTGGGTACTGCGCGGCGTCCGCGGGGCGCAGCGTCGCGCCGTAGTGCCGCGAGCCGAGCAGCGGCGGGAGCAGCAGCACCACGGAGGCGAGCCCCGCGCCCACGGTCACCAGCAGTCGCCGCTTGAAGCTCCAGGCGCTGGCGTCGCCACGATCCTGCGCTGGCAAGACGAACAGCAGCAGCCCCAAGGCCAGGCCGGCGACGACCCCCGCGGCTGGATAGAAGCCAGCGCCCAGCGCCACCGCGGCGACGAGCCAGCGCGCGCGCCCGAGCGTCAAGCCGGCGAGCGCCAGCGCGAGGATGGGGAAGGCGAAGGCGCGGGGCAGCCCGCCCGCCAGGCGCGCGAGCAAGAGCTCGCTCGAGAGCGCGAGCGTGAGCGCCAAGAGCGCGCCGAAGGTCCCTGCCAGCCGCCGCGCTGCCGCCCCCAGGGCGACCAGGGTCGCGAGCAGCAGCAGGTAGGGCACCACCTTGCTGAGCGCCGCGGGATCCCACACCAAGGCGCCCAGCGTGTAGAGCCCTCGGTACCCGATGGGCAGGCAGTCGAGGTAGTAGCGGGCCAGGTAGTCGTCGGGAAAGAGCCCTGGCTCATGGTAGGAAAAGAAGGGGAAGATCTGCTGGCGCGCGTCGTCGTTGAAGATGAGCGGCTCCGCGGCGCGACGCAGGTGCGCCGTGAGGCTCGGCCCGTACCCCAGGGCGAGGGCGAGGACCCCGAGCGCGAGCCCGCCGTGGGCGCGCGCCGCGGGGACGAGCCGCTCGGACGCGCAGGCGAGCAGGCGGCGCAAGGTCGCTGGGCTCATCGCGCCCCTTCTTACACGACCCAGCGCAGCTCGTCGTGGCGGCGGGCGGCGGGCCCGTTGACGAAGCCGGGGCGGTGGACGCAGAGTAGCGGCATGAAGCAGGGTGGTCTTGGGCAGCTTGGGCTCGGGGTGCTGGCGCTGGTGCTCGGGGCGTGCTCGGACGACGCCGGCGCGGGCGGCGCGGGCGGCGCGGGAGCTGGTGGCAGCGCAGGGAGCGGCGCGGCCGCGGGCGCCGGCGCCGCGGCGGGCAGCGGGGGCGGGGGGGGCGTCGCGGGCGTGGGCGCGAGCGCCGGCAGCGGCGGCGGACAGGGGGCTGCGGCGGGTGCAGGGGGCGGCGGGGCGCTGCCCAGCGTGGGGGGCTGCAGCGTGTTCACGGCGACGAGCCCGTGGAACGAGGACATCGGCTCCCGCCCGGTGCACCGCCGCAGCGCCGACTACCTGGCGAGCTTCTCGTCGCGCGGCGCCACGGCCATCCACCTGGATCTGGGCTCGGAGGAGGTGGAGTACGGTATCCCGTACTCCGTGGTGCCGGAGGGGCAGCCCCTCGTCCCCATCAGCTACGGCGTGGACGGCGAGGACTACTCCGACGAGAGTGACCCAGGGCCGTTCCCCATCCCGCTGGACGCGCCCATCGAGGGCGGCCGCCCAGGCGCGGACCCCGCGGACGGGGATCGTCACGTGCTCGTCATCCAGCAGGGCTCGTGCATCCTCTACGAGCTCTATCTAGCGGTGCGGACCACCAGCCCCGCCGGCTACCGCTGCGCCGCCAGCGCGCGCTGGGATTTGAAGACGAACTCCACGCGCCCCGCCGGGTGGACCAGCGCGGACGCAGCGGGCTTGCCTATCTTTCCAGGGCTGCTGCGCTACGACGAGGTGGCGGCGGGGGAGATCCGCCACGCCATCCGGGTGACGGCCCCGCGCGCCCAGCGCGCGTACATCGCGCCCGCCAGCCACTTCGGACCCAACGCGGATCCAACGACGCCTCCCTATGGTCTCCGCCTGCGGCTCCGTGCCAGCTTCGACGAGTCCGCGTACAGCGCCGAGGCGCGCGTGCTGCTGCGCGCCTTCAAGCGCTACGGCCTCATCTTCGCGGATCAAGGCACGGGCTGGTACGTCAGCGGCACCAGCGACCCACGCTGGGCGCCGCTCATCGAGGAGCTGCACCAGCGGCGCCCGCTGCGGGATACGGACTTCGAGGCCGTGGACACTGGCCCCATCACCTGCGGCGCGGGCGCAGGACGCTGCGACTGAGTGAGCCCGCGGCGCACCGCAGGCTCAGAAGACGATAGGCAGATCGAGCTGGAAGAGCTGGTAGTCGAGCTTGGCCATCGGATCGTCGAGGGGGCGTGAGTACGACAGCCCGGGGCGGAGCTTCACGGCACCGGCCGGGAAGCTGGCGCGCAGCCCGAGCAAGCCCGTGAGCTGCTGCCGCCGTGGGTCCTCGTCCGCGATGGAGGGGTTGGCGAGCCACTGCTGGTAGTGCAGCTCGGCGCTCAGGTTGAGCGGCCCCCAGAAGGACCAGCCCGCGTGCAGCCCGCTCGTGAAGTTCGTGCGGCGCGGGTCGGACGGGACGTCGTAGACGCGCGTGAGCTGCAGCACCGTGGCCTCGGCCGCGAGCGTGACGCCGTGCGCGTTCCAGCTCACGCCGAGGCCGCCGATGGCCGTGGCGTAGCTCGGCTGAAACAGCGCGTTGTCCATCGCCGAGCGGTTGAGCATCCCCGCGCTGACGGTGGCGCGCACCTCGGGGCTGGCGTCCTTCGAGCCGCCTTGTCCGAGCGGCAGGGCTGCGACGAACGCGAAGGAGAAGCGCACCGGCAAGCCCCAGGAGGGGGTCCAGAGCGCGGAGAGCGCCGGGTTGGCGAAGGCGAAGCGTCGCTCGTCCTCCACGTCCAGCGAGACGCCCGTGAGGCGCGCCCCGACCGCGAGATCAGGGACGAGCCGGTAGCTGCCGCTGGCGCTCAGCACGGCGGAGGAGCCACCCTCGAAGGTGGCGAGCGTGGAGTCGAGCCGCGCGGTGGTGCCCGCCACGGTGGGGCGCATCAGCCAGGGCAGCGAGGGCGGCGGCGCTGCCGCGGCGGGGGCGGCGGCGCTGGGCGCCGTGGCGCTCGGCTCCGCGGTGGCTTCTGCCTTCGCAGCGGCGCTGACGGCGAGCGCGGCGAGGGTGACGGCGGCGCCAAGGCGCTGAGCGCGCTGCGCGGGTCGGCGCGCCGCCCCTAGACGGCGCGGCGTGTCAGGCGTGTGGTCTTGGGTCCTCGAATGAGCGTGTCGAGCCATGTCTGACCTCCATGTGTGTAACAAAGCTGCGCTCCTACGCAGCGGCCGGTGCGGAGCGCCTCCCGCGCTTGCTCGAGCGAGCTGACGCCGCGCTCTGCGTAGGCGTCCTCCGTGAGCTTGAGCCGGACGCTCTCCACGCGGGCGAGCGCGCCCAGATCCGTGAACAGCGCGTCCAGCGTCGCGTCGTCGAGCTCCGCGACGTGCAGGGTGGGTAGTGCTGGCGCCTCAGCCATGGCGCCTCGGGGCGGGGGGCGGCAGCGCGCTGGGGGTGAGGTCCCGAGCGCGCGCGCGCTCGGCGTAGAAGCGCTCGAGCGAGAAGCTCTCGCTCGGACCAATCACGCCGGGGACGCTCGACGTCGTGGCGGTGGGCGCCGTGGGCCCTAGCGCGGCAGGCCTACGGCCGAGCAGCGACTGGAGAAACCCGCGCCGGTCGACGCGTGAGGCCTTGGGGGCGCTCATGGCGTCCTCCTGGGTGGGGGCGGCGTCTGCTGCACCGGAAAGCGAGGTTGAGCCGCGCCCGTCGCCGTGTGGCACTGCAGGCAATTGTCACGCTCGGGGTGGCTCGTGCGGAGCCCTGGCTGCCCTGCCGGCCCGTGGCAGCTGATGCAGCGCTCACGCATGGCCGTGCCGTGGGGCACTTGAGGGGGCGCGCCCAGCCAGGCGCGCGGTCCTGAGCCCGAGGAGGGGAGCCCCGAGAACTCGTTGACGGGTGGTGGCGTGCGCTGGGGGAGCGGCCTGGGGTCGGCTTCGACCACGTGGCACTGCGTGCAGCTCGAGAGGAGGGGGTGGCTCATCGCCGGCGCCACGCGCTCGCCCACGCGCGCGCCGTCCTGGTGACAGACTAGGCAGCTCGGCGCCCCGCGCTGGTCGATGGCGTGTGGGATGGTGGGAGGCGCGCCATCGTAGGCGCGGTGCTCCGCGCGCTGCGCGACCGCCTGCGCGCGGTCGCCTAGCTGGGCTGGCTCCGCCCGTGAGGGGAGCGTCCCGGTGAGGACGACCTCGGCGTTCGCGTAGAGCTCCGCGTTGGGGCCCCGCCGCTCACGCCCGAGCTCGGCGTGGCGTGGGACGGAGCCCACCCCGGGCGCCACGCGCAGCACGCTGCCGCCCGAGTGGACGGGCGTCGGCGCCGTCCGGGTCCCGGAGAAGAAGCCCGCCGCGGCGACCGCGCCCGAGGCGAGGACGGCGACCACCATCACCCGCTGTCGCTGCTGACCGGGCGCCTGGGTCACGGCTGGGCCGCCTCCGCGCGTCGGACGCGCACCGCGCACTTCTTGTAGTCGGGCTGCTTCGAGAAAGGATCGTAGTTCTCGAGCGTGACGCGGTTGATGAGCATGGTCTCATCGAAGAAGGGGACGAACAGGGAGCCGACCGGCGGGGCGCCGCGGCCGTCGACCCACACCGGCAGCGTGCACTCTCCGCGCCGGCTCTCGAGGACGACCAGATCTCCGCTCCGTAGGCCGAGCCGGCGCGCGTCCTCCCCGTGCATCTCCACGTAGGCGTTGGGCATGGCGCGCGAGAGCTGCGGGATCCTCCGCGTCATGGTGCCGGTGTGCCAGTGCTCCAGCACGCGCCCGGTGCAGAGCCAGAAGGGGTAGTCCGGGTCCGGCGACTCTGGCGGGGGCTCATAGGGTCGGAACCAGATCTGCGCGCGGCCGTCCTTCGTGGTGGAGTGATAGAACTCGAACTCGCTGCCGCGCTTGACGTAAGGATCGTCGAACTCGGCGAAGCGAAAGCGCGTCTCGCGCCACGAGCCGTCCGGCTGCTGCACGACCGGCCAGCGCAGCCCGCGCGCCTTCACGTACTCCGAGTACGGCGCCAGGTCCTTGTGCTTGAAGCGGGAGAAGCGCCGGTACTCCTCGAACAGGTGCTCGTCGACGTTCACGTCGTAGTAGTGCTTCCAGTCCCAGATGGGCACCTCCTTTCCGTCCTTCTGGATGCTGAAGAGGAACTTGCCGTCCTTGTCCCGCATGCCCTCCACGCCGCGCTCGAACAGGCGCCGGGCCACCGCGATGAGCTGCCAGGCGTCGTCTCGCGCCTGCCCGGGGGGCTCCACCATCTTGAACCACTGCTGGGTGCGGCGCTCGGAGTTGCCGAACATCCCGTTTTTCTCCACCCACAGCGCCGAGGGCAGCACCAGATCCGCCGCGCGCGTCGTCTCCGTGGGGTACACGTCCGACACGATGAGGAACTTGCCGGGGATGCGTCGGCTGGGCTCGAACAGGGCGTTGCGATTGGGGAGCGTTTGCCCGGGGTTGGTGACCTGCACCCAAATGGTGCTGATGTCGCCGCCTTGCTCTTTGGGCGTGGAGAAGCGCCTCCACATCTCCACGGTGTGATGGCCCGGCGTGGCCTTGATGCGCCCGGCCGCGAGGTTCCAGATCTCTTCGGCGTGCTTGCGGTGCTCGGCGTTGGCGACGACCAACCCGCCGGGCAAGGCTTGCACGAGCGTGCCCACCTCACGGGCGGTGCCGCAGGCCGAGGGCTGCCCGGTCAGGCTGGTGGGCGCGTCGCCCGGGCGCCCGAAGTGACCGGAGAGCAGGTGCAGGCCGTGCACCAGGTTGTTGATGGCCGTGCCGCGCGTGTGCTGGTTCATCCCCATGCACCACAGGCTGGTGATGCGGAGATCACGTCGCCCGAAGAGCTCGGCCAGCAGCCGCAGATCGGCGGCCTTGACCCCGGAGATGGCCTCCACGCGCTCGGGCGTGTACTCGGCGAGGCTCTGCCGGAACTCCTCGAAGCTCATCGGCGCGCCCTCGAGCGTGGCCGGGCTGGCGTCTTTGCGGAAGGCGCAGTGGCGCTCCACGAAGGCACGGTCGTAGCTGTCGCGCTCGAGCAAGAGCCGCATCACGCCGTTGGCGATGGCAAGATCCGTGTTCGGCTTGAACAGCAAGAAGTGGTCGGCAAACTCCGTGGAGCGCGTGCGACGCGTGCCAATGTCGATGAGCTTCACCGTCTCGCCGCGAGTGCGGCGGTCCACGATGCGCGAGAAGAGCACCGGGTGCATCTCCGCGGGGTTGTTGCCCCAGAGCACGATGACGTCTGCCTTGTCGAGGTCGTCGTAGCAGCCGGCGGGCTCGTCCACGCCGTAGGTGCTGAGGAAGCCGGTGACCGCGGAGGCCATGCACAGCCGGGCGTTCGGATCGATGTGGTTGTTGCCGAGGCCCCCCTTCATCAGCTTGTTGGCGGCGTAGCCCTCGGGGATGGTCCACTGGCCGGAGCCGTAGATGGCGAAGCCGGCGGGATCCGCCGCGACGCGCTCCGCGATAGTGTCGAGCGCGTGCTCCCAGGAGATGGGCTTGAGCTCACCGCCCACGCGCAGGAGCGGCTGGCGGAGCCGGTCCGCGCCGTAGAGCGCGAGCGCCACGTGGTAGCCCTTCACGCAGAGCAGCCCCTTGTTCACCTCCGCCTCGGGGTCCCCGGCGATGGCGACGACGCGCCCACCCTGCACGCCCACGCGGACGTGGCAGCCCGTGCCACAGAAGCGGCAGGGCGCCTTGTTCCACGCGAGCCCCTGCGCGCCCCCCCCAGGGGCCGCTGCGCGAGGCTGCCCGCTCGCCAGACGTGTGGCCGCAGCCGTGGCCGCAGCCATGGCGTTCATCCGGAGAAAGTCTCGCCGCTCCACTCAGCATCCTCCTCGTCTCGATAGTCCACCATCACCACGTCCACGAAGGCGACGCCAGCGACGTCGCGCAGCGCCTCACACAGCGCTGCGCCCCCGCGCGCGTCGCGAGACTCCACCACGCCGGGCACGTACGCTCCGTTGGGCTCTCCGAGCGTGAGCCCCTCGATGCTCTCCAGCGACCGCAGCGTGCTCGGGAGCGCTGCAGGATCGAGCTGTAAGACGACGGAGGCGAGAGGCATGCGCGGAGCGCGGTGCAATGTGCAGGCCAGCGCTCGCGGCGTCCCAAGTAGCTGACGTGACGGAAGGGGAGGTGGTGCGGGCTGTCTACCTTGGAGGCACGGCGCGGCGTGGTGGCATGGGCTCTGCAGAAGAGCGCGCCGTGCGCCTCTTCACGCTCTTCGCTCTGACGGTGCTCGCTACGGGCTGCAACGGTAGGCTGGCCGATGAGCGCCTGCAGCCGCCGCCCGGGCCGGCGCAGCATGGCACCGTGATGGAGCCGCCGCCCTCGCTCACGGCGGTGGTCCTCCCGGAGCAAGGTCGCGCAAGCTTTGCACCTGCCCTCCCGAGCGGCGCGCCTCCGCTGCGGGTAGCGTGCGGCACCTGTCACGCCACGGCGCCCGAGCGCCCGCTCCCCGCCAAGCCAGAGCAGCTCCAGCAGTTTCATCAGGGCCTCGCCTTCAAGCACGGCGCGCTCGAGTGCGCGTCGTGCCACTCCGTCGGGCAGCCCCCAAGGCTGCACCTGGCGACGGGCGAGGCGCTCGAGACCAGCGAGGCCTTGAAGCTGTGCGCGCAGTGCCACGGGCCTCAGTGGCGGGACTTTCAGCGCGGCGCGCACGGGGGAATGCGCGGCTACTGGGACGCCTCGCGCGGCCCGAAGGAGCGCATCCACTGCGTCAACTGCCATGACCCCCACGCCCCCCGCTACGTCGGTGGGCAGCCGGTGCTCCCCCCGAGAGATCGGCTCCTCGAGGCCCACCCACAGGAGGCTCAGCCGTGACCACCCCGAACCCTTCCAGGCGCGTGGCGCTCAAGGTGCTGGGGGCGACGCTCGGCGCCGGCGCCTTCGCGCGCGCCGTCGCCCCGCTCACCGAGTGGACCAAGGAGCTGTCGCTCGACGCGTTCTTGCAGAAAAACTACCGGGAGCTCGACCGGACGGAGCTTGACGCAGTTCTTGCGCGTCACCAGCAGGCGGCGCGCGAAAAATACCAGCGTGACGACATCGTGATCGAGGACTACCGCCCTCAGGAGGGCGTGGAGTTCGGTTATGCGCTCAACCTCTCGGTGTGCATCGGCTGCCGGCGCTGCGCGGAGGCGTGCCACGAGGAGAACAACCACGACCGCCGCACCCACCAGTCGTACATCCGGGTGCTGGAGATGGAGCAGGGCAGCTTCGACATGAGCGCCGGGCGCGTGGACTACGAGCACGCCGTCCCCGCCCCGGGCAAGTACTACATGCCGGTGCAGTGTCAGCAGTGCGACAACGCGCCCTGCGTCAAGGTGTGCCCGGTGCAGGCCACCTGGAAGGAGCGGGACGGCATCGTGGTGGTGGACTACGACTGGTGCATCGGCTGCCGCTACTGCGAGGCGGCCTGCCCCTACCACGCCCGACGCTTCAACTGGTCGGCCCCAGAGATCCCGAGCGAGGAGATCAATCCGAACCAGGGCTACCTCTCCAACCGCGTGCGCCCGGCCGGCGTGGTGGAGAAGTGCACGTTCTGTTTGCACCGCACGCGCGCCGGCCGTCTGCCAGCCTGCCTCGAGGCCTGCCCCACCGGCGCGCGCGTCTTCGGCAACCTCCTGGATCCAAACAGCGACATCCGCCGGGTGCTGGAGAACAAACGCGTCTTCGTGCTCAAGGAGGAGCTCGGCACCCGGCCGCGGTTCTTCTACTTCTTCGACAAGTAGCGAGAGTGTCATGAGTCACGCCATCACCTACCCCCGCTTCCTCTGGCGAATGATGAGGCGCAGCTTCGACGGCTCGTGGCGCTTTTACTCGTGGATGATCTTCCTCACGGCCGTCGCGCTGGTGGGGCTCAACGCCTGGGCTCACCAGCTCACGTTGGGCATGGCCACCACCAACATGACCGACCACGTCTCGTGGGGCCTCTACATCGCCAACTTCACCTTCGGGGTGGGCCTCGCGGCGGGCGCGGTGATGATGGTCATCCCCGCCTACCTCTACGACGACCACGCGATGCACGACGTGGTCATCGTGGGGGAGCTGCTGGCCATCGCCGCCATCATCGCCTGCCTCGGCTTCATCACGGCCGACCTCGGCAGGCCGGACCGCTTCTGGCACATCTTGCCGGGCCTCGGCCGCTTCAACTGGCCCATCAGCATGCTCACCTGGGACGTGCTGGTGCTCAACGGCTACCTGCTCATCAACCTGCACATCACCGGGTACCTGGTGTACACGCGCTTCCTCGGCAAGAAGCCGCGGCGGCGCTGGTACCTGCCGTTCGTGTTTCTGTCCATCTTCTGGGCGCTCTCCATCCACACCGTCACGGCCTTCCTCTACAACGGTCTCGGCGGCCGGCCGTTCTGGAACTCTGCGCTCTTGCCGCCGCGCTTCCTCGCCTCGGCCTTCGTGACGGGCCCCGCCTTCGTCATCTTGTTGCTGCAGATCTTGCGGCGGCTGGCGCGCCTGGAGGTGGGTGAGGGCCCGCTCCAGACGCTCACCAACGTGATGCGAGTCACGGTGGTGCTCAACCTGTTCATGCTGGGCTCCGAGCTGTTCACGGCGTTTTATACCGGTGGCCACCACGCCACCTCCGCCACCTACCTCTTCTTCGGACTCCACGGGCACACGGCGCTGGTCCCCTGGATCTGGAGCGCCATCGCCCTGAACGTCGGCTCGCTCGGGCTGCTGCTCGCGCACCGCTTCACCAGCCACACGCGCTGGCTCAACGCTGCCTGCGTGGCGGCCTTCGCCGGGGTCTGGATCGAGAAGGGGATGGGGCTCATCGTGCCGGGCTTCATCCCCTCCACCCTGCATGAGATCGTGGAGTATCAGCCGAGCCTCTCCGAGTGGAAGGTCACGGCTGGCGTCTGGGCGCTCGGGGCGATGGTGCTGACGGTGGCCGTGAAGGTGGCGCTGCCCGTGCTGCGAGGTGAGGTGCGGCTCGAGGGCGAGGCGCCCTGACCGGGCGGGAGACTCACCCGGGGGGCCCCGCAGCGCTCAGCACCCGCGCCGTCCGGCATCACAACAGCGCGAGCCGCAACAAGCCCCCGAGGTTCGACTTGCCGAGCGCGCGAGGACCGTACCAGTCGACGTTCGCGGCGGCACCCACCGTGACGTCCTCGTAGGAAATCCCGAGGCGCGTGAAGACGTAGCTGCGCGCGTGGGCGCCACTGCCGGTGTCATGGTTGTAGAGTGCCTGGACGCGGCTGTAGAGGCGCCAGTCGTTTCCGTGGATCGCCGGCCTGTACTCAACGAGAGCGAGCGCCTCCAGGCCCGGACCCTGTTGCAGGTCGACCCGCGGGTTGACGAGCACGAGCCAGTCTCGCGCCGCGAAGCCGTACTTGAGCGAGGCCCGGCGTGACCCCCAGCAGCCGACGCCGGGGCGGAAGGCTGCGGAGGTGCCGTCGTAGAATCGGCCGATGACACGGGCGCTGCCCGCGACTCCCGCTGAGGCGTGGCGGACTCCGGTGCTGGCACCATCGGCGCGGCAGCCGCAGGCTGCGCTTGAGCCCGTGCGTGGAAAGAGGTCACGAGGACCCACATCGCCATCGAAAGTGCACGTCTCATTTCATCGAGCTCCTCATTTCATCAGTCTCCCACTCTTGTCCGGGCGCTCCGCTCGTTTGGCGTCGCCCTGTGCGCGCGCTCCGTCAGCTCGCAGCCCGACCGCCGGACGCGCACGTCGAGGTGAGGCAGCCTCGGGCTCGGCCGCCGCGAGGGCCCGGCCTGCCTCGAGCAGGAGCTCGCGAAGCTGCTCGTAGCGGCGCTTGCCGAGGATGTGCGCGAGCTCGGATTCGAATCGCAGATCCGACGCCGTCGCCGTCGCGAGGGCGCGATGTCCTGCGCGGGTCAAATAGAGCCCTACGCGGCGCCCTCCGACGAGGCGCCGCTCCAGCCAACCGCGCTCCTCGAGCCGAGCTGCGAGCTGGCTGACGCCCTGCTGCGTCACGGGCAGGCGGCGAACGATGTCCGCGCTGGTCACGCCGGGCGCCAGGGCCACGCCCTGCAACATGCCCAGCATCGCGCGGGTCATCCCCGCGTGCTCGGCGAGAGCATGGTCCGCGAGCGGCGTTGCGCGCGCGTGCGTCGACCACAGCAGAAAGTAGAGACGCTCTTCATAGGGGAGCTCGCTCATGCGCACAAAGGCTAGACCTTATAACAAACACTTGTCAAGACAATCGCTTGTGATTAGGCTCGGCCCATGACCTCGACGGCCTACACGTCTCGGGACACTCCCGAGAGCATTCCCCGCCTCTTCGTCGAAGCGTGGGCGAACCGAGACGCGGATACGCTCGCCTCTCTCTTCGACGACGACGCCGAGTTCGTGAACGTCACCGGCCTGTGGTGGCGCGATCGGAAGGCGATCCGAGATGCACACGCGTACGGCTTCGAGCGCATCTTCGGCGCCTCGACCCTCCAGATCGCGCAGACCAAGGTGAAGAGCCTGTCGGCTGACGTCGCGGTGGTGCACGCGAAGTTTCGTCTGACGGGCCAGACCGCCGTGGGCGGCGTCGACCGGCCGGCGCCGCGCACGACGCTCTTCTCCTTCGTCGTCCATCGCACCGCGGGCGAGTGGAGCTGCGCGTCGGCCCACAACACCGACGTCATCCCGCGCATGGAGACGAACGTCGTCGGCGACGACGGGGTGCTCAGGCCCGTCAGCTACCGCCGCCCCTGAACCCCGCTCCTGCCGATACGCCACCGCTGCGGCAGGGAGGGCCCTGTTGACGAATCCCCAATCTGGAAAGGAAACGAACCATGCCGGAAGTGAAAAGGAAGGTCTGCGTCGTCGTAGGAGTTGGTCCCGGGAATGGGACCGCGCTCGCGCGTCGGTTCTCGAGCGAGGGCTACGCGGTCGCGCTGCTCTCACGGTCCAGGAGGTCGACCGCGGCCCTCGCGAGCGAGCTCCCGGACGCACGGTCCTTCGAGTGCGACGTCGGGGATGCGGCGTCGGTCGCGAGCGCGTTCGCGGACATTCGAAAGGAGCTCGGCGACGTGGAGGTCGTCGCGTTCAACGCCGGCACGGGCGTGTTCGGTTCGCTGCTGGACGTCACCGCTGCCGACTTCGAGGCGTCGTGGCGCGTGAACGCGCTCGGCCTGTTCCTCGTCGCGAAGGAGGTCGTCCCCGCGATGACAGCCCGAGGGTCGGGCGCGATCATCGTCATCGGGGCGACCGCGTCCCGACGGGGCAGCGCGCGAACGACCGCCTTTGCGCCGGCCAAGGGCGCTCAGAGGCTTCTTTGCGAGTCCTTGGCGCGGCAGCTCGGGCCGTCCGGGATCCACGTAGCCCTCATCATTCTCGATGGCGTGGTGGATCTGCAGACGACGCGCGAGCGGATGAAGGACAAGCCGGACGACTTCTTCGTCAAGCCGAGCGCTGTCGCCGACCTCGCCTCATCGCTCGTTCGGCAGGACAAATCCGCGTGGACCTTTGAGGCAGAGGCCCGTCCCTTCGGCGAGACGTGGTGACGGCGCCGTCCATGCCGTCTCGACCGATCGACCAGAAGCTCGCGGTCGCCGTCGTCTACGTGGCCGCGCTGTTCATGACGATCATGGACGCCACCATCGTGAACGTGGCGCTCCCCGCGCTCGGCAACGAGTTTCAGGTCGAGTCTGCGGCCGTCAACGGCGTCGTCGTCTTCTATCTCGTCGCCCTGGCTGCGGCCATTCCAGTGTCGGGTTGGCTCGGTGACAAGCTCGGTGGACGCCGCGTCCTGCTCGGCGCGATCCTGCTCTTCGTGGTGGCCTCCGCGCTCTGCGGAGCTTCAGAGAGCCTGACCCAGCTCGAGGGCTTTCGTGTGCTGCAGGCGCTCGCCGGCGGGCTCATGACGCCGGTGGGGATGGCGATGCTCTGGCGGGTGTTTCCACCGGCAGAGCGAGCGCGCGCCTCGGCGATCCTCGTGCTCCCCACGGCCCTCGCGCCCGCGCTCGGGCCCGTGCTCGGAGGGCACTTCGTCACCTATGTCTCGTGGCGCTGGGTGTTCTATGTGAACGTGCCGATCGGCGTCGCGGCGCTCGTCTTTGGGCTCGTGTCCCTGACCGAGCAGCGCCGCGCCGAGGCCGGGGCCTTCGACCTCGCGGGGTTCGTCTTGGCGAGCGCCGGGCTCGGCCTGTTCATGTACGGGGTGTCGCAGGGCCCCTTCGTCGGCTGGAGGCAGCCGACGATCTTGGCGACGGTGCTGCTCGGGGTGGTCTTGTTGGTGACGCTCGTCGTCGTCCAGCTGCGCACGCCCGAGCCCTTGCTGAGGCTCCGCCTCCTCGCCGCGCGGCTGTTCGGCGTGTGCAACGCCGTCATGCTCCTCGGAGGGGTGGGCTTCATCGGGACGATGTACGTCGTCTCGCTCTTTTATCAGGACGCCCTCGGGCTGAGCGCAGCAGAGGCTGGGCTCAGCATCCTCCCCGAGGCGCTCGGCGTGATGGCTGGCTCGCAGCTCGTCGCGAAGGTCCTCTACCCGTCGCTCGGGCCTCGCCGCATCCTCGCCGGCGCGCTGACGCTCAACGCCGTCGCGATGGTCTCGCTGAGCGCGGTGGAGCCGAGCACGAGCCTGTGGTGGCCTCGGGCCTCCTTGTTCATGCTGGGCGTCGGCATGTCGGGCGTGTTCATCCCGGTTCAGACCGCAGCCTTCGCGGCGACGTCGCATCGGGACATGGGCGCCGCGACGACGCTGCTGAGCACGCAACAGCAGCTCGGAGGCGCCCTTGGAGTGGCCCTCTTGACGACCGTCTTCGTCGGCGTGGGCCCGGTGACGATGCTCGGCGGGCACCCCGCGCCCCATCTCCTCGCGTACCACGTGGCCTTCGGCGTCGCCGCTGGGGTGGCGCTCGTCGGCGCCGCGGTCGCGCTGGTGCTTCGAGACGCGGAGGCTGCGTCGACCATCACGCGGTGGCGGGGGCCGGACGGGAGCGGAGCGGGGACCCGGTGAGCCCGGCGCGCGCCCCGTCTCGACGCCTGCCACGGGGCGCTGGGGTCCACGCGTCACCGCGGGGCTCGCGACGCGGTCGAGGCTTCGGGGCGGAGCCCTCGAAGAGAGGGCACGACGCGGGCCCGTGACGCGCTCGCCTCGTGGCCTTCACGTCAGCGCCTTCGTCCCGCACCACGCGGCGAGACCGGCACGGCTGGGCGCCTCAGAGCTCGGTGGGGCGCCGGCCGCGCAGCACGATGTCCCACCAACCGAACTGCACCGCGAGCAGGTGATCGAGCTGCCAGGTGCCGCAGTCGATGCCGTCGCCGTGGCGCCGAGGGATGGGCTCGAGCTCCTCGGGCGTGGGGAGGCAGTACGCCGCGAGCGCCGAGCCCTGCAGCAGGTGCAGCACCCCCGGCGAGAAGCCGGCGCCTGCGTAGGCCAGCGCGGTGGACATGGGCATGGCCGCGAGATCTTGCAGCGCGTAAGGGATCTTCTCGTCCACCGTCCCGGCGCTGTCTTGATACTTGCACTCGAGCGCCAGCGCGCGCCCGGTGGCGGGCTGGAGCAGGAACAGATCCACGCGGCGCTGCTTGCCGATGATGGAGGTGCCGAGCGCTACCTCCTCGTACAGCTCGATGCCACGATCATCGTACGCAGAGAGGAGGTAGCGCGCGATGAGCTTGCGGTAGTCGTTACCGGTCACGCCCGGAGTGTCGCCCGCGCGCCGGGCCACGTCGAGGGGGCTCACCCAGCGCCGCGAGGCGCGCGCGAGCCAGCTCGAGCGCGGGCTCCGCGACGTCCGCGCCCGCGAAGTGGCGGCCGTGCTTCAGCGCCGCCACGCCGACGGCGCCGGAGCCGAAGAAGGGATCCACCACGAGCTGCTCGGGCTCGCTGCTCTGTGTGATGAGCTGCTCGATCAGCTCCACCGGCTTCTCCGTAGGGTAGCCCCCGCGGATCCGGGCGGCCTGCAGGACGTCCGGCACGCCGAGATCCGCCAGGCGGCGCTTGCCCTTCTCGAAGAACAGGATGAACTCATAGCGCGCGCGGTAGTGGTAGCCCATGCCCAGCTTGAGCTTGTCCCACACGAGCGGCTTCCAGAACTTGAAGCCGGCCGCCTCCGCCGCGGGCTTGGCCACGAACAGCGTCTCTTGATCGCAGAAGAGGTAAAAGTGACGGTCCCGCTTCAGGACGCGGTAGGCCTCGCGGAACAGCTCCGGGAAGCGCGCGTTGGGGAAGACGGGAAACCAGTCGTTGCTGCTGGCCCTGCTGCGCTTTAGGCGCGTGGTGGTGCCGACGGCGCGGTGCTTCTCCAGCGACTCATACGGCGGATCGGTGACGATGAGGTCCACGCTGTCGCTCGGGAGGCCCTGGAGCCAGTGGAGGGCGTCCGCTTGGGAGAGCTGGTACGACGGCCGTGGCGCGGGCGCTCCTGCTGGGCTCATGGGGCGCGGCGGAGCGTGAGGCTCGCTGAAGAGCGGGGGCTGGTAGACGCTGGCGTCGTGCATCGGAGGGAGCCTACCGGGCGCGCCGCGCGCGCGGGGTCAGCCAATGTCCGAGGGGACGAGCAATGTCCGAGGGAGGCGAGGCCCGCCTGGCTCACGGCGCCGGGGCCGTGAGCCGGCACAGCCCGCCAGCGCCCGTCCCACGGCCGTAGGGGGACGGGCCGCGAGCGCGCATCCAGGTGGCGCCCTTGCCCTGGGGCTTGGGGATGATGGCGCCGAGCGTGATGGGGCGCCCGAGCGAGGCCGTCTCCACCGTGACGATGACGTCTTCGCCTTGGCGCTCGTAGCCCCAGTAGGAGGCCCCGAGCGAGCCGGCGGGCGCCTGGGCGCAGGGGATGCCCGTCGTCGTCAGCGCGAGCACCTGCTGCTCGGTGGGGTCGGTGGCGGGCGGGGCGCCGGCCCACTGGAACGCAGGGTCGCTCGGCTGGCCCACCGTCACCCCGAGGCACGCGCAGCGGGTCGCGCCGGTGCCTTTCAGGCTCAGATCGTGGCGGGCCCCGAGCATGGCGACCTCCGCCGAGCTGGGCTCGGCCAGCGTCTCCCGTGGCGTAGCGTCGCTCTCGCTCTCGTCCTCCTCTTCGCCTTGCGCGCGCGCGGAGGCTTGCGCCTTGGCGTCGACCGAGACGGAGGCGCGACAGCCAGTGAAGGCGAACAGACCCAGGACGAGACCGTAGAGCAGGGGGCGGCGCACGCCCGCATCGTGCTACGTGCGGCTCTTGGAGGGCAAATCCGTCGCCGGTGCGCGGGGAAATCTGGCAATTCCCAGGGGGTGAGGGGGCGCCCCGCGACCTAACGGGCGTCTTGGCAGCAGCGAAAGCCCGCCTCGTAGCCGTAGTCTTCTTCCTTGTGGAAGGTCACCGTCGGCCGGCAGCGGTTGCGCACGGGGCCCCACCAGCCGCCCTTGAGGCCGCTGCGGTTCGGAGGCTCCTTGCCGGGCAGCTCCACCCACTCGTTGACGTTGCCGTTGAGGTCGAAGGCGCCTGCCCAAGAGGTGCAGCTCAGCCGGTCCCCGATGCGGTGGCGCTGGTCGAGCCGGGCGAGCTCCGCGCGGCAGTCCGGCTCCGTGAGGCAGCGGTCGTACTCGGGCCAGGTCCGTGAGTGATCCGGAAAGCGATAGTCCTGGTCGATGTTGCACTTGTCTGGCTCACGGACGAAGCCCGTGGCGTAGGGCGTCATCTCCGGGCCCTCGCACGCGAAGTTGAATTCGTCCTCCGTGCACAGGCGCTTGCCGGCGGAGGCGCAGAGCTGCTTGGCGTGCCGCCACGACGTGAACACGCGCGGCAGCTCACCGAGCCGATTGGGCCACTCGAAGCGATCCACGCAGTAGCTGAGGTGTCGTCGCTCCTTGGACACGCAGGTGGACGGCTCCGCGTAGCGGAGGCAGCGCTCGCTCACCGTTTTGTCCTTCGGGTTCTTCGCGTACTCCGGGTGGTGCTCGACGCAGCGCTGGGTGAGCGCGGGGCAGTACTCGCCCTCGACGCGCACCATGTCCTCCGGGCAGCCGCGGGAGCTGCCGGGCCAGGCTCGTCCGCTCGGCGCGGAGGCGCTGGGCGCTGGCGTGGCGGACGGGGTGGCCGAGCCTGGCGCCGCGGGAGGTGGAGCGCCCGCGTCACCGGGCGTGCCCGGCGCGGCCGAGGCGCTCGGAGCCTCTCCGGAGCTGGTCGCCGCCGCGCCGCGCCGACACCCGCCGAGCGCCGCGCTGACGACGATGAGGGCGATGAGCGGGGCCCAGCGGCGCATGCGGCTTGCTTAGCAGCTCTGGGGGTGAGGTGAAGCGTCGCCGCCGAGCAGCGCCGCGAGCTCGAGGCCGAGCGCTTCGCGAGCTGCGCCGCGGCCATCGCCGCCGGACACGACGAGCGCGCGCGTGGACGTCACGACCGAGGCGCTCCAGCAGCGCGTCATTGGCGAGCGCTACCCTGAGGCGCAGGCGCTCAGCCGCGCGGAGCGCGGCGCCCTCGAGGGCCTGCAGCGCCATCCCTGCGCCGGCGGGCGCGAGGAGCCGGGGCGCCCCTGGGGTCGTCGCGCGCGAGAGCCGCGACGCCGCCGAGCGCCTGAAGAGGCTCATCCTCCGGGCCGGCGGTGATAGGCTGGGCGCCGTGGATCTCGCAGCCCTTCGCGCAGCGCTGGCGGAGACTCCCACGCTGCGCGCGGTGGGGAGCGTGCGGGCGGTCATCGGGCTCACGCTCCACGTGAGCCTGGTCGGCGCGCGCGTGGGGGACGCCGTCCTCATCCAGCGGCGCGGTGAGGCGCTGCTGGGCGAGGTGGTGGGCTTCCGCGAGGGCGAGGCGATCGTGCTGCCCTTGGGAGATCCGAGCGGCGTCGGGCCGGAGGATGAGGTGCGGTCCACGGGCGGGCCCTTGAGGGTGGCGGCGGGTGAGGCGCTGCTCGGGCGGGTGCTCGACGGGCTCGGCCGCCCGCTCGATGGGCGGCCCCTGCCCGAGGGGCTCGCGCAGGTGCCGGTGGAGCGGCCACCCCCCAGCGCCCTCGGGCGTCGCCCCGTGCGCGCGCCGCTGACCACGGGCGTCCGCGCGATCGACGGCCTGCTCACGATCGGCGAGGGGCAGCGCGTGGGGCTCTTCGCGGGGAGCGGCGTCGGCAAGAGCACGCTGCTCGGCGCCATCACGCGCGGCACGAGCGCGGACGTCGTGGTGGTGGCCCTGGTCGGCGAGCGTGGGCGCGAGGTGGGGGAGTTCTTGGAGCAGTCTCTGGGTGAGGCGGGGCGGGCGCGCTCGGTCGTGGTGGTGGCGACCAGCGACGCGCCGGCGCTCGAGCGCCTCAAGGCGGCGCAGGTCGCCACCAGCGTGGCGGAGTCCTTTCGCGACGCCGGGCAGCGCGTGCTCTTGCTGGTGGACTCGGTGACGCGCGTGGCGCGCGCGCAGCGTGAGGTGGGGCTGGCGGCCGGGGAGCCCCCGGCGCGGCGCGGCTATCCGCCCAGCGTCTTCGCGCTGTTGCCCCGCCTGCTCGAGCGCAGCGGGCAAGGGGAGCGCGGGAGCATCACGGCGCTCTACACGGTGCTGGTCGAGGGTGGAGACATGGACGAGCCCATCGCGGACGAGGTGCGCGGTATCCTCGACGGTCACGTGGTGCTCAGCCGGGCGCTGGCCGCGCGGGGACACTACCCGGCCATCGACATCCCCGCCTCTTTGTCCCGCGTGATGGGCGCCGTCGTGAGCCCGGCGCACGCGGCCGCGGCGCGCGCGCTGCGCGAGCTCGTGGGAGCCTACGAAGAGAAGCGCGAGCTCATCGGCTTGGGCGCCTACGTGGCGGGGGCGGAGCCGCGCGTCGACCGCGCGCGCGCGCTCTGGCCCGAGGTGGAGCGCTTCTTGTGTCAACCCGAGGGGCCCGTGCCCTGGGAGACCACGCTCGCGCAGCTGCGCGCCTTGGCGGCGCGCGCCGAGGCCTAGTCAGCGGCGGCTCACTCGGGGCGGCCCAGCTCGGCGTCTAGCGCTTCGAGGAGCTGTCGCGCCTTCTTGCTCACCTTCTTGGGGACCGTCACGCTGAACACGACGTGCAGATCTCCGCGACCGCGGCGGTTGACGACGGGCATGCCGCTGCCCTTGAGGGAGAGCACCTGCCCGGGCTGAGTGCCTGCGCGCACCTCCACCGCGACGGGTGAGCCGTCCGGGAGCGACACCTCCAGCGTGGTGCCGAGGGCCGCCTGAGAAAAGCTGAGGGACTCACGCGCGATGAGATCATTGCCCTGGCGCTCCAGGCGCTCATCCGCGCCGACGTTGACGTCCACGTAGAGATCACCCGGCGGTGCGTCGGGAGGGCCCGGCATGCCCTGCGCGGGCACCCGCAGCCGCTGGCCGGTGTCGATGCCGGGCGGGAAGCTGACGAGCACCGTGCGCCGCTTCTCCAGGTAGCCCACGCCCTGGCACGTCTCGCAGGGCTCCTTGATGACCTCACCGCGGCCGCGACAGCGGCCACAGGTGGAGGCGAAGGTGATGAAGCCGCGCTGGGTGCTGACCTGCCCGCGCCCCCCACACTGACCACAGCGCTCGGGCTTGCTCCCGGCCTTGGCGCCGGAGGCGCCGCACCCCTCGCAGGGGACGTGCCCGTCCACGCTGACCTCGTGCTTACAGCCGGTGAAGGCGTCCTTCAGGCTGATGGTGGCCTCCACGCGGACGTCTTGGCCGCGGTCCGGGGCGCGCCGGCGCCCGCCTTGCGGCTGAAACCCGCCAAAAAAATCCGCAAACATGTCTTGGAATTGGCTGAGGATATCCCCGATGCCGACCCCAGAAAAATCCACGCCGCCGTTGAGGCCCGCGTGCCCGAAGCGGTCGTAGGCGCCGCGCTTCTGCTCGTCCGACAAGACGCTGTAGGCCTCGGTGATCTCCTTGAACTTGGCCTCTGCGCCCGCGTCACCGGGGTTGCGATCCGGGTGATACTTCATGGCGAGCGCGCGATAGGCCCGCCGGACCCCGTCATGATCGACGTCCCGCGCGACGCCGAGGATCTCGTAGTAATCACCCTTTGCCGACATGAACACTCTAAGCGCTGAGCGAGCTGAAGCTAAGGCCGCCGCCGCCGCTGTCAACGCGCCAGGGCCGCGGCCCGGGCGCGCTCCAGGGCGGCTTGGCGCTCCGCGGCGGTGGCGCTGCGCGCCTGGAGCTCGGTGACGCGCCAGCGCGCCGCCGTCAATTCGGTCTCCAGCTCCGCCAGCCGGCTCGTCATGCCGGCGGAGGGCTCCGCGGCGGCGGGCGGCTCTAGGCTGGGCTCGGGGAGGCGCAGCGTCTCGAGCTCGAGGAGGAGCTCGCGGCCGAGCTGCTCGGAGCTGCGGAGCTCCGCTTGGAGCTGGGCCACGCGCTCCCCGCGCTCCTTCAGCGCCGCCTCCAGCGCCTGAACGTCTGCGCCGAGGCTGGGATCCGGATCGGCCGAGCGCTGGCGCTCTGCCTCGAGCTCGCCCTCCACGCGGGCGAGCCGCGCCGTCAACGTCTCTTGCTGCGTCGCGCGCTCACCGAGCTGCGCGTCGCGGGCTGCGAGCTGCGCGCCGAGCTCCGCGAGCTGCGCGTCGCGGGCTGCGAGCTGCGCGCCGAGCTCCACGAGCTGCGCGTCGCGGGCTGCGAGCTGCGCGCCGAGCTCCACGAGCTGCGCGTCGCGGGCTGCGAGCTGCGCGCCGAGCTCCATGAGCTGCGCGTCACGGGCGGCGAGGCGCTCCACGAGCTCTTGGAGCTCTTGCGTGCGCTCCGCGAGCCGCGCGGCGAACTCGGCGCGCTCGGTCTCGAGCGCGCCCTCGGCCTCGTCCGCGCGCTCGTCCGCGGCGGTGGCGCGCCGCTCGAGCTCGCCGATCCACGCCTCGTGCTGGGCGAGCTGCGCCGAGCTGGCCTGCGGCTCCGGGGCCCGCTGCTCGAGCTGCTCCACGCGGGCTTGGAGCCCTTCGGCCCGCTCGCGCGCGGCGTGCTCTGCGCGGCGCAGGCCTGAGAGCTGCGCCTCGAGCTCTCGAGCCCGGCCACCGCCGACGACGCTCCGAAAGGGCACCTGGATGATGTGGAAGGCCTCCAGCTCCAGGGGGCGAGCCGACGCGAGCGCGAGGAAATAGTCCGGCTCTTCGGCGCCCGTGGGCAGCAGCCCGGTGTCGAGCGTGGGCGCTGGGTCCTCGTCTTGAGCGGCGAGATCCACGACCGCGTACCCGACGAAGGGCGTCTGCCCGAGCATCCGCACGCTGTCGAACTCAGCGGCGATGAGATCGTACAGGGCGTAGTAGTCGAGCCCCGCTGGGCCCGGCTCGGCCAGGAGTCTGAAGCTCACCTCCGGGTTCGGGGAGGCGATGAGCGCCGCGCCGCGCGGCGCGAGCGCGCGCCGCAGCCGCTCGAGCAGCTTCTTGGGGTCGCCGAGCGCCACCAGGTTGTCGACCAGCGCGAGATCGAAGGCGGCGTCTCGCACCGCCAGAGGGCCATCGTCCAGGGGCGCGACGGAGACGTTGGGCAGCAGCCCGCGCGCCGCGGCCTCGGCCACGCGCGCGCGCTCGGGATCGAACACGTTGACGAGGCGAGCCCCGCGGTCCACGAGCTGCTCGGCGAGCCCTGAGGAGGCGTCCCCGAAGACGAGCACGCGGCGGCCCTCGAGCAGGGGCTCGGCATAGGCCGCGAGGGCGACGCTGGCCCGAAGGTGGCGCTGTGCGGTCATGAGTGGGCCGGGAGCCTACAGCACCCACGCCGCTCCAGGTAGACTCTCGTGCAGCGACCATGATCGACGAGAACGCCTTCGGACTGTACTTGGGCTTCGCTACGCTGGACGAGGAGGAGTACGGGCTCCCTGCGGAGCAGTTCACCCGGCGCCTGCAGGCCTTTCACGGCGCCGTGGAGGAGCTGCTCGGCGAGGTCGATCTGGGCGAGGAGGCGCACGCCGTCGACCTGGGGCACGCCGTCTACGTGGAGCTCGCCGATGGGGAGCTGGAGCTGGACCTCGTCCAGTGGTTACGGGAGGCACGCGCGCACCTGACCGGGCGCCAGCTCGAGAGCGTGGCGGTCCTGACCCACGGTGGGCGCTGGGTGCTCGAGGAGCACGAGCCGCCGCGCGCCGCGCTCCTGGGGCAGCTCGCGGTGTTCCGCCTGCCCGGGCCGAGCGAGGCGCTGCGGCGCGCGCTGGCGGCGGCGACGGCCGCCGTCCAGGACGATGGGGAGACGTCTGGCTGGGGGCCCGGGCTCTACCTCGACGCGGAGGCCCTGGAGGCGCTGGGCAAGCGCTTGAAGAACACGCCGACCGTGCTGAGCGTGGCAGGAGCGAATTTTTATCGGATTGGCCGGTAGCTGGGTGAAATGAGAGGCGCCGGGGAGATCGTTCTTGGCGCTGGGGCGTACAGGCCTTCCATGTCTCGCACATCGTGGCTCCTTGGGTTGGCGCTCGTGGGGGTAGCGTCACTGGTGGTGGGCGCTCCGCCGGAGGCGGAGGCCGCCGCGCCGGCACGGCGCGCGGTGCGCGCCCCCCTACCGCGGCCGATCGCCCCGCCGGCGTTCCGGCTCACGGTGGAGGACGGAGCGGGGCGGGCCTTGCCCGTCTATCGCCAAGGCGGGACCACCTTCGTCCTGGGAGAGATGGGGCAGCGCTACACCTTGACCGTCCACAACCCCACGAGCCGGCGCGTCGAGGCGGTCGTCAGCGTGGACGGCCGGGACGTGCTCACCGGGGAGCCGGCGGACTACGCTGAGCAGCGTGGCTACGTGGTCCCCGCCTACGGCAGCGTCACCATCCGCGGCTTTCGGCGGAGCCTGAGCGAGGTGGCCACGTTCCGTTTCACCGATCCGGGGGATAGCTACAGCGCGCGCTGGGGCACCCCGGAGAACGTGGGCATCCTCGGGCTGGCGATCTTCGCGGAGCGGGAGCGCCCCGAGCTCGTCGCGCCGCCCCCTCCGGTGGCCCGGGGCCGGGCCCCCGCGCGCCCGGCGCCGCCCCCGCGCTCTTCGGCGGCCGGCGGTGCGCCGCGCTCGAGCGCCGAAGAGGCGCCGGCGCGGCTCGGGACGGGCTACGGGGAGTCACGCTACGATCGCGTGAGCGAGGTGAGCTTCGAGCGTGCCAGCGCGCGCCCGCTGCGCGTCATCACGCTGCGCTACGACGACGCCGAGGGCCTGGAGGCGCGCGGGATCCGCCTTCGCGGCGCGTGGACGGCGGCGCCGCGGGTGCAGGCGCCGCGCGCCTTCCCTGGCGTGAGCGAGCGCCGCTTCGCCCAGCCGCCGCCCTGAGCAGGCTCAGAGCGCGCCGACGCTGCGGTAGTACTCGACGGTGCGCCGCGCGCCCTCCTCCAGGCTGGTGCTCGGGCTCCAGCCGAGCTGCTCCCTCGCGGGGCCAGCGTCGCAGACCCACTGGTTGAACAGCTCGTTGCACTTGTCGCGGGTGAGCATCTGGGCCTGTCCACGCAGACGCCCGTAGAGCTCCGAGGCCAGCGCCACGCTCTCGACGAAGCGGCGCGGCAGAGGCACCCGCAGCCACGCGCGCACCCCGAGCGCGCCCTCGAAGGCCGCCGCGAGCTCCCGCAGCGTGTGCGCCTGCCCATCGTCGACGAAGTACGTCGAGCCGCTGGGCACCTCGGCGTCCAGGGCGGCGATGACGGCGCTGGCGCAGTCCGCCCCGTAGATGATGCTGAGCCGGGACTCCGCCGACCCCATCATGGGCATCACGCGCCCCTGGATGGCCTTGAAGACCGCGAGAAATTCCTGATCTCGAGGGCCGTAGATGGCGGGCGGCCGGACGATGACGCTCGGGATGCGCTCCTTCTGCGCCAGGACGGCGCGCTCGGCGGCGAGCTTGCTGCGGCCATAGTGCGTGACGGGCGGCGTCTCGTGCCCCACGCGGACGGGGGAGCCCTGGGCGTCGCTGGGGCCGGCCGCTGCCAGGCTGCTGATGAGGATGAAGCGGCGCAGCCCCGGGCCCGCAGCGGCCGCCGCGGCGAGCGCGTTCTCCGTCCCGCCCACGTTCACCTCGTGAAACTCACGCGGGCTGCGTGCCTTGACGAGCCCGGCGGAGTGGATGAGCCCGGTGATGCCCTCCGCGGCGCGCAGGAAGCTCTCGCGGTCGTCGACGGCGCCCTCTACGAGCTCTACGTTGGCGAGCGTCTTCAAGAAGCTCACGTTGCTGGAGCGCCGGACCAGAGCGCGCACGGGGCGCCCCGCGCGGGAGAGCTGCTCGCAGAGGTGTGAGCCCAGGAAGCCCGAGCCGCCGGTGACGAGGAGGGTCATGCGCCCTCCTTCATGGACTTCTCGTAGATGCGGTAGCGCTTGTAGACCTCTCCGCCCATCATCTTGATGCCGACGTTGACCGGGCCGTTGTCCTCCAGCGTCCAGGACAGCTCCGCGGAGCGGATGCCGAGGCGCGCGGCGGCGTCGTTCATCAGGGTGTAGAGGTAGGCGGAGAGCGCGGCGTACTGGCGGACATGCCGGTAGCGCTTACGGATGCCCAAGATGATGAGGCGCGCGCTGGTGGTGCCTCGCACCTTGAGCCGCCACACCAGCTTGGGCAGGCCGAAGGGCAGCAGCGCGCCGTGGAGATCCGCGATGGCCTCGTTGAGGTTGGGCAGCGCGAGCGCGACGGCCGCGGTCTGTCCGTCGATGTCCGTGAGGTACGCCAGCTCTGGGAGCAGGATGAGCTTCATGTCGGCCGCCATCTTGGCGAGCTCCGGCTCCGTGAGCGGGACGAAGCCCCAGTTGTCGCTCCAGGCGTCGTTGAACACGTCCATGAGCAGGCGCACGTCGCGGTCGAGCTGCTTCGGGTCGACTCGGCGCGTGCGCACCTCCGGCAGGGCGTCGATGGCCGCGAAGGCCTTGCGCGCTCGCGCGGACACCTCCCCCACCTGATAGCGCCAGGCATAGAGGTCCTTGACCTTGGCGTAGCCCGCCGCCTCGATGAGCCCTCCTTGATACGGCCGGTGGTGGGGCATCATGATCATGGGCGGGGTGTCGAAGCCCTCCACCAGGCAGCCCGCCTCTTCGTTGATGTTGAGCGAGAGCGGCCCGCGGACGCGCTGGATGCCGCGCGCGGCGAGCCACCGCTCCGCGGCCCGCAGCAGGGCCGAGCACACCTCGGCGTCCTCGATGGTGTCGAGGAAGCCGAAGAAGCCGGTGTCGTCCTGGTAGCGAGCCAGGTGCTCACGATCGATCTGCGCCGTGCAGCGCCCGACGCAGCGACCCCCGCGCCACGCCGTGAAGAGGGTGCCCTCACCGTGTAAGAAGAACGGGTTCTTCTTGCTCAGGCGCTCCTTGAGCTCGAAATCCAAGGGGCGCACGTAGTGGGGGTCCCCCTGGTAGATGTCCTCCACCACGTTGAGAAAGGGCCGCAGCCTCCCCCCGAGGGACGTCTCCCGAATTCTGATGGCCATCGCTCCCAGCGGGTAGATGAGCGCTCTCAGCGCGTCAATCGGCCGCCCGTGCTGCGCCGCGGCTCGGCGCGCACCTCCCGCGCGCACGCGGCGAGCTCACCGGCGGGCGACCGGGCGCGGCTCAGATGACGCCGTACTTCTTGCCCACGGCGCGGAAGGCCTCGAGCCCACGGTCGAGGTGGCTGCGCTCGTGCGTGGCCATGTAGCTGGTACGGAGCATGGCGCTCTTCGGCGGCACGCCCGGCGAGATGAAGGGATTGACGTAGATGCCGTACTCCTCCAGCAGGTCCTTCCACATCATGATGGTGCGGAGATCCTGGCGGATGTAGATGGGGATGACGGCGGTCTCGGTGTGCCCGAGCTCGAAGCCCATCTTGCGTAGCTCGTCCCGCATGTAGGTGAAGTTCTCGTGGAGCTTGGCGATGCGCCACGACTCCTCCTGCATCACCTCGAAGGCGGCCATGGCGGCGGCCACCTGAGGCGGCGCCGCCGCCGCCGCGAACATGAAGCTTGGCGCGAAGTGACGCACGTAATCCAGCACCTTGCGCTCTCCCACCAGCCAGCCCCCGATGCTGGCGAGCGACTTCGAGAAGGTGCCGCCGAAGAGATCCACCTGGTCGGAGACGCCGAAGTGGTGCGGCGTGCCGCGCCCGAGCGGGCCGATGACGCCGAGCGCGTGGGCGTCGTCCACGAAGAGGCGCGCCCCGTGCCGTCGGGTGACGGCCACGAGCTCATCGAGCTTGGCGATCTCGCCCTCGGCGCTGAAGACGCCGTCGGTGATGACCAACGCGCCCTCGGCCGCGTCCAAGCGCGAGAGCGCCTTGTCGAGGGAGGCGGGGTCGTTGTGCTTGTAGCGCACCATCCGAGCGCCCGCGGCCTGCCCGAGCCGCACCCCGTCGTAGAGCGAGGCGTGCACGTTGCGATCGATGACGGCCACGCTGCTCTTGTTGCTGAGCAAGGCCGAGCAGACCGTGAGGTTGACCTGGTAGCCGGTGGTGAAGACGAGCGCGCTCTCTTTGCCGAAGAAGGCGGCGAGCTTCTCCTCGAACTCCTCATGCAGGCGCATGGAGCCGTTGACCAAGCGGGAGCCCGTCATGCTGGTGCCGAAGCGGTCGATGGCGCGCTTGGCCGCCTCGCGCACCTTCGGGTGCGTGGTGAGCCCGAGGTAATTGTTGGAGCCGAACATCACCACGCGCTTGCCGTTGATGACCGCCTCCGGGCCGTCCGCGAGATCCAGCGGGCGGAAGAAGGGGTAGACGCCCATCTTGCGGGCGTTGTCCGCGGCCATGAACTGGTAGGCCTTCTCGAACACGTCCTTGCCGCCGATCCCCGCGAGGGAGGTGCGCTCTCGCATGGACTCCCCGAGATCTGCCGAGCCGGTGCGCCGCGGGCTCGGGCCTGGCGCCTCGCTCGCGCGCGGCGGGGCGCTCACGGGCGCGTCACGCTCGGCGCCGTCCGCGGCGAGCTCCTCCGCGCGCTCGTCGAGCGCTGGGTCGATGTTGGGGAGCTCGCGGCCCCGCGTGAGCACCGACCACGCGTCGCGCGCGCGCCCTCGCGCGTCGAGGACGCCCTCGACCGCGCGCATCACGCGATCGTCGGAGACGAGGCGGAGCAGCCGAGGGGTGGCCATCAGGCGGCGCCCGCGAGCCGTGATCTTGTCGACGAAGCTCATCGCCCGTGCTTGTCGCCAGGAATGCCTCGGATGTCCAGTGACGTTCCGAGCCCGCTGGTTCAACCAAAGCGGCCCGGGCGCGCTCAGCCCTCGGCCGTGCCGCCGCCCCCGCGCTCCGCCGAGGGCGCCGCGCCGCTCCGGTCCTTGCGCTCGGGAGGCCAGGCGTCGACCCCGACCGCGTCGAGCCGCACGCGCATCAGGCAGAGCCCCTCGGCCGGCGCGGTCACGCCCAGCGCGCGTCGCTCCCCGGTGGCGAGCGCGGCGCCGAGCGCCTCCGGGGCCAGGCGTCCGCGCCCGATGTCCACCAGAGAGCCCACGATGATGCGGACCATGTGGTGCATGAACCGATCCCCCTCGACGTCGATCTCCCAGCGCCGCGGGTCACCGGGGTGCTGGCGCACGCTGACGGCGCTCAGCCGGCGCCGGGTCTGCTCGCGCTCGTCGGCGGCGGCGCGAAACGCTCGGAAATCGTGCTCGCCCACCAAGGCCTGGGCGGCGCTCGCCATGAGCGTGGTGTCGAGGAGCCCCGGCAGCCGCCAGGCGCGCCCCTCGAGGAAAGGATCGCGCACGGCGCTGAGCAGCAGCGTGTAGCGGTAGTGCTTGTCCACGGAGTGTCGCCGTGGGTCGAAGCCACGCGGCGCGCGCGCGGCGCGCACGATGGCGATCTCCCTCGGGAGCTGCTGGGTGAGGGCGTGCAGCCAGCCGCGGGTCGGGAGGCTCCGCGCCGGGTCGAAGGCGGCCCACTGGGAGCGGGCGTGCACGCCCGCGTCGGTGCGGCTCACGCCACGGCAGCGGCTAGCGCGAGGATCCACGGCGAGGATGGCGCCGTCGAGCTCGCCCGCGACGGTGCGGGCGTCGCGCTGGCGCGCCCAGCCCGCGAAGGGGGCGCCGTCGTACGCCAAGGTGAGCAGCAGCGCGTCCGGCTCGACCTCGACCGAGCGCGGCGGCGCGAGGCTGGACGTCGGGTCCTCGGGCTCGCTCAGGGGTTGGACCCCTGCCCAGCAGCGCCGGCGTCCCCGCCCTGCGGCTGAGCGGTGGTGCTCGGTGGCACCACCGGGCTGACGCAGCGCTCACGCAGCGCCTCTTCCAGGGCCTCCGGATCCGGGCCACCGTCGCCCGCGGCGTAGAGCCCGAGATCGGGGCACTTGGAGGGGGTGGTCCCTTCGGAGTCACCGCAAGCGCCGAGCAGCAGCGACAGCGCGACCAAGGTCAAGCAGGAGGAGAGGGGAGGAGTGGCCGACATCATTTGCTCGCTGGGACGAAGTTCAACGGAACCGCAGCCTCGACGCAACCCCCGCTGGGCGCGGGGTAGGTGCCGGAGCGGAAGAGGCCGGTGACGCAGCTGATGACGCTGGGATCTCCGAGGCTCCCGGAGACGTTGACGCTGCACGCCTGACCTTGCGGCCCGACGCGCAGCGCGACCGTGAGCTTGCCCTGGAGCTCGGAATTTTGCCGCAGCGCGCGGTCATAGCAGCCGCGCGCTTGCCCAGCCTTGGCGCGCAGCGCCGACTGGAAGTTGGCGGGAGCGGTGCCCTTACACTCTCCGGAGCAGCCTCCACCGCCGACCCCGCCCGCCTTCTTGGGAGGCGCCTTGGGGTCCTCCTCCGGCGCCTTGCCGGCGTCCTCCTCCGGGGGGGGAGGGGGCGGCAGCGTGTTCTCGAGGGCCTGCGCGGTGGCCGTGGGCGCCGCGGACGGCGGGGGAGGGGGCTCTGGCGCGGGCTTGGAGCTGCCGAGCTTCCAGTAGATGAGCCCGCCCATCAGCAGCACCATGGCGCCGGCTGCCACGATGAAGCCCGTGCTGTTGTTCTTGGCGGGAGGCGGCGATAGCGATTCGGTCATCGAGAGAGATCCTGAGCCCGACGGCCCACCTGGTCAGTGGCAGGCCCTACATAACCAAGAGCGGGGGTGGTGGCGAGTCTACAGTGCGGGCGTGGCGGCAAGCTGCCAGAAAGTGACGGCGGCGGCACCCCAGCGCCGGTGATCCACCGCCTGCAAGAGGGGTGGAACGTCCAGGGTGGCGTCCCGAGGGTGCTCCACGCAGAGGAGCCCTGCGTGGGTGAGCAGGTGCGGCCAGGGGAGGCCCGACAAGGTCCGCTGGGCGCGGGCCAGCTCGAGCCAGGGGGGATCGCACAGCACGAGGTCGTAGGGGCCGTGGGTCGCGAGCGCTCGCCCGGCCCGCTCGACGGGGACGGGTAGCACGCGCGCGAGCGCCCCCAGCCCGAGCTCGCTCAAGTTCTGCTCGAGCAGCTGGAGGACGGGACGGGAGGACTCCACGAAGACCGCCTGACGAGCCCCTCGCGACAGCGCCTCGATGCCGAGCGCCCCCGTCCCTGCGTAGAGATCGGCCACGCGCTTGCCGGCGACGGGCTCGAGCACGTCGAACCACGCTTGGCGTACGCGATCGGCCGTGGGTCGCGTCGCGTCACCACGCGGCGCGCGCAGGCGGCGCCCGCCGTGGCTACCAGCGATGACGCGCATGTCAGAAGCTCAAGCGCAGATCCATGAAGCCGGAGCGCCCATCCGCCGCGACGCTCGGGGTCAAGAGCAGGCCGCTCTGCTCCTCGGGTGGCGCCCCGTCCGTGAGGAGAAAATACGCGCCCGTCCCGAGCGCGGCGGCGCCGAGGCCGAAGAACACGTACTGGAGCGCCCCGAAGGTGTCGAGGGTGGAGCACTGGTCCCGGATGTAGGCGGGATCGGTGGCAGTGCCGTCGAGTCGCGCGTCGCGCTCGGCCTCGTCACAGACGTCCTTGCCCTTGGCGAGCGCCGAGCGATAGCTCATAAAGCGCGGATCCGAGTCGACGTCGTTCACCTTGAGCGCGGACCAGACGCCGCCCCCCACCAGCGCCGCGCCGAGCCCCAGGGCGCCGTAGCCCCAGTACGCGCGCGTGCTCCTGGTGCTCTCCGCTTCGTGCGCGCGCTCCTGCGCTGCTTGCTCGTGTTGCTCGGCGGGGGGCACGGTCAGCCGGAGCTCGGCGCGTGAGTGCTTGGTGACCGTGACCTGTCCTACGAGATCGGGCTTCCCGGGGCGGCGCAGGCGCACCTCGTGGTCACCCGGCTCTACCAGCAGCTCGGCCCGGCCCTCCGTGAGCTTGCCCACGGGCTCCCCGTCGAGCACGAGCTCGCCTCCGGTCACCGCGTCCGGCCCGCGCACGATGAGGGGCGTCGAGGCCCCCCCGGCGAGCTCCTGGAACGCGCGCTCGGCGATCTCGAGCAGGAGATCGTCGGCGGCGTCCGTGAGGTTGGCGGCGTAGCGGAGGGTGGTGTCCGTCTCCGCGCCGCTCGCCTCCCAGAGATGGAGTGAGGCGACCACCTCCTTGCCGTCTCGCTCCACCTGCCCCCACACGAAGCCCTCCGTCCCGACGGTGGCGCCGATCTTTCGTTTGCACGCGGCGTTGGGCGGCTCGGTGCAGCCGAGCGAGAGCATGAGCACCTCGAGGGAGAAATCTCCCTTGCCGAGGGCGTAGCGGCGTGACCGGTCGACGGCGCGCTTGAGCGCGATGGTGAGGGCCTGGGCGTTCTCATAAGCGCTGTCGCTGGTCAGCGTCAGCACCTGGACCGGGACGCCGCGCTCGGAGGCACTGGCGGCGCCCGCGACGAGCGACGCGGCGAGCGTGAGCGAAACAACGACCTTGGAGCGCATCGCCCTAGCTATAGACCAAACCCGCTGGGCTTCGTAGGCCCCGATCTCAGCCCGTCTCCAGCTTCGTCCAGAGCTGGCGCCGCATCCGCTGTCGGCCGTGGTCACGGCGCGTGATGAGGTGGACGGCGGCCAGCGCGGCGAGCAGCTGCCCCTCCTGCCCGAGGGCGGGGAGCACGCTCGTGCCGACCAGGAACGTCCCTCGGATGGGCCCGCGGACGGGCTCTCCAGCGAGGCCGCGGAGGCTCGTGGGCTCGACGCTCCAGCGGCTGCGCATGCGCTCGGCGCCGCCGCGACCGAGGTGAAGACGCTCGAGCTCTCGCCGCGCGCCGGTGGAGTAGTCCCAGACGGGGAGCCCGTCGTGCGGTGAGTCGAGCAGCAGCAGGTTCTCGTCGAAGAAAGGGAGGTGCTCTCGGAGGGTCGAGAGCACCGCCTCGCGGGCCTCGAGCAGGGTGAGGGGGCCGCGCACCGGCAGGAGCATCTCGGCGACGAGCAGGGGCTCCTCGCTCGGGCCCGAGCCCGCGTCGACGGCGCGATCGAAGCGCTGGAGGTGGACGGTGGGACGGCGCACCTCGGTCCTGGTGTCGCGGGTCGGCAGCAGAAAGCTCTCGGTGGGGAGCATGGCGTTGAGCGCTCCGGGCTTCAGGCGCGCGCTCACGATGAAGCGCCCCTCGGCGACCGAGACGCGCGGCCAGCTACGGCGGGCGAGGGCAGAGAGCCCGTGCCCGGCGGCCAGGTCCGCGAGCTGCTCTCCGGTCTGATCGGTCACCAGCCAGGACGTCCCGACCGGCTGCTCCTCTCCGTCCTCGAGCACGCCCACGAGCCGCTCTCGGTCGAAGGCGAGAGCGCGCGCTCGGCCGTCGAGGCGGCACTCCCCGCCGTGCGCGATCACGCGCTCGGTGAGGAAGTCCTCGAGCTCACGCTCGCCCCCCTCGAGGGCGCTCACCCCACGCGTCCACGCGCCGTGGAGGCGCGCCAGGATCAAGCTGGCGCTGTCGTCGGTCGTCTCCGCCAGGTCACCGGCGAACCGCGCCGGGACGGTCACCAGCTCGCGAACCAGGTGTCCCTGGGGGAACTTCGTGAGCAGATCGCGCGTGGGCTCTCGTCCGAGCAGGGGCAGCGAGGCCATGGCGCGCCGCGCGCTCCAGCGCTCCCACAGGCTGCTGGGGGGCCAGCTGGCGCCCCGCTCGAAGAGCGTGTCGAGCGCCACGTTGGCTTGGGTGAGCGTGGCGTAGAGCTCGTCGACGAGCTGGCGGATCTCTGGGAATTCCCGGTCCAGCTCCGCCGCGAAGGCCTCTGGGTCGGGCGGCACCTCGACGTGGGTGCCCGGCGCCAGCAGCGCGAACATGGGATCCAGGCTGAGCGTGCGCCGCCGGAAGCGCGGGGTCTGGGCCAGCTCGTGCAGGAGCCGCCGGAAGGCGGGCGAGCTGGCCCCCAAGAACGTGAACGAGCGGCGCCGGAGCGTCCGCCCGTCGACTTGGTACTCGGCCGGGCGCTCCCCTTGGCCGAGGAGCAAGACACGCAGATCACGCCGGGCCAGGAGCGCGGCCGCGGCCAGCGCTCCGAGCGAGCGCCCCAGCACGATGACGTCGAAGTGCCGGGTCACGGGGCCTCGAAGCTGACCCGGGGCTTGCCGTCCGGTCCGAGCTGGGTGCGGATCTCGCCGCGGGCGAGCCGCTGGAGCGTCTCCACGAACAGCGCGTGCTCGACCGGGTGGAGACGCTCGGCGAGCGAGGCCTCGTCGTCGCCGGGGAGCACGGCGAGGGCGCGCTGGGCGAGGATGGGGCCGGTGTCCACGCCGTCGTCCACCAGGTGCACCGTGCAGCCGGTGAGCCGGACGCCGTAGGCCAGCGCGTCCCGTAGGGCGTGCGCTCCAGGGAACGCCGGCAGCAGCGCCGGGTGGATGTTGACCACCCTCGCCGGGAAGGCCGAGAGCAGCACCGGCGTGACGAGTCGCATGAAGCCGGCGAGCACGAGCCACTCGACGCCCGCGCGGCGCAGCTCCGTGACGAGCGCGGCGTCGAAGGCCTCGCGCGACGGGAACTCCTGGTGAGGGATGACGGCAGCCGGCACGCCGGCGGCTTGGGCGCGCTCGAGGGCCCGGACGCCGGGGCGATTGGAGAGCACCAGGCGCACCTCCGCGTCGAGCGCGCCGCTCGCGCAGGCGTCGAGGATGGCCTGGAGGTTCGAGCCGCTCCCCGAGACCAACACACCGAGCGCCAGCCGCATCGGTCTTCAGTCCTCGAGGCGCTCGACGCTGGCTGCCGCGTCGGGCGGCCCCGCCACGAGCGCTCCGAAATGCCAGGCGCGCTCGCCCGCGGCGGTGAGCGTCGCGAGCGCGCGCTCACGCGCCTCCGCCCGGACCACCGCGATGAGGCCGACGCCCAGGTTGAAGGTCTTGAACATCTCCTCCGGGTCCACCGGCCCACCTCGCTCGATCACGTCGAAGATCTTGGGGCGCTCGTGGCTCATGCGGATCTGAGCGATGGTGCCCTCCGGGAGCACGCGGGGGAGGTTGCCGGGGATCCCTCCGCCGGTGATGTGGCAGAGCGCGTGGACCTCGGGCCCCAGCTCCTTGAGCAGCGCTTGGACGGCGCGCGCGTAGATGCGAGTGGGGGTGAGCAGCGCGTCCGCGACGCTGCTGCCGAGCGCGGGGTGGTGCTGGCTCAGGTCGAGCGCCAGCTCCTGCTCGAGGACGCGGCGCGCCAGGGAGTAGCCGTTCGAGTGCAGCCCGCTCGAGGCCACCGCGATCAGCGCGTCGCCCACCTGGACCCGCGCCGGGCCGAGCACTCGGTGGCGCGAGACCACCCCGACGCAGAAGCCAGCGAGATCGTACTCGCCGTCGGGGTACATCCCGGGCAGCTCGGCCGTCTCTCCGCCGATGAGCGCGCAGCCCGCCAGGCGACAGCCGTCGGCGACGCCGGCGATGACGCTCTCGGCGACGCCGAGCTCGAGCTTCCCGCAGCCGAAGTAGTCGAGGAAAAACAGCGGTCGCGCGCCCGTGGTGATGACGTCGTTGACGCTCATCGCGACCAAGTCTTGCCCGATGGTGTCATGGCGCCCGGTCGCGAAGGCGACCTTCAGCTTGGTGCCGACGCCGTCGGTGCCGCTGACGAGCAGCGGATGATCGATGTCCTCCGGGACGGCGCAGAGGCCAGCGAAGCCGCCGACGTCTTCGACCACCTCGGGGATGCGTGTGGCACGGGCCAGCGGCTTGATGCGCTCGATGAGCGCGTCGGCGAGCGCGACGTCGACGCCAGCTTGGCGGTAGGTGACTGCCATAGGGGCGCGCAAACTAGCAGAGCCCCGAGGGGGGTGCAGCACCGGCGGGTCCCCCGCCCCCTCAGCGCGCCCGCCCTGGCGGCCGAGCGTGCTCGCGCAGCACGAGGCGCTCGAGCTGCGCGGCAGTCCCAGGCGTGAGCAGGATCCCGTTACGGTAGTGCCCCGTGGCCCAGTAGAGGCCGGCGATGGGGGCAGGTCCGACGAGCGGGGCGCCCCGCTGCGAGTAGGGGCGAAACCCGACCCAGGTGGGGCCGGGGCGGGCCTGGGCCAGGCTGGGGAGCAGCTCCAGCGCCGCCCGGAGCAGGGCGCTCTGTGCCCCGGCGGTGGGGCCGCGCTCGAAGCCCACGCGCTCCTCGGTGGAGCCGATGAGCACCCGCCCGTCGTCGCGGGGGACCAAGTAGCAGCGCGGGCCGAAGACCACGCGACCGAGGGGCGGGCTGGCGCACTCGAGCTGGACGATCTGGCCGCGCACGGGCTCGACCAGGCCGGGCTCGAGCCCCGTCCCGCCGAGGGTGCACGACCACGCCCCCGCCGCGAGCACCACCTGGGTGGCGCGCAGCCGTGCGCCGCTCTCCAGGGTCACTCCGCGGACGCGGCCGTCGCAGACGATGTCCCGGGCGGGCGTGTGCGTGCGGACGCGGACCCCGCGGCGGAGGGCAGCGGTGGCGAGCGCCTGGACGAGTCGCGCCGGGTCCACGCGTCGATCCCGCTCGAACCAGAGGCCACCGAGGAGCTGGGGGCTCAGCTCCGGCTCGAGCGCGCGCAGCTCTCGGGGTGGGAGCCAGCGCGCCGGGAGCCCCAGGCGCTGCTGTCGGCGGTGCGTGTCCCGCAAGGCGCGGAGCTCCGCGGGCGCGAAGGCCACGCGCAAGACGCCGCCGCCGCGCAGCTCCACGTCCACCCCGCTGTCGGCGTGCAGCTCTCGCGCGAAGCGCGGCCAAGCCCTGCGGCTGGCGAGCGCCAAGCGCTGCGCGGCGCCGGCCTCGTGCGCCTCGGTCTGCGCGCCCAGGATCCCCCCCGCGTGGCTGGACGCCTCGGCCCCGAGCTCACCGCGCTCCAGCAACGTGACGCCAAGGCCACGGCGCGCCAGGCGCCAGGCGATCGCCAGCCCGATGGCGCCGCCGCCGATGACGACGACGGGAGCCGCCGAGGAGCGAGGAGGAGGTGGCTCAGTCATCACTGATGGGGCGGAGCAGGCGCAGCAGCCCGACGATACCGAACAGCGCGAACGCCAGCATCATGCCGACGATCCCCAGCACCCAGCGGGCCTGCGCCGGGCTCTCTCCGTCGACCAACAGCCAGGCCTCCTGCGGGACGGCCGTGCCCGTGGCGCGCTGCAGCTCGGTCGTCAGCGAGGCGTGGCGGAGCCCCGCGGAGGCGAACGGGACCAGGCGACCCACGAAGGACGTGGGAGGGACGAAGTACGGCCCCTCCATCCCCTTGGGGACGCGCACCTCCACCCAGATGGGCTGCGTTCCTTCCAGCCGCGCCAAGCGGAACCCGTCCGCCTCCAGCAGCCGGCCGTACTTGATGGCGCCGCTCGGCGCCAGGCTGCCTTCGGCCCGCACCCACCGGTTGCCCCACTCGGCCTGCGGCGCTTGCGCCGCCAAAGGCCCAAGCTCCAGGGGCGCGCCGGCGCGCAGCGCATAGCTGCCCTCCGAGCGCAGGCTGAAGGCCAGCAGCAGCGAGAGCAGGGTGGTCAGGCCCATCATGACCAAGGTCGCCGTCCTGCCCGGGCGACGCGGCCGCGGCAGCGCGTCGAGCTCCGGGTCCTGGCCGCCATGCGGCTCGGACGGCGTGGAGGCCAGGGTGCCGGGGGAGGCCTTCATGGGGGTGCGCTCAGTCTTGCGCGGGACAGGGTGGACGACAACTCACGCGGACAGGCGCCTCCGCCGCGCTGAGCGCTTTCGAGCCGCGGGGGATGGAGCTAGGCTCTTGCCCCGAGGGTCATGGCCGCCAACAAAGTCACCTGTCCGTCCTGTGGGTTCTCCAACACGCTGCCTTTGGCCAATTCACGCTGCGTCTCCTGCGGCGCGAAGATTGAAGATCTCAAGCGCCAGCTCTCACGGCAAGAAGAGATCGAGCGGCGCTACCAGCAGCAGGGCTTCAGCGTCGCGTGGTTCGGGATCTCCATCGTGGTCATGAGCGTGCTCACCGCGGCCATCGTGGTGGGCCTCCCGAAGCTGGTGCCAGCGCTGGATTTCGAGGGCTCCGCGGGGATGCTGGTCGCGATCCCGGTGTGGTTCCTGGGAGGAGTGCTCGTGGGGCTGGTGTCGCCCGGGCGCACCTTCATCGAGCCGGTGGTGGCCGCCCTGCTGGTCTCCTTGCCCACCGCGTACTTGCTGCACCGCGGTCAGACGGTGAAGACCATGCCGTTTTTCATGTACATCCTGTGGGCCGCCATCGGGGTGCTGTTCTCGCTCATCGGCTCGTACACGGGCGAGCGGGTGCAAATGGGACCCACCGCGGCAAAGGCAGCGGAGTAAGCCACGCGCCCCGCCATGGGGTCGGCGCGCTGGCGCGGCCAGGGCTCCGTGGGGCTCGTGGCGCTCACCCTCGAGCTGGTGGTTGGCTGTGAAGCGCGCGCGGAGCACTCCGCGCGCGTGATCGCCGCGCAGGTCGGGCGCGCCCGGAGCCTGGGCGTGCTCGAGCGTGAGCCAGCGGTCGCGGCGCTGGAGGCGCACGCTTGCTCGCGGGGGTTGGCGTGCGAGCTGCGAGACGTCTGCGCCCAGGCCTTTCGCAGCCAGGCGGCCATCACGGGCGAGCTCGACGCGCTGACCGAGCGCACGCGTGGCACGGAGCTCACATCGCCGCAGCGCGCCGCCGCCCTCGAGCGGCTGACCTGGCTCGAGCAGCAGCAGCGCGTGGCCGATCGGCTCGCCGAGCGCTGCGCAGCGCTGGAGGCGCAGGCCAGCCGCGGCGGCTGAAGGCTGCCTGGGCCCTGGGTCAGCGGGAGGGCTGCTTCGGCCTGGCCTTCGGCGGCGCGCCGGGCGGGGTGGCTGCGCCCCGCGGGGCCGCGCTGGCGCTGGCACGGGCGGCCGCGCTGGCGCTGGGCGCCGCGCTGGCGCTGGCGCTGGCGCTGGCGCTGGGCGCCGCGCTGGTGCTCGGCGGTGGGTAGCCGAGCGCGCCCTTCTCTCCAAAGAGGATCCGGCCGAAGCGGCTCGCCTTGTGGAAATTGCCCTGACGTAGGATGGGTGACCACGCCACCCCGCCGTTGTTTTCCATGGCGTAGAAGTTGAACCGCCACTCGTCACCGAAGGCTGGGGGCGAGCGCTTGGCCTTCTCGAAGACCTTCCAAGGGAGCTTGAGCTCCGCCACCCAGCCCTCGTCGCGGTCGGAGGAGTCGTTGAGGGTGCCCTTGACGCGCACGCCGGCCTCCACACGCGCCGACCACTCCTGGTGCCCAAAGGGGCCGTTGGGCTCCTGTTTGGGGGAGTTGTAGTCGTCGAAGCGTGAGTCGAAGACCAGGCCCTGCGGGTTGACCTGGATCTCGTAGTAGTCCTTGTTGTCTCCGTCCCCGTCGGGATCGACCATGATCTCGACGCAGTCTTTGGTCCACAGGTGGGGGTCCTTGGCGCCCTTCGGGAAATCACCCACCACGTCCGGGTCCCGCACCTCGAAGCCGAGGTAGAGGGCCTCTCGCGTGAAGATGAGCCGGGTGGAGCCCTGGATGCGCGAGTCCAGGGCTGGCTTGCCCGTGCTGACGTCGACGAAGGGGCCGGTACTGAGCGCCTCGGCCCACGCGGGCTCATCGAGCTGCCCGTCGAGCTGGATGGCGGGGCTTGGGTCGACGCGGTCGAGCCGCAGGCTGGGCGTGGGGGCTTGGGTGGGCTTCGGCGCGCGCTCCGCGAGGCTGACGTGGAGCGTGGCGACCAGCGCGCGGTTGTCCCCGTCCACGGGCCCGCTCTTGATGGCCAGCCGGCTGTTTTGCTTCCAGACCCCGACCACGACGGCAAGCTTCGAGGTGCGGAGATCTGCCGGGATCTCGAAGCTTTGCTCGTCCACGTACACCTTGCCAGGGGTCCAGGCACTAGGCGGCAGCGCTTGGCGCGTCTCTCGCCACTCACGCAGCGGCCCCACGTTGTCGATGTTGAGGACGCGCTCCCCGGAGCCGTCGAGGACGTGGGTGAACAGCCCCCAGCCTTCCCCGACGGCCTGGCGGCTCTGCCAATACAGGGTCAGCTTGACCTGCTGTCCGCGGGCGAGCGTGCCAGCGGGCTCCACCTTGGCGCCGAGCAGCGTGAGCTTCCCGTCGAAGTCGACGTTCAACGCTGCGCCCACGGACGGCGGGGGAGCGTCGAGCTCATAGCCGCGCAGGGCCTCTTTGTCGCGCGCCTGATCTGGAGCGCCACCGACGCAGCCGCTCGCGGCCAGGGCGAGGAGGAGCGAGAGCCGAGCAGGGAACATCGAGGGGCGCTCCATGGCTCAAGGTGTAGCGCTGGGCGGCGCGGCCGGTGGCGGCGCTGCCGACGCGAGGGGAGGGGTCCAGCCCGTCGTGACGTGGTGCACGATCCCGGCCTGCTTGCCGTCGCTGGGCCCGGAGAGGATCTGCAGCCGCGAGTCACGCCAGGAGACGCAGCGGCGCCCCGCCTCCGAGGTCTCGACCGCGCCGCAGAAGTTACGCCAGATGCCGACGCTGACGGTCACGCGCGGCGTGGCGGCGCCGGCGGGGACGTCGATGTCCTGCTCGTCGACGTAGACCTTGCCAGGGATCCAGCGGCTAGGGCCGAGCGCCTGCGCGCCCTCTCCGGCGGGTTGGCGCAGCGGCCCTACGGCGTCGAGGTTGCTGAGCTGGCGGCCGCGGTCGTCGACCAGGTGCGTGAACAGCCGCCACCCTGGTCCCAGCTTGGACGTGCTGAGCCAGTACATGCGCAGCTTGAAGCGTGACCCCGGCGCGACCTCGCCCTCCGGCTCCACGTCGTAGCCGATGAGCCGCGCCTTGCCCTCGTAGTCGATGTAGAGCGGGTGCTGGATCTTGCGAGGCGCCGCGTCGAGCACATAGCCGAGCAGGGCAGCGTCCGGCGCCGGGACGGGCTCCGCGGCGGGCGTGGGCGCGCAGCCGAGCGCGGTGATCAGGGCGAGGCCGAGCCAGGGCGTCGGCTTCCAGGGCAAGCTCATCACTATTTCTTCCCTTTGCTCTTCTTGCGAGCCTCACGCTCGCGTTTGCGCTCGTTCTTCCGAGAGTTCTTCTCGGCCTTGCTGAGCATCTTCATCCGAGGGGCGCCTGGCCCCTGGGCCATCCCCGCCGCCCCCATGCCGGGCATCATGCCGGGCATGCCCATGCCGGGCATCATGCCGGGCATGCCCATGCCGGGCATCCCGGGCATGCCCATGCCGGGCATCCCGGGCATACCCATGCCGGGCATCCCGGGCGGCATCCCCGGGGGCAGCTTGCCGCTCTTCATCATCCGCCGCGCGTTGCGCGCCATGGCCAGGTTGCGCAGCCCGGGGATTTGCCCGAGCAACCCGAGGTCTCCGCCCATGCCGCCCATCATCTGCTGCATGAAGAGGAACTTCTGGACCAGCTCCTGGACGCCTTGCTCCGGCTGCCCCGAGCCGCGAGCGATCCGCTGGACGCGCGAGGGCTCACGGATGAGCGCGTTGGGGTCGTCGCGCTCTTGTCGCGTCATGGACTGGATCATCGCCTCGATGCGCACCAGCTCCTTGTCGTCGAGGTTGACCCCTGGAGGCACCATCCCGCCGAGCCCAGGGATCTTCTCCACGAGATCCTTCAGGGAGCCCATCTTTTGGATCATCCGGACCTGATTCAGAAAGTCATCGAGCGTGAAGCGCCCGCTCATCATCCGAGCGGCGTCCTGCTCCGCCTTCTTCTGATCGATGACCTCTTCGAAGTCCTGCATCAGGCCGACGACGTCCCCCATGCCGAGCACGCGGCTCGCCATGCCCTCCGGGCGGAAGGGCTCGAGCTTGTCGGTCGTCTCTCCCATGCCGACGAACAGCACGGGCGCGCCGGTGACCTCCTTGACGCTGAGGGCGGCGCCGCCGCGGGCGTCGCCGTCGAGCTTCGTCAGGACGACGCCGCTGATGGCGAGCCGCTCATTGAAGCTGCGCGCCGTCTTGACCGCGTCTTGGCCGATCATCGCGTCGATGACGAGCAGCAAGTGCTCGGGCTGCACCGCCGCCTTGATTTGCTCGAGCTCCACCATCAGCGGCTCGTCGATGGCGAGCCGGCCGGCGGTGTCGTAAATGATGAGATCGCGCCCGAGGCGCTTCGCCTCCGCGCCCGCCTCCTTGCAGATGTCGAGCGGGGAGTGCCCGGGGAGGTTGAACACCGGGACGTCCAGGGACTTGCCGAGCACCTGCAGCTGCTCCACCGCAGCGGGCCGCTGCATGTCCGCGGCCACGAGCAGCGGCTTCTTGCCGAGCTTCTGCGCCCAGCGCGCGAGCTTGGCGGCGCTGGTGGTCTTACCGGAGCCCTGCAGCCCCACCATCATCACCCCCGTCCGCCCCGAGCTGGCGAAGCTGAGCGGCTCCGCGGGGGTCTCCATCATGGAGACCAGCTCGTCGTGGCAGATCTTGATGAACAGCTCGCCGGCGCCGACCTTGTGGGTCTCGCCGCCGACCTTGACGCGACTCTGGAGCGTCTGGCCCAGGGCCTGCTCCTCGATCCTCGCCAAGAAGCGTTTGACGACGCCGAGCTCGACGTCTGCCTCCAGCAGCGACAGCCGCACCTCGCGCAGTGCGTGTTGGATATTCTTCTCGGTCAGCTCCGTGAGCCCGGCGAGGCGGTTTTGAGCTTCCCGAAACCCTTTGGTCAGCGCTTCGAACACGACCCCGGCGTCTTAGCTCAGAATCGGCCCTGACAGCAGCGGGTCGTGACGGCGGCGCGCCCCGCGCGGCTAGGTCCCGCGGTGGAGCGCCGGATCTTGCGCCCCCCGAGCGCGCCCCTGGAGCCGCAGCGCGCGCGCGTAGAGGCTCTTTTTCGGGAGACCGAGCCGGGCCGCCAGCTCCGTGGCCGCGGCCTTGCCGGAGAGCCCCGCGTCGAGCTGCTCTTGGACGAGCCGATCGAGCTCCAGCTCGCCGAGGGGCTGGCGCTCCGACGGCGCCTGGGCAGCGACGACCAGCGTCAGCTCGCCACGCCAAGGCCCCGGCAGGGCGGCGAGCGCTTCGAGGCTCCCCTCGAGCAGCTCCTCGTGCAGCTTGGTGAGCTCACGGCCGAGCGCGGCGTGGCGCTGGGGCGCCAGCGCGGCGAGCTCCTGCAAGGTCGCGGTGATGCGCTGGGGGGACTCGAAGAGGACGCAGGGCTCCTGGGCGGTGACCACCCGGGCGAGCTGCGCCCGTCGCTCTTCGCCACGGCGCGCCAGGAAGCCCAGGAACAGGAAGGGGCCCTCCACGAGCCCGGAGAGCGCCACCGCGGCCGTCACCGCGCTGGGGCCAGGGACGACGGCGATCGACACCCCCGCCGCGCGCGCCGCCTGCACCAGGCGGCGGCCAGGGTCACTCACGCTAGGCATCCCCGCGTCGGTGATCAGCGCGACCTCGCCGCCGTCCGTCAGCACGCGCACGACCTGCGCCAGCTCGTGGTCGCTCGCGTGGGCGTCGAGGCGCCGCAGCGCCGCACCCTGGATGGCGAGGTGGCTCAGCAGGATGCGCGCGCGGCGGGTGTCCTCGGCGACGATGAGGCTGGCGCGACGCAGGGCCTCCGCCGCCCGGGGTGACAGGTCTCCCAGGTTGCCGATGGGGGTGCCGACGACGAGGAGCATGAGAGGCGCGCGGACGGGGCTGGGCGCCGCTTCAGCGGGTGACGTCCACCGCGTCGCCGAGCGACTGTCGGAGGAACACCCGGAGCTTGCCGGTGAGCCGCGCCTCGAGCTGCCGCACGCGCTCGCGCGAGACACCGAATTCGTCGCCGAGCTGCTGGAGCGTCAGCGGCTCCTCGGCCACGAGGCGCTTGTCGAAGATGATGAGGTCTTTGCCGCTGAGCGTCGTGCGGTACTCGTCGAGGTGCCGGCGGACCAGCTCCGACAGCTCCATCCCCTCGGTCAGCCGATCTGGCCCTGCCCCTGGGGCCGCCATGAGATCCAGGCGGGTGACCTGGCGCCCGTCGTCGCTGTCTCCCACCGTGGCGTCGAGCGAGGCCTCCCCGCGCGACAGGCGGATGTCCATCTCCGTGACATCCTTCTCTTCGACGCCCAGGCTCTTGGCAATTTCGGCGTGCGTGGGCTCGATCCCCATGGCGGTGAGGCGCGCCTTCTCCTTGCTGAGGTTGAAGAAGAGCTTGCGCTGGGCCTGCGTGGTGCCCACCTTCACGAGCCGCCAGTTGTTCAAGATGAAGCGCAGCATGTAGGCGCGGATCCACCACGCCGAGTAGCTGGAGAGCTTGACACCCCGGTAAGGATCGTAGCGCTTGACCGCCTGCATCAACCCGATGTTCCCCTCCTGGATGAGGTCCATCATGTTGCGGTAGGCGCGGCGGTACTCGTAGGCGATCTTGACGACCAGGCGCAGGTTGGCGGTCACGAGCCGCGCCGCCGCGTCCACGTCCTGCGTCTTGGTGTAGTGGACGGCGAGCCGGTGCTCCTCCTCCGCGCCGAGCAGCGGGTGGCGCTGGACCTCGCGCATGTACGCCTGGAGTGGGTCCGCCCGCGTGGTGGTGAGGGCGGCCTTCTTGTCGAGCGCCGTGAGCTCGCGCTCGTCCACGACCTCCACCGTCGCCTCCGCGGGCTCCGGCTCCTCCGCCTCCGGGTCGTCCGCGGTGGGCTGCTCCTCTTCGTCCTCCGCGGCCTCGGGGTCACTGGACGCTCCCTCGGCGCGGGCGGCCCCGCGCTGGCGACGTGGGGCGCCCGAGGCGGCAGGGCGAGGGAGTGAGGGGGTCTTCTTGGCGGCCAAGGGGGGATACCGAGGGAGCAGTGAGAGGCGGACAGCCTTGAGCGCCGCTCGCCCGCCGTCAAGCGCCGGGGGGCTCGGCGGCGCTTCAGGGGGATGCTAGAGTGCTGGGCGCGATGCGGAGGTGCCTCGAGGTGAGCGGGCGCGGCACACCGAGCGCGGGACGAGGGCGCGGGAGGGCGCGCGCATGAGAGCTGGTGGCTTCATCGATGGGAACGCGGCGGAGCTCCTGTTCGTCAGCAGCCCCATCGGGATTCTTCGGTTCGACGCCGCGGGGATCCTCGTGGCGTGTAATGAGGCCTTCGCCAACGTCGTGAGCCTCGGCCGCGAGCATCTGCTGGGCTCCACGCTCGACCAGGTGTCAGATCCGGCGCTCCGCGCGGCGGTGTCGGCGGTGTTGGGCGGCAAGCGCGCCTCGCTCGAAGGCCACTACCGCATCGCTGGGGGGCGGACCATCCACGTGAGGATTGGCCTGCTGCCAGTGACGGCGCCCAGCGGGCAGCCGGACGGGGGCGTGGGCTTCGTGGAGGATCTGACGGCGGAGCACGGCGCGCAGCGCGCCGCGGGGCTGGCGGAGCGCAACTTTCAGCTCTTGGCCGCCGCCGTCTCCGACGCCGTGGTGGTGCTCCGCCAAGACTCGGTACTGTTCGAGAACGCCGCGGCGAAGGCCCTGCGCGCGCGCGGGGTGCCGCTCGGCGCCCAGCAGCTCGAGCCGCGTGAGGCGGAGCTGCTCGAGCGCGCGCGGCGCGCCCCGCCAGAGACGTGGGAGCCGCTGCCAGGGCGCACGAGCACCGTCGCGTCCGAGGATGGCGCGCCGCTCACCCTCACGCGCCGCTGGTGCCCGCTCCAGCTCGATGAGGCCGCCGCGTCGCTGCTCGTCGCGCGGGAGTCGGGGAGCGTCTCGAGCGTCGGGGACCAGCTCGCGCACGCCGGGCGGCTCGTGGCCCTGGGTGAGCTCGCGGCCGGCGTCGCTCACGAGGTCAACAACCCGCTGGCCTACGTGCTCGGCTCGCTGGGCCTGCTGGAGTCCGCGCTGGGGCGTCTGGGGCGGGGTCAGGGGCTGGGGTCGGGAGAGCTGGAGCAGGCCGTGGAGTGCCTCCGCAACGTGCGTGAAGGGGTCGATCGCGTCCAGCGCATCGTGAAAGACTTGCAGACCTTCTCGCGCCCCCGCGCGGAAGAGCGGCAGCTCGTCAGCGTGGAGCAGGTGTTGGACGCAGCGGTGAGCATCGCCGCCCACGAGGTCCACCACCGCGCGCGGCTCGAGAAGCGCTACGGGCGCGTCCCGCTGGTGCTGGCGGACGAAGCGCGCCTGGGCCAGGTGTTCCTGAACCTCCTGATGAACGCGCTCCAGGCGCTCTCCGAGCGTGAGGAGCATGAGCCCGAGGCGCCCCCGGCGCTCATCCGGCTGACGACGCGTGAGGAGCGCGGGCGGGTCGTGGTGGAGGTGGAGGACACCGGGCCCGGGGTGGCGGAGGCGCAGGCGCAGCGGATCTTCCAGCCCTTCGTGACCACCAAGCCGCGCGGCATGGGGCTGGGGCTCGCCATTTGTGAGGGGATCGTGCGCTCGTTCGGGGGAGACATCGGGGTGCAGCGGCGCGCGGAGGGTGGCGCCTGCTTCCGCGTGTGCTTGCCCGCGGCGGAGGCGCAGGCGCCGGAGCCGACGGTCGCCGCCGTGGAGGTCGCGCCGCGCGCCGAGCGGCGGCAGCGGCTGCTCATCATCGACGATGAGCCGCTGCTCGGGCGGACGCTCCGCATCGCGCTCGGGGGCCAGCATGAGATCGTGACGGTGTTGAGCGGGCAGGAGGCCATCGCGCGCCTCGAGCAAGACCATGCCTTCGACGTGGTGCTGTGTGACCTCATGATGCCGCAGATGAGCGGGCTGGCGGTCCTGAGCTGGGTGCGCCGTGAGATCCCTGCGCTCGAGGCGCGCTTCGTGTTCATGACGGGCGGCGCCTTCACGGCGAGCACGCGCGCGTTCCTCAGTGAGTACTCCGGCGCGGTGCTCGAGAAGCCCTTCGACATCGCGGCGGTGGAGCGCCTCTTGGAGCGGGCCGCGCCGCGCTGAGCGCGCTCACCCGGCGCCGAACAGCTCGGCCACCACCTCACGCAGCAGGCGCTGGCTCTCCTCGTGGTCCAGCCCGAGCGCCGCGGCGAAGGCGTCGATCCCCGCGGCCTCCGCGTGCGCCACCTCGTCGTCTACCATGGCGATGGCCGCGGCCAGGCGGAACGCCGTGCGTCGCGCCTCTGGCGTCGCGAGCGCCTCCACCACCTGCGCGACGCGCGCGCTCCAGCCCTCGGCCTCCAGGCGCTGGGCGAGCTCCTTCAAGGCCTGGGGGAGCACCTTCAGCGCGCTGGGGTCCAGCTCCGCGAGCGTCGCGACGCTCGCCTGGAGGCGGCTCAGCTCCGCGTCGCTGATCTCGCCGTCGACGGCGGCCAGCAAGAACATGGCCTCGAGCAGCGCGCCGAACTCCGCGGCGCTGCGCTGCTCCGCCTCCGAGAGCGCGCCGCGCGCCTCGAGGCTCTGGACGTAGTGGCGCGCCGCCTGGGCGAGGGCGACGGAGGTGAGGGGGCGCTCGGGAGGGGTCATGGGGGCTCGAGCCTTACTCCGCCGGGTCTTCGCGGCACAAGATGAAGTAGCTCTCGATGGAGCGATCGGCCTTGTACGCGAGGCCAATGCTGACGTGCTCGCTGACCTTGCGCATGTAGTCCTTCATGCCCGCGTACACCAAGAAGCCGAGCTTGGCCTTGTTGGGGAGGATCTTGGGCCAAGCGGCGACCTTGCTGGTGGGCTCCAGCGTGTAGTCGATGACGTAGTCACTGGGGGCCACGCGGTCCGTCTCACGGTCCACCGGGTGCGCCACGTAATAGCCGGGGCCGGTGAACGTGAGCAGTGAGTGCTGATTGTAGCCGAAGAGCTTGGTCGAGCCCTCCTCCGGGAGGCAGAAGCGCTTCTGGAAGAAGTTGTGGAGGGGGAGGGTGTTCTTGCCGTGGTGGATGACCTCCTTCAGCGGCGGCGTCCCGGCCGGCACGAAGTGGCTGGCGTCGAGCGGCTCGTTGTCCGCGCAGAGCTCCCAGAGTCGCTTCTGATCTTTTGGCTCGATGCTCATGCACGTAAAGAGGCGGGACGCGTGGTCCATCCGGTCCAGCGCCTCTGGCAGCCGGGCCTTGGCGTGATCGTCCATGTGACCGAGGAGAAGGGTGGTAAAGTTCACGCGCGCGAGCATAGCGCAACGCAGCAATCGTGAAAGCCGCGCGCCGCCGCTCGCTCACTCAGCCCCCTCGCCCGCCCCCTCGTCGACCACTCTCGCCATGGCCTCCACTCGCGCTGCTCGCCCTGCTTCCTTCGACGCCGTCCTGGCGACCGCTCGGGAGGCGCTCGACACGCAGCGCCAGCGGCGGCACCACGCCGTTCAAGCGCTGCGTCAGGCGGTGGAGGAGTACGCGCGGGTCTCCGAGCAGGCGCTCGCCGCCGAGGTGGCGCGCCGCCTCGACCTCGGTGCCCCTCGGGCTCCTTCGGCCAGCGCCGCTGCCGAGCGCCTGCTCGCGCTCGTCCGGGCGCTCCCGGAGCTCGGGGCGTCGCCGACCGCCGTCGGCGTCGAGTCCGCGCCCGCCTCGGGCGACGCCGAAGGCGCCGCGCCGCGCGAGGGCCGAGAGCCGCCGGTGAGCGTGGCCGCGGCCGCGCTGCTCGAGGAGCTGCGGCGCGCGGAGCTCGGCGCCCTGCCGCTCCCGCTGTTCAAGGCGCGGCTGCGCGAGCTGGGGCTACGCGCGCAGCTCCTCCGCGTCGACGACGAGCGCGCCGACGAGGCCGCGGGGCGCGTCCTCGAGCGCCTGAGAGCGGAGGCGGCGCGGCGCGGGCTACGGCAGCTCGCGGGGCTGACGGGCCGCCGTGGGACGGGAGACCTACGGGCAGAGCTCGAGCTGGCTCGCGCCGAGCGGGAGCGGCTCGAGCGCGGCGCGCGCGGGCTGACGCAGCGGCTCGACGTGCGCCCGCCCGCAACGCCGAAGCCGGCCCGTCGTGCCAAGCCGGCGCCGAGCGTGGTGGCGGTCACGGCGCCGCCGCCGCCCTTGGCGCGCCTGCGCGAGGCCGCGCGCGCCGGCGCCGTCGTCATCGTGGGGGGGGAGCCGGAGCGCGACAAGCTCGAGTGGCTGGAGCAGCGCTGTGGGTTCGTCCCGGAGTGGGTGGCGCCCGCGGGTCACACGCGCGGGGTGCAGGCGCTCGAGGGGCGCATCCTCGACGGCCACGTCGCGGCGCTCGTGCTGCTCGAAGAGCGCATCGCGCACCAGCACTCCACGCCCATCGTCGCCGCCGCACGGCAGACGGGCACGCCGCTCGCCCACGGCCACGCTGGCGGCCAGGGTGGCCTCGAGCAGGCCCTGACGGCGCTCGAGCGGGCCCTGGGCGGCCGTTAGCGGCGCCCGCCCCAGGAGGGCGGCTCCTGGGTCACGGCGTGGTGTCCACCTTCCGCCCCGCGACCGGGATCTTGGGCAGCAGCACGAACTGCTTGAAGCTGACCTTCTCCAGCGCGGCCGCGGACGCGGCCAAGTCATAGAGCAGACCCCACTCGATGCCCTCCGCGCCGGAGAAGTAGAGCCGGGTGGAGTCCGGGCAGGCCTTGGCGAAGCGCTCCAGCGTGCCCGCCGTGCTGCTCAGATCGGGGCCAGCGAAGCCCTTGGTGTTCTTGGTGGCGGTGCCGCCCGCGATCTTCCACACGGCCGTGCCGCGATCGGCGAGCACCATCGTGGTCACGGTGCACGCGGCCGGCTCTCGGACGCTGCCGGCGGGCTCGAGCGGTAGCTCTTTCGGGAACTCGGGGCGAGAGTCCGTCTTGATGAGGAAGCCCGTGGCGCCGGCGGCCGTCAGCTCCGCGAGCAGGCTCTGGAGCCAAGGCAGGGGCGCTTTACGGTCGACCTCGATGCTGGCGGTCTGCTCAGCGAACGCCTTGGGGTGCTCGGCGAGCGCCTTCTTGAGGCGCTCGGGGCTGTCGCGCTTGTCCATCAGCACGACCTCGAAGCCTACCTTCACCTCGTTCGGCGTGACCGCGAGCTGCGGCGGGCCCTTCGGCGCCGGAGGAGGAGGCGGCGGCTCTCCCGCCGTGGTGGACGCCGGCGCGGCAGGGCTGGGCTTGGGCGCCTGCTCACAGCCGCCGAGCGCGAGGGACACCACCAAGATCGAGAGCCCATGGAGACTGACCGAGCGCATGACACAGCGACTATTCTCCAACTCCCCGCGCCGGTAAAGCGGTCGGGAGCGGCCGCGCGGGCCGGCGCGGGCTCAGAGGGCGCTGATGACCAGGATCGTCAGCGCGCCGCCCCGCGCCTCGAACTCGAAGCGGACGCGCTGGCCTGCGCTGAGCCCGCGGAGCTGCTCCGGTGAGCGCACCCCGAAGCGCATGGTCATGGCGCGCATGAAGCCAGGGATGTCGTCGTGGGTGATGAGCAGGGAGCGCCGGTCCTCCGCGATGCTCTTGATGGAGCCGGTGGCGACGTAGCGCTTCGCCGGGGCGTCGTCGGCGGCGCTCGCGGCCGTCGCAGGGTGGACGAGCCCGAGGCCCCCGAGGAGCGTGGCCGCGCCCAGCGCGCCGCTGAGCAGGAGGGAACGTCGAGCGCCGAGCCGGTGGGACATGTCCCCTGCTATTAGTCGTGGGCGGCCCGGGCGCCAGCCCGAGGGCGCCCCTGCGACAACTTGCCCCAGCCGACCTCGTCAGGCGTGGGGAGGGCGGCTAGCCTCGAGCGCATGGCTCAGCAGCGCAGCGCTCGCGTGGGGTATTGGCTCGCCGTCCTTGCGCTGGGCTGCGGCGGGCCGGCGCCTCGGAGCGGGGGCGCGCCCCCGCCGCCTCCGTCGGCGGCCCCGGTCGCTCCCGCGCTGCCCGCGCCAGTCCCCAGCGCTGCCGCGGTGGTGCAGCCCTCGCCGCAGCTCCCCGCCGAGCCCCCGCGCGTGGCCGTCGGGCGTCACGGCGCGGTGGCCAGCCAGGAGGCCAACGCCACGGACGTGGCGCTCGGCGTCTTGCAGCAGGGGGGCAACGCGGTGGACGCGGCCATCGCGCTCGGGCTCGCCCTCGCGGTCACCCACCCGAGCGCGGGCAACCTCGGCGGCGGAGGGTTCATGGTGATCCGCCGGGCGGACGGAGCGGCCTACGCGCTCGACTACCGCGAGACCGCGCCGAGCGCCGCCTCGCGGGACATGTACCTCGACGCCCAAGGCAACCTCAGCGACGCGCGGCTCAACGGCCCCAAGGCCGCCGGCATCCCCGGCACGGTCGCCGGCTTCGCCGCGGCGCACGCCAAGCTGGGCAAGCTGCCCTGGCGCGCGCTCGTGGAGCCGGCGCTGCGGCTGGCTCGTGACGGCTTCACGCTCACGGCGGAGGACGCCAGCACCCTGGGGCGCGGCGCGGCCAAGATGCGCGAGCTGGGCTATGCTGCCTCCGCGCGGATCTACTCGAGGAAGGACGGCGCGCCGCTGCAGGCGGGAGACCGCTGGGTCCAGCCCGAGCTCGCCAAGACCCTCGGGCTGATCGCCACCGAGCCCACGGCGTTCTACCGCGGCCCGCTCGCCGCCACCCTGGCGCGCGAGGTCCGCCGCGCTGGTGGCCTCTGGACCCCAGCCGATCTGGCGCGGTACGAGGCGCGGTGGCGGGAGCCCGTGGTGTTCGACTACCGGGGTCACACCATCATCACGATGCCGCTGCCGTCGGCTGGGGGGGTCGTGCTCGAGCAGCTCCTGGTCGCCAGCGAGGTGCTGGGGCTCGAGCGCCGAGCGTGGCGCAGCGCCGACGAGATCCACCTGTTCGCGGAGGCGATGCGCCGCACCTACGCGGATCGCAACCAGCTCCTCGGCGATCCGGACTTCGTGAAGGTGCCGCCCGATCTGCTGGAGACGAGCTACATCCGCGACCGGATGCGCGGCATCGAGCTCGAGCGCGCCACCCCCTCCGCCGAGATCCAGGCGGGCGTGGCGCCCGCTCGCGAAGAGTCCACGCAGACGACGCACTACTCCGTGGTGGACGCGGACGGCAACGCCGTCGCCAACACCTACACGCTCAACACGGGCTTCGGAGCGAAGTTCGTCGTGCCGGGCACGGGCGTCCTGCTCAACAATGAGATGGATGATTTCGCGGTGAAGCCGGGCGCCCCCAACGTCTTCGGGCTCGTGCAGGGCGAGCCCAACAAGATTGAGCCGGGCAAGCGCATGCTCTCCAGCATGACCCCCACGGTGGTCGTGCGAGGGGGGCGGCTGCGCGCGGTCTTGGGCTCCCCTGGGGGGCCGACCATCTCCACCACCGTGGCGCAGCTCGTCCGCGGGCTGGTGGACTACGGTCAGCCGCTCAGCGTGGTGGTGCCAGCGCTGCGCGTGCACCATCAATGGCTCCCGGATCAGATCTGGACAGAGGAGCAGCTCTCGCCAGCGCTGAAGGCCGAGCTCGAGCGGCGCGGGCACGTCATCCGCCAGCGCCCGCACCTCGGCCACGCCAACGTCATCGAGGTGGACGCGGAGACGGGAGAGCGGCGCGCGGTGGCCGACACCACGCGCGGTGAGGGCAAGGCCGCGGCGTACTAGCGCCGTCCGCGGCCTTGGCGCCCAGGTGGCGGCATGCGGTGGAATCACTACATGCAACCACTGAATTACGGTGTTACTAGATGAGTCACTCAAGCTCTCCCCACTCGAGCGCTGAGTCACGCTTCCGTCAGCCCTCGGTGTTGGCGTTCGCTCTAGGCTCGTAGCTCCACCGAGGGCCGTGGAGGTGAGGCTAAGCCATTGCATTATCAAAGTAGAAATGAGATGCTGAGCTGCTCCCATGTTGCTACGACATTGCTCGTCGTGTTGTGGCGCGGCCGCGCGTGGTCGACGGTCCCCAGGAGTTCGCTCTCAGAGTGGACGGGCAGGGCACCTCCCAGCCAGGGAGGGCGGCAGTGAGCATAGAATCCAGGATTCCGTGATTTCGCGCGCAGGGAGGGGACGCTCATGAAGGGCCACACGCTGCTCATCGTGGACGATGACGCGAAGGCCCGTGAGGCGCTGCGCGGCGCGCTCGAGGCGGAGGGGGCGACGGTCATCGAGGCGCCGGGGGGTGACGCAGCGCTCCGTACCCTGGAGACCGTCAGCCCGGATCTCGCCATCGTGAGCCTGGTGCTGCGGGACTGCGCGGGGCTGGAGCTCGCGCGCAGGCTCAAGGAGGCGCTCCCGCGGCTCGTGGTGCTGGCGCTGGCCGGGTTCTTGGGGCGAAAGGACGAGGCGTACCTGCTCGCCGGCGGCGTCGACGACGTCTTCACGCGGCCCGTCCAACCCGCGCTGCTCACCATCGCGGTGAAGACCCACCTGGCCGCGCTCGACGAGGCGGTCGAGCGCTTCGGCCTCGGGCGCTCCATCGTGGTCGCGGCCGCGAATTCGGCGCGGCTGAGGTTCACCCGCCGCCAGCTCGAGCAGCTCGGGTTCGAGGTCTACACGGCGCGGGACGGTGAGGCGGCGTGGCGGCTGCTGCAGAGCAGCGCCGCGGAGGCGCTCGTCGCGGACACCTTCCTCCCGCGGCTGGACGGCTTCGAGCTCGCGGCCAGAGTGCGGGAGCAGGCGCAGGGCGGGCGGCTGCCCATCGTCCTGGTGACCTCCTCCACGAACGAAGCGGAGGAGCAGCGCGTGGCCGCGCGCCTGGGCGTCGACGCCACCATTTCCAACGGCTCCTCCCCGAAGGAGTTGGTGGTGGCCCTGCGGGCCGCGCTGTCCCGCCCGAGCGACCAGCCAGCGGCGTCGTCCGCGGCGCCGCGGACCCAGCAGGAGGTGATGGAGCAGCGGCTCCAGCGCCTCCACCAGCAGCTCGAGCACCAGACCGCGCGCAGCGCGGTGCTGTTCCAGCGCTACGCGCGGCTCTCGGCGGAGCGCACCGTGCTCGTCTCGGCCGCGAACATCCTGGCGCGCGGTGAGGCGCCGGAGGAGGCGCTCCAGGGCTTGCTGGTGGACTGCCTGGACGCCATTGGGCTCCTGCAGGGCGGCATCTACACCGGCGCCCCTCGAGGCGGGCTCGCGCTGAAGGCGCAGGCGGGCTTCGACGCGGAGCGCACCGTCGCCCTGCCGCCCTGGGTGGCGGGCCTCGAGCAGCTCCAGGCCGTGGTCTGCTCCGAGAAGGTCAGTGTGGCTTCTCCCGTGTCCCAGCCCGAGGGGCTCACGCCCCCGGTCTGTTGCTGTCGGGTGACGGCCGACGCCTCCGTGCAGGTGCTGCCGCTGCAGCTCGCAGGGGAGCTGCTGGGTGCGCTGGTGCTCGTCACCACGCCGCGGGAGGAGGACGTCGACTGGCACTACTTCGTGGAGATGCTGGGGACCCAGCTCAGCCTGGTGCTAGCGCGCTTTCGGGCCTTCTCCGCCAGTCAGCGCTCCGAGCAGCGCTGCCGCCAGCTGCTCGACAACGCCCACTACGCCATCTTCATCACGCAGGAGCAGGGGCTCATCCAGGAGGTCAACCCCGCCGCCCAGCGCCTCTTCCAGCGCTCGTGGGGGGAGCTCATCGGCCGTCCGCTCGCGGAGATCCTGCCGGACGTGGAGTCCCAGTGGGAGCGCCTGCAAGGCCTCCCCCCGGCGACGGAGCGAGGCTTCACGTCGGACCTGCGGCGAGCGGACGGCTCCGTCGTCCGCCTGGAGACGTCCCTGTCGTTCACCCACGACGACCAAGGGCTCCTCTATTTCGTCATCGTGCAGGACGTCACCGCCCAGCGGGCCCTGGAGGAGGAGCTACGCCAGGCCCAGAAGATGGAGGCGGTGGGGCAGCTCGCCAGCGGCATCGCGCACGACTTCAACAACCTCCTGGCGGTCATCACCAGCTGCGCGGAGCTCCTCGCGGCGGAGCTCGCGCCAGAGGACGCGCGCCGCGAGGACGTGGCGGACATCCGCGAGGCCGCCGAGCGCGCGGCGAGCTTGACGCGGCAGCTGCTCACCTTCAGCCGCAAGGACGACCTCACGCCCACCCTGCTCGACGTGAACGCGGTGGTGCTCCGGGTCGAGGGCTTCTTGCGTCGGATGCTGGAGGCGAACGTCCAGCTCTCCACGACGCTCAGCAGCTCCCAGCAGCTCGTCCGAGCCAACGCCGGGCAGCTCGAGCAAGTGCTCATCAACCTGGTCATCAACAGCCAAGACGCCATGCCCCGAGGGGGCAGCATCAGCATCGAGACCTCCGAGGTGCTCATCGATGAAGCGCGTCAGCTCGCCAACCCCGGCTTGGAGCTGGGCGCCTACGTTCGGATCCGCGTCATGGACGACGGCGAGGGCATCAGCGCCGAGGCGAAGCAGCGGATCTTCGAGCCCTTCTTCACGACCAAGCCGGCCGGCAAGGGCACCGGGCTCGGCCTCTCCATGGTGTACGGGATCCTCCGTCAGTGGAAGGGCAGCATCAGCGTGGAGAGCGCGCCGGGCGCGGGCGCCGCCTTCGACCTGCTCATCCCCTCTGGGGCGCCCACGGGCGCGCGCGTCACGCTCAGCCAGCGCCCCTCCGCGCCCGCGGAGGCCGTCGCACCTCCCCGTTCGAACGTTCAGTCTGGAGTCGAAGACACACCATGAGTGACCTTGGGATGGCCCCGGCAGCCTTGGGCGGATTTCTCGCGGACGCCAAGATCCTCTTGGCGGAGGACGAGGGCGCGCTGCGTCGCGCGCTGGCTCGGTCGCTCGCCAAGGCCGGCTGCCAGGTCACGGTCGCGCGCGACGGCGCGGAGGCCGTGCAGCAGCTCGAGGGCGGCCCCTTCGACGTCGTCATCACGGACATCAAGATGCCCGGGGTGGACGGCCTCGGGGTCTTGCGCTCGGTCAGGGAGAGAGACCTCGACGTCCCGGTGATCCTGATGACGGCCGCCCCGGACCTGCGCTCCGCCATGGACGGTATCGAGTACGGCGCCTTCCAATACCTGACCAAGCCCTTCGAGCTGAATGAGCTCGACCGGATCGTCGCCAAGGCCGTGGGGCTGCACCGTATCGCCCGGATGAAGCGCTCGGCCTTGGAGCTCGGCGGGCTCGGGGCCAACGGAGCGGGAGACCGCGCGGGGCTGGAGGCGACCTTCCAGCGGGCGCTCGGGAGCCTCTGGATGGCGTACCAGCCCATCCTCCGCGCCCAAGACTTCTCGTTGTACGGCTATGAGGCCCTGCTCCGCTGCTCGGAGCCCAGCCTGCCCCACCCCGGGGCGGTCCTCGACGCCGCCGAGCGGCTGGAGAAGCTCACGGAGCTCGGCGAGCGGGTGCGCCGTGCCGCGGCGGAGCCCATCGCGAGCGCGCCGGAGCGCGGGATGCTCTTCGTCAACCTCCACACGAGCGACCTCGAGTGCCCCTCGCTCTACGACACGGCGTCACCGCTGAGCGCCATCGCGGACCGGGTGGTGCTCGAGATCACCGAGCGCGCCTCCATCTTGAACATCAGCGACACCCGAGAGAAGGTGGCGCGCCTGCGGGCGCTCGGGTTCCGCATCGCCATCGACGATCTGGGCGCGGGGTACGCGGGCCTCACCAGCTTTGCTCACCTGGAGCCGGAGATCGTCAAGCTCGACATGTCCATCGTCAGGAATATCTCGCGTGAGGTCACCAAGCAGAAGTTGGTGCGTTCCATGACGACTTTGTGTAAAGATCTCGGCATGCTGGTGGTCGCGGAAGGCATCGAGACACCGGAGGAGCGAGACACCGTCATCGCGCTCGGGTGTGATCTGCTGCAGGGCTACCTCTTTGCGCGGCCTGGGAGGCCCTTCCCTGACATCGAGCTATGACCACCTCCTGCTCCATCGGAGACACCATCGACCACCGCTATCAGCTCCGCCGGGAGCTCGCCGTGGGTGGGATGGCGACCGTCTTCGAGGCCAAGCACGTCTACACGGGGCGGCGGGTCGCCATCAAGCTGCTGCACCGTAGGGACGCGCTCAGCAAGGCGCGGCTGCTGCGTGAGGCAGTGGTGCTCCAAGGCGCGCGGCATCCGCACCTCGTGGACGTGCTGGACGCCGGGGAGGCGCCGGAGGTCGGCCCCTACCTGGTCATGGAGCTGCTCGAGGGCCGGAGCCTCGAGTCACTGCTGGCGACCCGTAAGACCCTGGACTTCGACGCCGTGGTGCGGCTCGGGGTGGAGCTGTGCGACGCGCTCGGCTTCGTGCACGCACGCGGCTTGATCCATCGCGACATCAAGCCTGGGA
>CAUJEM010000060.1 GCA_963169915.1 Myxococcota bacterium
GACGTCGCCGCGGCGCTCCCGGTAGACGGGGTAGCGTGAGTGCCCGCTCTCCGACGCGAGGCGGAGCAGCTCTCGCCCCGAGAGGGTGGCGTCGAGCGCGGTGATTTGCCGCCGTGGCACCATCACCTGTCCCGCGGTGACGTCGCCGAAGTCCAGGACGTTGCGGATCATCTCCGAGCGCTCGGCGTCGAGCTCTCCAGCTTGCTCGTTCTGGGACACCATCAGCTCCATCTCGGTCTCCGTCACCCCGGGGGGCGCGGCGGAGGGGCGCCCCACGAGGCGCCCCGCCAGCGCCCCGAGCCACGCGAGCGGCGCCGCGATGGGCGCCACCAGCAGCTCGAGGGGGAAGAGCAGCCGCAGCAGCTGGGGGGCGGTGCGGTCCGCGGTGCGTTCTGCCACCACGATGAAAAATTCTGCGGGAATGCCGTAGAGGACGAGCGCCGCCACCGCGGCGAGGATGAGCCGCCAGCCGCCGAGCGCGCCGGGGAGGTGGTCCATCACCAGCAGCGCGCTGCTGGAGATGCCGAGCACGCGGAGCACCATCCAGCGGGACTCGATGACGTCCCCATGGCGGAGGTAGCGGTCGAGCGCTGCCCGGCGAGTGCCGTGGGTGACGTCCCGTAAGGCCGTCAGCCGCGCCGTGGACAGCGCGCTGGTGGACGCGCTGGCGGCGGCGAAGGCTGCTGCGAGGACCGCTGGTACGGCGCTGAGCAGCAGGTGGAGCGAGCTAGATGGTGGAGCGTCCAAGATCACGGAGGCTGGGCGCAGGTCCAGCTTCGCCCCAACCCTAAGCGTAGCTCAGGGGGGAGCGCAACTCGGGCTCTGGGTGGACGACGAGGGGCCATGGCTCGAGGCTGTACGTCGCTGGGGCCCGCGCCGCTCGCGCCCTCACGAGGGCTACCGCCCCGAGGGCAGCTCGCTGAGCGGCCGCGGGCTCTCCGAGCGACGTTTCAGCAGCTCCTCGGGGGGGCGCCGTCCAAGGACGCGGCGCGGGGCAGCGCGTCCCCGGCGGACCATGGCGCCGCACTCGGTGAGGGGCGTGTCCTCCCGGCGGACCGCCTGAGCGCGGGCGCAGGGGCCGGCAGAGGCGCCTCGCTCGATGACCGTGACGAGCGGCAGGAGGGGAGCGGGCGGCTCGGCGCGGGCACGAGCGCGACGCAGTGGGTCGAGGCGGGGCACTGGAGGTTGTCCTGGCAGGAGCCGCGGGGGCTCGCCGGGGTAGCCCCCGTGGCCGCTGCGTGGAGCGCGGAACACGTGGTCGCCACGCTCCTCGAGCGCGTGGCGTGGGGGGTTCAGGGGCGCCGGGGGACCGTGCGGCTCGAGGTGGGGCGGGGTCGCTTCGCAGGAGCGGTCATCACGCTGACCGTGGAAGAGGGGGTCGTCGGGCTTCAGGTGGAGGGTGACGACGGCGACCTGCTGCTCGAGCAGCTCAGCGCACGGCTCCGGGCGCAAGGCCAGCCGCTACGCTGAGGTCGCCGTGTCAAGGCGTGGGCGGAAAGCCGCGGAGGACTCGGAAGCCGGCGTCGCGGGGCTCGCCGAGGGCGAGCAACCGTCCCTCGGGGCTCAGCCAGGCCGACACCCCGCTGGGGGGCGGCGTGAGGAAGTGCTCCGCGCCCAGCCGCTGCCCCAGGGCGGCGCGCTGAGCCCCTGCTCCCGAGAGCTGCGCGACCGGCAAGCAGCTCTGCGCGGCGTGCTCCACGCTGAGCAAGGCCCGCGGCTCCGACAGGGGCCAGCCGGCGGCGTCGCTCAGCTCGAAGGGGCCGCTGGCGGTGCGCCTGAGCGCCGCGAGGTGACCCGCGACCTCGAGGGTCGCGCACAGATCTCGAGCGAGCGCGCGCACGTAGTAGCCCTTGCTCACGCGCAGGCTCAGCTCGAGCTGGTCACGGGTGAGCGCGCGCAGCTCGAGGGAGTGGACGGTGACGGGGCGCGCTGGGAGCTCGAGGGCACGCCCCGCGCGCGCCGCGGCGTAGGCGCGCTCTCCCGCGACCGAGATGGCGCTGAAGCTGGGGGGGATCTGCGCGTGCCGCTGCCGCTCGAGCGCCAAGGCGTGCTCCACCGCGATGGGTGAGAGGGCGGTGGGCGCGGTCTGCTGCGTCGTCTCGCCCAGGGCGTCCAGGGTGTCGGTGGAGCGGCCGAGGGCGATGGTGGCCGAGTAGCTCTTGGTCTCGAGCGTGAGGTAGCTCGACAGCTTGGTGGCCTCGCCCACGAGCAAGAGCAGCAGCCCGCTCGCCATGGGGTCGAGCGTGCCCGCGTGGCCGAGCCGCCGCGTGCGGTAGACCCGCCGCGCGGCTGCGACGACGTCGTGGCTGCTCGGCCCGGAGGGCTTGTCGACGAGGAGCAGGCCGTGCAGGGGAGTCACCCGAGAAAGACGCTGCGGCGGCGGGCCAGCCCGTCCTCCAGGAGCGCGGAGATGGCGGCGCGGACGCGCTCGGAGAGGCGCCCGACGAGGACGTGATCGTCCGCCGCGGAGGGGCCGTAGTGCTCGAGATGGATGGGCGCGCCGAAGCTGATGGTCCACTTGGTGGGCGCCGGCAGGAGGCCGAGCGGTCCCAGGAGCGGGAAGCTGGGGGTCAGCGGCAGGTACGGGACGCCGAGCGCCTTGGAGAGCCGATCGAGCCGCCCCAGCATGGGGTAGGTCTCTTCCGCGCCGACGATGGCGCAGGGGATGAGCGGCGTCCCGGTGCGGAGGCTGAGGCGGATGAAGCCGCCACGCCCGAAGCGCTGGAGCTTGTAGCGGTCGCGATAAAGCTTGCCGATCCCCTTCACCCCCTCGGGAAAGACGGCCACCAGCTGCTCTTGGCGGAGCAGCCGCTCGGCGTTCTCTTGGCAGGCGCGCACCGCGCCGATGCGGTTGATGAGCGTCCCCAGGAAGGGCAGGTAGTACACGTAGTCTTCCGCGAGCCAGCGG
>CAUJEM010000061.1 GCA_963169915.1 Myxococcota bacterium
AGCGGCGCGCCGGCGAGCGCGGCGGCGGTGAGCGCGGGCAGCAGCGCGCGGGGCGGCAGCGCGCTGGCTCGCAGCAGGGCGCCGAGGGGCGCGGTGAGCAGCGCTGCCGAGCCGGCGAGCAGCAGCCAGGTGACCAGCGGCGCGGGGGAGCGCAGCGCGGCGGGCAGCGCCGCCAGCAGCGCCGCGAGCGTGCCGAGCAGCAGCCCCGCAGCCCAGCGCGGCGGCTGCGCCGAGGAGGGCGCTGCGCTGGGCGTCATGTGTGGGGCCGCAGCTCGAGCCGCACGCGCTGGCTGGCGCGCGGGCTGACGTAGCCGTTGGCGAGGAACCAGCGCACGGCGCGCTCCAGCGTCTCGCGCGCGGGGCGGTGGGTGTAGCCGAGCTCAGCCTCCGCCTTGGCGCTGCTGACCCAGGCGAAGGAGTCCGCGTAGTCTCGGGCGAGGCGGTACGTGATGATCGGGTCCTTGCCGCCCCACACGCGCGACTTGAGCTCCAGCACCCTCCCGAGCAGCGCGGCGGTGGCGGCGCTCTGCAGGCCGCCCGGGGCGGCGAGGCCCGTCAGCTCGCTGAGCGTGAGGAAGAGCTGCTCGAAGCTGAGGTTGTCGCCGCCGAGGATGTAGCGCTCGCCCGCGCGGCCGCGCTGCATGGCCAAGATGTGACCGCGCGCCACGTCCTCCACGTCCACCGCGTTGATGCCGCCGCGGGTGATGGGCACCCGCAGCCCCGGCGGGTTGGCGAGGTAGCGCAGCAGGCTCTCGCCGCTGGGCGTGGGCTTCCAGTCCCCCGGCCCGAACACGGTGGACGGGTTGACGATGACGAGCGGGAGCCCCTGCGCCGCGAACTCGTGCGCCACCTGCTCGGCCTCGTACTTGGAGCGGATGTACACCTCGGCGTCCGGCAGGTTGAACTCGTGGTGCTCGTCCATGGACTCGGCGGCGCTGGAGCGCCCCAGGGCGGCGATGCTGCTGGTGACGACCACCTTGGAGAGATCTCGCTTCCACGCGGCCTCCAGCGTGGCGCGCGTGCCCTCGACGGCGGGCTGCAAGACCTGCTCCGGCCGCGGCGCCCACATCCGGAAGTTGCTGGCCACGTGGTAGAGCGTGGAGCAGCCCGCGAGCGCGCGGTACACGGTGTGGCTCACCGTGATGTCGCCGTAGGCGAGCTGGAAGCGCTCGGGCGGGAGCCCCCGCAGGTACTTCAGGTTGCTACCCGGCCGGACGAAGGCCTTGACGCGCTCCCCTTGGGCGAGCAGCTGCCGAACCAGCTCTCCTCCGATGAAGCCGGAGGCGCCGGTGACGAGGGTCCATGACGCTGACATGGGCCGCGCTCTTATCATCGCGGCCGCGCCGGCCCAACTGCACGGGTGGCAGGGGGGCGCGCGGCGCTGGGGCGGGCGCCGCAGCGCTCGGGCGCCTGCAGCGCGCGCAGCGCCGCCAGGCGCACGGCGGGGGGCGCGGTCTTGGCGAGCAGCGGGGCGAGGTCCTGGCGGAGCGCCGCCGTGCCGAGGCGTCCGAGCGAGGCGAGCGCCCGCTCCCCGATGGCGCGCTGCTCTTCGGGGAGCAGGGGCTCGGCGAGCTGGCGCGCGTAGCCGAGCAGCGTGGGGTAGGCCTCCGCGGCGCACAGCGTGCCGAGCGCTCCAGCCGCGGCGGCGCGCACCTGCGGGTGCTCCGCGCGATCACTCAGGCGCGCCTCCACGAGCCCGGCGTAGCGGTGGGCGCGCCGCGCGCCGAGCGCGCCGAGCGCGGCGACGCGCACGTAGAGCGAGCCGTCCGCCGTCGCCTCGGCGAGGGCGGCGTCGGTGCCGGCGCTCGGGGGGTGCTGCGCGAGCGCTGCGGCGGCGGCGGCGCGCAGCAGCGGCCAAGGGTCGTCGCGGAGCCGGGCGCTGAGCTGCGGCGTGGCGAAGGCGCCCTCGGGGCCCTCCACCGCGCCGATGGCGGCCTCGCGCACGCGCATCTCCGCGTCGTCGAGCGCGCGCCCCAGCTCCTGCGCGAACGGGCGCGGTGAGCGGACCACGGCCGCGGCGCGCGCGCGTAGCCGCGGGTCCGAGTCCGCGAAGGCGCGGCGCAGCAGCGCGGTGGCCTCTGGGCTCACCGTCGCCAGCTCCGCGGCGGGCTGGAGCAGCAGGTAGCGCGTACGGAAATCCGTGGCGCCCACCAGGCGCCGCAAGAGAGGCAGCGCCGCCTCGCGATAGCTGGGAGCGCGCTCGCCGAGCGCGCGCAAGAGGTCCACGCGGGTGATGGGCGTGGTGGCCTCGGTGAGCGCCTGCGCGAAGGCCTCGCGCGCCGCGGGGGCGGCGCTGGCGCGCGCCAGCGCGATTCGCAGCAGCCGGCGCTCCGGCACGGGCGCGCGCTCGAGCAGCGGCACCAGCGCCGGCACGGCGCGCTCCGGCGCGGTCTGGACGAGCAGCTGCGCGACGAGGGGGCGACCGTGCTGGGGCGCGGTGGCGAGCGCGCGCTCCAGCGCCGGCGCGCTGGCCTCACCGCAGCGGAGCAGCCGCCCTTGGGCGCGCCGGCTGAGCTCCAGCCGGTCGCTGAGCAGCGCGCGGACTTGCAGTGCTGCGCCCGCCGCGCACGGCTGCGCGTCCGCGACGTCGAGCGCCACGCCGCGGCCCGCGGCGTCGAGCTTGTCCCACACCGTGGCCACGGCCTCGAGGCCCGCCGACCCGAGCTGCGACAGCGCGGCGGCGGCGGCCGCGGCGCGCTCTCCGCCGCCGGCCAGGGCCGCCGCGATCGTCGTGGGCTCCGCGCCGTCGAACTCCGTGCGCGCGCGCAGCTCCGCGACGGTGGTGCGCGTGGTGGGCGTCTCGTGCCAGGCGCTCTCGATGACGAGCGCGACGCAGTCCGTGCTCACCGGCGCCGGCAGCTCGATGGCCCAGCGCGAGCCCGGCTCCGCCCAGGCCTGCTCCGGCACCTCCACCCGCAGCAGCGAGCCCGTGAAGGCGAGCCAGAGCGTGCGCGGACCCGAGGCCTGCGGCGGCGGCGGGCCGGGCGGGCGCGCGATGAGCTCGAAGCCGGTGAGCGGCAGCGTGGGGGGCGCCTGGAGCAGCACGAATTCACCCCGCCCGGCGCCGCCGCGGTTCTCCGCCCAGGCGGTGCTCGCCGAGCCGTCGGTGAGGGCCGCCGGGGAGCCGAGCGCGCTGCTGGCGGCGACGGCGCGCAGCAGGCCCGCGCTGCCAGGCGCGCCGTGCTCCGCAGCGCCCTCGAGGCGCCGCGCCGTGACGCTGGGCGCGGCCTCCCGCTCGGCGCGGGTGAGCCGCTGCACCTTGGCGGGCTTGAGCTGGCCGTCGCGCGCGTCGAGGGCGCGCGGCGCGAGCACGGCGGGGCGCCCGCAGAGGCTCAGGTGCTCTTGCTGCTCACCGACCACGACGGTCACCTCCCCCGCGTCGTTCGGCTCACCGACGAGCACCGTGGCGCCGCTGCGCTCGCCCTCTTGCCCCGTGGTCCAGCCGGTGCGTCCCGCGAAGACCACGCGCGGCGCCGCGCCGCTCGGCGCCGGGAGCACCAGCGCCTCCCAGCGCTGGTCGGCCTCGGGCCCAGGGACGCTCACGAGCACGGCGCGGCGCTCGGCCGCCAGGTGCAGCACGGTGAGCTTGGACTGCGGCAGCCCG
>CAUJEM010000062.1 GCA_963169915.1 Myxococcota bacterium
CGGGCAGGGCTACCGCGCCTGGATCGCCATCGCGGACGTGAGCGAGTACGTGCAGGCCGCCTCGGCGCTGGACGAGGAGGCGGCGCGCCGTGGCTGCACCCTCTACCTGCCGGACCGCGCGGTCCCCATGTTGCCCGGCTCGCTGGCGGCGGACCTCTGCTCGCTGCTGCCGGAGCAAGACCGGCTCTGCCTCTGTGTCATCGTGGATCTGGACGCCAGCGCGCGGGTCCAGCGCTACGAGGTGGTCGAGGGCGTCATGCGCTCGGCGGCCATGCTCACCTACGGTGGGGTCGCACGGACGCTCGGGTTCACCCAGGCGCCGCCGCGCAGCGCGCAGGCCGAGGCGCTGAAGCCGGGGCTCATGGTGCTCGACGAGCTGACCCGCAAGCTCCACCACGCGCGGATCAAGCGTGGCGCGCTCGAGCTCGACCTACCGGAGCCCAAGCTCGAGCTGGACCCGAAGACGGGCGCCGCGGTGAGCATCACGCGCCGCGCGCAAGACCCCGGGATCAAGCAGGCGTACCGGCTCATCGAGGAGCTGATGCTGCTGGCGAACGAGCTGGTCGCCGACTGGCTCGGCCGCCGCCAGAGCCCGGCCATCTACCGCGTCCACGGCGCGCCGGACCCCAAGAAGCTCGAGCGCTTCGCGGCGCTGGCGGAGCTGCTCGGCGTCACCTTCGATCTCTCGGACGTGCAGCTCCCCGGGGGGATCGGGAGGTTCTTGAAGAGCCTCCAGGACCACCCGAGACAGCAGGTCTTGGAGATGCTGCTGCTGCGTTCGCTCAAGCAGGCTCACTACGATCTGCACAACGTCGGCCACTATGGGCTCGCCTCGCCGGCCTACCTGCACTTCACGTCGCCCATCCGGCGCTACCCGGATCTGCTCGTGCATCGCCAGGTCAAGCACCTGCTGCGAGGCGGCAAGGTCGACCGCCGGCCCGAGGCCTTGAGCGCCCTCGGCGCGCTGGCGACGCGCTCCTCGGAGCGCGAGCGACACGCCATGGACGTCGAGCGCGAGATCGTGGATTTGTACCGCGCCCTCTACATGCGCGAGCACCTGGGAGAGCTGATGAGCGGGAGCGTGACGGCGCTGGTGGGCAGCGGCGCCTTCGTCTCGCTGGACGAGCCCTTCTGCGACGTGCTCATCCGCTTCGAGGCCATGGGCCCCGACCAGTACGAGCTCGACGAGCACGAGCTGGCGTACGTGGGGGTGCGCTCCGGCGACACCCTGGCGCTCGGGGATCGCGTCAGCGTCATCATCGAGGACGTGGCCGTCCTACGCCGCCAGGTCTACGCGCGCCGGGTGGCGCCCGAGGCGGCGCAGCGCACCACCGCGCGGCCGCGCCGCGAGGGCAAGCCGGCGCGGCGCGGCGTCGCGGACCCGGGGCGCTCCGCCCCCGCCGGCCGCGAGAGCAGCTCGAAGGCCGGCAAGCCGGCGCCGCGTCAGGGGCGCGGCGCCGCTCAGCGGGGCGCCAAGCGCTCGAGGCCACCGAGGTAGGGGCGCAGCGCCGTGGGCACCTCCACGCTGCCGTCGGGGAGCTGGTACTGCTCGAGGATGGCGACCAGCGTGCGCCCGACGGCCAGCCCGGAGCCGTTGATGGTGTGGACGAGCTGCGGCTTGGCGCCCGCCTCCGGGCGGTAGCGGATCTTGGCGCGCCGCGCCTGGTAGTCGCCGAACCACGAGCAGCTCGAGATCTCACGGTAGGCCTGCTGCCCCGGGAGCCACACCTCGAGATCGTAGGTCTTGCGCGAGTTCACGCTCATGTCACCCGTGCACAGCAGGCTCACGCGGTAGTGCAGGCCCAGCCGCTGCAGCACCGCCTCGGCGTGCAGGGTGAGCCGCTCGTGCTCGGCCTCCGCGGTCTCGGGCGTGGCGAAGCGCACCAGCTCCACCTTGTCGAACTGGTGCTGGCGGATGTAGCCGCGCGTGTCCTTGCCGTACGAGCCCGCCTCGCTGCGGAAGCACGGGGTGTAGGCGGCGTAGCCCAGGGGGAGCTGCGCGCCGTCCAAGATCTCTTCCGCGTGCAGGTTGGTGACGGGGACCTCGGCGGTGGGGATGAGGTAGAGCGCCGCGGCGTCCTCCCCGCCCTCGGGGTCATGCTTGTGGGTCTTGAACAGATCGGCCTCGAACTTCGGGAGCTGGCCCGTGCCGCGCAGCGCCTCGGCCTTGACGAGGAAGGGAGGGTCGACCTCCGTGTAGCCGTGCTGCGTGGTGTGCAAGTCCAGCATGAAGCCGATGAGCGCCCGCTCGAGCCGTGCGCCCGCGCCCCACAGCACCGTGAAGCGCGCGCCGGAGAGCTTGGCGCCACGCTCGAAATCCAAGAGCCCGAGCGCCGCGCCGAGCTCCCAATGCTCCTTCGGAGGCGTCGCGTAGGCCCTGGGCTCTCCCCAGTGACGCACCACGCGGTTGTGGGACTCGTCGCCCCCCGTGGGCACGCTCGGATCCGGGGTGTTGGGCACCAGCAAGAGCAGCGCCTCCACGCGCTCTTCGAGGGCAGCGAGTCGCGCCTCGCGCTCCTTGACGTCGGCGCTCAGGCGCTTCAGGTCCTCACGCCGCGCGGCAAACCCCGCCGGATCGGTCTTCACGAGCGCCGCCATGGCTTGGCTGGCCTGGTTGCGCTCCGCCTGCAAGGCCTCCGTCTCGAGGATGAGCGCGCGGCGCTCCTCCATCACCTGCGCTACCCCGTCGAGGGAGCGCTCTGCCGCCTCCGAGCGGCGCGCCAAGGACGCGCGGACCTCTTCGAAGTGGGACAGGACGTACCGAGGGTCGAGCATGGGCCCCCGTATATCAAAGACGCCCGAGCGGCGCGTGCGGTCGCTAGAACCCGATGCCGATCCCGATGCCCACGGTGACGCCCGAGCGCGGCTGCCGCTCGGCCTGGCGCAGCGTCAGCACGTGGGTGATCAGCGTGCAGGTGCGCAGCGCTGGCCCCTCACAGCCGACCCACCGCCCGCCGGGGAGGCGCTGTCCGTCGGGCTCGTAGAACGTGACGCGCCCGTCGGGCGCCACCCGGAGCCAGGCCTGCTCGGACCCCGGCGGGGCGGCGTTGCTCCACCCGAGGTGCCCCAGCGACCGCGCGTCCGTCCCCGCCAAACGGCCGTCGGGCAGCAGCACCGCCAGCGGCTCCGCCTCTTCATCCGCCACCCGCCCCACGCGGTCCACGATGAGCAAGAGCTCCCCGTCGAGCGTCACCTGGCCGTCGACGCTCAGCTCGATGGGCCTGCCGCTGCCGCGCTCCCAGCGCGCCTGGGGCAGCACGAGCGGCGCGCCGCCCTCCTGCCAGCGCGCGGGCGGCTTGGGCGCGCAGCCGCTCAGCGCGAGCGCCGCGAGCAGCGCCGCCGCCCACGGCCAGCGCTCGGGCCCGAGCCTCAGCGGAAGTTCTGTGAGGCCCACACCTTCCCGCCTTCCGTCTCGAAGAAGCCGCAGGCCACCTCGGTGTAGCGGTCGCTCGCCATGTTCAGGTAGTGCCCGTGCTGGGCGAAATCCTCCCCAGGGCCCTCGTCCCACATCATGTCCAGGCACCCGCCGGTGATGCTCTCGAGCGAGGGCCAGCCGGGGCAGGTGTTCTGCGCGTAGGCGTCGCAGCGCTGGCCGCTCTTGAAGGAGTAGTGGGCGGCGTCTTCGTGGGCGGCGTCCACCTGGAGCGTTCCGTCCACGCAGCGCTCGGCCCGCGTCCAGCGCGCGTAGGGCGGCAGGCCGAGCGTGGCCCGCTTGGCGTTGATGGCGCTCACGCAGGCCGCGCGCGCCTCCGCGTAGGGGTCACCGTCAGCGCCCCCCCCGGCGCTGTTACAGCCGAGGACGAGGAGCGCGCCGAGCCACCAGGTGCATCGCATCCCCGGAGCTTACCATCTTCTCTCGGGGCCTCGCGCTGGGCTGAAATCTTTGCCCTCGCGGCGACCACCCGGTAACGGCTCGTGCTCGTGACGTCTCCGGTGCTCCTCGGCCCCGCGCGGCGCGCGCCCCTCCCGCGCGGCGCAGCGGAATTTCCCAACGACAACCCGCTCCTGCACGCCGGCTCGCGCTGGCTGACGACGCGCTTCGACCGACCCTGGCGCGCGCTACGGCGGAGCAGCGATCTGGTCGCCGTCGGCCAGCCGGAGCCGCCGCCGCCCCGGCCGGCGCAGGTGCCCGCCTGGCTGGGAGCCAAGCCGCCCACCTCGCGCGGGCGCGCGGCGGAGCGCCCGGCAGCGCTCGAGCCGAGCGCCGCCTTCCAGGCCTACCTGAGCGCCGTCGAGCGGGTGGCGCGCGGCGCGGGCGGCGAGGCCATCGCCGAGCGCTTCCAGTCCCTGCTCACGCGGGACGCCCTCGGCCCGAGGGCGCTCGAGCCGAGCCAGTACCAGGCGCTGGTCGCCGAGGGCATCGTGGACGCCGAGCGGACGCCCCTCGTGCTCACCGAGGACTTCTGCGCGCAGCTCGCCGCGTGGCGCGCCGCGCTCGGGGCCGAGCCCGGAAGCCTCGAGACCGGCGCCGAGACCCTGGACACCTGGACCGGGCGCGTCCTCGCGGCCCTGCTCGGCTACGCCGCCGATCGTCAAGGCAAGCTGCGGCGGGAGCTCCGCAAGCAGGGGGTGGCGGCCTTCGGGATGCTGTCCGCCCCCTGATCCACCTGTGGTAGCTTCGGCGCCATGCATCGCCGTGCGCTCCTCACCGCCCTGCTCGTCTCCGCGCTCTTCGGGGGCTGTAAGCCCTCGGCTGGCGCCGGCGCCGCCAGCACGGGGGACATCGTCATCGGCCACTTCACGTCCATGACGGGCAACACCGCGCATTTCGGGCAGGACACGGACAAGGCCGTCCGCCTCGCCGTCGACGAGGTGAACGCTGCGGGCGGGGTGCTCGGGCGCCAGGTCAAGGTGGTCACCCTCGACGACCGGGGCGACTCCGCGGAGGCCAGCAACGCCGTCACGCGGCTCATCGACGTGGAGCACGCCAGCGCGATCATCGGAGAGGTGGCCTCCAGCCTCTCGCTGGCGGGGGCCCCGGTGGCGCAGCGGCGCAAGGTGCCCATGGTGTCGCCCTCCTCCACCAACCCCAAGGTCACGCAGGTGGGCGACATGATCTTTCGCGTGTGCTTCCTCGACCCCTTCCAGGGCGCCGTGATGGCAAAATTCGCGAAAGATCAGCTGAAGGTGACGCGCGTCGCCGTGCTGAAGGACGTGAAGAACGACTACTCGCTCGGCTTGGCCGCTGCCTTCATCAAGAGCTTCAAGGAGCTGGGCGGAGAGGTCGTCATCGAGCAGAGCTACTCCGCGGGGGACACGGACTTCAGCGCCCAGGTCACCGCCATCAAGGGCGCGGACGTGCAGGCCATCTATCTGCCGGGCTACTACGCGGAGGTCGCCGTCATCGCGCGCACCGCGGAGCGCCTCGGGCTCAAGATCCCGCTGCTCGGCGGCGATGGTTGGGACGCGCCGGACCTCCTGAAGATCGGCGGCACCGCGCTCGAGGGCTCCTACTTCTCCAACCACTTCGCGCTCGACACCAGCACGCCGCGCGCCAAGAAATTCGTGGAGGATTTCACCAAGAAGTACGGCCAGCCGCCCACCGGGCTCGGCGCGCTGGGCTATGACGCCGCGCTGGTCGTGATGGACGCCATGAAGCGCGCCGGGAGCGCCGAGCCGGCCAAGCTGCGCGACGCCCTGGCCGCCACGAAGGATCTCGACGCCGTGACGGGGAAGATCACCATCGATCCAGAGAGGAACGCCAAGAAGAGCGCCGTCATCATCAAGATCACGGGAGGGGCGCTCAAGTACGAAGCCTCGGTGGAGCCTTGAGCTGGTCTTGGGTCGTCCTCCGCGCCGCCGGCTGCCCTCGCGGCCGCTGTCAGCCGTCCCGCCTGGGTACGGCCCCCTCGAGCCCTGGCTGCCGGCGCCTCGGTGCCCTCACCTCGCCTGAGCCGTGAGTCAGCTCCTTCAGCAGTTGGTCAACGGGCTCTCGCTGGGGTCCATCTACGCGCTCATCGCGCTCGGGTACACCATGGTGTACGGCGT
>CAUJEM010000063.1 GCA_963169915.1 Myxococcota bacterium
CCGCGCGGCGACCACGAAGGCCCCCAGCCGCGCCGCCGTCTGCGCCGTCTGCTCGGAGGCGACGGCGTCCAGGCTCTCCACGTAGATGGCGACGTAGGGGCCCGTCGTGGGCCCCCCGTCACCGATGGCGTCGAGATCCGAGTGGCTCAGCTCCACTCCGTCGAGGCCACGCTCACGCGCGTGCGCCGAGAGCTGTGAGAGCGGCGTCGTGGGCGCGGCGCTGCGACGAATGGCGAGCTTCATCAGTTCTTACCGATGGAGACCCGCCAGACGGCCGGCCCCTGCTCGAGGTAGGTCCAGTTGAATTGCCCCGTGCGCGTCGCCTCGAACTGGTGACGCAGCGGGAAGGGATCGTGATCGTTGATGAGCGTGAAGTTCTCACCGCTCTTGAGCGCGTCGAAGGTGCGGAAGATCGTGGGGTGCTTGTCGCGCGGGGGGACGATGCGGATGTCGAGCTCGATGGCTTGTGCGTTGGACATGTCTTACCTTGTTCTCCTGACTAATTCGCCGGTTTGGCGTGCCGAATGAAGATGCGCACGAGGTCCGCGGACTGCTCCTTGACCTCATGGACGAAGCCGCGCTCAGCGAGCTGCGGGATGAGAAACTGCGGGACGCGGACGTTGAGCTGCACGAGCGTCTTGCCCACGGGCAGCTCCGCCAGCGCCTCCAGCGTGCGCACCATCGGCTCCGGGGGCTCGAGCCCTCGGACGTCGAGGATGACGACGTCCTCGCCCAAGTCGAGCTCCGACGCGGCGGTGGCGGGGGCCGCCGCGGCGGCGCCGCTGCCCTCTCGCCAGAACCACACGACCCAGTCGTCCTCCGCCAGCTTCTCGGTGTAGTGGACGAAGCCCTTCTTGCCGAGCACGGCGTAGAGCGGCGCCGGCTCGAAGATGGCGCGGAGCTTGAGGAGCTGCCCGGGCTGCACCCGCACGGCCGCGCCCATGATGCGCTGGAATGGCTCCTGGCCCTTTCGCAGGTCGTCTCGGACGTCGCAGTCGACCGTGTTGGCGTCGGTGGCCTGCGCCACGACCGCCGGCACCGTGGAGCCGGGCGCCGGCGCTTGGCTGGTGGCGCCAGCGGCGGCCTGCCAGTCCTCGCCGTTGAGCGCCGCGTTGAGGCGCGCCACGAGCTGTTGGGCGTCGATGCCGGCCACCCGCGCGGCGTGCTCCACCGTCGCGAGCTTGGCCATCGTCTTGCGCATGATGGGGTTGCGCAAGTGCGAGAAGGTGGGGGACGTCGCCAGGAGGACGTCGAGCATGCGCGGGTCGCGCGCGAGCACGCTGCTGATACGATCTTCGAGGCGGATGGGCTGGCTCATGAGGTCCTCACGCTGACGACACGGATCATTTCTCGGGCCTCTACGGCGATGCCGAGCACCAGCGCGAGCGCCCCGCCGCGCACCACGAGCGCCTGACCCAGCAGGATCCCGAGGGCGACGAGGCCGACGCCGGCGCCGAGCGCCACCAGCGTCAGGCTGGCGCGCCGGGAGGAGTAGAGATCGGCCACGCGCGGCACCTTGCTCTTGCCGACCTGCGCTCCGAAGCGGTGGTACCACACGATGAAGGGCACGATCTTGAAATAGTGCCCAGCGATGAACATCGACACGCCGCCGATGAGCAAGAAGACGTAGGTCGTGAGCAGGCGGACGTTCTGCCAGCCCCGCAGCCAGGCCCACGGCGCGAGCAGGAGCGCCGCCACGATGCTCGCGAGCCCGAGCATGGCGAGCCGCATCCCGGGATCCAGCTCTCCCTTCTTGCGGTGGTGATAGAAGGCGAGCGCTTGTCCGATGAAGGCGAGCACCCCGGCCACCACGACGAGGAAGCCCACGGCGTGGACCGTCATCCCGAGGGGGAGCGCGATGAGCGCACAGCCGGTGGTCAGGAGGGCGATGGCGACCTGCGCGGGGCGCTCCGTGGCGCCGTGGGAGAGCATGAACATGGGGATCAGGCGGTGCCCGACCCCCACCATCACCAGCAGGACCCAGCCGATGATGGCGACGTGGATGTGCGCGAGCAGCAGCTCGAAGCGGAGCGTGCTGGCGACGCCCGTCGCGAGGTTGAGCGCGAGCAGGAACCCGAAGCCCAGCGTGACGACGAGGTAGAGCGCGGCGCCACAGAGCGCCCACCAGGTGATGCTCCGCTCCTTGGCGCGCGCGAGCGTGGCGATGAAGTTGCCAGCGAAGAGCGAGAAGCCGAGCGCGACGAGCCCAGCGCCGATGGGCAGCCAGCGTGGGGAGGTGAGCGCCACCGCCGTGACGAAGGTGGGAATGCCCACGAGCAGCAGCGCGAAGGTGACGTGCGCCAAGCGCTGCGACCGGATGGGGACGCCGATGGCGACCGGGAGGAACTGGTAGAGCGAGCCGAAGATGGAGAGGCAGATGTAGCCCAGCGTGAACAGGTGGACGACCGCGGCGACGTAGGGCGCCGTGAACTTCCCCTCCGCGAGCTCGGGGCCCACCAGCCCGAGCGCCACGGCGCCCAGCGCGAAGAAGCCGAGCGCGACCACGAAGTGCTCGCCCGGGAGCCGGAGGGGCGGCGCGTTGCTCATGACGAGCCCACCCGCGACCGGAGGCGCCGGGAGCGGTGCGCGCGCCATCGGGAGCGACTTGCTCGCGGGCGCTAGGCCAAGGTGGACGGTCACGGTGCCAGCGCGTAGGCAAGCGTCGAGCCAGGGGTGAAGGCCGGCTCATTCCAGCCTCCAGCGGCGGCAGAGTGTTCGAAAGTGGAACTCATTGGAACGTCAGCGGTAGCGGTGGAGCTTACGCCAGAGCGTGTTGCGCCCGATCCCGAGGACCCGTGCGGCCTCGGTCTGGGAGCCGCCACACAGCTCGATGACCTGCAAGATGTGCTCGCGCTCGACCTCTGCGAGGGAGCGGAGACCCCCGCGCGAGGGCCCGAGCGTGGTCATGCGAGCGACGGGGGAGTGGACCTCCTCCGGGAGATCCTGGACGTCGATGACGCTCCCCGTGGCGAGCGCCGTCCCGTGCTTGATGGCGTTCGACAGCTCTCGCACGTTGCCGGGCCAGGGGTAGCGCTCGAGCGCGTTGCGCGCCGCGGGCGTGAGGCGGAGGTCGGGCCGGCCGTCGTCCTCGATGAACATCCGCGCGAGCGGCAGGACGTCCTCGATGCGATCGCGCAGCGGTGGGATGCGCAGCGTGAGGACCTTCAAGCGGTAGAGCAGATCTTCCCGGAACGCACCGCGCGCGACCTGCTCGCTCAAGTTGCGGTGCGTGGCGCACACGATCCGCACGTCCACCCCGAAGGTGGAGGTCTCGCCGACGCGCCTCACCTCGCCGTCTTGGAGCGCGCGCAAGAGCTTGGCCTGGAGCGCCAGCGGCATCTCCGCGATCTCGTCGAGGAACAGGGTGCCACGGTGGGCCGCCTCGAGCAGGCCGCGCTTGGCCGCGGCGGCCCCCGTGAAGGCGCCGCGCGCGTGGCCGAACAGCTCGGACTCGAGCAGCTCCGCCGGCAGCGCCGCCACGTTGACGGCGACGAAGGGCGCCTCGGCGCGCGGGCTGCTGGCGTGCAGCGCCCGCGCGATGACCTCCTTGCCGGTGCCGCTCTCGCCGAGCACCGCGACGGGGGCGGCGACGGGCGCGAACTGCGCCGTGCGGCGCAGGACGGCCTGCATCGCCGCGCTGCGGGCGACGATGCGCGTGGTGGAGCGCCCACCACGGAGGATCTGCGTGAGGCCGCAGAGCTCGCAGCGGTCCGACGGACAGTCCTCACAGGACGTGGGGGCTGAATGTTCCACACGTTCCAAACTAGTACGCTTTCTTCGGTTGACCACCCTGGGTCGAGCGCAGCAGCGCGCAGGACCCTGAGCGCCGCGGGGGACGGCGTCACCCAGCGGGACGCAGCCGCCCTATCATGCGTTCCAGGGTGGAGCAAACCCAACGCAGGACGCGCTCGCGACGTCCGCCGGAAGAGCGCCAGCGCCACCGGCACGACTGCTGCATGAGGTGGCAGCACGGAGCCCCTATGACGACCATCAACGCCTCGGATCACATCGCTCAAATCGTCACGAGCCATCCCGCCTGCGCGGCGCTCTTCACGGAGCACAAAATCGACTTCTGTTGCCACGGCGAGGTGGCGCTCGAGGAGGTGTGCAAGACGCGCGGCCTCGACGTGCAGGACTTCTTGAGCCGGCTGCGCGCGGCCGCCTGCGCGGTCGCCCAGGACGGCGCTCAGGACATGAGCGGCGCCTCCACCGCGGAGCTCATCGCCCACATCGTGTCGCGCCATCACACCTACCTGCGACGCAGCTTGCCCGCGCTCGAGCCGCTGGTCGCGAAGGTGGCGCGCGTCCATGGGGAGCATAACCCCAAGCTGCGCGGTCTGGTGGACGAGCTGCGGGAGCTGCGGCAGGAGATCGAGCCGCACATGGACGAGGAGGAGGCAGAGATCTTCCCGATGATGATGATGAACCGCAACGGGGATCACCAAGCCATCCTCGAGCGGCTGGGAGACGTGCGGAGGGAGCACGAGAGCGTGGGGCAGACGCTGGGGCGGATCCGCGCGCTGTCCGACGACTTCTCGGTCCCGGACTGGGGTTGCGGCAGCTACCGCATGATGATGAGTGAGCTGGCGACGCTGGAGTCCGACACCCTGCGGCACGTTCACCTGGAGAACCACGTGCTCATGCCGCGGTTCGGCTTCCACGCCACCAAGCCGAAGGCGGCGGTGGGGGGCAGCGTCGGCGCCACGCCGTGAGCGGCGGCGCGCGCCACGCAGGGGGCCACCGCCGGGCCCGGCCGGGCGCGGCGGTGGTCGGGGTGGTAGCCTCCGACGTGGATCATGCCTGAGTTCGTGAGAGACCCTGGAGACTGGCTGCGGCGGCTGTCGCCGCGAGAGTGGATCGTCGCGGCGCAGACGGAGCTCAGGAGCGCCCGGCTGGCGCACCAGCGCGGCTCGGAGCGCGCCGCCCTCACCGGCAGCAAGCGGGCCGCGGGGATGGCGCTCAACGCCGCCTTGATCGTCGAGCCGAACCCGCGATGGGGCCGCACCTACGTGGAGCACGTGGCGGCGCTGGCCCATGACGCGAGCGTGCCCGAGGCGGTGCGTGGCGCGGGTCAAGCGGTCATCGCCGCCAGGGAGGCGAGCCCGCACCTCTTCGACTGTGTCCACGACATCATGGCCCACGCCTGGTTCGTGGTCTTCCGTCACGAGCTAGCGCGCCCGCCCGAGCCAGGCCGCGTGCCCCTCCGTCAACTGCGAGTCATCCAAGGATCATGAGCCATGTCCGACCACGTCTATCCCCTAGCTACCGCCCACTTGTCCCAGAAGCGCGCCGCGCTCGCCCCAGAGGCAGACAAGGCCTTCCGGGAGTTCAGCCGCCAGGTGTTCGCCGAGGGCGCGCTCTCGGCGAAGACCAAGCAGCTCATCGCCGTCGCCGTGGCGCACGTCACTCAGTGCCCGTACTGCATCCAAGGGCACACCAAGGGGGCGCTCCGGCAGGGGGCCACGGAGCAAGAGATCATGGAGGCCATCTGGGTGGCGGCGGAGATGCGGGCAGGAGGAGCCTTCGCCCACTCCGTGGTAGCGCTGGAGACCATGGAGCAGCTCGAGAAGAAGTGAGCCGCGCCTGAGCTCCGCTCAGCTCGCGCGCTTCAAGACGACGTGGGTGATCTCCGCGGGGGAGGCCAGGCGCATGGGCGGTCCCCAGTAGCCCGTGCCGCGGCTCACGTACACCCAGGTCTCGCCGAGCTTGGCCAAGCCGGCGATCCGCGGCTGCTGCAGCAGCACGAACGGGCGCCAAGGCCAGAGCTGGCCGCCGTGGGTGTGCCCGGAGAGCTGCAGGCCGACGCCGTGCTCGCGGGCGCGGCGCACCTCACGGGGCTGATGGGCCAGCAAGACCAGCTCCCGCGTGGGATCGCGCCCGGAGACCGCGCGAGCGAGATCCGGCCCATCGCCGAAGCTCCCCGCCGAGTAGTCGCTCACCCCGGCCAGGTCGTAGGAGTCCGCGCCCTCACCGATGCTGACGCGCTCGTTTCTCAACACGCGCAGGCCGAGCCGCTCGAGCTCACGGCACCACTCCTCCGCCCCGGAGTAATACTCGTGGTTCCCCGTGACGAAGAAGACGCCGTACTTGGCGCGGAGCTGGGCGAGGGGCGCCACGTGCTCGCGGAGCTGCTCCACGCTGCCGTCCACGAGGTCCCCCGTGATGGCGATGACGTCCGGCTCGAGGGCGTTGGTGGTCGCCACGATCTGCTCGACGAAGTCCCGCCGGATCGTCGGGCCCACGTGGATGTCCGTGAGCTGGACGATGCTGCTGCCGTCCAGCGCGCGCGGCAGCCGCCCGAGCGGCACCTCCACCCGCTCCACGCCGACCTTGGCGAGGCCAGAGCGCAGCGCCACGACGCTGCTCCCCCCTCCGACGACCGTCGCGGCGAGGGCGAAGAGGCGCGCGACGGTGAGCCGCCGGGCGGGATCCACCGGCTCCGGGAGCGCCCCCCAGCGCTGGGCGAGGCTCAGCCCCCACCGCAGCGCGTCAGCGGCGGCGACGCTGACGAGCAGCAGGAACATGACCCCGAGCCAGGCCGCGAGCGCCAGCCGAAAGCCTCGACCGAACCACTGACCCAGCCCCGTGCGCAGCATGAGCCCCAGCGGGATGGAGAGCCAGAGCAGCGTGAGGAGCCCGGCGAAGAGCCGAGGCCAGGGGCCGGGCCACGCCGGGTCCCGCACGAGCCGGACCCAGAGGTAGTAGTGCGCGCCGCCCGTGGCCAGCAACATCACCGAGAGGAAGAGCAGAGAGGGGAGCGCGCGCATCGTGGGTGGCGCAGCATGGGAGCTAGCGGCGGCGCTGCCAAGCAGGCGCGCTGCGACGGCGTGATCGCCGCAGTTTTGCGGGCGCTTCGGACCACGCGCTGCGTCGAAGGCGGCGCGTGCTGGTGCGGGCCCCGCAGGTGGCTTGAAGTGCCCGAGGTCGAGCACTAGCACTCCAAGGAGCACCACCCGACAGCACGAGAAGGCGCGCGATGAACCACCCGTATAGAAATGACTCGGTCGACTTGGATCCGGAGGAGACCTCAGACTGGCTGGAGTCGCTCGACGCGCTGCTGGAGGAGCGAGGACGAGACCGCGCGCGCTTCGTCATCCGCAAGGTGCTCGAGAGCGCCCGCAACAAGCACGTGCTCCCGTCCGGGCCCATCGTCACGGACTTCATCAACACCATCGCGCGCGAAGAGGAGCCGGTGTTCCCCGGCGACGAGCAGATGGAGCGCCGCATTCGGCAGATCATCCGGTGGAACGCCGCGGTGATGGTGCACCGGGCGAACAGCCGCTTCCCGGGCATCGGTGGGCACCTCAGCACCTACGCCTCCACCGCCAGCTTGTACGAGGTCGGGTTCAACCATTTCTTCCACGGCAAGGACGCGCCCTCGGGGGGAGACCAGGTATTTTTCCAGGGGCACGCCTCCCCGGGCATCTACTCCCGCGCCTTCTTGGAGGGGCGGCTGTCGCTCGCGGAGATGGACCGCTTTCGCCGTGAGGTGGAGCGCGGTCAGGGGCTCCCGAGCTACCCGCACCCGCGCGTGATGCCGGGCTTCTGGGAGTTTCCCACCGTCAGCATGGGGCTCGGCCCCCAGCAGGCCATCTATCAGGCGCGCTTCAACCGCTACCTGCACGCGCGCGGGCTGGCGGACACGTCGCAGTCACGGGTCTGGGCCTTCGTGGGCGACGGCGAGACGGACGAGCCGGAGACGCGCGGCAGCCTCAGCCTGGCGGCCCGCGAGGGCCTCGACAACCTCACCTTCGTGGTCAACTGCAACTTGCAGCGCCTCGACGGCCCGGTGCGCGGGAACGGCAAGATCATCCAGGAGCTGGAGGCCGTCTTCCGCGGCGCCGGGTGGAACGTCATCAAGGTGGTCTGGGGCCCGGAGTGGGACGAGCTGCTCGCCAAGGACGTGGACGGCATCTTGCGCCGCCGCATGAACGAGGTGGTGGACGGGGAGTGGCAGAAATACGCGACCGACGGCGCCTACACGCGCCAGCACTTCTTCGGCGTGGACCCCCGGCTGCTCGCCATGGTCGAGCACCTGTCCGACCAGCAGATCCGCAAGCTCCGCCGCGGGGGGCACAGCTATCGCAAGCTGTACGCCGCCTATGACCGTGCGGTGCGCCACAAGGGGCAGCCCACCGTCATCTTGGCGCACACCATCAAAGGCTGGACTTTGGGCGACAAGTTCGAGGGCAGCAACGTCACCCATCAGAAGAAGATGATGCAGCTCGCGGAGCTCAAGAGCTTCCGGGATCTGCTGGAGCTGCCCGTCCCGGACGAGAAGCTGGTGGAGGCGCCGTTCTACCACCCCGGGAAGGACAGCCCGGAGGTGAAGTACATGATGGAGCGCCGCGCCGCGCTCGGGGGCGGCGTGCCCCAGCGGCGCCCGCTCCAGCGGCCGCGGCTCGATCTGCCAGATCACGAGTTTTACGCGGAATTTTACGCAGGGATGGAGCAGGGAGAGGCCAGCACCACGATGGTCTTCGCGAGGGTGCTGTCCAAGCTGATGCGCCACCAGGGCGTCGGCAAGCGCGTGGTGCCCATCATCCCGGACGAGGCGCGCACCTTCGGGCTCGACGTGCTCTTCGCTCAGTACGGCATCTACACCTCCCAGGGCCAGATCTACGAGCCCGTGGACAAGGGCAAGCTCCTTTATTATCGCGAGACGAAGGACGGTCAGGTGCTCCAGGAGGGCATCACGGAGGCGGGGAGCATGGCCAGCTTCACGGCGGCGGCGACCGCCTACGCCACGCACCGGACGGCCATGCTGCCGTTCTTCATCTACTACAGCATGTTCGGGTTCCAGCGCGTCGGCGACCAGATGTGGCTAGCGGGGGACATCATGGCGCGCGGCTTCCTCCTCGGCGCGACGGCGGGGCGCACCACCCTCGCGGGGGAGGGGCTGCAGCACACCGATGGGCACAGCCTCCTGCTGGCCAGCACCGTCCCCAGCTTCCACGCCTTCGACGTCGCCTTCGCGTACGAGCTGGCGGCCATCGTGGAGGATGGGCTGCACCGGATGTGGGTGGAGGAGCAGGACGTCGTCTATTACATCACGCTGCAGAACGAGAACTACCCCATGCCCCCCATCCCGGAGGGCGTGACCCGCGAGCAGATCCTGCGCGGCATCTATCGCTACCGCGGCGCCAGCCACGCGCAGCCGCTGCACGTCCAGCTCTTCGGCTCTGGGTCCATCCTGCGGGAGGTGCTGCGCGCTCAGGAGCTGCTCGAGCCGTTTGGCGTCAGCGCGGACGTCTGGGGGCTCACTAGCTATGGAGAGCTGCGGCGCGACGCCCTCGCGTGTGAGCGCCACAACCGGCTCCACCCCGAGGCGGAGCAGCGGGTCCCTTACCTGCAGCAGGTGCTCGCTGGGGTCGAGGGCCCCTTCATCGCCGCGACGGACTACATGAAGGCCGTCCCGGATCAGGTGGCGCGCTGGATCCCCGGGAAATTCTGGCCCATGGGCACGGACGGCTTCGGGATGAGCGACACGCGCGCCTCGCTACGGCGCCACTTCGAGGTCGACGCGGAGGCCATCGCGGTGGCGGCGCTCGACGCGCTCCGACAGGAAGGCAAGCTCGAGGCCTCGGTCGTGGCGCGCGCCATCGCGAGCTTGGGGCTGGATCCGCACAAGCTCGACCCCATGGAGGTCTAGCTCAGGGGGGCGCGCCGGGCCCTCGGGGGCGGCGCGCGGCCAAGGCCGCCGCGAGCCTGCGCTGCGCGGCGGGGAGGGCCAGCGCCGTGAGCTGCTCCGCGCGGCACCAGCGGGCGTGCGCGCGCCGCGGGGGCGGAGCGCCGACGAGGTCCGCCGTGTAGGCCTCGAGGGCGACGCGAAAGCGCGTCACGGAGTAGCTGAGCTCTTGGAGTAGCGTCGGAGGCCCCAGCTCGAGCCCGCGCGCTCGGGCCAGCGCTCGCAGAGCGTCGAGCGGCGCCTCGCTCGGGGCGAGCTCCGCGCTGGGGAAGCTCCAGAGCCCGGCAGAGCGGCTCGCCGCCTTGGGCACGCGCTCGACGAGGCTCCGAGCCCCGCGGGTGACGATGAGCGAGACCTCCCGTGTGTGGGTCACGGGGGGCCGGCGAGGCAGCTCCGGGAGGCGCTCGACGAGGCCGAGCCGCAGCGCCTTGCAGCGCGACTGGAGCGGACACGCTGCGCAGCGTGGGGAGCGAGGGGTGCACACGGTGGCGCCGAGCTCCATGAGCGCCTGGTTGAAGTCGCCGGGCGCTCGCTGGGGGAGCAGCGCGCGCGCCCGCCGCCAGAGCTCCGCGGAGAGCGGCGCGCGCGTCGGATCACCGCGCAGCGCGTCGAGCCGCGTGAGCACCCGCACGACGTTGCCGTCGACGACCGGCACGGCCTGTCCGAAGGCGATGCTGGCGACGGCTCCGGCGGTGTAGGCGCCCACCCCGGGCAGGGCGCGGCGCTGCTCCTCGCTGGCGGGCAGGTGCCCACCGTGCCGCTCCAGGACCACGCGCGCCGCCTGGTGCAGCCGCCGCGCGCGCGAGTAGTAGCCCAGGCCCTGCCAGTGCCTCAGCACCTCGTCCTCCGGCGCGGCGGCGAGCGCTGCCAGCGTTGGAAAGCGGAGCAGCCAGCGCTCGTAGTAAGGGATGACGGTCGTCACCTGGGTCTGCTGGAGCATCGCCTCGCTCACCCAGATGGCGTAGGGGTCTCGGGTGGCGCGCCAGGGTAGGGGGCGGCGCTCGCGCCGATACCAGGCGAGCAGCGCTCGCTGGAGGCGCTTCCCGTCGTCCATGGGCTGGTGGGCTGGGGTTGGGTCACCGGGGTTGGTGGGCACGAAGCGTCACTCTACGCCGTGCTCGGGGGCGGCGCCGGAGTGGAGGTGAGGGTGTCCCAAGAAGGCGCTTCAGTCCTCGGGCGATCCGTGCGAGCTTTTCGGGCGAGAGACATGCGAGAGCCGGCGCGGGTATTTCTGCTCGACGCCATCCGGACGGATGGCTGGTTCGAGCGCATCGGCGAGGGCATCGGCAGCTTCCAGGCGCTCTGCGACATCATCGGCCCGAGGTTCTTCGCCTTCGCCATGATCACGGGGGCGCGCATCGTGGCGCTCACGGTGGACCGCCGAAACCCGGAGCAGACCCTCGTCGACTACGTCATTGGCTCCTCGGAGGACGAGGTGAGCGACGCGGACGCCCAGCGCCTCACGTTGGGTGATTTCCGGCGCCGGCTCGTCGCCGCCCTGATCGCGGACGAGCCCACTGGCCCACCCCCCACGCGGGAGACGGATCTAGAGGCCCTCCAGCTCTACCTAGGGGTGCGCTACTTGCTGTTGGCGCCGCTCTACGGCTACAGCCTCTCGCTGCTCCGGCTGGACACGGACGGGGCCACGCTGGAATTGCACCATGACGGCGTGGAGCAGAAGCTGCGGCTCGAGGCCTTTCGGGCGCGGATCCGAGGGCACGTGCGGGAGGAGCTCGAGCGGGCCTCGCGAGGCCAGAGCCGAGGAGCGGTGGATCTCGCGCGGGTGCCGGAGGCCGAAGCGGCGGCCGCCGAAGGGGCGCACGAGCGCGTCCTGCAGCTGCTCGGCGCTTGGCCGGCGCCGCTCGCCATTTTCTTGCGCACCCCGGACGGACAGCTCCTCAACCCCGAGACCCGCGCCCAGATCGCCACGGGTCTGGCGCTGCTGGGGGCTAGCTGCGCGGCGCTAGGGGAGACGGCGAAGGGTGAAGAGGTGCTTCGGCTCGGGGTCCAGTACGCAGGGGACGGTCGAGCCGCCCCGAACGTCTTTCTGGCGCTCGGGCGCGCGCTGCTCGAGGACGCCCGCCCGGGAGAGGCCATCAGCCCGCTCCGCCGCGCGGCCAGCCTGGGAGCCCCCGGGGGCACGGTGCTGCCGCTGCTGGCGCGGGCCTTCGTGGAGCGGGGACGCTACCTCGCCGCGCTGGGGGCGCTAGAAGAGGCTGAGCGCGCTGGCGCGGCCCTGGCGGAGCTAGCCGCGCTCCATGAAATAGTCCAGCAGCGGCTAGGCCCAGCGCTCGACGTCTGGCGGCAGGCCAAGGCCCCGCATTGACACCACCCATGGCCGGCGACTAAATACCCGCCGATTTGTAATTCCGCCGGGTTAGCTGCGTAGCGCTGCGCATCTGTCGCGCCCGGGCCTCAGCACGCCACAAGCCGCCATGGTCGAGCTCTACCTTCCGATGTTCCTGGTCTTCCTCGTCGCCGCCGTGCTGGTGGCGGTGTTCTTCCTGGGCGGGCAGCTGCTCGGCCCGAAGAACCCCACGGCGGAGAAGATGATGCCGTTCGAGTGCGGCAACGACAGCGACGGTGCCAAGGGCATCAAGCTGAACGTGAAATTTTATCTGACGGCGATCTTGTTCGTCGTCTTCGACATCGAAACCGTCTTCATTTTCCCTTGGGCGGTGCTGTTCAAGGGGCTCGGCTGGGCGGGCTTCGCCACCATGCTCGCGTTCGTCAGCGCGCTCATCATTGGCCTCGTGTACTGCTGGAAGAAGGGAGCCCTAGAGTGGGACAACTGAAGGAGACCACCGAGCACGTCCTCGAGACGGGGCAAGGGCAAGGCTTCGCGACCACGCGCTTCGAGGATCTGCTGCACTGGGCGCAGAAGTACTCGCTGTTCATGTACCCCTTCGTCACCGCGTGCTGCGGGATGGAGTTCATGAGCGTGTCGAGCCCACGCTATGATTTCTCGCGCTTCGGCTCCGAGGCCCCGCGCTTCTCTCCCCGACAGTCGGATCTGCTCTGGGTGGTAGGGACCATCGTTCAGCGCCAGGCCCCCATCCTCAAGCGCATCTATGAGCAGATGGCCGAGCCCAAGTGGGTGCTGGCCTTCGGCACCTGCGCCTCCGTGGGCGGGTTTTACGACAACTATGCCTGCGTCGCCGGCATCGACAAGATCTTGCCCTGCGACGTGTACATCCCGGGCTGCCCGCCACGCCCGGAGGCCGTCCTGGACGGGCTCTTGCTGCTGCAAGACAAGATCGCCCGGGGCGACCGCAGCCCAGGCGTGGTCAAGCCCCGCCAGGACCCGGCCCAGGACCAGACGGGGGGCCTCATCCAGCTCAGAAAATCCCGTAGCTCGGTGGGCTGAGGAGAGATCATGGCGCAAGCGCTCGTCGAGCTACTTCGGTCCGAGTTCCCCCAGGCGGTGATCGCCAGCTCATCCCAGCACGGCGACGAGACGGTCATCGTCGACGCCGCCTCCTGGGTGAACATCCATCGCTTCCTGCGGGACGATGAGCGCTGTCAGATGCAGATGCTCACGGATCTGACCGCGGTCGACTACCCTGATCGTGAGCCACGCTTCGAGGTGGTGACCCACCTGCACTCGCTCAGCAAGGGGCACCGGCTACGCGCCAAGACGCGCGTCGGGGATCCCGCCGGAGAGAGGGTGGAGGTCGGTAGCCTCACGGAGCTGTGGGGCAGCGCCAACTGGCTCGAGCGAGAGTGCTTCGACATGCTCGGGGTGCACTTCCTCGGCCACCCGGACCTGAGGCGTATCCTCATGTATCCGGAGTTCGAGGGCCACCCCCTGCGCAAGGACTACGCCGCCTCGCACATCCAGCCGCTCCTGGCCTACCGCGACGCCCCCAACATCGAGAAGCTCCCTCCGTTCGATCGGCACGAGGGCATGAGCTTCGGCCGCCAGACCCACGACGGCTTCGCTTCCGAGGAAGACGACGCCCTCTCCCGCAAGCGCTCCCACTGAGTTTCGCATGGAACCCATCGACCTAGACCTCGACCAGTCCGAGATCGAGCTGCCTGCCGAGCCGATGCTCATCAACGTGGGGCCCTCGCACCCCGCCATGCACGGCACCGTCCGTATCGTGATGGAGCTGTCGGGAGAGACCATCGAGCGCTGCGACGTGCAGATCGGCTATCTGCACCGCGGGTTCGAGAAGATGTGTGAGCGGGGCAACTGGTCGCAGGTGTTCCCCTACGT
>CAUJEM010000064.1 GCA_963169915.1 Myxococcota bacterium
TCGTCGCCACGCTGCGCCAGGAGCACCTCGGGCCGGTGGACGAGGCGCTGCTCGAGCGGCTGCCCGCGCTCCCGCTCGGTGAGGTGGGCGCGGCGGCGGCGGCAGGCGTGGCCAGCGAGCACGCCCCCAGCGGCGCCCCCACGCCGGACCCGAAGACCGGCCGCTGAGCGGTCGCGCAGGCCGGCCGGGGCGAGGGCTCAGGCCTTGGGCAGCTCCCAGCCGAGCTGCTTGAGGACGCCCAGGAGCACCCGCAGCTCCTCGCGCGCCCGCAGGTGATAGGTGAGAAAGCGCTGGGCCTGGCCGCTCACGGCAGCGTCCGCGGCGCGCTCGTAGTTCTCCAGCACGAGCAGCACGTGCGGGTGCGCCAGCGCCACCTCCTTCGGGACCTGCATCTTGGTGGCGGCGCTCACCCGCGCGGCCGCCAGCTGATGGATCACCTCCGCGAGCTCCTTGTCGCTCAGCCGCTCGCGCAGGTAGTCGGAGTCCCGCCCCGCCTGGTGCAGCAGCAAGGCGACGCGATCGAGGTAGCTCCCGGCCAGCGCCGGGCTCAGCAGCAGCAGCGCGGCGACGCCGAACACCGCCGCGCGGCGCGTCACCCGCGCGGCCCCCGCAGCAGGCGCCCTCCCCCCGCTCACGGCAGCACCTTCGAGGGGATGGCGGCAGGCGCAGCGAGGCAGAGCAGCTCTCCCACGCGCGCGGAGTCCAGGGCCTGCTCGGCGGCGGCGCGCTCGGCCAGGCGCTTGGAGCGTCCACGCGCCCGCGCCAGCACCTGCTCTCCCAGCCGCACCTCCACGTCGAACCAGCGCTCGTGAGGGGGCCCCCCCTCCGCCACCACGCTATACGTGGGCTTGGCGTGCAAGCTCGCCTGGAAGCGCTCTTGAAGCACGCTCTTGGGATCCCCGAGCGCAGGATCGCCCGGCTCCGAGAGGCCCTGCTCGACGATGCTCCGGCAGACGCGCCGCGCCGCCTCCATCCCGCCCCGCAGGTAGCTGGCAGCGATGAGCGCCTCCACGGCGTCCGCCAGCACGTTGGTGCTGTCGCGGAGCTGGCTGGACAGCGCGCCCCGCCCGAGGCGCAGCGCCTCGGGGACCCCTTGGATCCGCGCCCAGGCCGCGAGGGCGGAGGCGTTGACCAGCCGCGCGCGGAGCCGGGTCAGCTCTCCCTCCGACGCGCCGGTGAAGCGCGAATAGAGCTCCTCCGCCACGCAGCAGCCGAGCACCGCGTCCCCCAGAAATTCCAGGCGTTGATTGTCGGCGGCCCCCGGCTGCTCATGCGCGTAGCTCGGGTGTGTCAGCGCGGTCTCGAGCAGCGCATCCTCCGAGGAGAGCGCGAGGCGCTGGGCGAGCTCTTGTACCGCAGACATGACGACCCGATCTCCAGGCGAGGGTAGCTTGGAGCTCCTCGCTCGACAAACCGCGCGCCCGGGCGAGGTGCCGCGCGACGCCGAGTGCGCTAGGCTCGACCGCGTGCCGGCGCCGCTGCTCGCCTGTCCGTTCTGTCGGCAGCTCTTCGCGGCGCAGGAGGCGCGACGCTGCCCGGACTGCGATGTGGAGCTGCGCCCCATGCACGAGCTGCCTCCCTCGCTCGAGGCCCAGGCGGAGGCCGCGGCGCGGGGCGAGCAGCTCGCCGCGCCGGAGTACAGGCTGCTGCCCTACACCTATCTTGGGCGGGGACGCGGCGCGCTGCTGCTGCTGGCGGCGCTGGGCCTAGTGGCCTTCACGCTGCCGTGGGTCGAAATGACGCGCCCGGACGCGCTGGTGCTCTCGGGCTTCGACCTGGCCCGGGCGCGGACGCCCTACCTCTGGCCCGGCGCCGCCGGCAACTTCCTCCTGCTGCCCTTGCTGTGGACGCGCCGGACGCTGGCGGGGCTCCACGGCGTCCGCCACATCTCCACCCTGATGGCCGCGCTCAGCGGCTTTGGGGTCCTCTTGCTGCTGGTGCTCACGCCGGGGCCCGCGGCGCGACCGCACGTCGCCATCGAGTGGCGCTGGGGGCTCTGGTTGAGCCTGGCGCTCAGCGTCGCGGCGAGCGCCATCGCGGTCCGCCTCGGGGGCAGCCTACGGACCATCGAGGCCCTCCCCTGGACCTCCGCGGACGCGCGCGAGGAGACCTCGAGCGGCGAGATCCTCCACTGAGCGACGAGGCCCGCAGCCTCAGAACATGGTGCCGAGCTGGAACACCATGGACCACTGCCGCGGCGTGCCCTGCAGCGCTTCGGCGTCCGTGACCGTGATGGCCTTGCCGCTCGTGTCGTACTTGCCGGTGGCGGTGCGCTCGTCCCCCGTCTGCGCGTCCGCGGGGTCGACGATGTCCGTGATGAAGGCGCCCGAGAAGGTGACGAGCTCCCAGCGGTAGCTGAGCCCAAAGATCATCCGCTGACGCTCGAGGCGTGCCTTCTGGAACACGACGTTGTTGTTGAAGTCCATGGAGCTGCCGCCACGGCAGACGGGCTGCCCCGTAGCCACGCCGTCACGGCCGCTGGTGCCAGGGATGTTGGTGCCTGCGTAGTTGCAGTGCTGCAGGGCGTCCGTGGCGGGGGTCAGATCGATGAGGCCGGAGTCCGCATAGACCCAGAGGTACTGGTAGCCCACGAAGGGGGTGAGCACCGAGCTGTCCGCGATGGGCAGGGGCTTGGAGATTTGGCCGTCCACACCGACGACGGTGAGCTGCACCTGCGGGGTGCCCGTGATGGTGCGCACCGCGCCGCCGACCGCGACGTCCGGCAAGATCCCCGGCAGCCCTTGGCGGAAGCCCTCGAGCAGGCTGAGCCGCACGTCCGCGCCGCCGCTGATGATGGAGGTCTGCGGCATGAAGCCGAGCTGTGAGCTGAGCTCCAGCCCGAAGCCGAAGCTCTTGGCAAACTTCAGCGAGTAGAGCTGGAGCATGCTGGCGGGGTTGGTGTTACGGATCGTCGCGGAGTTGGTGTTCGAGTCCACCACGCCCTGCGTGCCGAGCTTCCAGTACGCTGCGCCTTCGTCGATTTCGGTGATCTGCGCCTCGAGCGAGAGATGAAAGCCGCCGAGGCCCGTGGTGCGCGCCGTGTGCATCGCGGTCGGCGCGATGGCCATGGCGTACTGGCTCATCAGGCGCTTGAAGGCGATGTTGTCCGGGCGACAGCGCCCCCCGTCGACGCCGACGTTGATGGCACCAAAGGGCCCGCCCCCGCTATGGCAGCCGGGATCGAGCACCAAGCGCTCGACGGAGGGGTCCATGGGCTCCGCCAGCGCCGTGCTCGTGGACAGTAAAACCGCCAGTGCACTGGCACCCAGGGCAGCAATGATTCGTGCCAGCTTCACGGTGATGCTAACTCCAACGGGCCCGAGGCTATCGGGCGGCCACCCGAGCCGTCAAGGACGACGATGGCTCGGCGGCCTAGCTGAGTGACGAAGCCGATGACCTCCGAGACGCAGTGGGCGAGCAGGCTGCGGGGTCGACCCCTGACGCGACCGTTCCAGATCGTGCTGGTAGAGCCGGAGATCCCCCCGAATACCGGCAATATCGCGCGGCTGTGCGCCGCCACCGGGTCGAGCCTCCACCTGGTCGGGGCGCTGGGCTTCCGGATCGACGACCACGCCGTTCGGCGCGCGGGCCTCGACTACTGGCACCTCGTCCAGGTGTCGACCCACCCGGATCTCGCCGCGGCCGAGCGGGCGCTGGGGGTCGCGGCAGCGCGCACCTGGTGGCTGAGCGGCAAGGCGAAGCGAAGCTACCTGAGCGCGGACTTCAGACCCGGCGACGCCCTGGTCTTCGGCAAGGAGAGCGTGGGGCTGCCGGAGCCGCTGCTGGAGGGCAAGGGGGCGCAAGTCATCGGCATCCCGACGCTCGGCGCCGTGCGCTCGCTCAACCTCGCCAACGCCGTCTCCATCACCCTCTTCGAGGCGCTGCGCCAGGTGGGCGCCCTCGCTTAGGCGCTAGCGCTTCCGAAACCTGTCGAAGAGGCTCGCCTTCTTCTCGCCGGGCTCGGCGCTCACGGTGGTCTTGCTGCTCCGCATCTCGTGCAGCCGCAGCTCACGCTGGGCCTCGATGTGCTGCGGCCTCAGCGCCACGACCTTCTTGAAGGTGTGGATGGCCTCCGCCTGCTTTCCGGCGCGCTGCAAGAGCTGCCCGTACCAGTAGAGCAGCTTCGGTTGCTGCGGCTCCTGGGCCACGATCCGTCGGCAAGCGCCGAGCCACTGGGAGAACTGCTCGGGGCTCGGGCCAGGTTGCCGCTGCGAGGCGAGCCAGGCGTGAAACACCACGTACTCCCCCTGGGTGGGGTCGCCCTCCATGGCCTGCTGCGCGGCCTCGACGGCCTGGTCGAGCTGCTGGCGCTTGGCGTACACCTCGGCGCGCTGATACGCCGCGACGGCGGCCAGCACGCGCTGCACCTGCTCCTCGCCGCCGTCCCCCACGCGGGCTTCCTCCAACAGACGATCGTACTCACGACGCCCCTCGGCGCTGGAGAGGGTGGTGAAGGCCTCGTTGATCCGCGCGAACACGCGCGTGGCCAGCTCCTTCAGCTCGGGGGTCCCCACCGCCACGCGGTCCGGGTGGTAGCGCTTGGCGAGCGCAAAGAACGCTGCTTGGAGGCGGTCCTGGGTGGCGTCGCTCGGCACCCCGAGCACCGCGTAGTGGCTCTTCTCGGCCTGCTCTGCGAGCAGGCGATGGAGCTCCTCCTCACGCTCCCGAGTGGGCGCGGCGCCCCGCGCCGGAGCCCCAGGGGCCGCCTCGAGCGGCGCTGAGGCGGCCTCCTCCCCGGGTCGCCGCGCCCCCTGCTCGGTCGCCCCGGACCTCACCTGCGCCGCCGAGGGGGTCGGGGTGCGCGGGGTGGCGCCCGAGCTGGCAGGGGGCTCGGCGCCGAGCGGCGGCTGGGCGTGGCCGTCGAGCTCCAGCGCGCGGGTGAGCGCGAGCGTGTAGACGAGGCGCCGCACGAGGCCGCGCGGAGCCACCCCGCTCGCCGCGAGCTGGGAGAGCGGCTGCGGGCGCGCCCGCAGGACGTCCACGATGGCCTGCTCCTCCGGCGTGAACCGGAAGCGGCCGAGCGGCACCTGATCTCGGAGGCGCAGCAGACGCTCCCCCAGCGCGGCGAGCTCACGCTCGAGCTCTTCCTCTCTGGCGTGGAGCCGAGCGCCGCGCCAGAGCACCGTCAAGGGCTCGATGCGCGTGGGCTCCGCGCCCCAGCGCGCCAGAAAATCCCGCCCCTCGTAGAACGCCCAGAGCGTCTGCGGCGGCACGGAGTGCAGCCAGAGCAGCTTACGCAGGAGCTGCTCCTCGAGCCCGCGCTGGAGCGCCTCCGGGGTGAGCCAGCGGTGCTCGACCAAGAGGGCGCCGTGCAGGCGTCGCTCTTTGGCCAGCAGCGCGAGCGACTGGTCATAGATCTCGTCCGAGAGCGCGCCTTGCTCGAGCAGCACTCGCCCGCGCGGCTCGATGGGCTCGGCGGTCTTGGCCTTGGCCG
>CAUJEM010000065.1 GCA_963169915.1 Myxococcota bacterium
GGCCGGAACCGGCGGCTGGAGCGGTGGCGGCGGTGGGGGCGGCGGCGGCTCCGGCGGCTGGAGCGGCTCCGGCGGCTGGAGCGGCTCCGGCGGCTGGAGCGGCGGCGGCGGGTGGGGTGGCGGCGGCTCCGGCGGCTGGAGCGGCGGCGGCGGCTGGGCCGGAACCGGCGGCTGGAGCGGCGGCGGCGGCTGGGCCGGAACTGGCGGCTGGAGCGGCGGCGGCGGCTGGGGAGGCGGCGGCTCCGGCGGCTGGAGCGGTGATGGCGGCAGCAGTGGCGCGGGTGGCGGCACCACCGACTGCGCCATTCCCGCGACGGACGCCTGCTCGAGCTGCCTCTGCGCGAGCTGCGGCTCGGACCTCGACGCCTGCTTCGACGACCAGGGGTGCTGGCTCATCTTGGAGTGCGTCGGACGGACGGGCTGTCAGGGAGCCGACTGTTATCGCCGCAGCACCTGCCGCCGCATCATCGACGCGGCAGGCGGGATCTACGGCGCGTCCGTCGGCAAGCTCCTGCGCTTGGAGCGCTGCAGCAGCCAGAGCGCCTGCGCCTGCCAGTGACGACTGGCCGTCACTCAGTGCGTGACGGCAGGCCGCTGCTCCAGCGGCGCGATGGTCAAAGGCCAGGTCAGCGCTTCACGGTGCCAGGACTCCGTCCCTGACCAACGCCAGTCCACGCAGAGCTCATACTGACCGTGGACGGGCGGGAGCGGGACGCCGAGCGTTCGGGTCCGGAGCCTCGTGGTCGAGGAGCGATGCTCGAAGACGTCGCTCATCGTCTCGAGCCCCGTGCTGGCGACGAGGACGTGGCGCAGCTCGAAGGCCTGCCCGTGCTCGCTCGCCGCGAAGGAGAAATAGGCGTGCAGCTCGAGCGGCAGCACCCCGCCGGGCGGCGGTGGAGCGTCCGGGGGCACGTTGATCTGCTCGACGAGGTTGAAGAGCGAGACGTTGTTGCTGAGCTGATCCAGCGACGAGCCGCTCGTCAGCGCGAGGAGATAACAGCGAGGCACACCCTCAAGCTACTTCAGAACGCGGAGCCGGCGCAGCCCCTGTCCCTCATGGGAGGCCTAGACCGCCGGTGGCGAGGTGCAGCACGGTCCAGCTCCCGAACAAGAAGCACAGCCACCCGAGGCCCGCGCCGAGCCGCCCCGCCCGCCGCTCCGCCTGCTCCGTCATGGCGCCGCCCAAGCTCACCCCTGCTCGAGACAGCCCGACGCCCGCATGATAGCTCGCCGCCGCCACGCCCAGCAGCTCGAAGCCGGCGTCCACGGGGAGCCCCAGCTCATTGGTCGTGGACCAGCGCGCAGCGAGGAGAGCGTAGAGCTCGTGCGGGGCGACCGCCGAGCTGTAGCGCAGCCACCAGAACGTGTAGAGGTGCAGCGCGAGGTACGGCACCAGCACGAGCCCGCTCAGCCGCTGCAGACCGTGGCGCCAGGCCGCGCCAGGCGGGCGCGAGGGCTCCCCCGAGCCCAGCGGCAAGAGCGTCCTCAGCCGCGCGCCTCCGTGCAGCGCCACGAGGGCCACGAGCACGCCGAGCCCCACCCCGGCCCAGCGCGGCTCCCCCAGGGCGGCCGCCACGCGCTCGAAGCGCGCAGGGCCCGAGAGCGCGGTCGCGCTCAGCGCGACGTAAGCGACCCAGTACACGGTCAGCGGCAGCGCGCCGCAGAGCACCTGCAGCCGCTCCCCGCGCGCCGCCGGTCGGGCCGCAGAGGCGGGGTGCGGTGAGCCATCCACGGCGCTCACGCATATCGGCGCAGCGCTGGCGGCGTCAAGCTCCGGTCGCCTTCGCAGCCGGCGGGTGACGTGGCAGGCTCGGGCGCCGTGGCGAAGCGTCGTGCTCTCCTGCTCTTCACCCTCGCGCTGGGGGCCTGTGGCGGCAGGCTGGACGGGCCCCGCCCAGAGGCGAGCCTCGCGGCGACCCTCGAAGCGCAGTCGGCGTTTCGCGCGCTCTACGCGCGCTGGCTCGAGCGGGCGAGCGCTCCCGAGGACGCGCTGACCCGACAGCTGACGCGCTTCGTGCGGACCTACCCCAAGGACCCGAACGGCCGAGTCGTACGGCTCCTGCTGGCCCGCCTGGCGATGGAGCGCGGCCAGCTCGAGCAGGCCCAGGCCTGGGTCGCCAGCGCCGTACCGGGGCCGGACGGCAACACCGAGGATTTCTTGCGAGTGCTGCGGGCCGCCCTCGAGACGCGCGCTGGGCACCCGAGCGCCGCGCTCGCGCGCCTGATCCCGCTCCGCGGGAAGCTGGTCGATGGCGCGCTGACCCTGCTCTACACCGAGGAGTACCTCCAGGCCGCGCGTGGCGCCGAGGACTGGCCGCGCGTCCACCAGGCGATGGTGGACTGGCTGCTCGCGGCGCCTCCCGAGGCCCGTGAGGAGGTCGAGCGCGCCCTCACGGGCCTCATCGGGCAGCTCCCGCTCGAGGCCCTCGAAGGACAGCTCCCCAGGCTCGAGGCCCTGAGCACCGATGAGACGCACGGTGAGGCGCAACGCGCGGCGGCGTACTGGCTCTCCTTCGAGATCACCGAGCGGCTCGTGACCGAGGCACTCGCGCGCCCCTCTCCGGCGCTCGCCGCGCGGCTCCTGAGCGCAGGCCCGGCGCGGGTCCGCGTGGGTGAGACGGGGACCGCGCTCCGCCACGTCGCCGAGCAGCGCACGGCCTCCGCGCGCATCATCGGGCGCCGCATCGGCTTGGTGATCACCACCCGTGACGAGCAGAGCCGAAGGCGCTCGGCGGCCGTCGCTGCGGGGCTCAGCCGTAGCCTCGGGCTCCCCGCCATGGACGGCCAGGCCCCGCCGCTCGAGCTCGTGGTGCGCGAAGACGACGGCAGCGCCTCGGGCATCGAGCGTGCGCTGGCAGAGCTGACCAGCGACGGCGCCGCCCTGCTCGTCGCAGGGGTGGAGCCAGAGCTCGCCAGCGCGGCGCTCGGCTTCGCGGCGCGGGAGCAGGTGCCGGTGCTGACGCTCAGCGCGCCGGCCCCGGCGCCACCAGAGAGCCACTTCGGCTTCGAGCTCGGAGCGCCTCTCGACGACGTCGGCGCGCTCGAGGCCTGGGCCCAGCGCGAGGCGGGCGGCGGGGTGCTGCGGCTGGACGGCGCGGCCGCGTGCTCGGAGGCGCCCGGCGCGGCCCCCACGGGGCGCCTCAGCGTCGCCCCCTGGCGCCGCCGAGCGCCCCGCTCACTGCTGCTGGTGACCGACGCGGACTGCGCGCGGCGCGCCGTCGAGGCAGCGCAGGCGGCGCGCTGGGCGCCCCTCTTGGGGCTGGGCTTGGAGAGCGCGGAGCTGCTCGACGAGCTCGGGTGGAGCGCTCCCCGCGCGGCGCTCGGAGCCGGGCGCTTCCCCGCGCGGCGGGCCGAAGAGCCCACGGAGCTCCAGGCCTGGCGCCGCCGTTACGGCGCGCCGCCGAGCTGGTTTCAAGCCCTGGGCCACGACGCCGGGCAGCTCTGCGCGGCAGCGGCAGAGGCGCTCCCACGAGCCACGGTGGAGGCCCCACGCCAGGTCACCGAGCTGCA
>CAUJEM010000066.1 GCA_963169915.1 Myxococcota bacterium
CTCGATGAGCCCGGGCGCGGCGCCGACCTCGCCCAGCTTGCGCCGCAGGGACTTGATGTGGCTGTCGATGGTCCGATCCGTGATGGCGTAGCCATCGCCCCACACGCGGTCGATGAGCTGCTGGCGGGTGTACACGCGGCCGGGCATCTCGAGCAGGCTGGCGAGCAGGTCGAACTCCACCTTGGTGAGCTCGAGCGCCACGCCGAAGGCCGTGGCGCGACGGGTGCGCTCATCCACGTGCAGCGGCGGGACGCCCGGGGTGCTCGGGGACGGCGGCGGGACGCGCCGCAGGACGGCGCGCACCCGGGCCACGACCTCGCGAGGGGAGAAGGGCTTGGTGACGTAGTCGTCCGCGCCGGTCTCCAGCGCCGCCACGCGATCGGCCTCTCCGTCTCGGCTGGAGAGGACGATGATGGGGAGAGACAGCCCACGCCGCCGGAGCGTCCCGATGAGATCGAAGCCGCTGCCGTCCGGCAGCATCAGGTCGAGCAGCAGCAGGTCCTGCCCCGCTACCTGCTCGAGCGCGCCGGCCGCCGTCGCCACGGACGCCGCGAGGTAGCCGTCCTTGCTGAGCGCATAGACCACGGACTCCGCGATGGCGCGCTCGTCCTCCACCACCAAGATCTTCGCCGACACCAGCGCAGCCTAGCGCCGACGCCGGGCGGCAGCGAGCCAAGCTCAGGCCGGGCCCCCGAGCGTCTGCAGCAGGTGTGGCGCCTCTTCGACGAAGCGCTGGTAACCCGCCACGCTGGGTGGGCGATCGGCGACGTGGAGGATGAGGCCGCCGGGGCGCAGCTCCAGGTGTCCCGCGAAGCGCCAGCTCGCCAGCAGCCGGCGGAGCCGCGGCGGCAGCGCGGCGACGGCCTCCGAGCTCGAGGCGGCGAAGCTCGCCATGGCCTCGTCCCACGGAGGATCCCCGAGCCTGACCCGGGGAGGGGGGGCGCTGAGCAGGAAGGTGGTGCGGGTGTTGAAGTGCTCCCCGCCGCGCGCCGCCGCTCGCCGGGTGAGGCCTGGGTGGCTGAGGTACAAGAGCAGCGTGCGCTCGAGGGGCTCGCAGCCGGACGCCGAGTACCAGGGCTCGACGACCGTGGCGCTGGCCCCTGGGAGCACCCAGCTCACGGCGTTGAAGTAGTGCTCCGGGCTGAGCAAGGTGTCGTGCGGCTCCCAGGCGCGGAACCACTCGTCCCGCGGATAGTGGTGGTGGGTGAGGCCCTGGCGGCGCGCCCACGCGGCGACGAGGTCCGAACCCGGAGGGAGGGAGGCGAGGGGCGGTGACTTCGACACGGCGATGAGGTGGTGCCCGCTTGATCCTCGCGAGCAGCGCGGATACCAGAGGGCTCATGCACAGGTTGCACCGAGGCGTCGCCGTGGCAAGCCTCCTCTCGCTGGCGGCCCTGTCCTGGGCCTGTGGTGGTGCGCCGGAGGGTAGCGCCAAGGCGCCCATCGTGGGCTCCTCGGACGACGCCAAGGCTGCGCGGCTGCTCGAGCGTGCCAAGCAGACGGGCGAGGCCGCGCGCTACCGTCAGATCATCGAGCGGTTCCCGGACGCGCCGGCGACCGCCGAGGCGAAAGAGCAGCTCGCTCGGCTGCTCGTCGTGGAGGCGGAGCAGGCGCTACAGCGCCAAGATCAGGCCCTGGCGGAGGGCCGCGCGGACGAGGCGCGCCAGCTCGGGGGCTTGGACGTCACGGAGCGGGCACGCGCCGTGCTGGACGCGGTGGACGACGCGCGCGCTGCGGCGCTGGGGAGCAAGGTGTCGGGCATGGTGGCGGACGGGCGCTGCGCCAGCGCGGTGAAGGAGGTGGCGAGCACCCTCACCACGGGGCGGCCACGGGAGCGCTACCGCAAGGCCGCGCGAGCGGCCACGGGCGAAGCGCTCGAGCGCTGCCTCGGCCAGCGGATGCAGGAGGAGCTGACCGGCGGGGCGCAAGAGGAGGCCCGCGCGGTGCTGGAGAACGAGGAGGTCATCGCCGCGCTCTCGCCGGACTCGTACCGGCAGCTCGATTTACTACTCCAGAAGCACATCGTGCGGCGACACCTCACGGAGCTGGAGCCGCTCTTCAAGCGCAGGGAGTGGGCAGCGGCCCTGGCGCGCTTGGAGGCGTTGAAGGCCGCCAACACGCTCAACGACAAGGAGCACGAGGCCGCCGTGGCCATCGTGCAGGACGCCATCCACCAGCACTTGCTGAGCTTCACGCTCGCAGCCATCGGCGGGAAGGACCCTGGCACGGCAGCAGAGAGCATCGCGCGGCAGGTGGAGCTCGCTCACTGGCCCCAGGTGCCGGCCGATCTGGCGGCGCTCCGGGCGACGCTGGCCATCGCCGTGGAGTGCGAGAAGCTCGGCTGCAAGCTGCAGACGCCGAGCGCCCAGTACGCGTGGGGCAAGATCCCCGTCGCTCCGCCCAGTCGTCCGGGCGGCTCGGCCGTGGCCGAGGTCGCGCACGCGGGCAAGGTCTGGGTGCTGGCGCGCGGCAAGAGCCACGCGCTCGTCAGCTTGGAGCCGCTGGGCAAGCTGAGCGCGAAGGAGAGCTTCGAGCGAGCGACGGGCTGGGTGCCCACTGAGAACCTGCGCAGCGTGGACACCGAGCTGTGGCTCCCGCCGCTGGAGCAGCTCGTGGGCACGCGGGTGTGGGGTCCACTGCGTCCGCCGGCCAAGGACTATCATCTAGGGACGGTGACGCGGGTGGAGGGCGGACGAGCCGCGGTCAAGCGCATGAGCGACGGCATCGAGGAGACGGTGGAGCTCTCCTCGCTGCGGGTGGGCAAGCTCCCCAAGGGGCTGAAGGTGATGGCCTTCTGCGTCGATGAGCTCACGCCCGAGCTGGCGCGCGTGGACGCGGTGGTGGTGGAAGGAGACCTCCCGAAGGTGAAGGTCATCTGTGACAACGGGGGCAAGGAGCGGGTGGAGGTGGGCAGCGCGCTCAGCTCTCGGGAGGCGTGGCTCCCACCGCGCAAGCCCTAGAGCGCTGGCGTTCACGAGCGTGGGGCTGTATTCACCGACCTCAGGATGACCAGTCACCGCCTGCCGCCGAAGAAGGACGTCGCGCTCGAGCTGCTGAGGCGCACGAGCCTCTTCATCCACCTCGACCCACGCCTCCCGGGGGTGATGGTGCCAGAGTGGTTCAAGAAGCAGCCGCAGCTCGTGCTTCAGGTCGGCTTCAACATGGCGGTGCCCATTCGGGACCTCACGGTGGACGACGAGGGCATCTCCGGGACGCTCAGCTTCAACCGCAGCCCGTTTTTCTGCCATGTCCCGTGGGCGAGCATCTTCGCGCTCATGGGCGACAACCACCGCGGCATGGTGTGGCCGGACTTCGTGCCGCCGGAGATCGCCGCGCATCGGGAGCACCAAGCGCGCGTGGCCGCCGAGCAAGCGCGCGTGCTCGACGCTCGGGCGAAGCTCCGAGTCGTCCCCGCGGACGCGCCCGCGGAAGCGGCGCCGCCGCCGCAGCCCGCGGCTCCACCAGCAGCCAAGAAGCCCAAGCGGCGTCAGGCTCCGGCAGCTCCCGGGGATGAGCCGAAGCGGCCGGCGCGTCGAAAGGCCACCGCCAAGTCGGCGGCGGTCGCCCGTCCGGACGGGGAGCCGTCGGCTCGACCGCAGCCCAAGAAGAAGGCCGCGGCCGTCCAGCCCAGCGCCGAGGCCGCGGCGCCCAAGCCCAAGCGTCGTCGGCCAGTCGCCCCACCCACGCCCAGCGCCACCGCGGCAGCGCCTGCGGAGCCGCCGGCGACGTCCACGTCGGCCAGCGCCACGCCGAAGCGATCGCTGCCGCCCTACCTCCGCGTGGTCAAGTGGCGCTGGCGCGGTGGGCCCTGGTGCCCATCGGAGAGGAGGCTCGGCTCAAGGGCTGGCGTCGGCGCCGGCATCCGCCGTGCCGGCCGCGCCGGCCGCACCAGCG
>CAUJEM010000067.1 GCA_963169915.1 Myxococcota bacterium
AGTTGATCGCCGGGTCACGGTCCCGGAAACGGAGGGGCGGCTGTTAACCGCGTCTCGGCTTCTCTCTCCCCACGGGACCGAGATGAGAGCGCGAACGCCGTCCCGAGAGCCCTCGACGCGCTCGTCTTCACGCACGCGACGCTCTCCGCGCGAACGCTGTCCCTGCGCACGCGACGCTCGCGAACGCGCAAACCCTCGGGGAATCAGGGGAGAAAAGGCAACGGCCCCGGAGATCGCTCTCCGAGGCCGCTGTTAAAAAGTGCGGGGTCGCGTTTCCGCGACCCCGCTTGAATGGCTCCGGAAGTAGGACTCGAACCTACGACCCGGCGATTAACAGTCGCCTGCTCTACCGACTGAGCTATTCCGGAATGGGCGCTGGAGCCTATCTTGGCGCGGGCCAAGGTCAAGCAAAACTGACGGAGGTGACGGTCGAGGCGTTGACCTGCCGAGGGGGACCGGTCTAGGCCGGGGCGGCCTGTCGGACCCCAGCGCTTCGCCTCCGCCCCCCTCCCCGCTCGCAGGCGAGCACTCCCCTTCCGCCACGGGTGGTGGCGCGGGCGCCGCTGCGGACGGGGCTCAGCTGGCGCGCGCTGCCGGGCGCGGCGGGCTCGCCATCAGCGTGGCCAAGCTGTACTTCATCGCGCTGGGGCTGGTGCAGCAGATCATCTTGCCCCGGGTGCTGGGGCTCGCCGGCTACGGCGCCCTCTCGAGCGTGCTGTCCACCGCGAGCATCGCCTACAACCCCGTCATCACGGGCTCCATCCAGGGCGTCAGCCGCACGGTCGCGGAGGCGCGGGACAGCGAGCGCCCCGCCGCGCTGCGCAGCGCGCTCACGGTGCACCTGCTCGTGGCGGTGGTGCTGGGCGCCGGCTTCTTCTTGGCCACGCCGCGCATCGCGAGCTGGCTCGGCGCCCCACACCTGACGGGCGGGCTCAGGCTCCTCTCCGGCGTGATGTTCTTTTACGGCGTGTACGCGCCGCTGGTGGGCGCGCTCAACGGGCTGCAGCGCTTCGTCCATCAAGCGGCGCTCGATATCTTGGCCGCCACGCTGCGCACGGCGGCGCTCGTGGTCGGCGGGTGGTGGGCGCTGCGCGCGCACGGGCTCGGCGTGGAGGGCGCCAGTGGCGGCTTCACGCTCGCCACGGCGCTGGTCTTCCTGGTGGCGCTGACGCTCGTGGGCACGGGCAAGGCTGGCCCCAGCACGCGCGGCGCAGTGAAGTACTTCGGGCTGCTCGTGCCGCTGGTGGCCAGCCAGGTGCTGCTCAACCTGCTGCTCCAGGCGGACCTCGCTTTGTTGCGCAAGTTCGCTGGAGAGGCGGCGCTCGGCGCGGGGCTCGGCGCGCACGCCGCGGATCCGCTCGTGGGGGCGTACCGCGCGACGCAGCTCTTCTCGTTCTTGCCGTACCAGCTGCTCATCGCCATCACCTTCATCCTCTTCCCCATGCTGGCCACGGCGCACCGCGACGGAGATCGCCAGGCGGTGGCCAGCTACGTGCGGACCGGAGTCCGCTTGGCCTTGGTGCTGATGGGCTTGCTCGTCAGCGTCACCTCCGGGCTCGCCTCCGGCCTGCTCAACCTCGTGTTCGGCGCCGAGGCGGCGGCGCTCGGTGCGCGCAGCATGACGCTGCTCACCCTGGGCTTCGGCGCCTTCGCCGTGTTCGGGATCTTCATCACCGTCCTCAACTCGCTCGGGCGTGAGCGCGTCAGCACCCTCGTCACCGGCGCCGCCGCGCTGCTCGTGAGCGCGCTCTGCTTCACCTTGGTGCGCGGCACGCCCTTCGGGCCGGAGCTGCTCCTGCGCACGGCCATCGCCACCTGCGTGGGCCTGGGACTCGCCACCGCGCTGGCCGCCTATTTCGTGTGGCGCACGGCGGGCGCCGTGGTGGCGCCGCTCTCGCTCGTGCGCGTGCTGAGCAGCCTCGCGGTGGCCGTCCTGCTCGCGCGCTGGCTCCCGGGCTCGGGCAAGCTGCTCACCCTCGCGTACTCGGGCGTGGTGGCCGCCCTGTACCTGACGCTGCTCATCGTCACGCGCGAGCTGAGCGCGAAGGACCTCGCGAACGTCAAGGCGGTGTTGGCGCGACGCCAGCGCCGCTGAGCGCCTCAGCCTCTCGCCGCTTGGGCGCCTCGATGGCCTCCCTCACGAACAGAGCCTCCAGCGTCTCTTGACGGCTGACGACCTCACGCACCTCGACCCCGGCCTCGAGCGCCTGCTTCAACACCTGCGCCACGTGTGCCTGCCCCTCCACCTCCACCACGGTCCGCGCCGCGCTACGCCGCACGCCGTGACCCGCCGCCGCGAGCTGCTGGAGCAGCGGCTCCGGCGCGCCCAACAAGCTGATGTCCGTGCGCTGCACCTCGCCCTTGAGCAGCTCCCGGAGCACCCCGCTGACGACCACCTCCCCCCGGCTCAGGATGGTGACCCGGTCGCAGAGCAGCTCCACGTCTCCCAAGATGTGCGTACAAAAGAGGATGGTGCGGCCGCTCGCTCGCTCACTCAGGATGAGGTCGCGCACCTCCTTGCGGCCTACCGGATCGAGCCCGCTCATCGGCTCGTCCAGCATGAGCAGCTCTGGGTCTCCCACGAGCGCGGCCGCGAGCCCGGTGCGCTGCAACATACCCTTGGACAGCCTGCGCACGGGGCGGTCCGCCGCGTAGTAGATCCCCGTCTGTTCCAGCACTGCGCGGCTGCGGTCCCGCAGCGCGCCCCCGCGCAAGCCGGAGAGCCTGCCGCACAAGGTGACGAACTCCCACGGGGTGAGGTAGGGGTACACGTAGGGGCTCTCGGGCAAAAAGCCGAGCTTGCCGCGCATCTTGGCGTTCGGAACGGGCTGCCCGAACAGCTTGGCCTGTCCGCTGCTGGGCCGGATGAGCCCCGCCAAGATCTTGAGCGTGGTGGTCTTGCCGGCCCCGTTCGGGCCAAGAAATCCAAAGATGTCACCACGTTCCACGCTGAAGCTGACGCGCTTCAGCGCCTCGACGCGGCGCATCCAGAAGCCCTGACGGAACTCCTTCCGTAAGTCCTGGACCTCGATCAGCGCGTCGGCCACGGCGACGCAGTCTAGCCGGAACGCCGCCGATTGCAGCCCTCGAGGTGGCGCGCGCGGCGGCGCCCCCGGGAACGTGGCCACCGGCTACATGGAGGCGCCACTTGTGGAGCCCTACGGTTCTCCTCGAGCGGGCAAGCGACCGCTCTCGACAGAGTTCGTTTCTATGACCGGGAGGCCCGTGTTAGAAGCCCCGTGCATCCGTTTTCGCCGCCGATTGGCACACGCCAAAGGGGAACCATGAGAACCGTACGCCTCGTCTCTTTCGCCAGCTCGCTCATCGCCACGCTCTCCGCCTCCGTGAGCGCCTTTGCTCAGTCCGCCCCCCCCGCGGAGGCCCCCAGCGCAGCGCCCGCTGAAGCCCCCGCTCCCACCCCCGCCGAGCCGGCCGCCGCCAGCGCGTCCGGTGGCTTCTCCCTCGGCACGGACGGCGCGAGCGCGTCCGGCAGCGCGGACGTGGACGCCACCCCGGCCGCGGAGCGGACCCCCACCGAAGAGCTCGAGTGGCGCCGCCTCTCACTGCGTGAGCACAACTCGCTCAGCGGCGCGGTCGGTCTGCTGCACACCCGCAGCGCCCTCAGCGGCGCCCCCGGCACCTTCCGGCTGAGCTTCATCGGGAGCGGCTACGCGGGCACGGGCTTCCTCTGCAACTCCGACACCCCCTGCCCCAACCCGAGCGGCGGCAAGGCCGCGGAGGACGACATCAGCCGCATCGGCGCGGGGCTCACCCTCTCCGTGACGGTGGCGCCGTTCTTGGAGGCCTACGCCGGGCTACACTCCACCGCCACCAGCAGCGATCAGAACCGCCCCGGCCTGCTGCAGGTGCTCGGGGACACCAACATCGGCGTCAAGGCCTTCACCCCGGCCCGCCCGGACTCCATCTTCGCCTTCGGTGGCTCCGCGGAGCTGTGGTTGCTCAACGGCGCAGGCGACATCGGCTTGAACGGCGATGGGACGAGCGGCTCCTTCCGCCTGCTGGGCACGGCAGATTTCACGCATCGTCAAGATCCGAGCGCTCGGCTCCCGCTGCGTCTGCACCTCAACCTCGGCTACGACCTCGACAACTCCGGGCAGGTCGTCCTCCCCACCGAGAAGTCGCGAGGAATGCGCGTCACACGGACGGAGCGGCTCGGGATGAACGTCAACCGCGTGGACGCCTTCACGGCCGGCGTCGGCGTGGAGGGGGTGTTCGAGGTGGCGCGGCCCTTCGTGGAGTGGACCATCGACGTCCCGGTCAACCGCCAGGACTACACCTGCTACAAGTCCCGCACCTACAGCGGGGACGGCTGCCTCGGCGACGACGCAGGCTTCAGCACGACGCCCTCGCGCGTCACCCTGGGCGTGCGCGCCACCCCCTTCTTCGACGGGCTGGGGCTGCTGGCCGCCTTCGACATCGGCACAGGGGCGACCTCCAGCTTCATCGAGGAGGTCTCCCCGCAGACGCCCTGGACGCTCTACCTCGGCGCCAGTTACGCCTTCGACACTCAGAGGCCGCAGACCGTGGTGGAGCGGGTCGAGGTGGAGAAGCCCACGCCCCAGCCCGTCGCCCCGCCGGAGCGCTTCATCAGCGGCACCGTGACGGAGAAGGGCACGGGCGCGGCCGTCCCCAACGCCATCGTACGCTACGCGGGCCGTACGCTCACCGGCATGGTGGCGGACGAAGCCGGGAAGTTCACGACGGGCAACCTGGATCCGGGCAGCTACACCTTCTCCATCACCGCGGACGGCTACCGCCCCGGAGAGTGCTCGGCCACGGTCAGCGAGGCCGCGCCAGCGGGTAGCGGCGCGCCCCAGGCGGCCCCCGGAGCGCCCAGCGCGCCCGCGCAGCCGGCGGACGTGCCCTCCCAGGGCGGGATCACCATGGTCAACGTGCAGTGCGAGCTCGAGGCGCTGCCGAAGGTCGGCAACGTCGTGGGTCAGCTCGTGGACTCCGCGAGCGGCGCGCCCATCGCTGGCGCGAAGGTGACCATCACGGACAAACTGGGGCGCCAGCTCAGCCTGGAGTCCGACGCCGCGGGGAGCTTCCGCTTCGAGAACGTGGTCCCTGGCACCGCGAAGGTCACGGTGGAGCTCGAGGGCTACTTCACCAGCGTGAACGAGTACGACATCCGCCCCCGGGAAGACGCGCGCGCTACCATCGGGCTCAACAAGCGCCCGAAGGTGGCCAACGTGGTCGTCACGGCCAATGAGCTGAAGCTCAAGCAGCAGGTCCATTTCCAGACCGGCTCGGCGGTCATCCTGCCGGACTCGCAGGCCATCATCGAAGAGCTGGCGGAGGTGCTCCGGAGCAAGCCGGAGATGCGCTTGGAGATCCAGGGGCACACGGACAACACCGGCACCGCGGCCTTCAACCAGCGCCTCAGCCAAGAGCGCGCGGAGGCCGTCCGCGCGGCCCTGGTCGGGGCCGGCATCGCGGCAGACCGGCTGGACGCGAAGGGCTACGGGCAGGACAAGCCGCTCGCTCCCAACACGAGCGAGGCCAACCGCGCCAAGAACCGGCGCGTGGCCCTCATCGTCCAGAAGTAACACCCCACCCTAGCCACGTTGTTGGCCGACGAGAGGCCCCTCGCCACGCGCGAGCGGGCCTCTCGTCCATTACGGGGCCGAGGAGCTTCGTGGCACCACCACGGCCCGCCGGGCCGCGCGCTCACTCCGTGCTGCCGCGTGGCTCGCTGGCGATCTCGCGCAGGAGCTGCTCCACGCGCTCCGCGGCGTCGTGGCCCGTGTCATAGAAGAAGCGCAGCTCCGGCACCCGGCGCAGGCCCAGGTGCGCGCCGAGGCCGCGCCGGAGCCGAGGCGAGACCTGCTCGAAGCGCTTGACGAGCGCCGCGCGCGCCAGCGGGTCGCTCTCCATCGCCAGGTGCCGCACCCCCACCTTGGCGAGGCCGAGGTCTCCCGACACCTCCACGCTGGTCAGCACGCTGAGCGCCAGCACCGGATCCCCCAGCTTGGACTGGACTTGCCCCGCTAGATACGAGCGGACCGCGTCCGCGACGCGGCGGGGACGTCGGCCGTCAGCTGCCATGGAGCATGCCCACGCTGCGGTAAGCGCGACGCTCAGAGCGTCTGCTTGACCTGCTCCAGCTCGAAGGCCTCGAAGACGTCGCCCTCGGCGTAGTCCGAGTACGCGTCGAGCGCGATGCCGCAGTCGAAGCCCTCCTTGACCTCTTTCACGTCCTCCTTGAAGCGCTTCAGGCTGGAGATCTTCCCCTCGTGGACGACCTCACCGGCCCGCAGGACACGGACGCTGGCGTTCCGCTTGACGAGCCCCTCGATGATCATGCAGCCCGCCACGGGCCCTGCCTTGCTGAGCTTGAAGACCGCGCGCACCTCGGCCCTGCCGAGCTTCTTCTCCACGAAGGTGGGGGCAAGCTTGCCCTCCATGGCCGCCTTCACCTCATCCACCACGTTGTAGATGATGGAGTACTGACGGATCTCCACGCGCTCTTGCTGGGCGAGCTGGGCCGCCTTGCCCGCCGGGCGCACGTTGAAGCCGATGATGATGGCCCCCGCCGCCACGGCGAGGTTGACGTCTCCCTCCGTGATGGCGCCGACCCCCGCCTGCACCACGCTGACCTTGACCTTCGCGGTGGACAGGCGTGTGAGCGCCTCACTGACGGCCTCGACCGAGCCCTGCACGTCCGCCTTGATGATGAGCTTCAGCTCCACCTGCTCGCTGGTGGCCATGGCCGCCTGCAGCTCTTCGATGGTCATGCGCGGGCCCTTGGAGGGCATCAGGCTGTGACGCTCCTTGACCTTGCGGCTCTCGGCCAGCTCTTGCGCCTTCTTCAGGTCTTTGACCACCAGCACGATGTCCCCAGCGCTGGGCACGTCCGACAAGCCGATGATGCTCACCGGGGTGCTGGGCTTTGCAGACGCGACGTTGCGGCCACGGTCGTCGAGCATGGCGCGCACCTTGCCGTAGGCGGGGCCGACCAGCAGGATGTCACCGCGGTTGAGCGTGCCGTCTTGCACCAAGACGGTAGCGACGGGACCCTTGCCGCGGTCGAGCTCGGCCTCCACCACCACGGCGGTGGCCGGCTTGTTCGGGTTGGCCTTCAGCTCGAGCACCTCGCTCTGGAGCGCGACCAGCTCCAGCAGCTCGTCCACCCCCGCGCCGGTGAGCGCGCTCACCTCCGCAAACTGCGCGTCACCGCCCCAGCTCTCCGGCACCAGGCCGACCTCGCTGAGCTCCCGCCGAACCCGATCCGGTTGGGCGTCGGGTTTGTCGCACTTGTTGATGGCGACCACGATGGGTACCTTCGCCGCCTTGGCGTGCGCGACGGCCTCTCGCGTCTGCGGCATGACGCCGTCGTCCGCGGCCACCACCAAGATGACGACGTCCGTGGTCTGGGCGCCGCGCATCCGCATGGCCGTGAAGGCCTCGTGGCCAGGCGTGTCGAGGAAGGTGACCCGCCCCTTGGCGGTCTCCACCGAGTACGCGCCGATGTGCTGGGTGATGCCGCCCGCCTCGCCCTGCGCGACGTTGGCCTTGCGGATGCGGTCGAGCAGGCTGGTCTTGCCGTGGTCCACGTGACCCATGACGGTGACGACCGGCGGCCGCAGCTCGCGCTCTTCGTCCTCTACCCCCGCCTCGAGCCCTTGCGCCGCCAGCAGCTGCTCTTCTTCGCTGACCGCGACGTCCTCGACCTCCCAGCCGAATTCGCTGGCGACGATCTTGCTGGTGTCGCTGTCCAAGGTGCTGTTGATGTTGACGCCCGTCATGCCGAGGCGCATGAGCTTCATGAGCAGCTCGGTAGCCTTGACACCCATCCGTGCAGCGAGCTGCTGGAGACCGATGGTGTCTTCGATTTTGACGATCTTCTTCTGAGCCGAGCGCTCTTGCGTCCCCGGGAAGTGGCTCTTGCTCTTGGCGGGCCCCGCCCCCACGCCGCGCCCACGAGCGCCGCCCACGCCTCCTCGGTTGGGCCCCATCCGATTGCCCGGCCCCATGGCGCGACGAACGCCGCCAGGGCCGCTGCCCATGGCCCCCGGGCCCTTGGCGTCGAACTGCACGCGGCGGGGTACGGGGCCTCGCTGCACCTGCGGCATGGGCACGCCAGGGCGGCCCTCCCACACGTCGATGCCCGTCTTGGGCGCGGAGCTGGGCCGCGCCGGTGGCGCGGCCGGTGCGGCGGCGGCCGGCGACTCCACGATGACGGGCTCCGGCAGCGGCGCCGCCACTGGGACGACCGGCGAGGCGGCGGGCGGCGACTCCACCACCGGCGGCGGCTCCGCCGCCTTCGGGCTCGACCGCGCCGGCTCCGGGGCGACCTCCACGACCGCCGGCGGCTCCGCCGCCTTCGGGCTCGACCGCACGGGCTCCGGGGCAGCCTCCAGGGCCAGCGGCGGCTCCGCCGCCTTCGGGCTCGACCGCACCGCCTCCGGGGCGGCCTCCACGACCGCCGGCGGCTCCGCCGCCTTCGGGCTCGACCGCACCGGCTCCGGCGGAGGCGCCGCAGGCGTGACGGGCGGGGGCGGCGGCTCGACCGCAGCGCGGGGGCTCGACGCCTCCGGCTTCGGCGCGCTGGGCGCGCCACGGCGCTTGACGACACCCGCCCTGAGCTGCTGCTCCACGGGCTTCTGGGCTCCCCCCTTGTCCAGCTGGCGCTTGACCCGGTCGATGTGCTCCGACGAGACGACGCTCATGTGATTTTTCACGTCTGCGACGCCGATCGACTGGAACAAGGCGACGAGCGCCTTGTTGTCCATGCCAAGCTCCTTGGCCACTTCATAAACACGCAGCTTGCTCATCCATCCTCCAGAGAGGCGACCTCACGGAGCGCCGTACCTGCGTGGGGCTCGACCACGGCAGCACGTGCCTCGTAACCTTGAAGATTTGCCAGACCGACGGCGCCCCGTAGCGCCGCTGCGATCTTTTCGTCCGTCACGGCCAGCACGGCGACGGCGGGGCGGCCGCAGAGGTGCCCCAAGCTCTCCACGCTCCCCCAAGACAGGGCGAGCCCCGCCGCGACGGCGCGCTCGATGGTGGGCGCCTCCGCCGCGGCGCGGGCGTCCGTGCCCACGACGAGGACGGCGACGCGCTCCTGGGCGAGCGCCTCCGCCACCGCGCTGCTGCCCACGGCCAAGCTCCGCGACCGCCGGGCCGACGCCAGCAAGCCAGCGACCCGCCGCGACGCTGCGCTCCGGATCGCCTCCGTGAGCTGCTCCGGTCGCGTCACCACCTCCGCGCGCAAGCTCTTGGCGGCGCCGCGGGGCGCCGCCAAGGCGAGGCAGCGCGGTGAGGGGTGGACCCAGACGCCACGCCCAAACCCACCGCCCGCCAGATCCGGCAAGAGCGCGCCCTCGGGTCCGAGCACCAGGCGTAGGAGCTGCGCGCGGGGGGCCTCCTCACGGCAGCCCGCGCAGCTCCGCGGTCGCGGGCCAGCCCCGACGCGCAGCGCGGCGTCGCGTCGCGCTGCGCGGGGGGCGGGGAGAGCCGCGCTGGAGGAGCTGTTCGAGGGTGTCATGAGCGCAGCTCGGCTCACTCGCTGAGCGAGGTGGACTCCGCGGCAGGGGCTGGGTTGGCCGCGGCGTACGCGGCGCGGGCCCGCTCGATTTCCTGCGCCTCCGCGCTGAGGAAGTGCGCGGCGCCCGCCTGCACCTGACGCGCCTTCTTGATGCCGAGCCCCGTCTTGATGGCGAGCCGGTCTGGATCTTCCCGGGCCAGATCTTCCACCGTGCGATAGCCGGCCTCCTCCAGGAGCTGCACCGTCCGCAGCCCAACGCCCTGCACGAAGCGCAGCTTGTCCTTGTCCGTGAGCGGCTCGAGCCGCGCCGAGGCCTCTTCGATCCGCGCCTGCCGCAGCCGCTCCATGGCGGCGTCCGCGCGCTGCTTCAGGCTCTCCGCTGCCTCCGGCGAGCCGATGCCACCGATGCTGGCCAGCTCCTCGACGGACGCCTCAGCGACCTCCTCGAGGGCGCGGAAGCCCAAGCGGTACATCCCACGCGCGAGCTCTTCACCCACGTCCTCGATCTCACGCAGGGCCTGGAGGCTCTCGTCCTCGATCTGCCGGAATTTGCTCTCGCTGATGATGTCGAGCTTCCAGCCCGTCAGCTGCGAGGCGAGCCGCACGTTCTGCCCCTTGCGCCCGATGGCGAGGCTGAGCTTCTCGTCCGGGACCACCAGCTCCATCCGGTGATCGGCCTCATCCATGATGACCTTGTTGACCTCCGCCGGCTGGATCGCGTTGATGATGTAACGCGCGGGGTCGTTGTCGAAGGGGACGATGTCGATCTTCTCGCCGCGCAGCTCTTGCACGACGGCCTGTACGCGTGAGCCCTTGATGCCCACGCAGGCGCCGACCGGATCCACGTCCGAGTCCCGCGTGGCCACCGCGATCTTGCTGCGGGAGCCCGGCTCGCGCGCCACGTTCATGATCTTGACGATGCCCTCGTAGATCTCTGGCACCTCGCTCTCGAAGAGCTTGTCCACCAGCCGTGGATCGCTCCGGCTCAGGATGATCATGGGGCCGCGAGACTCACGGTCCAAATCCTTCACGTAGGCGACGATGCGGTCCCCGGGGCGATACGTCTCGCGCGGCGTCTGCTCTCGCGACGGCAGCACACCCTCGGTCTTACCGAGATCCACCACGAGCGTGTGGCCCTTCTCGAAGCGGCGCACGATGCCCCGGATGAGCTGCCCTTTGCGGTCCTTGTACTCGTTGTAGATGAGGTCCCGCTCCGCGTCCCGCACGCGCTGCAAGAGCACCTGCTTGGCGGTCTGCGCGGCGATGCGCCCGAAGGTGCTGCGCGCCTGCTTCATGTCGAGGACGTCTCCGAACTCCTTGTCCTGACGCTTGGCGTGCTCCGCGTCGCGCGGGTGCCAAAACACCTGGAACCCGAGCTCCTCACCCACCTCCGCGTCGAGCCCGTGCTTCTTGGCGATGTCGAGGGTGATCTGCCGCTCCTTGTCCTCCACCTCCTCCACGACCGTCATGTACTGAAACAGATCGATGCGGCCGGTCTCGGTGTTGAAGCGTGCCTCGAGTTCTCGCGTGGGACCGAAGGCAGTCTGCGCGGCGCGGAGGATAGCGGCCTCCATCGTCTCGATCAGGATCTGCTTGTCGATGCCCTTCTCTTGAGCGACTTGCTCGATCACGGGACCGAGATCTACGTCGATCCCCGCTGCTTGCCCTGCCATTACTTGCTCTCTCCCTGCGGTCTGCGGGGGCTCTTCCCGCTACCTCTTGGCGAAGGGCGCGCGCCCTTCGGTCGGCCTTTGTCTCGCGTGCTGGCTCCGAATTCGAAGACCAAGCGCCCTACGGAAATCTCTTCGAGCGGCACCGACAGCAGCCCGTGCTGGGTGTCGAGGGACACGCCCCCGGCCTCGTCCAGGCCGTGCAGCGTGCCGCGGAGCACGCGCTGCCCGGCGAGCGGAGCTCGGAGCTTGAGCTTGACGAGCTGCCCGGCGAAGCGCTGGTAGTCCGCCGCGCCATAGAGCTGCCGCTCGACCCCGGGAGATCCGACCTCCAAGCGATAGCGCTGCGGGATGACGTCCGCGGCGTCCAAGGCCGTGGAGAGATCTCTCGAGAGGTCCGTGCACAGATCGATCGTGACCCCGGCGCCCGGGAGGCGAGCGCCAGGTCGCTCCACCGTGAGCTGCAGCAGCCAGCCGTCCGAGTCCGTCCCCCAGATCAGCTCGACGCCCTCCACGTGGTGTGCGACCAACACCGGCTCCACCGCCGCGAGGAGCTTCTCGCGGTCGAGTCCTTGGAGCTTTTCGTAGGCGATGGCCATGGAGGTGATGAGCAAAAAAAAACGGACCCGAAATGGGGGTCCGCCGGGATCCGCCCGATTGTGGAGGCGCAGCTTAGTCGCGCACCGGCGCTCGCGCAAGCGCCCCGGCGAGGGCCGATCTTCCAACAATCCCGGCACTTGAGAGCACCAGACCCATCACCGGCCTGTGGGCCGGTCTGGCGGGCGCTCAGGCCAGGTTCGGGAGCTGGATGAGGTGGACGTGGAGGACCTCGTCCGAGAAGGCCATGATCTCCCGCAGGCAGCCCTCGCTGGGGCGCTGGTCGACGCGGATCTTCACGCAGCCGGCGCGCCCCCCCTCGAACACCGTGTTGTCCAGCTCTTGGATGTTGATGCCGTGGCGCTTGAGGACCGCGAGGACGTTGGCCATGGCGCCCACCTTGTCGAGGTGGCGGACGACGAGCTGGTAGCGGGCGCGCGAGGCCGCGGCCACGTTGAGGACGTTGGGGACCTCCCCCTCCGTGATGAACGCTCGGACGATCCGCACCGTCTCCGCGCAGATCTCCGCTTGGGCGCTGTCCGTGGAGGCGCCGATGTGCGGCGTGGCGTACACCAGGCCCTCCTGCTCCGACCCGCCAGACCCCGCGCCGCTCGGCGCGAGCACCTCCGGCGCGCCTCGCTGGGCCAAGGCCGTCAGCAGCGGATGCGTGAAGCTCCCGGTGCGCTCGACGGGCTCGCCCGGGGCGACATCCACGGCCACCCGTAGCCCCTTCTCGGGGATGAGCTCATTCAAAGCGGCGTAGTCCACGAGCTCATGGCGCGCGGTGTTGATGACGAAGGCACCGTCGGGCAAGGCCTCGAGCACCTGCCGGCCGACGATGTTGTGGGTGCGGGGCGAGAGCGCCAGATGCACGCTGAAGATGTCGCTGAAGCGCGCCAGCTCTACCAGGCTGTCGTGGCGCTTGATGTCCAGCTCCTGCGCGAGGTTGGTGCTCAGCGAACGACCATAGCCATGCACCCGCATCCCCAAGGCCTGCGCGACCTTGGCGACCCCGCGGCCGATGTGCCCCACCCCCGCGACCCCCAGCCGGCGCCCGGCGAGCCCCTTGGCGCGGGCGTACTCATCCTTCTCCCAGCGGCCGCTCCACAGGCCGTTGATGGCGTCCGGGACGCGGCGATCCAGGCAGCCCATGAGGGTCAGGGTCAGCTCCACCACCGCGCTGGCGTTCCGGCCGGGGCAGTTGGCGACGTAGATCCCTTGCCGACTCGCCGCGGCCACGTCGATGTTCGAGGTGTCCGCGCCGGCGCGCACGATGAGGCTGAGCGCCGGCGCGGCCTCCAGCATCGCCGCGCTGACCCTGGTGCCACGCACGACCAGCACCCCGGCCCGGCCGAGGGCGCTCTTGAGCTCCTCGCCCGCCAGCTCCGGCTCATGAACGACCTCTACCCCCAGAGAGCGGATCTCGTCCAAGCTGTCCGAGGAGAAGGCATCGGCCACGAGCACACGCATGGCCGGCCTCTTTAGCACAGTCGCGACGATGATTGAACGCGCGCCGCGTCACGCCCCCGGCAGCCGCCAGTGCCGCTCACCCAGCCGGAGCGCGAGCTGCCCGGGAGCGAGCTCCACGAGGAGCGGCGCCAGCGCGAGCTGCGCCTGCGGGTGAAATCGTGCCTCGAGCGCCCCTCCGTGCACCCACAGGTAGAGCGCGTCGCTGCGCCGCCCGTGGTGCAGGGTCCCTGGGTCCAGTGCCTCGACGGTCCCGTCGCTGAGCGTCAGCCAGACGACGCCTTCCGCGACGCGGACGCCCTGCACGAACAGCGGGACGTCCTCCACCGTGAAGTACGTCCAGTCGTAGCCGTTGGAGAGGATGAAGCGCCCGTCCTCCGGGTGGCGGCGGATCCACGTCCCGAAGGCCTTGGCCATGCCGGGGTGCTCCACCCGCTCCTCGTCGTGCCAGAAGCGCCCCTCCGCATCCAGCCGGATGCTGCTCTCGCGCGAGCGGCCCTCCGGCGCGGGGAACCGAAAAAACTCAGGGTGGTCGCCGGGCTTCACGGCCTCACCGCCTCGAGCTGCTGGGGGGTGACGCGGTGCCGGCTGGTGCCGCCGCCCGGCCAGCTCACCTCGAGCTGCGCCGACTCACAGGCGCCCACGCCAAAGGTCTGCGCCAAGTCCGACTGCAGCCCAAAGTGCCCGTACCCGCCCTGGACCTCGCGGACCTGACGCGTGCCGTCGGCGGTGCGCAGGCTCAGGCGCGCTCCGACCGCGGCCGAGTTGCTCCCCGGCCCTCCCTCGAGGAGCACCGTGATGAAGTTCGCCTTCGTCGCGGCGTCGCTCTCGTAGTAGTGGACCTCGGGCTCGGCCCAGAGCTTCGAGCAGTCCCGTGCCGTCCCGGACCCGACGACGACGTCCAGGTCGCCGTCACGGTCGAAGTCCGCCACCACGAGGCCGCTGCCGCAGGGGTGATGTAGGCCCCAGGCCTCCCCCACCTCCTCGAATTGGCCGTCGCTCCGCTGATGAAAGACCCAGGTGAACTGATCGGGGTAGTCGCTGGTGCCGAGCACGATGTCGAGGCGGCCGTCGCCGTCCAGATCCGCGAGCGCCGCCGTGATGCCGCCCTCGTTCCAGTCCACCCCGACGTGCGGCGGCGCCAGCCCAGCGGCGGCGCGGTCCGCGCGCCGATACCGGAGCCCCTCCGCGCTCAGCTCCCCCACGAGCACGTTGGACGGGTCGCTCGACGCGCCCGCCCACCAGTGGGCGATCTCCGCATTGTAGAGATCCATCACGCCGTCCCCCGTGACGTCGCCACAGGCCGTGGTGAAGGTGTTGCCGTTGTTCCGCCAAGGCTGCGCGTCCATGGAGGGCCAGCCGCTGTTCGTGCAGTCGATGAGCGGCCGGGGTGCGGGCGGACACAGCGGATCCAGGGTGGGGTCGGCCTGGCAAGCGCAGAGGAAATTCTGGTTGCCCGAGTAGTCGAGCTCATCGTCCCCGGCGTAGCCCGTGGCGCGCCCCACCTCCTCGAAGTGCGCGGAGCCGTCGTTGAGGAAGAGCTGGTTCCATTGGCGTCCGTAGGCGCTCAGCAGCAGATCTTGGTCGCCATCGCCATCGACGTCACAGGCGGTCGCGCCGTAGGCGGGGCGCCGGTTGTCACCCTCCTCGTAGCCGCTCGTCTCGGTGGTGACCCCGGAGCCGTCCGTGATGTCCGTGAACGTGCCGTCCCCCGCGCCGAGCAGCACGCGGGACTGCCCACCGAGGCTGGAGCGGCCGTAGGCGGCGTACCACGCGGTGACCCACAGATCGACGTGCCCGTCGCCGTTCAGATCCGCGAAGCTTGCCCCGCTGGTGACCTCACCGCGACCGCTGGACCAAGGCTCGAGCGGCGGCGCGAGGGTGAAGTGGCCCTGCCCGTCATTGAGCAGGAGCTCGCTGCGGTCCAGATCGGCGGGGCTGGGTGGCACCGCCACCTTCTGCGGATCCGTGTAGGTGCCGCTGAAGAGATCCAGATCGCCGTCGCCGTCCACGTCGGCCGCGACGGCGAATTGTGCCGACCGCAGCTCCCCGGTGCCGTCACGAGGGGTGCCGTAGCCGCTCTCCCGGGTGACGTCGACGAAGCGGCGTCCACCCGTGTCGGCGGGGCGGTTCATCAGCACGGCGTAGGGACTGGGGTCCCCTGGCGCCGCACCGCCCCGCAGGTTGGAGCCGACCCGGTGGACGATGAGGTCCGGATACCCGTCGCCGTCCAGATCCGCTGCCATCAAGCGGTTGCCCCGCACTGCGCCGAGACCCACGTCCGCCGTCTTGCGCGTGAAGGTGGGGGCCGCGCGCACGGCGTGGGCATCGCACGGGGGAGCGCCACCGCCAGCTCCGCTCAGGCAGCTCGGCGCCGCGCCGAGCACCGTGAGCACCCCGAGGCCCAGGGCCAGCCTCCTCACCGGAGCACCAGGGGATTGACGTCCACCGCCGGGCTCCGCTGCGCGAACAGCACCCAGCCGATGGGGGTGATGGCGATCCCCCCAAAGAACATCCCCCCGCCGAGGATCGCGCCCACCTGGCCGCTTTTTCGGGGCGCCTCGTCGAAGGAGCTGAGGACGGAGGCCACGAAGGTGATCATGCCGGCGAAGGCGACGATGGGGCCACCGATGCCCATCGCGAGGCCCAGGTTGCGACGCGCGTGCGTCCGCGGCGTGATGAAGACGTCGCTGTCGGAGGTCACGTCGAAGCGGCGCTGGCCGCCGACGGACTCGTCCGTCGCCGCGGCGGTGAGCCAGTACTCGCCCCTGGGGACGTAGCCCTCGCACCAGCCCTCGCAGATCTGCAGCGCCTCGCCGTCCTCCTCGAACGAGAGCGCGAAGCGAAGCTTCGACAGCGAGCTGTCGAGCCTCACGTACACGTAGTCCGGCGGGACGCTGACGCGCGCGGACGAAGCGCGCCCGGGGGCCACGGCGGGCGCGGACCCAGCCGGTGGCGGCGCGGACGGCGCGGACGCCGCGGCGGGCGGTGGGGGCGCGGAGGCCGCGGCGGGCGGTGGGGGCGCGGGGGCCGCGGCGGGCGGCGGAGGCGCGGCCGGTAGGGGCGCCGTGGGTGCGGGCGCGGAGGCAGGCGGGGGCGCCACGGGCGCCGGGGGGGTGGGAGCAGCCTGGAGGGCGCGCGTCAGCAGCAGGCCAAGGACGAGACCCTTCGCTCCCGTGGTCGGATGAGCCATGCGGCGAGTCTACCCTTGGAGCTCGCCCGAAGCAGCAGCGCTGCCGCGGGAGCCACGCCCCCGCGGCAGCGCGCTGCCCGCCCGTCGCCTCAGAGCGACAGCTCCGTGTCGCCCGCCGCGAGCACCCCCCGCACTAGCCTCACGCTGAAGCGCTGCCCGTCCCACGTCAGCAAATGCAGCGTCACCGGCACCGGATCGTCGCGCCGAGGGGTCGTCAACCGGACGCCGTAGCTCGTCCCCTCCACGTCCGACGGCGACAGCAACGCAGCGACCAAGCCGATGGCGCTGGCGCTGGAGGACTCGCCCAGAGAGACCTCTTTCTTGTCGGCCGAGCGCGTGACGAGCTGCAGCTCCGCGTCCAGCGCCTCCCAGGTGAGCAGCGCCAGCGTGCCGGGGCTGTTCCAGAGCTGTAGCTCCTTGAGCTTGCGCTGCACCGCCTCGGCGTGCTTGGCGGCGTCCACCGGGGGTTGGCCGGCGGGGGTCTTTGGGGGCTCCTCGAGCAGCCGCGCCAGCCGAGCCGCGCTCATCCAGCGAGCCCAGCGCCGTGGATCGGTGGGGCCGGGGGTCCCCTGCGCGCTCGCGACGCGCCGCTCGAGGCGCAGGGCCTCGTCGACGCGACCGCTGCCGGCGGCGGCGGCGGCGAGCCGCAGCAGGGAGATGGCGTCCGCGGGGGCCTGCTCGGTGAGCGTGAGGTACTGCGTGTACGCCGGACCGTACCAGCCGTGCCCCAGGTAGATGTCTCCGAGCAGCTGACGCGAGGGGAGGCTCTCTGGGTCGAACTCCACGATCTCCGAGTAGGTGCGCACGGCCTCCTCCGAGGCCCCGCTGCGAGCCAGCACGTCGCCGACCTGCCGCGCGATGAGCGGCGTGAGCAGCCCGGAGTCGCGCAGCTTGCGCCCGAGCATCACGGCCTCCTCCTTCTTGCCGAGCTGGCTATAGAGCCGGACGAGCCGCACGGCGCCGTTCGGATCATCGGGCGACTGTGCTGCGAGCTCGCGCAGCCGCGCCAGCCGCTTGTCCGGGTCTTGGATCCCCGTCAGCTCCACGTCCGCCAGGGTCCAGTTGATGCTGTCTCCGAACAGCGCGCGGTTGACGGCGGCGATGAGCGCCTCGTCCACCGTGCGCCGCAAGATGAGCCGTGCGATGAAGCGCTGCACGTCGACCCTGGGAGCGAAGTGCCCGAGCACCACGCTCACCGCGCCCACGTCCGTCACGCGACGCTGCAAGAGCTCCAAGAAGCTCCGCTCGGCGCGCCAGTCCGGCAGCTCACAGGCGCGCCCTGCGGTCTGGTAGCGCTCGATGAGCTCTTGCGGTGAGCTCGCCGTGCGCAAGCGCTTCTGCCAGAGCAGCATGCGCTGCGCCAGAGGGCGCTGGGAGGCGTCGCTGCAGGTGGCGAGCTGGAAGCTCAGCGCGGCGTCGGTCGTCGCGGCCCGTTGCGCTGCGAGTCGAGCGAGGATCGCCCGCGCGCTCCTCGGCGGCGGCGGCGGAGGCGGGGCCGCCGTGGGGCGCGCGACGGGGCCAGCCACGCCCCCTTGGCGCCGCGCTGGCAGCTCGTCGAGGTTTCCGCCGCTGACCTTGCCTCCCCCTCCAGAGCCGAAGCCCATCAGGCCGAGCCCACCCGACCCTTCCCCACGGCCCGCGGGGCTCGCCGCTGCGGGAGCAGGCTCCAGGGCGGGCCCCGCGAGGGGATCGCCGTCTTTGGCCGGAGCTTCGGGCGCCTCTTGCGCCTTCTCGAGCTTGTCGTCCTGGCGCTCTCCCTCTTCGGCTTTCGCGACCGCGGCGGGAGCGGCGGCCATCGTCTCCTCGCGCGCTGGCTCCGCGCGGCTACACCCGAAGGCCACCTGCGAGGCCGGCGTCAGCGACTCGAGGAGCGAGCGCTCCTGCGTCGGATCGAGGCGCGTGAGCTCCACGCCGCGCAGGGGCGAGCGTCGGCGTTGGATCCCCATCCGCGAGTACGCCGCCTCGCTCTCGAGCGCGAGCACGCTCGTGTACGGCGTCATCAGGCCATACTCCACGCCGAGCGCCACGATCCGCCCCCGCTCGGCGTCCGGAGCGCTGGAGCTCCCCAAGAGGCGCCGGACGTACTCCGCCGCCCAGAGCCGCGGGACGTACTGGCTGAGCACCCCACGATCTCGCTCCACCTCGTAGCTGCGCTCGAAGGGCTCGCCGCCGAGGCGCCCCTTGACGCGGAGCTGCCCAGGCAAATCATGGTGGGTCCGCGCGAGCACCAGCACGTCTTGCCCGCGAGACACCTTGCCGCTGGCGCTGTCGAAGACGTCGTCCAAGCCAGCCCCCAAATCCAGCTCGAGATCGGTGATGGTGGGGGTCTTCACCGCCGCGGCGAGCTCGAGGGCGCGCGCCATGCTGGCCTCGCTCTCCTCCACGCGCAGGCTCTGCCCTCCCCCGGCGCGCGCCAGCTCACCCAGCAGCGCGTAGTCCGCATCCACGCCCACCCCCACCGTGAACAAGCGCGCGCGCGCTCCCGAGAACGAGCGGCGTAGGCGCTCGACCAGCTGCTGGCTGGTGATGACGCCGCTCGTGGGCAGGCCGTCCCCGACGTACACGACCGCGGGCTGCTCGGCGCCGTGGAGCCGCTGCAGTGACACGTCGAACAGGGAGGCCAGATCCGTGGCGCCGCCGGCGGCGTGGCCCGCGAGCGCCTCGAGCGCCTTGGCGATCTCCGCCTCCGACGCCGGCGCGAGCCCCTCCGCTGGGTGGACGATGGTCGGCCGAACGTCGAGCGCAACCAGCGCGAAGCGATCTTCCGCGGAGAGCGCCCGCAAGATGGCCTCCGCCGTCTGCGTGGCCAGCTGACGGCTGGCTTCGTCACCCGCGGCAGAGGTGTCCACCACGAGCACCACGTCACCGCGCGGCTGCGCGGCCTTGCTCCAGTCGAGATCCGGCGTGTAGCGCGCGAGCACGTAGTCCGCGGCCTCCCCGCCCGCCTGGAACCGCGCCACGGTGACCGGCGCGCGGGACTTCATCCCGCTGGCGACGAGCTGGAAGTCCGCGCGCGGCACGTAGCCCGAGCGCCGCATCGTCACGAGCCTCCCGCCTTGCTCGAGGCGCGCGTCCGCCAGCGTGGTGACGCTCCATCGCGTCGCGTCCGCGCCGAGGTCGACCGAGAGCGAGAACTCGCCGATCCGAGCGGGCTCACGCCCGCCCATGGGGTAGACGTAGCTCAGCTTCTCGTCCCGGGGCGGGTTCAGCTCGACGTAGCGCAGCACCACGCGGCGCGTCCCACCCGCCGGCACGGGATAGATCCTCGCGCGGTAGCTCTTGGCGTCCACGTACTCCAAGATGGCGGGGGCGAAGCCGCTCGCCTTGGCCACGCCGTACTTGGCGGCGGCCTCCTTCTTCTCGATGAACTCCCCCTCCACGAGCACCCCGTTCGTCTCCACCGCGAACGAGGTGACGCTGGCGCGCTCCGGGACCGTGAACCAGTACCAGCCCTCGACGGGGCGCTCGGCCGGATTGAAGAAGGTCTGATCGACCTCCGTTTGAGCGATGCCGTCGCGCAGCTTGGCGCGCACCACCTGGCGGCTGACCTCCAGCTTGGTGACCGGCGCGCCCGGCAGCGCGCCCTCGTCCACGCCGTAGATGGTGCCGCTGCCGGCGCCCGGCAGGCCCTGCCCCCCGAGATCCGCGCGGCCCCCCGTCCAGTCGTCCCAGAATGCGAGCGGCGCCACGCTGGGCGCGGCCTCCGCCGTGGCCACCACCTGCTCACCGCTCTTGACCTCGACGCGCCCCTTGGGCGCCGTGAGCGTCGCGAGTCCCCGCGCCACGTACACGACCGCGCCCTCCCCTTCGCGGCGCAGGTCGAGCCCGGAGTCCGCCGCGGCGATCTCCACCTGCCCGACGCGGTGGACGAGCGGGGTGCGGTCCGTCGGGGGCGCGTCGAGCCAGTACTCCCCGGCCAGCAGCTCGACCTGAGCGACGCCGAGCTTGATTTGCGTCTTTTCGCGCAGGAACACCCCGGAGCCATCGGGGAGCCGCACCAGGGCGCGGGCGCCAGCCTGCGTCGAGACGACGGTGTCCGCCAAGAGCGCGGCGCCCGTCTCCGCGCGCGTGGCCCCCTGACCGCGATCGAGGTCCACCGGGCCCGCCGCGAGCTCCAGCCGCGCCTGGATGGGCGACGAGCGCTCGGGGGGCACGGGCCGGGACCACCAGTAGAGCCCGCCGAGGGCGCCCACGAGCACCACGCCGAGCGCGAGCAGCCAGCGCCAAAGGGAGCGCCGGGGCCGTGCGCCCGCAGCGTCCGAGGAGGAGGGTGTATATTTCTGCATGGCGATCCTTCGGCCAGAGCGTGACTGCCTTGGAGTCACGGGAACTTCCAAGGTTCCTCCGCCGGGGTCATCTTACGCGAAACCCGGCCGTGGAGCATGACGGCGTGTAACGTCCCACCGGGCGAAATGATCTGTAGGCCCACCGCGAAGGGTCGGGGCCAGCTCTCCTGGGCGCCGCTGACCGGGTGCGGCTCCGCACAGGCGGTCCCCCGTCTGGATGCTCGGCCCTTGCCACCGGGCGCTGGGCACGGCTAACACGAGGCGGCCATGGACGCCTCCGGCTCACACGACGCCAACCAGCGCTACTACGACGCCTTCAGCACCCGCTACGAGGCCCAGCGGGGGCTCAATGACCCCGGGGGCTACCATGATCTCCTGGATGAGCTCGAGAGCGAGTTCGTGCGGCGCTACGGCGAGGGCAAGGACGTCTTGGAGGTGGGCTGTGGCACGGGGCTGGTGCTGGAGCGCATCGCGCGCTTCGCCCGTAGCGCCACCGGCATCGACCTGTCCCCAGGGATGCTCGAGCGCGCGCGCGCGCGCGGGCTGAAGGTGGAGCAGGGCTCGGCCACCGCGCTCCCCTTCGAGGCGGACCGCTTCGACGTCAGCTGTTCGTTCAAGGTCTTGGCCCACGTCCGGGAGATCGAGCGCGCCCTCGCGGAGATGGCGCGCGTCACGCGGCCCGGCGGCTACGTGCTCGCGGAGTTCTACAATCCGTACAGTCTCCGCGGTCTGGTCAAGCGGCTCGGGCCCGCGGGCGCCATCGCCGACGGTGCGGACGAGAGCCAGGTGTACACGCGCTTCGACTCCCCGGGCGCGGCCCGGCGCCTCACCCCGCCCGGCTGTGAGCTGACCGACGCGCGCGGCGTGCGCATCGCCATCCCCACCGCGATGGTGATGCGCAGCTTGCTCGGGCGGCGCGTGTTCACGCGGCTCGAGCGCCGCCTCTGTGACTCCCCGCTCAAGCACCTGGCGGGCTTCTACATCGCTGCTTATCGCAAGCGCTGAGCGACGCTCAGGGCTGCGCTGGGCGCACCGCCACGAGCTGCACCGTGGCGCTCCTGCCGGAGTGGAAGCTCCCCTCCTGGAGCTCTCGCTCGAGCTCCTGACCGAGGACGATCTCGAGCGGCGCCAGCTCCTGCTCGAGGGCGCTCAGGCTCATCAGCAGCGCCGGGTCCCGAGGGCCGCCCGTCCCCAAGGGGAGCTGCGCCAGAGTGTAGGCCTCCAAGACGAACACGCCCCCCGGCCGCAGCGCCCGGGCAGCCCAGCCGTGCACGCGGCGCCGCACGTCCACCGGCAAGTGCGCGAAGATGGCGACGATGCCCGCGTAGTCCTCCCTGGGCGGCTCGAACTCCGCGAGGTCGGCCTCGACCGTCGTCAGCGCGACCCCTCGCTCGCTCGCCAGCCGCCGGGCCTTCTGCAGCCCGACCGCCGAGTAGTCCACGGCGGTGACCTCGTGCCCGAGCCCCGCCAAGAACGTGGAGTTTCTCCCCTCGCCGTCCGCGAGGCAGAGCACCGGGCCCGCCGGGATGCGGGCCGCCTGCTGCCGTAAGAAGTCATTGGGCTCACGGCCGTACGCGTACTGCTCGGCGCCGAAGCGCTCATCCCAGAAGCTGGAGGACATACCGCCCGCTCTTAGCACGCGCGACCCGTCAGTACGTGCCCGCCAGGCCGAGCCAGGCGCCCCCCGGGAGCGCGGCCGCCATCGGCGCCGTACGCAGCGCGCTGGGCCGACGGAGCTCCTCCGGCAGCGGGCGCCGTCGTACCTGGCGCACCTCCGGGACGAAGCGGAGCTGCGCGTCGAGCACGCCGAGGGCGGCCGTCCCGAGCAGCGTCCAGGAGCTGACCTGGAGCACCGCGAACGAGGTGCTGAGCTGCGAGTTGGTCTCTATGGGGTCGAGCCGGTGCCCCGCCGCGATCTGCCGGTAGGCCGAGAGGTGCACCGCGAGCGCGCCCAGGCTCACCGCGCCGAGCGCGACCTCCACGCCGAAGAAGGTCCAGCCGAGCGTCGCGTGACCATTCTGGAATTGTCCCACGCCGAAGGGGATGGCCGCGATCCAGCGCCGGTTCACCTGCGTCACCTGCTCTTCGCTGGCGAGCTGCTCCAGACGAAGCAGGCGCGCCCGTTGCTCGGCCTCCACTCGGGCCTGCTGCTGGGCCGCCGCGTCCGCCAACTTCAGGCGCTCCTCCTCGGCCGCGCGCAGCTCCTCCCGGAGGGACTCGCGCACGCGGATCCACAAATCTACCACGGGCTGCGGGTAGGCCAGGGGGTCTGGCCGCGGCATCCGCGGGTTGGCGCGCAGGGCCTGCGCGAGCTGCGCCTCGGCGTCCGCTCCCCGGCCGTCCCCCAGCAGGCAGGCCGCGAGCACGACGCGCGCGCTCTCGAGGACGCTGGGGCTCTGGAGCTGCCTCGGCCCGGGGGCCAGGAGGGGCTCGAGGGAGGCTGCGCACTCCTGGTAGCGCCCCGCCTCGTACTGGCTCACCACCCTGGCCAGCTCGGCCTCGTCACTGAGCTTGGGGCTCGGCGCTGACGGCGGTGCGGGCTGCGCCCTCGCCGGCCCCGCGGAGGAGCCAATCAAGACCAGCATCACGAAAAATGGGGGGAGCGAGCGCATCCAGCAGCACCACCACCCCTCGAGGGGCGAGCGGGGTCAGGGCCAGGTCAGGACGAAGGTCTGTCCGGGGCGCAGCGTAACCTGTTTGCGGGCGCTCGGGGAGCCGCTGCTCGCCGGGGGGGTGAGGACACAGGTGTCGGTCGAGCTGGCGCTGTTCATGACGACGCGCTGGCTGCCCGGCTGGGTCATGGCGCCTCTGAAGAAGCCGACGCAGCTGACCTGCCCGCCCTCCGGGACGCTCGGCACGACGAGCACGGCGTCTCGAAACGCCAAGCGGAAGCTGAGCGTCTGGGTCCCCTCCCCCGCGGTCACGACGCGCACCGCGGGGTCCTCGGCCGGCTGGCAGCAGTCCTCGCTGGGAGGTACGATGGTGAAGCGGTGCGTCCCGACCGGCAGCGACAGCTCCGCGTTGCCAAACCAGTTGAAGTCCTGCCCGTTCAGGCGGAGGCGCGCTCCTTGGACCCCGCTGAACACCACGCGCACCCGGCGCGTGCTCGGGCGCGCCGACGGTGCGGGGGGCGGCGGCAGCCGAGTCAGCGTGGGCTTGCGGTCGAGCGCGGCGCCCATCGAGGGGCTCGGTGCGAGCAAGAGCTCCTCCCGCGTGACCTGCGGCGGCTTGAAGTCCACCGAGCGCTCGAGGCGGGCCTCGCTCGGCTCCAAGCCGATGGTGGGGCTCACGGGGCGCCACCAGCGCATCGCGAGGAAGCTCAGCCCGCCGACGACGGCGGCGACCCCGAGCAAGACCCCGGCGCGCCGCAGGCGCTCGCCCGTGCGCTGCTGACGGGCCAGTCCGCTCACACGCGCCAGCAGCTCCGCGTCGTCCGGGCGGTAAGCGAGCGCGCGGTTCCACGCGCCAGCGGCGCCGAGCGCGTCGCCGCGCGCCTGCGCCTGCGTGCCGAGCGCGAGCAGGTGCTCGACGACCTGGGCCTCATGGCGGCTGCGGTAGCTCGCCTCGTCCGCGATGAAGGCGGACAATTCCTCGCTGGCGGGGCCGAAGCCGAGGCCGGTGAGCTCGGCCTGGAGCGCCGCCGCGAGCTCACGACAGCTAGCGAAGCGCGCCTCCGGCTGGTGCGCCAGGGCCTTGCAGACGATGGCCGACAGGGGCTCGCCGACGCGCGGCTCGAGCCGTGCCGGCGGCGTGAACTCTCCGTCGAGCACCCGCCGCAGCACCTGCGCGGGGTTCTTGCCGTCGAAGGGGAGCTTGCCCGTCAAGCACTCATACAGCAGCACGCCGAGCCCGAAGACGTCCGCCGTGGGCCCGACGTCCCCACCCTCGATCTGCTCGGGCGCCATGTGCGCCGGCGAGCCGAGCACCTGCCCCGTGGAGGTGACGCCCTGGGCGTCGAGCAGCTTGGCGATCCCGAAGTCTGTCAGGAGCAGGCGCCCGGCACAGGCGCCACGCTGCTCGGTGGGGCGGGGGGTGGGGTCCGCTCGCAGCGGCGCGGCGCTGGCGCGAGGCGTGGACGCGACCCGCCGAGCCCCGCCGCTGCTCAGCTCGACGAGCACGTTCTCCGGCTTGACGTCCCGATGGACCACGCCGGCGTCGTGCGCGTGCTGCAGCGCTCCGGCGAGCACCGTCCCGACGGCAGCGGCGACCTCCGGGGGCAGCGGGGCGCGCTCCTGGAGCAGCCGCCGGAGCGTAGTGCCTCGGACCAGCTCCACCACGAGCCAGCGCTCGACCTCCTCCTCCGAGCTGACGTCGTAGACCTTGACGATGTTCGGGTGCTCCAGCTTGGCCACCGCCCGCGCCTCACTGCTGAAGCGCGCGGCCACCTCGCGGTTCTCCCGGAGGTGGCGGTGGATGACCTTGATGGCCACCTCGCGGTCCAGCCGCTCGTCGTAGGCCCGGTAGACCGTGGCCATGCCGCCATGGCCGACCTCCTCCAGCAGCTCGTACTTGCCGACACGCGGGCGCTCCCCCGCGAGCGCGCTCATGGCAGCGTCTCCACGCGGATGGAATTGGTGGTCCCTTGGACCCCGAGCGGCGCGCCGTACACCACCACGTAGCGCTGCCCCGACTCCAGCCAGCCCTCGCTGGCGAGCAGGTGTCGAAGATCCGCGATCACCGCGTCGACGTCCTGCACCTCGCGAAAGGCGCGCGGCGAGAGCCCCCACACCAGCGCCAGCAGGGAGCGTGTCCGGGCTACCGACGACAGCGCGAGCACCGGCACTCGAGGGCGCGCCTTGCTCACCAGCAGGCCCGTCGAGCCGCTGGTGGTCAGCACCACGATGAGCGCCGCGCCGACGCTGGCCGCGACGTCGCAGGCCGCGTGGGCGATGGCGTCCGCCGCGGTGGGACCGATGGGGGCCTGAGGAGGACAGTAGAACTGGCTGGCCTCGGCGTCCTTGATGATGAGCGACATCATCCGGCACGCGGCGAGCGGGTACGCGCCGGTCGCCGTCTCCGCCGAGAGCATCACCGCGTCCGCGCCGTCGAACACCGCCCCTGCTACGTCGCTGGCCTCGGCGCGCGTGGGGCGCGCCGAGGCCACCATGGACTGCAGCATCTCCGTGGCGACGATGGCGGGCTTGCGCTGCGCGCGGCACACCCCCAAGATCCGCTTCTGCACGACGGGCACGCGCTCCGGGGACAGCTCCACCCCGAGATCGCCCCGCGCCACCATCACCGCGTCGGCCTCCGCCACGAGCTCCTCCAGGTGCTCGAGCGCCTGCGGGGTCTCCACCTTGACGACGATGGGCGTCTTGCTGCCTCGCAGCGCCAGCTCCCGCCTCAGGCGCCGGACCTCCTCTGGATGGCGCACGAACGACAGCGCGACCCAGTCCACGCCGATGGCGATGCCGTGCTCCACGTCCAGGAGATCCTTCTCCGTGAGCGCCCCGCCGCGCAGGCGCGCCGCCGGCAGGTTGACCCCCAGGTGATCGCGCAGCGCGCCGCCGTTGACCACGCGCGCCGTCACCACGAGGGCCCCCACCGCCGTCACCTTCAGCTCGATGTCACCGTCGCCGAGCAAGAGCCTGTCGCCGACGTGCAGATCTTCGGTGAGGGTGGGGTACTGGATGGCGAGCCGCCCCGGCTGCCCGTGCGTCCCCGCGCAGAGCTCGAGCTGCTCACCCACCTCCGCGACGGTGGGCCCCCCGACCCCGGTGCGGATCTTCGGGCCGCAGAGATCTTGGAGTAGCGCTACGGGGCGCCCCTGCTGCTCGGCCGCCCGCCGGACGCGCTCGGCGCGGAGCCCGTGCTGCTCCGAGGTGCCGTGGCTGAAATTCAGCCGCGCGACGTCCATCCCCAGCTCGACGAGGGACTCGATGCCCCCGGGCCCGTCCGAGGCGGGGCCCAAGGTACAGATGATTTTCGCTCGACGGACCGGCACGGGTGATGAGGAGGATAGCCCAGCTTGGGTCAAAGCAGCGATTGCACCTGCACCAGAAGCGCGGCAAGAGGCCGGCCATGGACGGCTTTTCCCGCGACGCCCAGCAGCGCGCGCTCCTCGGAGGCACCCCCCTGCTCGACCTCCTCGATGGCGTGGGTGGCCAGACCCCAGCGTACTTTTATGACCTCGACGGGATCGAGGCGACGGTGCGCGGCCTCGTCGCCGCCCTCGGAGATCCGCGTCACACCGTCGCCTACGCCGTCAAGGCGAACACGGCGGGCAGCCTCTTGCGGCGGGTCGCGGCCGCCGGCGGTGGCGCGGACGTCGTCAGCGGGGGTGAGCTCGCCGTCGCCGAAGCGACCGGGATCGCCCCTTCGAAGATCGTGATGAGCGGCGTCGCCAAGCTGGACGCGGAGCTCGATCTCGCGCTCAGCCGGAGGCTCTTGGGCATCCAGGCGGAGAGCGTGGAGGAGCTGGAGCGGATCGGTCAGCGCGCCCGCGCGCTGGGCGTGACGGCGCGCGTCGCGCTCCGCGTCAACCCAAGCGTGGACATCGACTCCCACGCCCACATCGCGACCGGCCACGACGAGGCAAAATTCGGGATCGCGCGGGAGGCCTTGCCCGAGGCCTGGCGCCGGATCGACGCGAGCGAGGGGTGGCTCGAGGGCGTCGGGCTCTCCATGCACGTCGGCTCCATGCTGCGCGAGCCCGGCCCCTACTTGGAGGCGGCGCGGGTAGTGTGTGAAGAGGCGCGAGCACGCCTCCGTGCCGGGGGGCGGCTCGACTACCTCAGCTTCGGCGGCGGCTTCGGCATCGACTACGGCGAGGGCGCGTGCGAGCCCCCCGTGGCCTTCGCGCGCGCTGCCCTCGACCTGCTGCGCGCCGAGGGGCTCGGCGCGCTGCGCCTCGTCTTGGAGCCGGGGCGCGCCATCGTCGCGCCCTTCGGCGTGCTCGTCGCGCGGGTGGTCCAGACCAAGGAGCACCAGGGCAAGCGCTGGTTGATGCTGGACGCCGGGATGAACGATCTCCTCCGCCCGGCGCTCTACCAGGCCCACCACCGCGTCGAGGCCTTGGACGCTGCACCGAGCGGTCACCCCTGGCGCGTCGTTGGCCCCGTCTGCGAGAGCGCCGATGATTTCGGCCTGCACCCCATGGGCAGCGAGGCGCCGGCGCTCGTGGTCCTGCGGGACGCCGGGGCCTACGGCTACACCATGGCCAGCGAGTACAACGGGCGAGCGCTGCCCACGGAGGCCTTCGTCAGCGGCGGGCGCGTGGTGCACGTCAGCGCCACGCGCGGGGTGGAGGACTGGGTCCGCCGGAGACTAGAGGCCTGAGCCCGCGCCGTAGCGTCGGCGGCGGGCCAGGAGCAGCCCGCCGAGGGCGAGCGCCGCGAGCCCTGCGCCCGCGCTGCTGGCTTGCCCCGGGAGGGCGCAGCCGCAGCCCTTGCCCTCGGTGACGTCACCGTTCTGACCGAAGCCTGCCCCAGCGCCGCCGCTGCCCGCGCGACCACCGGACCCCGCAGCCCCCGTCCCGGCGCTGCCGCTCGTGCCGGCGGAGCCACCGAGGATGCCGCCGTCCGGGAAGCCGACACCTCCCGTCCCCGCGCCACCGTCCGGGGCGTTCGGATCGGTCTCACAGGTGCCGGTGGCCTCCTCACAGCGCTGACCCACCGGGCACACCGCGCCGCGGCAGTTGCTGACGCAGCTACCGGCCTCGCAGTGCTTGCCGGCCTCACAGCTGACGCCGCTGCAGGCGGGCTCGACGCACTGCTGCGTCGTGGGCTGACAGACCTGGCCTCCGGTGCAGAGGTCCGTGTTGGCGCCGCAAGAGCACTGCTGGCAGACCCCGTCGTGGCACTGGTAGCCGGCGTCGCAGGTCACACCTTGGCAGCGATCCACGCAGTTGCCGTTGAAGCACGTGAGCCCGTGCGGGCAGGTGACGTCGTCGCAGGCGCCCTTGCACACGCCGCGGACGCAGACCTTGCCGTCGTCGCAGGTGACGCCGTCGCAGGCGGGGTCCACACACAGCCCCGCTTGGTTGCACGTCAGACCGGGAGCGCAAGCAAACTCACCATCGCCGCAGGGCGGCTGGCAGCGCCCCTGGTAACAGACCTTGTCGCTGGGGCACAGGTCATCCCCCTCATCCGTCTCGCCGTCGCAGTCGTCATCGAAGCCGTTACAGGCCTCCGGCTGCGCCGGAAACTGCGGCTCACACACGAGCGCACCGTTACGACACTGTGTCACCCCTTCGGCGCACCGTCCGTGAGCGCCGCTCACCGCGCACGCGGCGCCGCCGCCGGTGCAGGTGATGCCCTCGACGCGCGTCAGCAAGTCTTCGAAGTCGTTGTCCCCGCCCGCGAACAGATCTTCCCAGCCAAAATAGAAGGCGCTGGGGAACACCTTGCTGTCCATGATGAGCAGGTGGATGAACGGGTTGGGGCTGGTGTTGTCGTCGTTGTACGCCTTCTCGGAGTAGAAGACGTAGCCGAGCGTCGGGTTCGAGCCGGTGTCGCTCAGCGGAAAGGCCACGCAATTGCCCGCGGCGCCCTCCGTGGTGGCTTGGAAGAAGCCGATCTCCCCGCCCGCCCAGCGTGGGTCACTGGCGATGTCGAGCTGGCGGACCGTCCCGACGCCGTCCGAGCACGTCAGAAATTCGTAGAGCTCGCTCTTCTTCGGCTTGGAGCCCGTGACGTTGTACCAGCCGAAGGAGTTGTTCTGCCCCGCGCCGCGCCCGATCACCGTGAACGTCAACGTGCACCCCGGCTTGAACCGCTCCGGGGTGGTGGCAGCGTCCGTCAGCGGATCGATGGACTCTGGCTGACCGCCGTAGCTCTGCGCGCGGAGGAAGTTCCGCAGCGCGTTGCCTTGGGGGATGACCGTCCCATCGGGCTGTGAGAGCGCCGCAGCCGGCGCAGCCACCGCCATCAAAGAGAGCGCGAGCGCTGAAGCGAAGAGGTGCCGCATTGGGGAAGGATGCGCGGGAATGGCGCCCCTGACAACCCTCGCCGAGGGGCCGGCGCAGGCCAGGGGGGGCCGGCGGCTCAGCTCCGCCGCTTGGCGGCAGCCAGGGACTGCGAGGAGCCCGTGCGGCGCAGGGCGCCGCTGCTGCGCCGCCCCGACCCGGGCGCGGTGGAGGGCGGGCGCGGCGCGGCCGGAACCGAGGTGGAGCTGCGCCGCCCCGGAACGATCGTGCGGGCGCGAAACACCTCGCCGTCCACGAGGATCTCGATGCCCAGCCCCCTGGCTCGCCGAGCCACGGCGTCCAAGTCCATCCCCGGAACGAGCAGCAGGCCGCCCGCGGGCGAGGGATCGATGAACAGGTCCATCGTCTGCTTGCGCGTGCTGAGCAGCCCGCGGATCTCCGGATCGTCCACCCAGAGGAAGCCTCCGGTGGCGACGTACTCCGCCCGGCCCAGCACCGCTCCGGTCTGCGTCAGCAGGCGCTGCACCGGCTCCGGCAAGGGCGCCAGCGCCTCGAGGTGCCCGCGGATGGCCGAGGTCTCCAGCCCCGCTGCGAGCGCCAGCGCGATGGCCTGCGGCGTCACGTCCAGCTGAAGCACGTCATCCACCACGCCGAACTCGGTGAAGGGGGCGCAGGCCAGGACATGCCCTACCTGCGAGCCTCCTCCCACCCGCAGCACGGCGCTCTCCGTGAACATGCCCGGGGGCACGATGCTGCTGAGGGGCTGCTCCCTCAAGAACGCCCGCCCACGTGGCGTGAGGCGCACCGTGGGGCCGCTGAACTCTACGTCGATGGGCTCCGGCTCCCCGACGTCCACGAGGCCGAGCTGGTGCAGGCTGTCGAGCGTCATGCGCTCGGCCACCTGCAGGGGCGTGGACGCCTCCACCCCGGCGCGGCTGGCCCAGCGCTCCAGCAGCCGGCCCAGGCCAGGCGTGCGGCTATCGGTGGTGACGTAGACGGCGACGGCCTCCCAGGGCGCCCACTGGCCGTCACCGAGCTCCCGCAGCGCGTCCACCACCATCTCCCGGATCGGGCCGATGGGGCTCGCCTCGCGCGCCTCCGCCGGGACGCGCAGCAGCTCCCCGTCCGGCCGCGCCTCGTCCCAGGCCCCACCGCGGCGCCAGGCGAGAAAGAGCGCGCGCCCCAGCTCCGTGAGCGTGAGCGCGCCCGGCGACGCCGTCACCAGATCCGCCGAAGGATCCCAGAGCCCCACCGCCCGGCTCAGGGCCGCGATCATGGCGACGGTCTCGGGGTCGCGCCCGAAGCGCGTGGACAAGCGCCCCAAGAGGCTCTTGGAGGTCCCCACGTCCGGGCGGATCTCCACGCCAGGATCTCGCGTGGACATGGCGAGCGCCAAGGCCAAGGGGGCCGGATCCCTCGCGAAGCGCGCGCGTCGTGGCGCGTGGTCCGCGCCGAGTACTCGGCTGTGGACCTCTCGCCGCTGCGCCTCGCGATCCGCTCGGCGCACCGCGCCGACGGCCGCCGCGACCTCCGTAGGGATGATGTGGCGGTTGGGGTGGACCGGGACGAGGAAGCCTCGGCGCTCCAGCGCGAACCCGATGCCTCGACGCGAGGGCGTGGCTCCAGCCGCGCCCCGCAGGCGCAGCGGCTCGCGCTCGAGCTCGAGCAGCTCCTCCGTGTCCACCTCTCCCCCGCCCTTCTCGATGGCCCTGAGCAGCTTCCGCTCCGCGGGCGCGAGCGCGTCGAGATCGGCCTTCAGCCGCGCCTCGTCCATGAGCGCCTCCCACGCCGGCTCCAAGGAAAGGCTGAGCGGTGGCGTTGCCGGCCGGCCGAGGTACTGGGTCGCGATGCTCGTGCCGACGTCCTGGCTGGCCTCGGCGAGCAGCGCCCGCACCCCTCGCGGGTCGTCCCCCTCCCACGGCCGCAGGACGAGCAGGAAGGCGATGGGGAGCACCAGCTCCACGCCGCGCTGGCGCTGCCGCGCGAAGACGAGGCCGCGCTCCATGAGGGGCTCCGCCGTGGTGGGCAGCGCAGGCAGGTCGAGCACGCCGTTCGCCTCCGCGATGCGATAGAGCAGCTCCCGCGACGGGCCCTCCAGGAGCGCGGGGTTGCGAAGCTCGGGCGAGAGCACCAGCACGCGGGCCACCTGCGCCGGTGGATCGATGCGCTTCTGCGGATCGATGGCGATGCCGAGACGCTGGACGAGCTGCTCCAGCCCGCGCTCCGGCAAGTGGCGCAGCAGCTCCTCGAGTCGAGGAGCGCCGGAGCGTTGAGCCTCAGGGGCGCGACTGCGGGGGGTCTTCATGGGCGACGCTGTGAGGGCCTGAGCAACCCTGCCAAGCTTCAACCAGGACACGGATCGCGGCGCCTGTCTACTAGACTTTTCATTGTTTCTGCGCCGCCCAGCCTGGCGGCGCGCTAGGCTTCGCGCCGGGTACCCCCATGATCCTACGTGATCCCGTTCATGGCCTCGTGGCCTTCGAGTCGGCGGAGGAGGCCGTCGTCCCGCAGCTCCTCGAGGCTCCTGAGGTGCAGCGGCTCCGGCGGGTCCGACAGCTAGGGCTCACCTTTCTGGCGTACCCAGGCGCCGATCACACCCGCTTCTCCCACGCCGTCGGCGCGGCCCACGTGATGACGCGACTGCTCGCGCGCCTCCGGCGCGTCCAGGAGGATCTGCCGCTCGCGCAGCGCCTCGGCCCGGAGCGGGGGCGAGAGGCGCTGGTGGCCGCCCTCCTGCACGACGTGGGGCATGGTCCGTTCTCCCACCTGTTCGAGGACGCCCTCGAGGCCAGCCCCACGCACGAGGAGTGGACGCGCCGGATCCTGCTGGACGAGGGCACGGAGCTCGGGCGCACGCTGGCGACGATCGACGCGCGCTTGCCCGCCACCGTGGCCGAGCTCGTCCAAGGGCGTCACCCGCTGCCCTACCTCGGACGCACCGTCAGCGGCACCTTCGACGTGGATCGCTGCGACTACCTGCTGCGCGACGCCTACTTCACGGGGGTGGGCTACGGCAGCTTCGACCTCGACTGGCTGCTGCGCAGCTTTCGCTTCACCCCTGCCAGCAGCGCCGAGGGCCCCGCCAGCCTGGCCATCGACGGCGCCAAGGGGCTGCCGGCCATCGAGTCCTTCATCTTGGCGCGCCTCTTCATGTTTCAGCAGGTCTACTTCCACAAGGCCAGCCGCGCCGCCGAGGTGATGGTGCGACAGATCTTGAGGCGGCTGCGCAGGCTCTCCCTCGACGGCGTGAGGCTGCCAGCGGTCCCCGCGGCCCTCGTCAGGCTCTGCCGTACCGGCGACTGCTCGCTGGGGGAGTACCTGGAGCTCGACGACAGCGTGCTGTGGAACACCTTCTCGCTCCTCCAGGGCAGCGACGACGCCCTCCTCGCGGATCTCTGCAGACGCCTGGTGCGGCGCCAGTTGTTCAAGACCTGGGAGCTGCACGACGGCGCGCTCAGCGAGGCCGGGCGCGCGCACGCCCTGGAGGTCGCGCGGGAGGTGGCGCGCGCCGGTGGATTGGACCCGGATCTGTACGTGGCGCTCGACGCGGCCAGCGACGTCCCGTTCGATGACGCGAGAGATCCACTCGGGGTCGTCTTCGCCAAAGGGGCGCCACGCAAGCCGGGCGACGTGTCGTTCTTGCTGGGGCGCCTGCGGGGGCAGCGGATGGAGCGGGTGAGGATCATCGTGGCCGCGGAGCTGCGTGACCAATTCGTGCGAGCCATCTCTGCATGAGGCGCGCTCCCCGGGTGGTGACGCTCTCGCTCGGGCTCCTCTGCGCGGCGCCTCGGGCCCTCGCGGAGCCCGCTCCGAGCTCGGACGGCGTGTATGGCCGCTTCGACGGCGATCTCACCCTGAGCGCCGGCCTCGGCGCGGAGCTCGAGGCGGCTGGAGCGCGCGCCGCCCTGCGCCTCTCCGCCTTCACCTTCCACACGGCGGGGCTCACGCTCCTCTACGCCGAGGGCTTCGGCGCGGGTGAGCTCGAGCGGCGCGTGGGGCTCGGCGTGGAGCTGCGCCCGTCCTTCTTGCCGCGCTGGTCGCTCGACTGGCAGCAGGGCCCCGCGCTGGCGGATCTCGTGCTCGACTCGGTGGGCCTCGGCGTCGCGGCCTGGTGGGGTCACGGGACGTCGCCGGGGGGCAAGCCGCCACGCGGCCTCGAGCTCTCGCTGGGGGCTGGGGTGCCGCTCGCCGGGAGCGTGGACGGCCCTTGGCTCGAAGCGCGCGGCTCCTTGCGCTGGAGCGACCCGGGGCGAGGCCCGAGCGCGCCGGTGCCTGGCGCCCTGCTCGTGGTCGGCTGGACGCTGTCGCGCGTCTCGCCGTGGGCAGCCGCCGCCGCAGCGAGCGGCCGCAGCGCAGCGGAGTAGCCACGCTGACGACGCAGGGGCCCTGGGCCTCGCCCCCTCCGACCTGGTGCTATGCTCCGCGGCCGTGAGACGACTTTGTCATCCGTGGTCGAGGTGGGGCGGCGTCGCGCTGCTGGCGGCCGGCGTGGCGCTCCTAGCAGGCTGCCGGACGCGTCAAGATCGCGGCCCGGTGTACGGGCAGGCTCCCCCACCCTATCCGCAGGGCCAGTACCCACAAGGCCAGTACCCGCAGGGCCAGTACCCGCAGCCCACCACGCCAGGGACGCCGCCGCCTCCCGCGCCAGTGCCCCCCGTCACCGACCAGCCGCCAGTGACCCAAGACCCCATCAACCAGCTGGAGCTCGGCTTTCTCCGCGGACGCGCCCAGGCGCTGCTCACGGAGCTGGTAGCGGCGCTCCCCGGAGCCCAGCAGCAGCGCGTCACCGGCATCCCGCTGGTCGTCGACGACACCGTCGGCGAGGTGAACGCCTTCGCCGCCTGCACCAAGACCGGCAAGGCGGCCATGGCCATCAGCGATGGGCTGCTCGAGGTCATGGCCACGCTCGCGCAGACGGAGGCCACCGACCAGCTGTTCGGGACACGTCTGACGGACGCCTACATCGCGCTGCTCGCGCAGCACCAGCGCCCCGGCGCCCCCATCGTCCGCCCCGCCGCGGGCTTCTTCAACCCCGCGCAGCAAGTGGACGCGCGCAAGGTCACCCGGCAGCACCAGCTCTTCGACGAGGAGGCGGGCTTCGTGCTGGGGCACGAGCTGGCGCATCACTACTTGGGGCATCTGCCTTGCACCGCGGGCAACACCATCGGGCTCGGGGAGATCGGCGCGCTCTTGTCCCAGGCCGTGCCGCTCTTCAACCAACCCAATGAGATCGCCGCGGACGTGGGCGGGGTGAACAACCTGCTCGCCACGGGGGCGCGGCGCGCGGACTACCACCTCACGGAGGGCGGCGGGCTGCTCACGATGCGCTTCTTCGGCGGGCTAGACCAGCTCACGCCGGCCACCATCCTGTTCGGCTTCGAGCGGAGCCATCCCCCTCCCGCGCTACGCACCCCCATCATCCAGCAGACCGCGAACACCTGGCGCCTGACCGGCGGGCGCTCGGGCACGCTCGGCTTCTAGCCTCCGGCATGAGCGACAAGACCGAAGCGGCCACGCCCCGGCGCCTGCGCCGCGCGCGGGAGCAAGGCGACACGCCCGCCTCACAGGCGCTCACTCGCGCCGTGGGCTTCGTGGCGGCGCTGACGGTGGTGCCCGCGGCGCTCGGCGCCCTCGTCACGACGAGCGCGGCCCGCCTCGTCGCGGTGCTCGAGCTGCGCGCCGGCGCGGCATCCCCCTGGGAGCTCACGCGTGACGTGCTCGTGCTCAGCCTGCCGCTGCTCGGCGTGGTGAGCCTGGCCAGCCTGGCCGCCGGCGTGGTCCAGAGCGGCGGCGTGGTCAGCTTCAAGAAGCTTGCTCCGGACCTCCAGCGGCTCAACGTCGTGTCCGGCCTGCGGCAGCTCTGGTCTACGCAACGCGCCTCCGCGGTGCTGCGGGCGCTCATCACGGCGAGCGTCGTGGCCTGGGCCGCCTTCGACCTCGTCCGAGCTCAGGCTCCGTCGCTGGTCAGCAGCCCTGGAGCGTGGGACGGCGCGTGGACGGTAGCCGCCCACACCTCGCGGCGGCTCGGCTGGACGACGGCGCTGGTCGGGCTGGCGCTCGGCTTCGTCGATCTCGGGCTGAGCCTTCGCGCCTGGCTCGAGCGCAACAAAATGACGAAGGACGAGGTCAAGCGGGAGCACAAGGAGTCCGAAGGGGACCCCGAGCTGCGCAGCGCCCGGCAGCGCGCTCACCAAGAAGTGCTGGCCAGCGCGAGCATCGCCAAGGTCCGCGAAGCCACGGTCCTCATCGTGAACCCCACCCACCTCTGCACCGCCCTACGGTATGACGCCGGCGACGAGGCGAGCGCGCCGCGCGTGCTCGCCCACGGTGAAGGGGAGCTGGCGCGCCGTATGTTGGAGGCCGCCCACCACTGGAACGTGCCGGTCGTGCGCGACGTGCCGCTCGCCCGCGCCTTGCAAGAGCTCCAGCTCGACGAGGAGATCCCCGAGGCGCTCTACGAAGCCGTGGCTGCCGTGCTGCGCGAGCTGTGGGAGGCCGAGCAGCCCGCGGCCGAGCAGCCCGCGGCCGAGCCGCGCGGCGGCGACCACGGCTAGCCCTCGAGCGCGCGCCGACGGCGCGCTCAGCCTGCTTCGGGGGGCAAGGCGCCGCGCCAGCGCTGCGCTTCGGCGCTGGCGCCGGTGGCGTCGCAGAGCTGCGTGAGAAACAGCAGGCACGCCCGCTCACCACGCGCATCGCTGGCCTCTCTCGCGCGCGCCAGGCCCTCGAGGGCCTCGAGCAGAGCGTCTGCGCTCCGGCCCGCTGCGCTGAGCCCCACCGCCAGAGCGAGCGCCGCGCGGCTCTGCTCGCGCGCGTCTTTGTCTCGCGCCTGCTCCCGTCCGCTCCTGAGCAATTGGAGCGCCGCGGACGTCTCCCCCTTCTCCAGCGCGTCGATGGCGCGCACGCGCTCGGTCGCCGCGGGCGTCACGCGCTCGGCCGCCGCCGTGGGCGCCGAGCGCACCGACGGCGGCGCGCTGCCTCGGGCGGCCGGCGAGTGGCTCTCCGCGCGGCGCGCGGGCGCGAGCCAGGAGGCGCCGTCTTGCACGTAGCCCGCCGCCAGGCCGCGGTGCGCGAGCGCCACCGTGCCCTGCGTCTGCGCCGCCTCGAAGGCCTCCGCGCTCTCACCGAGCCCCGCCGTGATGGTGGCGCCGGCCGCTCGCCGCGCCAGCAGGCGCGCCTGCTCCACGTCCGCCGCCAAGCTCGCGTGCAGCGCGGCCACGCCCGCGTCCAGCGGGCGCTCGGTCTGCGCGTGGGCCAGCGCCACGCGGTGGTGCCAGCGCTGGCGCTGCTCAGGGGTGAGCGCCGAGAGCAGCGCGCGCTGTAGGGTGCGGCTCGTGAGGCTCGCGCCGCGCGTGAGCCAGCCCTGCGCGGCGAGCCGCGTCAGCGCTGGCTCCACGTCTTCCGTCGGCGCCACCACCCGCAGCAGATCCGCCTCGTCCGCGTCACCTCCGAGCAGCGCGAGCGCCTCGAGCAGCTCCCGCTCGAGCGGCGTGAGCAGCGACCGCCGTGAGCGCGCAAGCCCGATGCCCCCGCCCTGGAGCCAGGACGCCGTGCGTGAGCGGAGGATGATCTTGTCTCCCTCCCAGATGAGCACGCCGCGCTCGAGCCCGAGCGAGAGCGCCTGCCAGAGCGTCTGCGGCAGGCCGTCCAGCACCCGCGCGCCGCGGCTGGCCACGCGGCCCTCGAGCGCGCCGCCCGTCATGGAGAGCGCGAAGCCGACGCTGGTCGCCTCGTCGAATGGCGCCAGCGTGGTCTCGGCCGCCAGCGCGAGGCGCTGGAGCGGCACCGGCGGCGCCCCACTGCCTCCCAGCCGCGCCACCACGCCGAGCTCCCCCTGCTCCGCCGCGAGCGCCAGCACCTCGAGCGAGTCGTGCTCGACGAGCGCCGCGTCATCGATGAGCACGAGGCCGACCCCTGCGCCGACCGAGCGCGTGACGAGCTCCGCGAGCTCCGCCACGTCCCCACCTTGACCATCGAGGAGCGCCTCGAGCGCCGCGGCTTCGAGCTCGCTCAACTCCACGCGAGCGGCCTGCCGCGCTCGGCGCAGCGCACGCCGCAGGGCGCCGAGCGGCTCTCCCACGGGGCCGGGCTGCACCCACAGGCTGGCCGGCGCGGCGCGGTGGAGCTCCTGCAGCGCGCGCGTCCCGCCGGCACCGCGCGCGCCGCGCACCAGCGTGAGCCGCCCGGGCTCCACGGCGAGCTGCGCCAGTCGCTCGGCCCCGAGGTACGCCGGCGCTCGCAGCCGCGCCACGGCGCGCGCCACCGGGCGGCGCAGCGGCCAGCGCAGGTCGAGCCGCGCGCCCCGGAGCCGCACGGCGCCACGCTGCCCCCGCTGCGTGCCGCGCGTGAGCAGCTCGGCGCGCGCCAGCGCCCCGACCGACGCGTCGACGAGCACCTCGGAGCCCTGCAGCAGGCGGGTGAGCCGCGCGGCGCTCGCCAGCGCGGGACCCTCGACCACGGCGGCGCCCGCGCCCCAGCCCACCACCACCGTGAGCTCTCCCTCGGCCAGCGTGGCGCCCCAGCCCTCCGGCAGGGCTCCCTCCTGGAGCATCAGCTCCACCGCGTCTTCCAGCGCCTCCGGCTCGAAATCGAAGGCCGCGGACTCCGCCTGCCACGCGCAGAGCCGCCCGCCGAGCACCTGCGCCCGCGCGAGCAGCGCCCCCAGCCGCTCCTGCAGCCGTTGCCGCTCTTGATCGCGCCAGCGAAAGCAGACGACGAGCCGCCGCGCCACGCGCCTCAGTCTCCGATACGGACGCGTCGCTTGAGCGCCGCCAGCTCTTCTTCCACCTCGGCGCCGCGGCCGCTGCCCGCGCCCGGCGGCGCTCCGCCCTCCAGCGCACGAAACTTCGCCTCGACCTCTTCTCGGGTGAGCCCTCCGGGCCCCCGCCCGAGCCCGAGCGCCTCATCCACCTCTCGCTGCGCCGCCACCGCGGCGTCCACTCCCTCGATCTGGTCTTCCATCCGGCGAAACTCCGCGAAGGCAGCGCCGCCGGGCTTGGCGCCTAGCCCCTCCACGCCCGCCTGCCCGACCTTGGCCTGCTCCGCCGCGCGCACCAGGCTGCTCTTGCGCGCCGCCAGCTCCGACAGCTTGGCCTCCATCCGCTCGAGCTCCCGCTTCATCTCCAGGGCGTGCCCGCGCTGCTCGGCGCGGAGCGCTTCGGCGCGATCTTGCTCCCCAGTGATGCGCTTCTTCTGCAGCAGCGCCTCCCGCGCCAGCTCGTCGTCGCCGTGCTTGACGGCCAGCTCGGCGCGCTGGGCCCAGCGCGTGTGCTCCTGCCCGAGCTGCTCCAGCTTGCTCTTGAGCTGCTTCTCTGCCGCGACGGCTCGCACCACCTCCTCTCGTGCGCGGCGGATCTGCTCCCGCATCTCGGTGAGGGTCAGCTCGATGGACTTGCTTGGGTCCTCCGCCTTGTCGATCAGCGCGTTGAAATTGCTGCTGATGACGCGTCCCATCCTGTCGAACAGTCCCATGCCCGGCAGGATGCCAGCAACCCTCACCGGGCGCCAGCCACCGCGCGCCAAGGCCGGCTCGGGGGCGCAGCGCTCGGCCCGAGGGCGCTGGCGAGCCACGCAGCGCCAGCGCGCGGTTCAGGGAGGTAGCTCGCCCTCCGCTGGTGGACCTCGACGCCTTACCGCATGGTGTGCGGGTGCCCTAGACTCCGCGCATGAAGCTCGATCGCGCGTTGGGTGGGGTGGTGGCCTGGATCCTGCTGGTGTCGCTCGCGGGCTGCGGGAGCGGCGAGGAAGAGGGCGCGGGCGGCAGCGGCGCCACCGCGGGCACCAGCGGCGCGGGCGGCAGCGGCGCCGCCGCGGGCACCAGCGGCGCGGGCGGCAGCGGAGGCGCGGGCGGCAGCGGCGGCGCGGGCGGCAGCGGAGGCGCAGGCGGCAGTGCGGGCGCGGGCGGCAGCGGCGGCGGGAGCGCAGGCGTGGGCGGCAGCGGCGGCGGGAGCGCAGGCGCGGGCGGCAGCGGTAGGGCTTGCGTCAGCCGCGCGGCGGAGCCCACGCCGCTCCAGCGCGGGACGGGGCGACGGTTTCACGTCAGCGCGAGCGCCACGCCGGGCGGCGCGGGCACGGAGGCGAGCCCATGGACCCTGAGCTACGCGCTGTCCGCGGCGAGCGGCGTCGAGCCGGGAGACGAGGTACTCCTGCACGCCGGCGTCTATCGTGGCAACTTCGATAGCCGCATCCAGGGGCGAGAGGACGCGCCCATCGTGGTGAGGCCCTTCGGAGCCGACGAGGTCATCCTGGATGGCAACCGGGGTGTGACGGACGTCGCCGCGCTCGCCGTCAACGGAGGGCACGTGACCTTCGCCAACCTGCACGTCACCAACTCCAACACGCAGCGCACCTCCACCGTCGACTCCCACGGTCCCCCGGACATCATCCGCAACGACGGCGTCGACGTGTACGCCCCAGGCGTGCGCTGCATCAACCTGGTGGTGCACGACAACCTGGGGATTGGCATCGGGATGTGGCGCTCGGCGGTGAACTCCGAGGTGTACGGCAGCATCATTTACAACAACGGCTGGAGCGGCCCCAGTCAAGGGCAGGGACACAACATGTACCTGCAGAACGCGACCGGCACCCAGGTCATCGCGGACAACGTGATCTTCAACGCCGCGCGGGACGGGGCGCAGGCGTATACGGAGGGGGGCGCCATCCAGGGCTTCACCTTCGAGGGCAACCTCTTCTTCAACAACGGCGTGCTCGGCTACCACCAGCTGGACCGCAACCTGCTCATCGGCGGATTCCAGCCCGCAGGGCGCATCACCGTCCGGGGCAATCACCTCTACCATGGATCGAGGTCACCCGGCTTCAGCTCGAAGGCCAACGTCCAGCTCGGCTATGGCGTCGCGAACGACGACGCCCTGCTCGAGGGCAACTCCATCGTCGGTGGCAATCCCCCCTTCTACGAAATCCGTGGCTGGTCCGAGCTGACCCTCCGCAGCAACACGGTCATCGGTTTCTCTGCCAGCTCCGACGTCGTGAACGCCTTCCTCGGGGGCGGTACCTCGGGCTTCACCTGGCAGGACAACGACTACTGGCAGGGCCTGTTCAACGGCGACACCTTCTCCGCTTGGCAGACGAGCACCGGTCTCGACGGAACGAGCCGCTACCACGCCGGGCTCCCCACCCAGAACGAGATCGTCGTGCGCCCCAACCGGTACGCCGCGGGGCGAGGTCACGTCGTCGTCTACAACTGGGAGGGACGGCAGAGCGTGGACGTCGATCTCTCGACCGTCCTCGCCTGCCAAAGCCGCTACGCGGTGTACGATCTCCAAGACCTCGAGGGCACCCCGGTAGCAGAGGGCGTGTGGACCGGCGGCCTCGTGACGCTCCCCATGAACCTGACGGCAGTCACGCAACCCAAGGGCACCTTCCCCACGGTGGTGCCGCACACCGCGCTCGAATTCGGCACCTTCCTCGTCGTCGCCAGGCCCTGACAGTGGATCGGGCACTGCTCACCGTCGCCGTGAGGCCTCACGCTCTGCTCTCTGCCGCGTGACTCACGGCGCACTCGTAGGCTTCCCCCGGCTTCTTGGACACGTTGGCGACGCAGCGTGCTCGCTCCTGAGCGCCTCCAGCTCATCCTCGGCAGGGGTCTCGTAGCCTAGAGATGAAGCTGGGCGAGCGCGGCTGTAAGAGCCGTCGAGGTCAGGGAAGAGGGCGCGTGCTCCGTCGCGGAGATCGGCGGGGATGGCACCGTCGGCGAACGGCTCGGCCGTGATCGTGCCGAAGGTCGACTCGGCGACGGTGGTGCCCTGGCGCGTTGGCCGCGTGAAGCTGAGGTCCTGCACGCCCATGCCATCGACCATGTCGGTGCGCAGCGACGAGCGGAAGTCACGAATCCCCTGCTGCCACTGCGTGCCCTCGCCGAAGAGCCCCGAGAGCGCGTCGATGACTCCCGCGATGGCGCCTGCAAGCTCGAGCACCGCGCCGATGATGGCGTCGGCGACGACGAAGGCGACGAGGTTCATGCCCGTCCAGATGTCGGTCCAGCTCCCGTTGATGATGCCGCCGATGATGAACACCACGCCCGTGATGACGTCGGCCGCCCTCGAGAGGACCGACATCACAATCTCGATCGCCACGCTCACGATGGCGACCGCAGCCGAGATGACGGAGACGAGCACGCCGATGGCGCTGACGATGAGGCCCACCGTGAAGCCGATGACGTTGCCGAGCGCCGTCCACGCATCACCGTTGCCCTCGGCGGCCGACGTCGCGCCGAAGAGGTGGTTGGTCACCTCGCCGATCTTCGAGCCGAGCTGCTCGAGCGCGCTCCAGAGCACCGCACCGCCAGCGCGGCTCCACTCCCAGGCTTGGCGCGCCGAGCACGCTCATCAGCGGCCCGAATCGGGCTGCCGCCGTAGGCGCGAGCGCAGCGCAAGAAGCCTGCCGCCGGATTGGGGGCTCTACGGACGGCTCGACAGCCCCGCCGCGCTACGGTAGGCCCCCCGCCATGTCGAGTCCGGACCGACTGCGCCCCGTGGGCTGGTGGCTGCTGCTGGTGGCTGCGGCGGTGCTCTTGCAGGTGGTGCTCGGCGGCATCACGCGGCTCACGGACTCTGGCCTCTCCATCACGGAGTGGCAGCCGCTGCTGGGCGTCATCCCTCCCACCACGGACGCGGGCTGGAGCGAGGCCTTCGGCAAGTACCAGCAGATCCCCCAGTACCAGCTGCTCAAGAGCCACCTGACGCTCGAGCAGTTCAAGGTCATCTACTTCTGGGAGTGGTTTCACCGTCTCTGGGGCCGGCTGCTCGGTGTCTTCTTCGTGCTGCCGCTGGCGGTGTTCTGGAGGCAACGGCGGCTCGAGGGCATGAAGGCGCGGCTCTTGGGGCTGCTGGCCCTCGGCGGCGCGCAGGGGGTGATGGGCTGGTTCATGGTGGCCAGCGGTCTGCAAGATCTGGTGTACGTCAGCCACCTGCGCCTGGCCGCGCACTTCATGCTCGCCGTGGTGCTGCTGGCGGCGCTCGTCTGGGAGGGCCTGGCGCTGCTCCGCCCCACGCCGCCGCGAGTACCCCCCCAGAGCCTCACGCGGGCGACGGGCGCGCTGCTCGCCCTCTTGGCGGTGCAGCTCACCTGGGGCGCCTTCATGGCGGGGCTGCGCGCCGCCCATGCCGCGCCCACCTGGCCCACCATCAACGGCCGCTGGCTCCCGCCCCAGCTCTTCGAGGGCGGCTGGTGGTGGAACGTGCCGCTGTCGGTGCAGTTCGTGCACCGTACCCTAGCGTATCTGCTGGCGCTCGCGCTGCTCGGCTGGTGGTGGGGGGCGCGGCGCACGCTCGGCCTCGAGCGACACCTGGTGCTCGTGGCGGTGTTGGCGCAGGTCACGCTCGGCGTCGTCACCACCTTGCAGGCGGGCATCTCCGGGCGCCTGCTGTGGTTCGGGGTGGCGCACCAGCTCTTGGGCTTGCTGCTCACCGTAGCCCTGCTGGCCGCCCTGCGCGCGCTCGTGCCGAGCCGCTACGCGCCAGCGGCCGCCTAGCGGTTGACCACGTGGATGGCGTGCCCGAGCGCCGCCGCCGAGGCCTCCATCAAGGCCTCCCCCAGGGTGGGGTGTGGGTGGATGGTGAGCGCCAGATCTTCCGCGGTGGCGCACAGCTCCAGCGCGAGCGCCGCCTCACTGATGAGATCGCTGGCGCTGGGGCCGGCGATGTGCACGCCGAGGACACGCCCACTCGCGGCGTCCATCACCACCTTGGCCACGCCGTCCGTCTCCCCGATGCTCATGGCGCGCCCCAGCGCGGCGAATGGAAACTTCCCGACCTTCACCGAGTAGCCCTGCGCCTTGGCAGCCGCCTCCGTGAGCCCCACGCTGGCCAGCTCCGGGTCGGTGAACACGATGCCCGGCACCGTGACCCAGTCCTTCCCGGCGCGGTGGCCCGCGATCACCTCTGCGCACACCTCCCCCTCCTTCGAGGCCTTGTGCGCCAGCATGGGCTGCCCGCTCACGTCCCCGATGGCGTAGACGCCGGGCACGTTCGTCTGGCAGGTGTCGTCCGTGGGCACGAAGCCGCGCGCGTCCACGTTCACCCCTAGCCGCTCCAGGCCGAGGTCACGGCTGCGCGGGCGCATGCCCACCGCCACGAGCACCACGTCGGCCACCAGCGTCTGCTCCACGCCGCCCACCGCGACCTTCACGCTCACGCTGCCGTCCGGGTTCGAGCTCTGGCCGAGGGCCTTGGCGCTCTTCAGCACCGTGGCGCCGCGCTTGCTCAGCGTGCGCTCCACGAGCTTGACGCACTCCTCATCCATGCCGGGCAGGAGGCTCGGCGTCGCCTCCACCACGGTGAGCTCCGCCCCGAAGGTCTGGTAGACCATGCCCAGCTCCAACCCGATGACGCCCCCGCCGATGACGAGCAGGCGCCTTGGGATCTTCCGCAAGCTGACCGCCTCCCGCGCGCCGATGATGGTGCTGCCGTTGAACTCGAAGCCCGGGATCTGCACCGTGGCCGAGCCCGTGGCGAGCACGATGCCCTTCGTGGCCCTCAGCTGCTGGACGCTCCCGTCCTTGGCCTTCACCGCCACGGTGTGCGCGTCCTCCAGCGTGCCCCAGCCCTCGATGAGCGTAGCGCCGTTGGCCTTGAGCAGCCCGCGCACGCCGCCGGTCAGCTTCTTGACGATGCCGCCCTTCCAGTCCTGCATCTTGTCCACGTCGAGGGTGGCCTCACCGAAGCGGAGACCCGTCTCCGCACCACGGCGCGCCTTCTCCCAGAGGTGAGCGTTGGCGATGAGCGCCTTGCTCGGGATGCAGCCCCAGTTGAGGCACACCCCGCCCACCTCCTCCGCCTCCACGCACGCCACGCGCTGGCCGAGCTGGCCCAGCCGGATGGCGCACACGTAGCCGCCGGGGCCACCGCCAAGGACGATTGCGTCGAACTCCTGCGTCGTCATGCTGGCGAGCTAGCCGAGCGCTGGCCGCGTCACAAGCGCCGAGCGCTCAGTGCGGCGCGGGGGCCGGCGGCTGCGCGAGCAGCTCCGCGCGCTGCTCTTCCAAGAACCACGGGCGCACCGCGTACACGTCGTCGAAGAGGGTCTCCCTCGCAGGGGGGCCGTGCCGCTCCACCTCCGTGATGGCGTGGGTGATCTCGTCGTTCAGCTCTGCTTCGAGCTGCTGATCGCTCTGCTCGGTGACGAGCCCGAGGCGCGTGAGGTAGCGGCGGAAGCGATCGATGGGGTCCTTGGCGGCCCACTCCGCCACCTCCGCCTCGGAGCGGTAGCGGGTGGGGTCGTCGCTGGTGGAGTGCGCACCGATCCTGTAGGTGACGCTCTCGATGAAGGTGGGGCCCTTGCCGGCACGCGCTGCCGCCACCGCGTCGCTCACCGCCGCGTACACCGCGAGCACGTCGTTTCCGTCCACCCGCACGCCGGGCATGCCGTAGGCCTTCGCCTTGACCGCGATGGTCTGCGAGGCGGTCTGCCGCGCGGTGGGCACGCTGATGGACCAGTGATTGTTCTGGCAGATGAGCACGCAGGGCACCCGGTAGACCGCCGCGAAATTCATGGCGGCGTGGAAATCCGGCTGGCTGGTGGCGCCGTCCCCCATGAAGCCGACGGTGACCGTGGGCTCCTTGCGCAGCTTCGCGGCCCAAGCCGCGCCGACCGCCTGAGGGAGCTGCGGACCGATGCAGCTCGACCACGAGACCTGATGCACCGAGCGCGAGCTCATGTGGCTGGGCATCTGCCGGCCCTTCAAGAAATCCAGGGAGTTGCCGAAGACCTGCGCCAGGTAGCGTACGAGGGGAAAGCCCCGGTACAGCATGATGCTGCTCTCGCGCAGCGCGGGGAACACCCAGTCCGTGGGCTGCGTCGCGGCAGCCACGGCGATGGGCGTGGCCTCCTGCCCGGTGCAGCTCCCGTAAAACCCGATGCGCCCCTGGCGCTGCAGCGCCACCATGCGCCCCTCGAGCACGCGCACGCGGCGCATCTCCCGATACAGCCGGAGGAGCTGGGCCTGCGGCAACATGGGATCCGTGGCGGGGTCCGAGCTGCCGTCGTCCCGCAGCACACGCAGCAGGCCGAGCGTAGGATCCGAGGCGGGAGCTGAGCTTGTCATACGCTGGCAGCAATACCACGGTCGCCCGCCGATGGGAGCCCGCTCGTGGGGCCGCCTAGCGCGCGCCCTCTTCGAGCCGCGCGAGCGCTTGCTCCACGGCCTCCGGCTCCGCCTGGCGCGCGTCGCCGCGCCACGCGAGCAAGGTCTGACGCGCCGCGCTGAGCCGCGCGTGACCGGCCGCCACGACGGCGAAGGTGCGCCGATCGCGCGACCACGCGCGCAACCCCGACAAGATCTTCTGCGCTGCTCGCGCTTCACCGAGGCGGCTCAGGGCGACGAGGGCCTGCCACGCCAGCGGCCCGCCGCGCCACCCGAGCCGCCCGTAGGCCTCCCGCGCGAGCGCTGGGACGGCGCGCTGGAGCCCGCGCTCTCCGCACAGCTCGATGCAGGCGCCGCGGTCCTCCAGATCCAGCGTGGGGTTGCCCACGGCCTCCACCAGGGCCGCGTCGCCGCGCTCGTCCCCGAGCCGCGCCAGCACGATGGCGGCGGCGGCGCGCACCGCGGGTGAGGCGTCACGCAGCGCCTCGAGCGCCCCCCGTCGGACGGGCTCCACGCCCAGCCGCTCACGGTGCTCTTCCGCGAGCCGCAGCGCGATGTAGCGCACCTCCGCGTCCTCGTCACGGAGCGCGCGCGGCAGCGTCGCCTCGAACTCGGTGAACGCCACTCGCGCGCGCGCGATGAGCGCCTGGAAGCGCAGCGAGGGCTCCTCGCTGGCCGCCGCCTTGGCGAGCACCCGCTCCACCCGCACGCGCTCCACCCGCGGCGCGTCCGCGCCCAGGCACTCCCCGAGCGCCAGCAGCGCCCGCTGGCGCACCGAGAGGGCCGCGTCCCGCTCGTAGGCCTCGACCAGCGCCTCGACGGCCTGCTCCGCCGCGGCGTCCGCCAGGCCCAGCGCCGCCTCCGCGCGCACCTCGGCCGTGGCGTCCTCGCGGAGGGCGCGCGTCAGGGCCGCGACGGCCCTGTCCCTGTCCTCTCCGCTCGTGTGCCGCCGCGCGTCGAGCACCGCCGCCAGCCGCACCTGCGAGCGTGGCGCGGTGACGTCGCGCTCGACCGCCTCGAGCGTGCGCGGGAGCATCTGGGGCTCGAACATCGGCGTGCCTCAGTGTGGGCCGACTCAGCACGACGCCGCAAGCCATGGCCTCATCCCCGCGGCGCAGCGCGGGCGCCTCAGCCCGCGGGCGCGCGCAGCATCCAGCGGCGTAGCCCCTCGCTGGCGAGCTGCAGCGAGCCGCTCGCGGCCGCCACGGCGAGCGCGCCGAAGGCGAGCACGTGCGGAGCACGCAGCATGCCGGCGACCCCCTGCTCGAGCACCGCGCCGAGGCTGACGCCGTCGCTCGGACCGAGCCCGACGAAGCCGAGCGCCGTCTCGCCGAGCACCACGCCCGCCGCCACGCCGCCCGCCTGGATGGCCACGGGGCCGAGCAGGTTGGGCACGACGTGGCGCGCCAGCACTTGCCAGGGGCGGAGGCCGAGCGCGCGCGCGGCCTCGACGAACTGCGCGCTGGCGAGCGTGCGCGCTTGCGCCGCGGCGAGGCGCGTGAAGGGCGCCCAGCTCGTCAAGCAGAACACGCCGGCCAGGTGCGCGCGGCTCGGCGCCGTGACGGCGCTGAGCACGGCGAGCGCGAGCAGGAAGCTGGGGAAGGCCTGCACCAGATCACAGAGCCTGAGCGTGACGGCCAGGACCCGCCCGCGGCGCAGGCCCGCCGCCGCGCCGAGCGGCGTGCCTAGCACGAAGCCGAAGGCCGCGACCGTCGCCGCCAAGGCGAGCGCGCGCGCGGTGCCATGCGTCAGCAGCGCCAGCAAGTCCACCCCGGCCTCCGCGCTGCCCAGGGGGCGCGCCCAGCTCGGCGCCTGCCACGACAGCTCCAGCGTGATGCGCGTGGGTGAGCGCGCCGACCCCAAGGCCCAGCCGCCCGTGACGAGCGCGAGAACGACGACGGGCACCACGGCGAGCAGCGCGCGCCGCTCCCCGCGCCGCGCGCTCACGCCGCACCTCCGCGTGGGTCCACCGCGGCCTGCAGCGCCGCCGACAGCGACTGCGCCACGACGAACAGCAGCCCCGAGGCGACGACCGACGCCTCCATCACCGGGATGTCCCGCGCGGCGTAGGCCCCCAGCATGAGGCTCCCGAGCCCCGGACGCTCGAACAGCCGCTCGAGCACGATGGCGCCGCCGAGCAGCGCGCCGAGCTGCGTCGCCACCACCACGACGATGGGCGCGGAGGCGACGGGCAGCGCGTGCAGCACCCACACGCGCCACGGGCCGCCCCCCTTGGCCACCGCGACCTCCAGGAACTTGGCGTGCGTCACCTCCAGCAGGGCGGCGCGCGCGATGCGCGCCACCTGCGCGCCCAGCGGCAGGCCGAGCAGCACGCTGGCGAACACCAGCCCCGTGAAGCCGCCGTCCGGATCCCCGGGGAGTGGAACCAAGCGCCAGCGTAGCGCGAGCAGGTACGTGGCGAGCGGCGCCAGGGCGAGCAGCGGCGTGGCCGCCACCACGAGCACGGCGCGTACGACCCAGCGTCGCGCAGCGCCGAGCCACGGCCCCACGCCGAGCAAGGCCGCGCCCACCCCGCCCGCCGCACCCAAGGCGACGGCGAGCCCAGCCAGCGCCGCGGTCGGCCCGAGCGCGCCCCACACCTCGCCGAAGGCGGTGCGCCCCGGACGCGCGAGGCTCTGCCCCAGATCCAAGCGTATCAGCCCGACCACGAAGCGCCCGTACTGCACGAGCAGCGGCTGGTCGAAGCCGAGCCGCGAGCGCAGCTCCGCGCGCGCGCTCGCGGGCGCCTGCTCTCCCAAGATGAGCGCCGCAGGATCTCCAGGCAGCAGCCGCAGCGCCAAGAACACGAGCGATGCCAGCACGAGCACCACCCCGAGCGCGCCGAGCGCCTGGCTCAGCAGCGCGCGCAGCACGCGGCCAGCCACGACCGCTCGGCTGGCTCGACCGGCCACGCTCGGCATCGGTCGCTAGCCGCCCCCCGCCCCCGCCACGCCGCTCGCGCCCCCACTCCCGCTCGCTCCGCCGCCACCGCTCGCTCCCCCGCCACCGCTCGCTCCGCCGCTCCCGCCGTCGGGCGGCTTGCCCCAGTCCTCGAAGCCAGCGTCCGTCCCGGTGCACACCTCCGTGCCCACGCCCTCGCCGAGGGGCTCGCCGCTGTACGGGACCACGCACACTCGACCGCTGCCGCCATGTTCCACCCTCACCGCACCCCAGTCGTTGCCCGCGCGCCCGAGGTCTTGGCACACGTAGCCGCCGCGGCAGTCATCGTCGCTGCCACAGCTCCGCATGCAGAAGGTGCGGCGCAGGCGCCCGCCGCTCTGCGCGTCCTTGCACGCCGCCGCCCGCGAGCGCTCCGGCCCGAAGCCGATGCACACGGCCTCCTCCGGGCAGGTCCCAGGGCTACAGTTGAAGAGGGTGCAGTAGCCGCCCGGTTGCGTGGTGTCACAGAGGCGGTCACCGGAGGCCGAGCAGTCGACGGAGGTGCTGCACTCGTCGCCGATCTTGGGTTTGCAGCCCGAGGCGCCGAGCAGCGCCACCCCTAACGCGAGCGGCAAGACAAGTCGGTGCAAGAGGGCAGCCATGGGCGGCGCGCATGCTAGACCTAGCTCCACCACGGCGCCAGCCGCCTTGACACTGGCGCGCCGTGCCCCATAAAACCCGAGGCCAAGGGCGCGAAGGCATCATGGCAACCTACATCACAGAAGATTGCATCAACTGCGGCGCGTGCGAGCCGGAGTGCCCCAACGAGGCCATCTCGGAGGGCGACGACATCTACGTCATCGATCCTGATCTTTGCACGGAGTGCGTCGGCTTCTACGACCATGAGGCCTGTCAGGCCGTCTGCCCGGTGGAGTGCTGCCTCCCGGATCCTTCCCGGCCGGAGACGGAAGAGCAGCTCGCGGCGCGCGCGCTGCAGCTCCACCCGGACGACGCCGAGCTGCGCGCGCGGATCGAGAGCGGCAATTTCCCCTCGCGCTTCCGTAAGTAGCACTAGCGTGCTGGGCAGCCTCTCCCAGCGGTGGTGGCTCGGTGGGGTGCTCGTCATCACCGGGTGTGGAGGCGCCTCGCCCCTGCTGCACCCCGCTCACCCGCTCCCTGCCGGAGAGAGCAGCTTCAGCGCCGGCGTCAGCGGGCAGCTCATGGCGGGCGCCGCGCAAGCGGAGCTGAACGCCGCCAAGAGCGCCAACGCCAACGGCGTCGCTCCCGGCCGCCCTCGTGAGGCCTTCTTGCGCGGCGCCGTCGCGTACGCCGCTGTCGCTCCGGGCGTGGCGCCCTTCGTCGGCTTCCGGCTCGGGCTCCAGGGGAACACCGAGGCCGGGCTCAGCGCCACGGGGCGCCGCGTCCGCGTGGACGGCCGCTACGCCTACGTCCTGACGGACACGGTGGCGCTCAGCGTCGGCGCCGGCGCTAGCGCCCTCTTGGAGCGCATGGCCGAGGACGAGCAGGGGGACGACGCCACCGCGCAGCGGCTGGGCGCCATCCCGGGCGTGGACGGCAGCGGGCTCAGCGGGTTCGGGGTGGACGTCCCGCTGCTGCTTGGCTGGCGTAGCAAGGGCAGCATCGTCCAGCTCTGGGCGGGGCCTAGGCTGGGCTACCAACACCTCGGCGGAGACTGGGCGCTGCGCATCGACCCGGACGCCCGTGAGCAGGTGCTCGCGGCAGGGGCGGCCCAGCAGTGGAGCCTGGGCGGCGTGCTCGGCCTGGCCGTCGGGCTCTACCCCGTGCAGGCCTCCATCGGCGTGGACGTGGCGTACCTAGCGCTCAGCGGCGAGGCCGCGCTGCTCGAGCGCCGAGCGGGCGTCTCGCAGAAGGTCACCTACACCGGCGTGACCCACGCCCTCGGCGTCGCGCCCGCGGGCGCGCTCAGCGTCCGGTTCTGACGGCGCCCTCCCCGAGTTGCGCGCCCGAGCGACCGCTCCTATCCTTGTCGGGTGCGCGCTCTCGCCTCCCTGAGTCCCGCGGCCGTCGGCTCGCTGCTGCTCGCGCTGGGCTGCTCGGGCAACGTCACCAGCTACTCCACCGAGGAGGCCGCCGGCAGCGTCCACATGCTGCTGCGGGTCGAGCGCAGCACCGCCAGGGACGAGAGCGCCGAAGCCGCCGCGCTCGTGGGCTTTCTACGGGTCCCTGCCCAGGTGGACCCTAGCAGCGCGCTCGAGCTGCTGGACGGCGTCCAGGTGCCCCCTCCGCTGGGTCAGTGCGCCTCACGGCAGAGCCCTCAGCGCACCACCCTCACGTCCGGCGCAGTCACCCTACTGGAGGCCGGTGAGCTCAGCCTGGCCAGCAACGGGCAAGAGACGCCGCTGGCGCCCCGGGCCTTCCCCACCGTGAGCAACCTCTTGAGCGGCGTCGTGTACACCACCACGGACCGCGCCGCGGAGACCCTCCCCGCGGGGAGCCTGTACTACGTGCAGGCACGCCGTGGCTCCGAGCTGAGCGACATCGACACCACGGTGCTCGCCCCGGAAGAGCTCGAAGAGCTCCAGGTGCTCGGGACGCCCTGGGCGCGGCTGGAGCAGCTCCCGGTCGGCGCCGAGCTCAGCCTGTCGTGGCGCCCCGGCAGTCCAACGGACTGGGTCGTCGTCGAGCTGGAGATGAGCGGCGCCGCCACCACGTGGTGCGCCTTCAAAGACGACGGGCTGGCCAGCGTGCCCCTGCACCTCACCGAGGCGACGCCAGCGCGGCTCAGCGTCCGCCGGGTGCGACTGGCCGAGCTGAGCGCCAGCGGGCTCGCCAGCGGCCTGGCGCGCTTCGAGTTCGAGCGCTTCGCCTCCGTGGAGCTGGTGCCCACGGAGGTGGTCGACTGAGCGCTCAGGCGCAGCGCCACGAGGGCGCCGCGCGCTGCAGCACCTACTCCGCGGCGGCGCGCTCCGCCCGAAGCAGCGGGAAGCCGAGCGCCTCCCGCTGCGCGAGCCACGCCGCGGCCACCGCGCGCGAGAGGGTGCGGACGCGCAAGATGTAGCGCTGCCGCTCCGTGACGCCGATGGCCCCACGAGCGTCCAGCATGTTGAACGCGTGCGCGGCCTTGACCACGTGATCGTAGGCCGGTAACACCAGCTTGCCCAAGGGATCCTCCGCCCGCGCCAGCAGGCGGGTGACCTCACGCTCGTGCTCGTCGAAGTGAGCCAGGTACGCCGAGGTGCGCGCCTCTTCGAAATTGTAGCTACTCCACTCCCACTCCGCGCGCTGGCAGAGATCTCCATAGGTGACGTCACGGTTCCACTGGAGCTCGTACATGCTGTCGACGTCTTGCAGGTACATGGCCATCCGCTCGAGCCCGTAGGTCAGCTCGCCGCTCACGGGCCGGCAGTCGAAGCCCCCCACCTGCTGAAAGTAGGTAAACTGACTGATCTCCAGGCCGTCGAGCCACACCTGCCAGCCGAGCCCCCAGGCCCCCAGCGTGGGGCTCTCCCAGTCGTCCTCGAGGAAGCGGACGTCGTGGTCGAGCGGCCGCGTGCCGAGCGCCACCAGGCTCTCGAGGTAGAGCTCTTGGAGATTGGGTGGGTTGGGCTTGAGGATGACCTGGAACTGATGAAACTGTTGGGCGCGGTTGGGGTTGTCGCCGTAGCGGCCGTCCGTGGGGCGCCGCGAGGGCTCCACGAAGGCGACGTTCCACGGCTCCGGGCCGAGGGCGCGGAGGAAGGTGCTCGGGTTGAAGGTGCCCGCCCCCACCTCGGAGTTGTACGGCTGGACGAGCAGACAGCCGTGCTCTGCCCAGAAGCGCTGCAGGTTGAGGATGATGTCTTGGAAATACATGGTGGGCTCCGGCCACCGCGCTCGGCGGGCCGGCGTGCAGCTTAGCAGCGAGCGCACGCCGACCACCCGCTGCTTCGCTGAGAATCGCTTGACGCAGTGCATACCTGAGGTTGCGCTCAGCACGGCAACTGGTATGACCACTTGCCACTGAGGTCCTCTCCACCCCCGAGCACCACACCATGCGATGGATGAAGTTCGAAGCACGCTGGGCCAGCGCCGCCATGGAGGGCTTCGTGTCCGGTCGAGGCGCCGCCTTCGCTCCGCACCCGGGAGAGGTGGATTTCGTCCATGCCCTGCTGGTGATGGGGGCCGCGTCGGCGCCGCTGGCGCGGCTAGGCCTTCGGCTGGCGGTGTGGCTGGCGGCCCTCTCCCCTCTCCTGCTCGACGGTCGGCTGCGCTTGCTCTCGAGCGTGGCGCCGGAGCAGCGCGGCGCCCTGCTGGCTCGCCTGCTCGTCCACCGAAGCTTCTTGCTCCGGGAGCTGGCGCTCTACCTCAAGCTCGCCACGAGCCTCGCGCTCTTCTCGGTCGCCACCCTGCGCGAGCGCAGCCACTACCTCCGCGCGCTGCCCGCCAGCCCGCCAGCGCCGGCGGCACGCGCCCTCCCCCTCGTCCCCAGCGTGGAGGGCTGACGGTGGCGCAGCTCACCCTGGAGGACGCCGCAGATTTCGTGATCGTCGGAACGGGCGCCGGCGGCGCGACAGCGGCGCGCGTCCTCGCCGAAGCCGGCTACTCGCTCGTGCTCCTGGAAGAGGGCCCCCTGCTGACCCGCGAGGAGCGCCCCGCGGAGCTGCTCGACGCCATGGCCCTCGCGGTGCGGGACTTCGGGAGCCAGACCACCTCCGGGCCAACGCCCATGCCGCTCCTCCAGGGTCGGCTGGTCGGCGGGAGCACGGCCATCAACAGCGGGATCATCTGGCGCCTGCCAGAGGACGTGCGGGAGGAGTGGACCCGCGACCACGGGCTCGGCTGGCTCGTGGAACGCGAGGCCCTCACGCGCATCTTCGAACAGCTCGAGCTGGAGCTGGAGGTCGCGCCCACCTCGGACGAGGTCTTGGGGAACAACGGGCACAAGATGCGGCAGGCGTGTGAGGCCCTCGGCCTCCCCGGCAAGCCCATCACGCGCAACGCGCGGCGCTGCCAGGGCCGCGCGCGCTGTCTCCAAGGCTGCCCGCTGGAGGCGCGCCAGAGCATGGACGTCAGCTACATCCCGCGCGCCGTCGCCCACGGGGCGCGCCTTCACCCGCTGTGCCGCGCCACACGGGTGCTGCGCGCACGCGGGCGCGCGGTGGGCGTCGAGGGTGAGGTCTTGGACCCTCGGACCCGGCGGCGCCGCGGGCGCTTTCAGGTGATGGCCCGGCGCGGCGTCATCGTGGCCGCGGGCGCCATCCACACCCCCGTGCTGCTCGCGAGCAGCGGCGTCGGGGGCCCGGTCGGAGACTACTTCCAGGCTCACCCCGGCTGCGCCGTGGTCGGGCGCTTCGCGGAGCCCATCACCATGGGCTTCGGTGCCACCCAGGGCTACGAGGTGCCCCAGCGCGAGCGCGGCTTCAAGCTCGAGAGCCTGAGCCTCCCCCCGGAGATGCTGGCCGCGCGGCTCCCGGGTGCTGGCCACGCCTGGCAGCAGCGCCTCGCGGAGCTCGATCACTACGCACAGTGGGCCACCCAGGTGCGCATGCAGGCGCACGGGCGCGTTCGGCGTAGCTGGCTCGGGAGCCCCGTCGTCCAGTACGAGCCCCTCGCCGCGGACCTCGCCAAGGTACAGACCGCCGTCGCGCTGCTCTGTAGGATGATGTTCGCTGCCGGCGCCACGGAGGTGTTCCCCGGGCTCGGCGGGCTGCCGGAGGCGCTCACCACCGTGGAGCAGGTCAGGCTGCTCGAGCAGGCGCCCTTGAAGCGCCAAGACGTGCACCTGCTGGCCTCGCACCTCTTTGGCACCGCGCGCGCCGGCGCCAACCACCGCACCAGCGTGGTCGACGCCCGGCTCGAGTGCCACGACGTCCCCGGCCTGTACGTGATGGACGCCAGCGCGCTGCCCACCAACCTGGGCGTCAACCCACAGCACACCATCATGGCGACGGTGTGGCGCGCCGCCGAGGCGCTGGCCGAGCGCAGCGCTCGGCCTCCCGTGGCCTGACGCGCGTCCAGCAGCGTGCCCCGCGCTCGGCAGCCTCAGCGGTCGTCGTAGATCGACGGGGGCGCCGGCCGTGGGGGCGGCAGCGGGGGCGCAGGGGGCGCAGGGGGCGCGGGGCGCGTGGTGGGGCGTCCGCCCGGGGGCTGGGGCTGCGGGCTCGGCGCTGTGCTCGCGGCTTGACTCATGGCCGCCGAGGGCGCGCTCACGGCGGGGGCGGACGGCGCCGCCGAGGCAGGCGCCGCCGCACTCCCTGGCCCCGCCGTCGCAGCGCCCGAAGCGCTGGCGCTCGCCTCGCCGTCGGGCGCTCGCCTCAGCAACGGCAGCGCGGCGAGTGCCAGCCCCACGCCCCCCACGCCCACGGCCACGAGCCAGCGCCAGGGGCTCGCCCGCCGCGCGAGCGGCGCACTCGCCGTAGCCTGGCCTCCAGCCTCCACCGCCGCGGCCGGCTCGGCGATGGTCACCGCCCAGCGCTGCGCGGGCTTCGCCCCCGCAGCGAGCGGTGCGGTGATCGCCCCTGGGAGCTGGTGCCCCTGGGCCGCCACCAGCTCCGGGGTCCCTGCCGCCCAGGTCGCGCCGGCTCCCTCGCCCCTCGGGCTGGCGAGCCGTTCCGGGCCGCCCGTCGCCTGGAGCACCTGCGTGAGCGCTCGCACCGCCGCGCCCGCGCTCGCGAAGCGCCGCTCCGGCTCACGCTGGACGCAGCCGAAAAACCAGTCGTCGAACTCTGCCGGCAGCGAGCCGGGAGTTCCGCCCAGACTGCGCAGCCGCTCGCTGGGCCGCTCGAGCGGCTGCACCAGCACCTCGCCAAAGAGCTGCGCGAGCGTGTTCCCCTCCCCCGCTGCGACCCTCCAGTACGAGCGACCGGTCAGCGCGTAGAACACGATGAGCCCCAAGGCCCAGACGTCGGTGCGCACGGTGACGGCCGCTCCCGACGCCTGCTCCGGCGCCATGTAGAGCGGCGTCCCGCGGATCTCTTGGCTGAGCTGCGTGTCCGCAGAGAGCACCTTGGCGATGCCGTAGTCCAAGATCTTCAGGCATGGCGCGCCGTCTTCTCGTTGGGTGAGAAACAGGTTCTCCGGCTTCAGATCGCGATGCACGATGGGCGCCGGGGCTCCGTCTTTTCCGACATGGGCATGGGCCTTGTCGAGGCCGCTGGCGAGCTGCCCCATCAGCGTGACGAGCTGCCCCGCCGGCAGCGGACCGCTTCGCTCGACGAGCTGCTCCAAGGTCTCCCCGCTGAGCAGCTCCATCGCCAAGAACGGCATCTTCGTCGCGTCGTCGAAGCCGGCGTCCAGCACCTGCACCACGTGCTGGCTCTGGATCCGGCTCGCGACGCGCGCCTCCAGATGGAACTTCTCCACGGCGTCCCGGGACGCCAAGACGTGCGGCCAGAGCACCTTGAGCGCGACGCGCAGCTCCGTGCTCATCTGCTCGGCGACGTACACCGCCCCGAAGCCTCCCTCGGCGAGCGGCCGCTCGATCTTGTATCGGCCGGCGAAGAGCTGGCCCGGCCGGAGCAGCTCAGCGGTCATCGGCGTCCGAAGGGGCCGACCTCCACGCCACTACGGCTGCCATCCCGTCGACGGCGCGCAGCAGCGAAACCCGATGTAGACCTCGGCCGTCTTGCGCTGCCGTGAGGAATTGCTCTCACAGCTAGGGTCAGTGTCGCTGACGTACGAACCGCCGCGCACGTTGCAGAGCCCGCTCTCACCCGTGGTGGAGCAGGTGGCGCCGGTCCACTCCGCGACGTTGCCCACGAGATCGTACACGTGGCTCTCCGTGGCGCAGCGCGAGAGCGACTTCGCGTCCACGCGGCTACAGGTGGACGTGGGCTGGTTCGCGCAGCCGCTCGTACCGTTCTGGTAGGTGTTGCAGGCCTCCACGTCCAAGGTGGAGCGAGAGTACGGATACCGCCTCGCCCCGTTCGCGCTGCAGACACCGTACCAGTCGCTCTGGGTCGGGTCCTTGAAGCCGCTCGCGTGGTCACCACACAGGGTCTTGCCGGCCCACTGGCAGAAGTAGTAGGCGTCACACCAGTCCACGCAGCTGACAGGCGCGTCCGGGGACTCTACCGGCTGACCGCTGAGGCAGCTCGGCGGGCGCGCAAAGGGGTTGCTGCCCGCACCGCCGTCAGGGATGCCGACCCCCTTCCAGGCGCAAGCGTCCGTGGGGGTGGGAGGTGGCGACTGCAAGAAGGCGTCGTACTGCTCGACGGTGACCTCGGTCTCATCCATGAAAAAGCAGGAGCCGTCCTGGCGCTGCTGGGGGATGAGCTTCGGTCCACGCATGGGGTTCGCGGCGTGGGTCGCGGTGAGGCAGCTCGGCGGTGCACCCGCGCTGCCGCTCACGCCTCCGCTGCCGCTCACGCCTCCGCCTGCGCCGGCGCTCCCCGCAGCGCCTCCGCCATCGGGGGGCGACGCGCCTGCAGCCCCGGCGGCGCCAGCCGACCCCTCCTCGAAGTCTTCGAAGCCGGCCACCCACTGACACCCCACCAGCGCGACGGTGAGGCCCAAGCTCCCGACGAACAGCGCGCGTCTCATCAGAAGGCTCCTTGGACGCCCACGCCAGCGCTCGTCCGCTCCAGCAAGGGGAGCACCTCATAGCGCGCCCAGCCACCCGGCGCAGCGCGCCGCCGCGCCGCGCTGCTGGGCGCCGCCGACGGCTCGGAGGTCAACAGCAGGTAGGCCCCGACACCGACACCGACGAGCCCGAGGCCGAGCCCGACGTTGGCGATGTTGGCGCGGACGTCCGCGCGGCTTCGCAGCTCCATGGCGGAGGGCGAGCAGGCCGTGCGCTTGGGGCAGGCATCCTCCGCGTCCGCGTAGCTCCCCAGCGCCATGACCCCGAAGGCCGCGCCGACGCCCGTCAGGACCACGCCCGTACCGCCGATGGCGTAGGGCCACCACGAAGCGCCACCCTCATCGAGCTGGGGAGGCGACGAGGCGCCCGCTCCGGAGAGCCTCGCAGCGCCCGAGGCAGCCGGGGGCGCGGCGGTGGAGCCCGCCTTGGGAGGCTGCTCCGCCTTCACCAGCGGCGGCACCTCGAGCACCTGCTCATCGGAGGGCGTACCGATCTTCACCTCGAGCGTGACGGTCTGATAGCCCGGCGCGCTGACCACGATCTGGTGCGACCCAGGATCCGTCGGTAGCCGAGAGCCCGGCGTGATGACCACGCCGCCTCGGCGGAGCTCCTGCCCCTCGACCGGCTGCGCGCTGCGGACCGTCAGGTAGGAGAGCTTGGGCTCGATGAGGCCAGCGCGGCGCTTGGCCTCCTCCACCCGCTCCGGGCGTCCTTGGGTCTGCGCCAGGCGCGCGGCCGCCAGGTACTCGGCCCAGGCCGTCGCGAGCTTTCCTTGCTGCTCGTGGCAGCTCGCCAGGTTGAGCAGCGTGCCCGAGGAGGGGTCCAGCCGCTGGCTCTCCGCCAGCTTGGCGCAGCCCGCCGCCAGATCTCCCTTCTGCATGAGCTCTCTGCCCTCCCGGAACAGGGCCTCCGCCGCCGCCAGATCCTGCGCTCGAGCGCTGCTCGCCCAGGCGCCCGCCGCCATCACCACCACCAACGTGCTCAACCACGGCCGTCTCATCACTCTGCCTCGTCAGCTGCGCGTCCAACCCAAGGCACTGAAGCTAATCGCCCTGATCTTGGCAAGCAACGACTGCGGCGCTCCGCGCCGTCGGCCGCCCTCCACGCGCGGCGCCCCGCGCGGCGCGTGCGCTCACCACCCGCGACGTCGCGCTCGGGCGCGCGCTCCCGCGGGGCGGCGCTCGCACGCTCCGCGCAGCTCTGGCGCTTCCCGCCGAGCTAGCAGCCACGGGCAGCTCGCCCCGGGGGCCCGCCGTCGCGCCCCCCACCCTACGCCGCACCCACCGACGGGCGCGCGGCCCCCCTCCGTAGGCACTTATCGAAGTGACCCCACTGCACGCAGGAAACTGGGCCCGTGTTCAGGGTCCATCGTATCAGTGCCTCATGACCCTCCACCCCTCCCAGCTCGCCCTGCTCCACGCCCTCTACGCCCTGGCCCGCGATGGCCGCCGCCCCACGCTGGCGCAGCTCGCTCGCCGCGCCAAGCTCACGCCCCTCACGGCGCTCGAGGCGCTCGGGGCGCTCCGAGCGCAGGGGTTGACGCAATCCTCGGCGCTGCGGCTCACCCTCCCGGGGCTGGCGCTGGCGGTGGCCACCAGCGCCCGCGGTCGGTCCCTCCGCCTCGCCGCCGCCTGACGACGGTGACCCGAGGGGGGGCTCCACGCCCACCCCCACACGCACCTCTGGGGTAGCAGGCCGGGGCGTGCTAGTGGCTGCCGCCGTCGTCGCCAGGGCCGGCCCCCGCCGCCTCGGCCCCCACCATGGCCAGCTCCCCAAGACCCACGCCCCCCGGACCTAGACCCCTCCCGCGCTCGCTCGCGCTGTCCGTGGCGGCGCTCGGCGTCGTCTACGGTGACATCGGGACGAGCCCGCTCTACTCCATCAAGGAGTGCTTCGCGCCAGGCCACGGCGTCGCCGCGACCCACGCCAACGTGCTCGGGGTCGTGTCGCTGGTCTTCTGGACGCTGACGCTGATCGTGTCGCTCAAGTACGTCACCTACGTGATGCGCGCGGACAACCACGGGGAGGGCGGGATCCTCGCGCTGATGGCGCTCGCCATCCCGGGCAGCAGCTCGCTGAGCCGCCGAGGGCTCTTGCCGCTGCTGGGGCTCACCGGCTGCGCGCTGCTCTATGGCGACGGCATGATCACCCCGGCCGTGTCGGTGCTGAGCGCGGTGGAGGGGCTCTCCGTCGTCAGCCCACGCTTCGAGCCCCTCATCATCCCGCTCACCGTGGGGGTCCTGGTGGCGGTCTTCAGCGTACAGCGCTTCGGCTCGGCGCGCGTCGGGAGCGTGTTTGGGCCCATCATGGTGCTCTGGTTCGTGGTGCTCGGGGTGCTCGGGCTGCTCTCCATCGTCCAGTCACCCGAGGTGCTCGCGGCGGTCAACCCGCTCTACGCCGTACGCTACTTCCTCCACAACGGGCTGCCTGGGGTCGTGGTCCTCGGCGCGGTGCTGCTGTGCGTCACCGGCGCCGAGGCGCTCTACGCGGACATGGGGCATTTCGGGCTCGGCCCCATCCGCGGCAACTGGTTCGCCTTGGTGATGCCGGCGCTGCTCCTCAACTACTTGGGGCAGGGGGCGCTCCTGCTCCGCGAGCCCAGCGCCGCCTCCAACCCCTTCTTTCGGCTGGCGCCCAGCGGCCTCTTGTATCCCATGGTGGCGCTGGCCACCCTGGCCACCGTGATCGCGTCTCAAGCGCTCATCTCGGGTGTCTTCTCCCTCACGCGCCAGGCGGCCATGCTCGGGTACTGGCCTCGCACTCGGATCGAGCACACGTCGGCCGATCAGATTGGGCAGATCTACATCCCGCTGCTCAACTGGGCGCTGATGTGCTGCACCATCGGCCTGGTCCTCGGCTTCGGCAACTCATCGAACCTCGCGGCGGCCTATGGGGTGGCGGTCATCCTCACCATGCTCCTGACCACGCTGCTCGCCTACCAAGTGGCGCGCCATCGCTGGCGCTGGCGGCGCTCCCTGGCGCTCCTGGTCACGCTGCCGCTGCTCGCGCTCGAGCTGTCGTTCCTGGGCGCCAGCGTCCCGAAATTCATCCACGGGGGCTGGTTCCCGCTGCTCGTGGCGGCCGTCATCCTGGTGATGATGCTCACCTGGAAGGACGGTCGAGCGCTCGTCGGGCAGCGGATCCAGGCGAGCATCGTCCCCTTGGCGGACTTCTACGAGGTGCTACGCGTGGAGCGGCCGCTGCGCGTCCCGGGCACCGCGGTGTTCATGTGCAGCAACGCGGCCGGTACCCCGCCGTCGCTCATGCACAACTTCCTCCACAACCGGGTGGTGCACGCGCGCGTGGTCCTCCTCACCGTCAAGACCGAGGAGGACGCCTACGTCGCAGAGGCCGAGCGGGTCACGGTAGAGGAGCTGGAGCAGGGCTTCGTCCGGGTGGTAGCGCGCTTCGGCTACATGGAGAACCCCGACGTGCCCGGCCTCCTCAAGCGCGCCGCCATCCCCGGCATCGATCCCGAGGAGATCACCTACTTCCTCGGGCGAGAGACGCTCTTGCCCCACGGCAAGCAGCACGGGCTCTCCGCCTGGCGCGAGCGCCTCTTCGTCGTGATGTCTCGTAACGCCGAGAACGCCACCACCTTCTTTCAGCTCCCGCCGCACCGGGTGTTGGAGGTGGGCGCGCAGATCGAGCTGTGACTCACGGGGCGCTCGGCGCCCGGAACGGGCCCGCTTGGAGCCCCTGGATCTGCGCTTCTATCCACCGTCCAACCTGCTCGTGCGGGATGAGGCCCTTGCCGTCGGACACGTAGCTGAGCCCGCGTAGCACCTCGGCGTAGGGGCCGAAGCCCTGCACCCGGAAGGGGATGACGATGGCGGTCCCGCCCTCGGCGCTCGCGCTCTCGATGAAGGCGCGGATGCGCTGCTCCGCGGCGGCGCGCTTGTCCGGCCAGTCCTCGCGGAGCGTCTCGACCTGCAAGCGACGAAACGGCGCGCGGGCGCCGACCGCCGCGGCGCGCTGCTGCAACTTCGCGAGCCAGCGCTCGTTCTCGGCGTCGTCCCCCGGGCCGTGCGCCAAGATCAGGACGTCCTCGCGCTCGGGCGCCTTGCTCAGCGCGCCGACCCGGTCCGCCAAGACGATGCCCATCCCCTCGGCGTCGGCGAGCCCCTGCTCGGAGAGCGCGAAGCTCGAGCGCGTCTCGAGGCGGAAGAAGGCCATGCTGTGGCCGCCGTGCGCACCGTGCCCGCCGTGCGCACCGTGGCCGCCGTGCGCCCCGTGGCCGCCGTGCGCCCCGTGGCCAGCGTGGTCCGCGTCACCCGCTGGCGGCGCTCCCGGCGCCGCCTCCTTGGAGCTCGCCGCGAGCTGCGCGGCGTGCTCGGCCATGATGGGATGTACCGCGTGCGCGGCGTGCTCTCTACCCGGCGCCCCCGGACGTAGCCCCAGGATCTGCTCCGTCTCCGCGAGGAAGCTCTCTCCGCTGACGAAGAGCCGGACCACGCCGATCTTCCGGACCCCACGCGCCTCGAGCTTCTGGACCGCCTCCTGCAGGCTCGCGGCGTCCGCCATCCCGAACGCCACCTCCAGCTCGAAGCGCTGGCGGAGCGGCGCCACGGTCTCGAGCACCGCGGCGTTCCACGCTGGCTCTCCCCCATGCGCCATCACGACCACCCCGAAGCCCCCGGCGGGCTCCGCGGTGGACGGCTCGCTCTTGGGAGCAGGAGGGCTCGCCGCGCAGCCGGTGACGACGAGCGCGGCCGCCATGAGGCTCGTGACGAGCGCGAGCCGTTCTAGGCCCAGGGAGCAGAGGAAGGTCCACCATCGATGCAGCATGGACGCGGCTTATAGTTGATAATGACTTGCAATTGCAAACACTGGGGGCGCCGCCCGCGGCTCACTCCTCCAGCGGGCGCCCGCCGCGCCCCGCGCCCGCCGCGAAGCGCCGCGCTCCGGGCAGCGCCTCGGTCTCCAGCACCTGCCGGCCGAGCCGCACCTCGTTGGCGAGCGCGGCCTCCAGCGGCAAGGCCGCCTGCTCATGGGCCGAGCGACGGTCGGACCGCAGACACTCCTGTGGGAAGGCCGCGAGCTGCCGCGCCAGGGCCTCGGCGGCCTCGCGCGACTGGCCCCGCTCGACGACGCGGTGGGCGAGCCCGATGTGGAGCGCCTCCTCGGCGCTCACCGGGCGCCCCGTCAAGATGAGATCCAGCGCGCGGGACAGGCCGATGAGCCGCGGGAGCCGCACGCTCCCACCGTCGATGAGCGGCACCCCGAAGCGACGGCAGTACACCCCGAAGGTGGCGCCCTGCTCCACGACGCGCAGGTCACACCAGAGCGCCAGCTCGAGACCGCCCGCGACCGCGTGACCGGCCACGGCCGCGATCACGGGCTTGGAGAGCCAGAGCCGCGTGGGTCCGAGGGGGCCGTCACCGTCCTCCTCGACACGCGGGGGCTCTCCCCGCGCGATGGCCTTCAGATCGGCGCCCGCGCAGAAGTCCTCACCCGCGCCGGTGAGCACCGCGACCCGCGCCTCCTCGTCCGCCTCGAAGGCGCGGAAGGCCGCGGCGAGCGCCTCGGCGGTCGGACGATCGATCGCGTTGCGCAGCGCGGGCCGATTCAGGATGATGGTGGTCACGGGCCCGGAGGTCTCGATGAGGACGGCCATGGCAGGCAGCGTAGCCGCCTCCGAGAGCGCGGCGAAGGCGGACCCTCGCCGCCGTGGCGCGAGGCCGCCCCCCCCAACCACGCTTCTGCTATCCCTCACCCGCATCATGAGCTCCTCCCGTCTCGCGAGCGCGCTCGCGCTGCTCTCCTCCGTGTCCGGCTGTAGCGGGGATCCACAGCCCTCCGCACCAGGCGCCTCGGCGCGACGCACGGCCCCTGAGGCGGTGCACGTCGAGGGCCGGCGGTTTCGCGATGGCCTCGGCCGGGAGCTGCTCTTTCGCGGCTACAACGCCAAGGTGACGCCGCTGTTCGACGTCACCTTCGACGATGGGCGCCGACCCACGCAGGTGTTCCCTGACTTCACGGCGGCCGACGCCCAGCGCTACGAGCAGCTCGGCTTCAACGCGCTCCGGCTCCCGGTCAATTGGAGCGGGCTCGAGCCGCAGCCGCAGCAGTACCGGGAGGCCTTCTTCGAGAAGCTCGCGGAGGTGCTCACGCTGGCCGCGGCCCACCACTTCTACGTCATCATCGATTTTCACCAAGACGCCTACTCCAAGGAGATCGGTGAAGATGGCGCGCCCCTCTGGGCCATCGTCCCGCCCCCCGAGGAGCTCCTCGAGGGCCCCTACGACGACTCTCGACGGCTCTCCAGCCAGGTCCTCGCTGCCGGTTTCAGCTTCTTCGACAACGCACCGGCGACCGACGGTCGACCCCTGCAGGAGGCCTTCCTGGCCGCGGCGCAGCGCGTCGCCGAGCGGGTCGTGGGTCACCCCTGGGTGCTCGGCTTCGAGGCCTTCAATGAGCCCGTGGTCTTGTCCACGGACGCGCTCGACGCCTTCCACCAGCGCTTCGCCGAGGGCGTCCACGCCGTCGATCGCGATGCGCCCATCTTCTTCGAGCCGCCAGGGACCCGCAACCAAGCCGATCGCGCCCGCCAACCCGAAGCGCCCTGGGCGCACGGACCCGGGGTCTACGCCCCGCACATCTACACGGCCTGGTTCTCTCGCCCCAGCCAAGACAACTGGGCCAGCGAGGATCCGGCCGTGCTCGAGTCCAGCATGCTGCTCGCCGAGGCCGAGGCCGCCGCGTGGGACACGCCGCTCTTCATCACGGAGTTCGGCTGCGATCAGACCGTGGAGCGTGGCCCCCGCTGGCTCGCCGCGGAGCTAGACTTACAAGACCGGCTCCTCGCCTCCAGCACCGCGTGGATCTGGGCCGAAGCCGGGAGCTGGGGGCTCCACGATGGCACGCGACAGGAGCGCTCCGCCACGGCGCGCGTGATGGCCCGCATGGTCCCCCGGGCCATCTCCGGAGATCTGCTCGCCATCGAGCGCCCCACGCCCGCGCAGCTCCGCGTCCGCTACCGCGCCCTCACCCAGCCCCTCGAGCACGAGGTGAGCGTCGCCGATGATTTCTATTCGGAGGTGACGGTCCGCTGTGACGACACCCCGGTCGAGTTCGTCCGGCACCCGGGGCGCATCACCTTCCGCTGCCCGGCGGCGGACGGGCGCGAGCACTGGCTCACGGTGCAGGGCGGCTAGCCCCACGACGTCTTTGGGGCCTCGCTCCCCCTTCCCTGGACCAGGCCCGGGCCTAGAACCTGCCGCGCAGCAGCAGCGTGGACCCGTTGGTGCCGACGCTCACGTCGTCCGACGGCGCCGTGAACCACAGCACCACGCCCGTGGCGGCGAGCGCGGCCCCTACCCCGACGACGACGGTCGCCACGTTGCCGCGCGAGACGGCGTCCTGCGAGCCCTGCACCCGCGCCGAGCCCTTCTCCGCTTCGGCCTCGGTGTACATGGACTTCGCCGTGAGCCCGAGGATGCCGCCGACCCCCATGGCCACGACGCCTGCCCCGCCGACGCCCACCGCCCAGTAGCGCTGGCCGTTCCACGCGAAGCCCCCGTCGTCTCTCGTCACGTCACCGGAAGACCCACCCAGGGCCCCGCTGGCCCCGGCGCTCCCAGCCGCCGCGTCGCCCGCCTCTCGCTCGAGCGCAGGGACGGTGATGGTCACCTTGGCACCTTCACCAGCGACCTGCTGCCGGTCGACCCACTCCTTGTACCCCGGCGCGCTCACGCGCACCTCGTAGTCCGCCGGATCCACCGGCACGGGGACACCCCAGGCCGGCTTGGGGACGGGCTCTCCGCCGCGCCGGACCTCCAGCCCCGGGAGCGCCGCCGCCTCCTTCGACACCACGATGGTGAGGTAGGACAGCTTCGGCTTGAGCGCGTCTCGACGCTGCCTCGCGGCGCTGGCCGCCGCGGAGTCCCCTGAGCGCTCCGCCATCGTCAAGGCCTCGTCCGCCTTCGCCCAGGCGCTGGCGGTGCGGCCGAGCTGCGCGTAGCAGTCGCTGAGGTTCAGGCGGACCCCGGGCGTGGCCGAGAACTGCGCCGCTCCGCTGAACTTCTCACAGGCTTCCTCCACCTTCCCCGCCGCCAGCAGCTCCCTCCCCTGCTCGAAGAGCTGCTGAGCCATGGCGCGATCGTCCGCGCGTGCCAGGCGGGGGGCGAGCGCCAAACCACCGAGGGCGGAGATCATCAAGACGAAGCGTGAGAGCTGCATGGGTGCGCCTTCCTTCCAAGCACTACGGCAGGACGTAGCCTAGATGAGTCTGCCGAAAAGTGAAATCATCGCCGCGCTCCGCACGTCGCGGCGGTGGCCCGGCGCCGCAGCCCTCCCGGCTCGCGGCCGAATCCACTAGCCTCCTGCCATGCCCCACCCCGTCGACGCGGCGTTCCTGGCGCTCCCGCTCGAGCTCCTGGCGGAGGCCGCGCTCGCGAGCGCTCGCCGGGCCGGCGCCTCCTTCGCCGACTTCCGGGTCCACCGCCTGCAGGAGTCGTTCATCGTCGTCCGCGACGCCGCGCTGCAGTCCAGCGCCGACACGGTCGTGCTCGGCTACGCCGTGCGCGTCCTGGTCGACGGCGTCTGGGGCTTCGCGGCGTCCGTCGTCCCCACGGCGGCGGCGGCCACCGCCACGGCGCTCGAGGCCGTCCATATCGCCCGAGCGCTCCGGCCCGTCGCCTCGGAGCGGATCGAGCGGACGAGCGAGCCCGTCTACTCCAAGGTCACGTGGGTGAGCGACTACGAGCTCGACCCCTTCGAGGTCCCTACCGCTGCGCGCATCGCCTGGCTGCTCGAGCGCTCCACACGTCTGCTCGAGCAGCCAGGAGTCAGCCACACGCTCGCCAGCGCGCGCGCCGTGAAGGAGAACGGCTACTACGCCGACACCGCGGGGACCTCCACCACCCAGCAGCGGGTCCGGATCGAGCCCCACCTCGAGGCGACCGCCGTGGACGCCAGCTCGGGGAGCTTCGAGACCATGAAGTCCCTGGCGCCTCCGACGGGCCGCGGCTGGGAGTACCTGGAGCGTGGCTGGGACTTCGACGCGGAGCTCCCCCTCATCGCCGAGACCCTGGCGGAGAAGCTCGCGGCGCCGTCCGTCGAGCCCGGCCGCTACGACCTCGTCATCGATCCCAGCAACCTATTTCTGACCCTCCACGAGTCGGTCGGTCACGCCACCGAGTACGACCGCGCCATCGGCTACGAGGCCGCCTACGCCGGCACGTCCTTCGCTACGCCGGACCAGCTCGGCAAGCTGCGCTACGGCTCGGCGCTGATGCACGTCACGGCGGACCGCACTGCGCCCCATGGCTTGGCGAGCGTGGGCTACGACGACGACGGCGTCGCAGCCCAGGCGTGGGATCTGGTGCGCGACGGGGTGCTCGTCGGCTACCAGCTGGACCGCGTCTTCGCCCACCGGCTGGGGCTGCCGCGCTCCAACGGCTGCGCCTACGCCGACTCGCCGGGCAACGCCCCCATGCAGCGCATGCCCAACGTCTCGCTCCAGCCCGATCCCCGCGGGGGCTCCACCGAGCAGCTCATCGCCGGGGTGGAGCGCGGCCTCTACGTCGTGGGCGACAAGTCTTGGTCGATCGACATGCAGCGGAAAAACTTCCAATTTACCGGCCAGCGCTTCTACGAGATCCGCGGCGGCAAGCTCGTGGGGCAGGTCAAGGACGTCGCCTACCAAGCGACCACCACCGAATTTTGGGGCTCTCTCGACGGGCTGGGAGGCCCCGAGACCTACGTCCTGGGCGGCGCCTTCACCTGCGGCAAGGGCCAGCCAGGGCAGGTGGCGCCCGTCTCCCACGGCTGTCCTTCGGCGCGCTTTCGTCAAGTGAACGTGCTCAACGCGAAGTCGGAGGCGACGGCGTGAGCACCGCGGACCTCACTCCGCCAGCCTTCGGCGCGCTGCTCGAGCCCTCACGGATCGTGGACGCTGCCCTCGCCGCCTTTCGAGGCGCTGAGGGCCTCGTGGTGGTGACGGCCCACTCTCGGGCCAACGTCCGCTGGGCCAACAGCACCGTGACGACGAGCGGGCTCAGCACCGGCCTCGACTTCTACGTCGTCGCCATCGAAGCGGGCGCGGCCGCCACGGTCTTCGGCTCAGCGTTCGACGCGGGCTCCACCGCGCAGGTCGCTGCGGTGGTCCACGCCGCGCAGCGCGCCGCACGGGTCGCCGCGCAGCGCGGGCCAGCGCGCGATGCGTCGCCCCTCGCCGCGCCGACGCCCGGAGACGTCAGCGGCCCTCCTTTCGGCGATCCGCCGCCGCGCACCAGCTTCGCGGTCTTCGATCGCCTGCTGCCCACGCTCGCGGCGGCCTTCGAGCGCGCGCGCCATGAGGAGCGCATCCTGTACGGCTTCGCGCGCCACGAGCTGAGCACCGTGTACCTGGGCACCACCCGCGGGCTCCTGCGGCGCTGGACACAGCCCACGGCAGCTTCGAGCTGCACGCCAAGTCGTCGGACGGGCAGCGCACGTCCTGGACCGGGCTCTCCACGCCCGATTTCTCCGACGTCGACGCGCTCGCCCTCGACGCCTCGCTCGCCGAGCGGCTGGGGTGGGCGCGGCGCCGCATCGCCCTGCCCCCGGGTCGCTACCCCACGGTCTTACCGCCCAGCTCCGTCGCGGATTTTCTCATCTACTATGCTTGGAGCGCCGGCGCGCGCCCGGCCTTCGAGGGACGCTCGGCCTTCTCCGGCGGATCGGAGCCGGGTGGCACACGGCTCGGCGAGCGGCTCACGCGGCTTCCCCTGAACCTCCGGAGCCACCCCGCGGAGCCGGGGCTGGAGTGCGTGCCCTTCGCCCACACGGCGCACTCTACGGACGAGCGCTCGGTCTTCGATGGCGGCTGCGCCACCGAGCCCACCCGGCTGCTCGAGCAGGGCCGCATCGCCGGGCTCTTTCATACGCGCGCCTCGGCTCGTCAGTACGCGCAGCCCTACACCCCGGCGGGTGACAACCTCATCCTCGATGGCGGCACCCCCTCCCTCGACGCTGCGGCCCTGGTCGCGAAGGTGCGCCGAGGGCTGCTGCTCACCTCGTGCTGGTACCTCCGAGAGGTGGATCCGATGAGCCTGCTGCTCACCGGCCTGACGCGGGACGGCGTGTACCTCATCGAGGACGGTGAGATCGTGGGGGAGGTCAACAATTTCCGCTTCAACGTCTCACCGCTCGATCTACTGCGTCACGCCGAGGCGGCGGGGGCCACGGAGCGCTGCCTCTCGCGCGAGTGGAGCGACTTCTTCACGCGCGCCGCCATGCCCCCGCTGCTAGCCGCCGAGTTTCACATGTCCTCCGTCTCGGAGGCGCTCTAGGCGGGGAGCGCCCGTGGGGTGCGGCGCTCCGCCGCGCCGAGCAGCGTGGCCAGCAGCGGCCCCCAGTGCGGGCACGGCGAGCTCCGGGTGCTCCCCCGCGCGGGGCTCAGCGCCCCTTGGCGTGCGGGCTCACGTAGTCCCCGACCGTGGTTCGAAAGGCGACGTTGAGGCGGTTCCACCCGTTGATGGCGATGATGGCCAGCGTCAGGTTCACGAGCGTGGCCTCGTCGCAATGGCGCCGGACCTCCTCATACACGGCGTCTGGGACGTCCTGCGTCTTGGACACCTCCGTGAGCGCCTCCGTCCAAGCGAGGACGGCTCGCTCGAGCGGGGTGTAGCAGGGGGCGTCGCGCCAGGCCGTCAACAGGTAGAGGCGCTGCTCCGTCTCACCTCGAGCCCGCGCGTCCTTGGTGTGCATGTCCAAGCACCAGGCGCAGCCGTTGAGCTGCGAGGCGCGCGTCTTGACCAGCTCCAAGAGCCCCTCGTCGAGCCCCAGCTGGTGGAGCTGCTGCTCGAGCTGAAGCATGGCGTGGAAGGCCTTGGGCGAAGCCGCTTTGTAGTCGAGACGCTGGTGCATGGTGAGCCTCCGAGGGAAACCTTCGGCCACGATACGCCCATCGAGCGACCGGCTCCACCTCGCTAGGTGGCCGAGGCGGCGCCGTCTCCGCGAGCGCTCGGCGGCGGCGGGGTCGGTTCCGCAGCCGTCAGGGGCGACGCCGCAGCGAGCTGCGCGGGCGGGGGGCCCGAGCCGTGCTCGGCGGCGCCAACCTCCCCGGCGCGCTCCAGCGCAAACTTGTAGAGGATGGGCCCTACCATCTCATTGATGGCCACCATCCCGATGGCCATGCTCTGAAACCCACCCTTGAACGCCGGGAACTGCCGCTCGACCATCACCGCGACGCCCAGCGCCAGGCCGGCCTGGCTGACGAGCGGCGCGAAGCCCCAGGTCCGGATGACCGGTGGATCTCCGGCGATGCGGCTGCTGAGCCGCGCCGCCCCCCAGGTGGTGAGCGCGCGTGCCCCCGCCAAAGCGATGGCGATGGGCCACATGGCCTTGAGCAGTGGGACGTCCAGGTGGGCGCCCGCCGTCCCGAAGAACACCACGTACACGACGCTGCCCGTCTCCTCCACCGCGTGCAGCAGCTTCTCCCCTTGCCGCGTCAGGTTTTGGACGACGAAGCCCGCGGACATGAACGTGAGCAGCGTCTCCAGGTGGAGGTACCGGGTGGCCTCCGAGAGCCCAAAGCCCAGCGCCACGATGACGAGCAGCAGGTTCTTCCCGACGAGGCGCAGGTAGGCCGCGATGATGAGGCCCATGGTGGTGCCGAGCGCCACGCTCCCGAGCAGCTCATGACCGAGGACGCGGAAATCATCGAAGCCGATCTGCCCCGTGGGGTCGAGCATGGGCCGCGCCACCGTGACCACCACGGCGAGCAGCAGCACCACCACGATGTCCGAGCTCATCACGAAGCCGATGGAGAAATCCGTGAGGGGGCCCTTGGCGCGCGTCTGGCTCAAGATGCCGAGCAGCGCCGATGGACTGCGCGTGACCGAGAGGGTGCCCCAGAGCAGCGCCGCCCCCACCAGCGCCAGCGGCGCGAGCCCCTGCGCGAAGGGGATCCACCGGGCGAGCAGCAGGAAGAGCCCGCAGATGATGACCAGCACCCCGACGCTCTGGATGAGCGTGGCCCAGGCCAGGGTCCGCGCCTGCGCCCGTAGGTTGTCCATGCGCAGCTCCGCTCCACCGGCGAGCGCGATGAGCGCGAGCGCGAGGGTGTTGACCGGTGAGAGCTGCTCGACGGTCTGATGGTCGACGAGCCCCAAGAGGTATGGCCCTCCCAAGATGCCCGCCAACAAATACCCCGTGAGGTGCGGCAAGCCGATGAGCTCCAGCAGCTCCGAGAGCAGCGTCCCGGCGAGGAGCAGAAAGCCGATGGCAGAGACCACCCCCAGCGTGCCTCGCATCTGTGGCACCAACATGGACGCCAGCAGCGGCAAGCCGACGACGACCGCCAGCGCCGCGGCCTGGACCACCCGCCCCGTCACCCCGAGCGGAGCCTTGGCCGCCGCGTGGCTCACGGCACCTCCCCCCGCACGACTGGCGTGGCGAGCGCCTCGGCCTTCGGCGGCGTGGGCGTGCCGCCGAAGGCCGGCATGGGCTCCGGGATCTCCCCGGCGCGCTTCAGGAGCGTCCTCAGGCTGCTGAACCCGATGAGCTCACCGAGCAGCAGGCTCGCCGTGGACACCGTGAGCACCAAGCTCCCCATTTTTCCAGGGAATTCCACGGCCACCGACACCCCGCAGAGCACGGCCAGCGTGCCCGCCGGCGTGAGGGCGACGCCGAAGGCGGGCCCCGCGCCGCGCGCGGGTCCAACAGCCAGCGCCGCGCCGGAGAGGCCCTTGAGCAGGACGCGAGTGGCCAGCGCCGCGCCGAGGACGATGCCCTCGGCGGCGCCGCTGCCCCGCAGATCGATCATCCCACCCATCAGCACCAAGGCGGGCACCACCAAGGCCTGCGAGGTGGGCGCCACGATGGCGCTGACGGCGGGCGCCGCCCTCGACACGAGGCGCACGGTCACGCCCATCAGGAACGCCGTGGTCACCGTAGCCAAGTCGAGGCGGAGCGCGGTCCCCACCGCCAGCAGGGAGGTGCCCATGAGCAGACCCCACACCTGCCCCCCGGGCAGCTCCTTCTCCACCAGCACCGCCGTGATGAGCGCCATCACCAAGCCGATGGCCACCGTGACCCCGAGCAAGACCCAGCTCGGCAGGGCGCCCGCCGCGTCCACCCGCGTGGGGCCATAGACGAACAGCGCGCCGAGCCCGAGCACCGGCAAGAGGACGCCGCCCTCGGTGATGTCCTCCACCAAGCGCGTGATGGGGCCGGACGCCGAGGAGCGCTCCGCGAGCCGGCGGATCCCCTGTCCTCCCGTCGCGGAGAGGCACACGCTGAGCGCCGCCGCCAGGATCCAGCGCTCCCGCTCCGAATAACCGCCGAGCCGCCCCGTGGCGTAGTGCACGGTGCCCCCGACCCCCGCCATGACGACGCCAGTGGTGACGAACCCCAGCAGCGCCCCCGGCACCCCGGTGCGGCGCCCGTGCGAGGTGCCCCACTCCAGTCCCATCCCGAAGGCCGCCCACCCGAGCGCCACCACCAGCACGGGCTCGAAGCCCGCCACCGTGTCGCGGCTGAGCGCCCCGAGGGCGTGCGGCCCCAGCACGAAGCCGAGCACCACGAACTCCACCCCGGAGGCCAGGCCCACTGCGCGCGTGCTGCGGCTCGCGCCGAGCAAGGCGTTGCCGATGAACGCGAGCAAGAGCAGCCCCAAGAGGACGCCGTAGCCGCCCACGCGCTAGCCCCTGCGCTCCGAGAGCGGGAGCCCCGAGCGCCGCAGCGCCTCGAACACCCCCAAGGTCAATTGCGCCTCCACGCTCTTGAGATCACTGCTGACCGAGAGCCGCAGCCTCACGCTCGAGGCGTCGAAGCCGACGAGCTCCACCTTCGCCCCCGCGCCGTAGCGCCCCGCCACGTCAGTGAGCAGCGCCCGCGCTTCATCGAGGCGCTCTGGCGCCGCGAGCGAGACCTCCACCGCGACGGGGCGCTGCTTTCCGTGCACGCGCGCGGGCTGGACGAGCGCCAGCAGGTGCGGCACCCGCAGCAGCGAGCCGTCCTCGGCCTCCAGCTCCACGTCCGCCAGCGTGAGCGCCTTCACGCGACCCGCCTTCGGGCCAAGCTCCACGTAGCTGCCCACCTGGAGGCGGCGCCCGAAGACCAGGACCATCCCGACGAGCACGGAGGCCAGCGCAGGGGTGGCGGCCAGCGCGAAGGCGATGACGCTGACGGTCCCGACGCGCACCAAGGCCCCGTCCGTGTCCCCGGTCACGACCGGCGCGAGGAACACCAGGGCCACCACCACCACCGCGGCACGCACCAGCGCGCTGGTCGGCGCCGCGAGATCCGCCGGGAGCCAGCGCAGCTCCACCTCCCCGCGCGCGACGCTCGCGAAGAACAGCGCCAGAAAGCGCACCGTCAGCACCACCACCAGCCCCGCCAGCAACACCACCAGCACGACCGGGAGCGAGGTGGCGATCCGCCCGGTGAACTGGGAGAACGGGGCGATGATGGCGCCCGAGAGGTGCTCGCTGATGCCGCGAGTCCGCTCGAAGAGCGAGAGCGAGAACAGCAGGTACAGCCAGGCGACCCCGAATTGGCCGAGCCAGCGCCCTACCGTGACGGCGACGAGCACGGCGCTCCGCAGCGTGGCCGGCCGCACCACCTCGATGCTCTGGACGCTGATGCCCGGGATCTTCCCGGGGTGGGAGGTGACCCAGTCGCGGCCGCGGTCGGAGAAATCCCCGACCTTACGCAGGAGGTAGAGCGCGACGAGGCCGAAGAAGACCGTGAGGCTGACGCCGAAGACGGTCTTGGCGATGTCCGCGCGACGCTGCTCGGCGCGGATGGCCTTCCTGACGTTCGTGGCGACCGCGTTGGCGTGATCTTCCAGCGAGGCGTTGCCCGCCGCCGCGGCGTCCGCCGCGCCGAGCTGCAGCACCGGCACCGCGCCGGCGTAGAGCGTGATGATGTCGTCACGCCGCTCCGTGCGCAGCTCGAGCGCACCTTCGTCGAACGCGGCCTCGATGGCACGCGTGGCGGCCCTGGCGCGAGCCCCGGGATCGACCCCGGCGAGCGGCGCGCGCAGCTCCGTGATGAGGGTGTCCTTCAGCCTCACCTCGGCCCGGTGCGCGGCCGGCGCTGGCTGCCCGGCGGAGGCCGAGGGCGCCGGCTGCGCGCCCGCCAAGCTCGGCGCCAGCACGAGCCCCACCACGGCGAGCCATGACACGGCCAGCCAGTGGCGTACGCGCAGCATCACCCAGGTCAAGATCGCGGTCACCACGGGTGCCTAGAGCCTGTCATCGTTAAGGCTCGGAGAGCAAGCCGAGGCTGCCTGTCCAGCGCCCGACCAGCGTGGGAGAGGGCACGGCGGAGCCAGCCTCGAGCGACGGGCCGACGACGCGCGCGGAGCACGTCGAGCGCTGAGCGACCGTACGGCCAAGCGTGGTCACCTCGCGCCGGGTGGAGCCGAGGCCGCGCCCGCTCCCTCGGCCCAGCTGGCGCGTGCTACTCCGGCGCGAGGATGTCTCGCCACTGCGGCGAGCCCCGGAGCATGGCGCCGACCCAGTCCGTGAACTTCACGCCGCCCACCTCGACCTCGTAGTAGCCAGCGAGCATGACGGTGTGCGCCGAGCCCTCGATGAGGTAGCGGTGAAAGCCCTTCGGGTGCTGCGCGCTCAGCTCCCCGGTGGCGGACAGGACCTCCGCCTTGAATTTCTCTGGGTCCATGTCGAGAAATCCCCCGCCGATGATGCCGTCCTCGTAGCTGGAGAAGGCGCCGTACCGGATGCTGGGATCGTGCCGCAGGTGCCAGTCGATGACCGTGGTGAAGCGGCCTTCGCTGCAGCCGGTGCAGCCGTCGGGCATCGCTTGATCGATGCGCCAGTCGCGCTTGATGAGCTCCACCATCTCTTGATCTTCCGGGTTGGTGAGCCCCAGCCCGGCGTCGTTGAAGACGAACAGGCGAGTGTGGGGGTACACCAGACGCACGATGGCGGTCCCGAGGAGCGTGCCGTAGCCACCCGCGCTCGTGCCGACCAGGGCGATGCTGCGCGGGTTCGGGAAGCGGCTCTTGGCGATGTCCAGCGCCGCGCTGAGGTTCATGAGGCCGCGGTGGTGGCGCTGCTCGCCGTCCGTCTGCGGGTCGTTGTCCCCGGAGAAGACGGAGCCGTCACAGTAGCTGACGAAGACGACGTTGCGGTCTCCCAGCGGGTTGCGCTCCACGTCCGGATCGGTCCACGCGATGTTGGCCACGCCCGGGGCCGCCGTCTTGGTGGCGGCGCATTTGCCGGTCCAGCACGCGCCGCCGCCCTGCAGGTAGATGAGCAGATCGCTGCTCCCCACGTCGCGCACGCTCGTGAAAAAGGGGCTCCCGTAGAGGCAGGTGGGGCCGTCTGGCGCGCTGAACTCGTAGGCCGTGAAGCTCTCTTCTTCCATCACGCGATCCGCCGAGAACTTGCCGAGATAGCGCGCCGCGCCCTTCGCCTCGAGCTCCGCCAAGGCCTCGTCGTCGTAGCCGATGACCTCCTGCGCGGGCGCGGCGTCGTCCTCCGCGCCGCAGCCCGCCAGCGCAAGGGCTTGAACCACCACCATACCAGCCGCCTGCCACGCGCTTCGCATCCCCTCAGCGTGCCTCAAGCGCCGAGCGAGGTCTAGCGCGACCGTCACGCGGGCTCGGGCTGCGCACGCCGCCGAGCCGCATCGCCCGTCAGTAGCTGCCCTGCACCAGGAACAGCGCGCCACCCGGGACGGGCTGCGCCGCCGTCGTGAGGCCCTCCCGGCGCGCCGCGCGCAGGGCGCCCGTCGGCTGGGTCTGGATCTGCAGCTCGCCCACCAGCAGCCCCGACGGCAGCGACAGCCACCCCGAGACGTGGCGGTCGTGGACGAGCCACAGGTAGTAGGCGCCGCCCAGGTTCACCGCCGCCGACGCGAGGCGCGGAAGCCAGCCGCTGCGCAGGCGCTCGTCGTCTGCAGCGCGCCGGAGCAGGCGCTCGGCCACGGCGAGCTTGCGCTGGCGCTGCGCCGGCGTGGCGCTGGGCAAGGCGTCGAGCTCGTCGGCCGCGCCGTGGGGGACGAAGGGGACCGCCCACGCCGCGAGCAGCCCGAGCCCGGATTTTACCGCGCCCACACGCGCGTCGATCCGCAGCCCCTCGTCCGGCCACCACAGCCCAGCGCCCGCCTGGCCCAAGGTCAGCGCGGCGAAGGTCAGGACCCACGCGCGTGACCAGCGCAGCGTCGCCTCCTGCTCCTCTCGGAGCGATTGCTCTAGGCGCGCGAGCCTCGCGTCCGGCGCCTGCGCCTCGGCGAGGCTCGCCCCGCCGAGCGCCACGAGCAAGCAGCCCCAGCCGAGCCTTCGCGCGCCATGCATCCGCGACACGCTAGCCTAGCTGCTCACCGGGCGCGACGTGCTCCAGACGCGCGACGAGCTCGACGTGCGGCGTCTGCGGCAAGGTGTCGAAGGCCTGCACGTCGATCAGCCGGTAGCCCGCGCGGAGCCGCTCCACGTCACGCACCAGCGTCTCCGCGCTGCAGCTCATCAGGTGCAGCCGGGGCGCCCCGAGGCGCAGCAGCTCGTCGCAGGCCAGGGCGGAGAGCCCGGTGCGCGGGGGGTTGGCCGTCACCAGCTCCGGGCGAGGCTCGCCCGCCGCCAGCCAGCGCTCGAGCCGCGCCTCCGTGGACTCCGCGGGGATGCCCAGCGCGAGGGCGCTCTCCGGGTAGCTCTCGCTCGGGACGACGCGCTCGAAGCTGCGGCGCAAGAGCGCCGTCGTCACGCCTGCGCCAGCGTAGAGATCGAGCGCCAGTCGGCCCGTCAGGGGGCGCCCCGCGCCGTCGCGCACGAGCGCTGCGTAGCAGGCGCGCGCCACGGCGGGGTTCGGCTGCAAGAAGCCGAGCGGCCCCACCGTGGTCGGGGCGCCCAGCGCGCCGAGCTCCAGCGCGTGGAGGCCGAGCAAGGGCCGCGCGGCCTCCCCGCGCAGCGCGTTGCCTCCGCCGGCGTGCGCGGACTGCGCCACGCCGTCCACCACGTCGAGGAGCTGCGCCGGCAGCTCACGCGCCGCGCGGCTCTCCCACGCCGCCGTCACGAGCGTGAGCAGCACCTGCCGACCGTTCGTCTTGAGCCAGAGGTAGCGCAGATCTCCTCGCTGACCCTGCTCTCGGTACGGCTCGAGCCCGAGCGCGCTGCCCCGCTCCAGGACGGCGTCCGCGGCGCGCGTCAGGAGCGGGTGGTCCACGAGGCATCCCTGCATGGACGCGAGCTCATGGCTCCGGCGCGCCCAGCTCCCGAGCCGCAGCGCGCCCGCCGCTCCCGCGACGACGCGCTTGCTCGACCAGCGGTAGCCGAGCGCATCCCCGACGACCTGGAGCTCGGACACCGCTAGCCCGAGGCTCCGGAGCCGCGCGAGCTTCATGGCGCGTTGTGCGGGCTCCTCGAGCTCCATGAGCGCGCAGCCCGTGCACGCACCGCCGCGGCCCACGTGCCGTGGACAAGGGGCGCTCCGACGCGCGGGGTGCGGCTCGAGCACCCGCACGAGCCGCGCGACGGTGAGCGCCTGGTGCCGCGAGCGAGCCACCGGCTCCACCTGCGCGCGCTCGCCCGGAAAGGCGCCCGGGACGCGCCAGCGCTCCAGCCCCACCTCGGCACAGCCCCGCCCCTCGTCGTCCAGCGCCTCGACGCGCAGCTCCACCGGGGGGAGCGCCCGCGCGGCGCTCAGCGGCAAAACACCTGCTCTTCGTCGATCGGCCCCTCGGGCGTCATGGGCCCCGAGCCGCCGTAACGCGCGCGCTGCGCGCCGCTGACGGCGCGCGCCCGCGTGATCCGTCCGTACACGTCCGCGCCCTCCGTGGCGGTGCGCGTGTAGCCTCCCTCATAGTCCACCGTGAAGAGCCCGAAGCGCGGCGTGTAGCCCTCCGCCCACTCGAAGTTGTCGTAGAGGCTCCAGTGGTAGTAGCCCCGCACGTCCACGCCCGCCTCGCGAGCCTGGGCGAGCTGCTCGAGGGAGCGCACGACGTTCTCCGCGCGGCGCGCCCCCACGCCCGTGGCAATGCCGCTCTCGGTCACCACCAGCGGCAGCGAAGGGAAGCGCTTGGAGTAGTCCAGCAAGATCTTCGAGAGCCCCTCGGCGTGAAACTCGTAGTGCATGGCCGGGACGCAGTGCGTCTTGTCCAGCGCTGGCACGCAGGAGCCGAAGTCGAAGCCGCTGAAGCACGGCGTGAGGTTGAGCACGGGCACCAGACCGCCCGCGCCGGTGACGCCCGTGCGGAAATAGTACTGGAGCCCGAGCCAATCGAGCGAGCCCCGCCACTCCGGGTGCTGCTCCTCCGCCTCACCGTCCAGGTTGGCGTCGAAGGTGCCGTCGAGGAGCGACTGCGCGAAGAGGTAGTGGTACACGTACACGAGGCGATCCCGCGCGGCGACGTCCTCCGGCTCCGTGCTGGGCTGATTCGCGCGGGAGGGCACCCAGTCGGCCACGGCCAGCGTCATCCCCACGTCCGCGGCGACGCCATCGCCATCGGCGTCGCCCGTGTCGGCGGCCTTGATGGCCGCATAGGCCTTGGCGCTGCCGTCGATGAAGTCGCGCACGACGGGCACGAACTCCTCCAACATCTTGAAGAGCTTCTGCTTGCCCGGCGGGAACTGCGCCACGCCGTAGGCGGCGAGCAAGTAGTTGATGGGCTCGTTGACGGTGCCCCACTCATCCACCCGATCACCGAAGCGCTCGGCCAACAGCCGAGCGTGCTCCGCAAACTCCTCCACCACCAGCGCGCCGCCCGTGGGGTGCCCCCAGCCGCAGAGGTTCCGATCGGTGGGGCCTTGGGCGCAGCCAGGATCCCGCGGGTCATCCACCCAAATCGGGTTGGAGAAGTGAAAGACGGTGATCATGGGCTTGATCCCCGCGGCGAGCAGGGCATCGATGAAGTCCGAGTAGTGCTGGAGCGCGGCCTCGTCGATCTTGTCGCGCTCCGGCTCCACCCTCGCCCACTCGATGCTGAAGCGGTAGCTGTCGAGCCCGAGCTGCTTCATCAGCTGGATGTCCTCGAGGGCCAGGGTGTAGCCCTTCGCCGCGTCGCCCACGAAGGTCCCGCGCCCGAGGCCACCCTGGTCCTTGGGGAGAGTGTAGGTGTACCAGTCCGTCGCAGGGTTCTGGTCTTCAATCTGAGTGGCGGCGCTGGCGGCGCCGAACCGGAAGCTCCCCCGACCGCTCGCCTGCGTGAGCGAGCCAGGGTGGCCGAAGCCCAGGTCACGTGGCGCGGTGTCCGAGGGAGCCTCCGAGGAGCACCCGAGGGCTGCGGCGAGCAGGAGGGAGAGAGCTAGGCTGGGGCGAAGCGGCATCCAGCGATGCTAACACGGCGAAACCCGGGGGCTGGGGTAGACCTCCCGTGCGAGGGGTGACACGCTCTGGCGAGCGTATGACCCGGGAGGCGACATGCTGAGCGTTGGCCAAGAGCTACGGAGCGACTACCGCGTCACCGAGCTGGGGGAGCAGGGGCTCTGGTACGGGGTCCGGCTCGTCGACGGCGGCGAGGTCGCCGGGGTCCCGGAGCAGACCGCAGGGGGGGCCACGTGGGCTCGGGCCGTCGGCCTGGAGCACCCTCATTTGGCTGCGGTCCACGGCCCCCTCGAGGACGAGCAGCAGCGTTGGCTCGTCGTCCAGCGCCTCCGGGGTGAGCCGCTGTCGAGGCGCTTGGCTCGTGACGGCAAGCTCCTCCCGGTCGACGCGGTGCGCGCCGGGCTGCGGCTCGTGGACGCCGTCTCCAAGCTGCATGAGCGCGGCGCGATCCACGGCGCGCTCAGCGCCGACAGCGTGCTCGTCGACGTCGCGGGCTTCACCGACCCGGTCCTGAGCTTCCAGCCTGGAGAGGCGCCCAGCGCATGGCCTCCCGAGCACGTCGCGGGCAGCGCCCCCACCGAGGCCGACGACGCGTGGGGCGTCGCCGCGCTGCTCCACCAGCTCCTGGTGGGGCAGCCGGTGACCCCGCTCGGCTTGGCCAGCGCCGCGGAGCTCGCCTCGCTGGGCTTCAAGGACGCCGCGCTGTCGGAGGCGCTGGTCCACGCCCTGCGGACGCGCGCGCAAGATCGGAGCACCCTACGGGACTTGAAGCGAGCGCTCGCCCACTGGTTCGTGGAGCACGCCAGCGACGAGCCGAGCGTGCTGTCACGCCTCAACGTCACCATCCCTCCACCGCTGCCCCCCGCCCTCCCACCGGAGGCGTCCACTCCACCCCCGCCCACCGTCTCGAGCGCAACGCCACCTCGCCCTAGCCAGACCCCACCGCCCCCCGCTCGGCGTGGGCGCCTACCCCTCGTCGCGGGGCTGGCCTTGACGCTCGGGCTGGGCGGCGCCTGGCTCTTCTCCCAGCGCTCCTCCACGACGCCCCTGGAGCCGACAGCCAGCGCCAGCGCCACGGCCTCCCTCGCGCGGACGCCGGCGCCGGCCAGCGCCGCCGCCATCGACGTGCCGGAGATCCCGCTCGTCGCGTCTCAGGACGCCGCCACGGGCGACGAGCGCGCCACCTGCGTGGCGGGCTACCTGCCCCCCGGGGCCTTCCGCTCTACCTCGAGCTTGGATTTTCTGTGCTCCGAAGCGGACGTCGTCAAGGGGACGAAGCTCCTCGAGGCCGCCATCGTCCGGGGCGGCGCCGGCGGCCACCCCACGGCCGCCATGCGGCTGTTCTCGCAGCTCGAGTGGTATGAGCTCGCCGTCTACGCCACGGTGCGCCAGGGCTGCTGCGTGGACGCCGCGCCGCTCACGGCGCCGACGCCGAGCCCCGGCTGCCCACCCATGGCCGCGCCGCTGCAGGCCCTCGGCAAGAAGCTCGTGGAGGACCCGCACGAGCTCGGTCCGCTGCTCGAGGCCTTCACCACCGCGGCCGACTGCGAGTTTGCCGCTGGTCAGGGCGCCGCCTACGGCCGAGTCGGCAAGCTCGGCGCGAGCGAGCGCGTCGCCTTCACGGAGTACACCGCCAAGCTCACCCGCTGAGAGACGTCCAGGCGCCCCGGCGGGCCGCGCTCATGATCGGCTTCCTGTTGCAGCTCACCCTCGGCATCGCGCTCCCCTGGGCTCTGGTGCGCTGGGACATGACGCGCCTCGCCCCGGCTCGACGCGCCCGCGCCTGGCCCGACAGCAGCCTGCTCGCGGCGGCCGTCGCCTTCGGACCGCTGTGCCTCCCGTTCCACTTCGTCAAGACGCGCGGCTGGCTCTGGGGGCTCCTACTCGGCGCCCTCGCGCTGCTCGGCTGCGCGCTGGGCGCAGCCCTGCCCGGGATGCTGCTCGAGGCGCTCGAGCCCTGAGCCGCCGCCTCCTCCCACGAGGCCACGACCGCGACGCGCGAGCCCTTCTCTCTGCGACCCGCGCTCAAATCTGCCATGCTGAAGCGCCGCGGCGCGGCAGCTATGGCGCAGATCCACGGAAACACCGCGGGGCTCTCCCCCTCCGCCATGAAGGCCATCGAGCGCGTCGGGCGCCGGCGGGTGCCGCTCGACAAGATCGCCACCCCGGAGCTGCTGCGCTCGCTCGCCGAGGCCTCACGTGAGTCCAAGCGCCAGGTGGGCGCGCTCATCCATCGCTCGGGCGACATCGACACGGTGCTGGTCGGCTCCGCCACCGGCCTGATGCTACCGGACATCGGGCGCCTGCGTGCCGCGGAGGGGCGCTTCCGTGCGCTGCGGCTCGTCCACACGCACCTCTACGGCGAGCCGCTCACGCACGATGATTTGGTGGATCTCACCCGCCTGCGGCTCGATCTCGTGTGCGCCGTCCAGCTCAGCCCGGAGGGCGAGCCCCGCAGCCTGACCTGGGCCTACAACGTTCCGCGCGCGGGGGACGCGCCGCCCTATCAGCTCGTCCCCCCGCAGCCCGCGGGGCACCCGCAGCCCCACTTCGGGCAGCTCATCGCCTCCCTCGAGGCGGAGTTCGCGCGCCAGCGTCACCTGCGCGAGGTCCGCGCCAAGGACGGGCGCGCCATCCTCCTGCACGTGGGGAGCAAGCGCGGCGCGGGCGCCGCCGCGCTGGCGAGCCTGCGCTTGGCGGAGCTCCGGCGCCTGGCGGAGACGGCAGGGGTCGAGGTCGTCGACGAGGTCGTCCAGCTCCGCGACAAGCTCGATCCGCGCTTCGTGCTCGGGCGCGGCAAGCTGGAGGAGGTGGTGATGCGCGCCATCGACCTGGACGCTGAGACACTGATCTTCGACTGTGATCTCTCGCCCTCTCAGGTCAGCAGCATCGCGGGGCACACGGACCTCAAGGTCATCGACCGCTCGCAGCTCATCTTGGACATCTTCGCCCAGCGCGCGGAGACGCGGGACGGCCGGCTGCAGGTGGAGCTGGCCCAGCTCGAGTACGCGCTCCCGCGACTGGGGCTCCGGGACGACGCGCTCAGCCGCTTGACGGGCGGCATCGGGGGGCGCGGCCCTGGCGAGACGAAGCTCGAGATCGGCCGGCGTCGCGCGCGTGAGCGCGTGGACCGGCTCCGCCGGGAGCTGGCCACGCTCGCCAAGCAGCGCGGCGAGCGGCGCCGCCAGCGCCGCCGCAGCGAGCTGCCGGTCATCGCCATCGTGGGCTACACCAACGCCGGCAAGAGCACGCTGCTCAACGCGCTGACGAACGCCGCGGTGCTGGCCGAAGACAAGCTCTTCGCCACGCTGGACACGCGCGCCCGGCGCCTGCGCCTACCGGACGGGCGCGTGGTGTTGCTGACGGACACCGTCGGGTTCATCCGCGACATGCCGCGCGGCTTGTTCGCAGCGTTCCGGGCGACCTTCGAGGAGGCGAGCGACGCGAGCCTGCTCTTGGAGGTGGTCGACGCCTCCACGCCGGAGCTCGACTCGCACCTGGAGACCACCGCGCAGGTGCTGGAGGAGCTCGGGCTCTCCAGTAGGCCGCGGCTGCTCGTCCATAACAAGATCGACCAGGTGCCGGCGCCCGAGGCGAGCGCCCTCGCGCAGCGGCCCGAGGCGGCCGTGGTCAGCGCGCTGGAGCCACGCTCGGTCGCGCTGCTGCTCAGCCGGCTCGCCGAGGCCCTGCCCGCGCCACCACCTCGCGCCACGGCGCCCGAGCCCCCCGACGCGGAGCTCGAGGCCCCCCCCTGAGCGCTCACGGCCGCGGCGATCGCTCCCGCGACGAGAGCCTGCGTCGCTCCGACGCCGATCGCACCCGCGGCGCCCGCGTCCGACGCTCCCGCGCCCCCGCGCGCCCCTCCCGCCCACACGCATCACCCAAGGGGCGCGGCGTCGCCCGGCGCGTCCTGGGCGCGCTCCGCGCGGTCGCCACCGCGCACGCCTCCTGACCGCCGACTCGGGGCGAGCCCACCGCGGTCCTGGCTCTGGCCGCCTACCGCACGCTGGAGCCGAGGGCAGCCAGCGGCTCCGCGCCGGCCGAGAGCCGCGCTCGCTGCCCCCCTCCCGCGACTACGTGATCCGCTCGTCGTCGCGCCGCGGGCGGCGCGCGCAGGACAGCACGCGCTTGCGGAGCCGGATGGCGTCCGGGGTCACCTCCACGAGCTCGTCCCGGTCGATGAAGTCCATCGCAGTGTCGATGGTGAAGATACGCGGGGGCGTCAAGATGACGTTCTCGTCGCGGCCCGCGGCGCGGATGTTGGTGAGCTTCTTTTCGCGGCAGGCGTTCACGTCCAGGTCATTGGCGCGGTTGTGCTCCCCCACGATCATGCCCTCGTACACCTCCGTGCCGGGCTCGATGCAGAGCACGCCGCGAGGCTGCAGGTGAAAGAGCGCGTAGGGCGTGGTCGGGCCCTGGCGATCGGCGACCATCGCGCCGTTCGGGCGGCGCAGCATCGCGCCCTGGTACGGCTCCCAGCCGTCGAACAGCGTGTTGAGGAGGCCCATCCCGCGCGTCTCCGTGAGGAAGGCCGAGCGGAAGCCGATGAGCCCGCGCGAGGGCACGCGGAACTCCATCCGGCTGCGGCCATAGCCCAGGTTGGCCATCTTCATCATCTGGCCCCGCCGCTCGCCCAGGCGGGTGGTCACCGCCCCCACGAAATCGTCCGGCACGTCCACCACCACGAGCTCCACCGGCTCCGAGCGCACGCCGTCGATCTCCTTCACGACGACCTCCGGCATCCCCAGCGCGAACTCGTAGCCCTCGCGGCGCATGGTCTCCGCAAGGATGGCGAGCATCAGCTCCCCTCGCCCGTACACCAGGAAGGTGTCCGGCTCGCCCGTGTCCTCGAAGCGCAGCGCCAGGTTCTTCTTGGCCTCGCGCTCCAGCCGCTCCCGCACGTGCCGGGAGGTGACCCACTTGCCCACCTTGCCCGCGAAGGGCGAGCTGTTGACGTGGAAGCTCATCTTGATGGTGGGCTCCTCCACGCGGATACGCGGCAGCGCCTCCGGCTGCTTGGAGTCCGCCACCGTGTCGCCGATCTGCACGTCCCCGAGGCCGGCGAAGGCCACGATGTCCCCCACGGTGACCTGCTCCGCCTTCACGCGGCGGGGGCCGTCGTACATGAAGATCTGGCTGAGGCGCTGGCTGCTCTGCTGCCCTTCCTGCAGCAGCGTCACCTGCTGATTGACGCTGAACGTGCCCCGCGAGACGCGGCCGATGCCGAGGCGCCCCACGTACTCGTCGTGCTCCACGTTGTGCACGAGCAGCTGCGCCGCGCCCTCCGGATCGCCCTTGGGCGGGGGCACCCGCTCTAGGATGGTGTCCAGCAGCGGCTGGAGATCCGCGCCCTCGTCGCTCAGCTCGCGCTTGGCGATGCCCTGCTTGCCGATGGCGTACAGCACCGGAAAGTCCGTCTGCGCCTCGCTCGCCTCCAGATCGCAGAACAGGTCGAACACCTCGTTGAGCACCTCGTCCGGGCGCGCGTCCTTACGATCGATCTTGTTGATGACGAGCAGGATGGGCATCCCCAGCTCGATGGCCTTGCGCAGCACGAAGCGCGTCTGCGGCAAGGGGCCCTCCGCGGCGTCCACGAGCAAGATGGCGCCGTCGGCCATCTTCAGGGTGCGCTCCACCTCACCGCCGAAATCGGCGTGCCCAGGGGTGTCGATGATGTTCACGGTGACGCCGCGGTACTGCACGCTGCAGTGCTTCGCCAAGATGGTGATGCCGCGCTCGCGCTCCAGCTCGTTGGAGTCCATCACCCGCTCGGTCACGGCCTCGTGGGCACGAAACACCCCGGTCGTGCGCATCATGGCGTCGACCAGCGTGGTCTTGCCATGATCCACGTGGGCGATGATGGCAATGTTGCGGATGTTGTCGCGGCTACGCTCAGACATAGGGGGCCTTTGGACAGGGCTGGGGGCGGGCTCGTAGCTCGGAAATGGGTGCTGCGCGAGCGAGCAATGCGCAACGGCGGGCAGAATCGACCGAGCTGGGGGCTCATGCGGCTCTCCTGGCTCCCGTGGCTGCTGCTCACCGTGTCCTGCGCCGGCCCCCTCGGGCGCGCTCAGCAGCGCTTCGAGCAGGGGGATGTCGCGGCCGCGGTGAGGCTCCTGAGGGCCTCCGAGCCGGAGCTCGCCGAGCTGACGGGGCACGAGCTCGCGCGCTACTGCCTCTACCGTGGGCTCGCGGAGCTGGGGCTCGGCGACGCCGAGCTCGCGCGGCGCTGGCTCGGACGGGCCCGCCGTGCCGCTGCGGTCGAGCCGGCGCTCTACAGCGTGGCTGAGCAGGGCCGCCTCGCGGCGGCGTGGCAGAGCCTCGGGCTCCTGCCCGGCGAGGGCGCGCCCTGACGGCGAGCCAGCGCCGCTCAGCGTAGGGCTTCCGGCAGGCGCCGCAGGGCGCCCCGCACCGCGCCCCGGAGCGCCGCGCGCTCGGCCTCACGGGCCGCGCCGCCGTCGACGGCCTTGGCGCGCCCGGTCAAGGTCGCGTGCAGCACCCCCGAGCGCTGGCGCCGCAGCGTGGCCTGCAACACCGCGGAGGTCTCGCTGCCCTCGGCGCGCCGCTCGGTCGCGAGCTGGGTCAGGGTGGCCGACAAGATCCAGCGCTCCTGCCGCCGAGCGCGGCTGAGATCGACGCGCTCGAGCTCCTCGGTCAGGACGTCGCGGAGCTCCTGCTCGAGCTCCTGCCGCGCCGTGACGTCACTGCGCACCTCCCCGAGCACGACCTGACCCCGCGGGGCCGCCTCAGCGGTCGCTGCCACGACGGCGGCGGCCAGTAGCGCATGGATCACGGCACGACGAGTAGCTAGGCTCACGACAAAGGCCTCCCAGGGCAGGGGCAGCGTCACGCCGCTGAGCGGCGTCTGCGCTGTCTCGCTCATCCTGCGAGAGGCCTCGCGACCTGGCAAAGTTCGTGGCGCACCTTTCGGCGCGGGGCGCTCAGCGGCGCCCCTGGATCCGCTCGATGTCCACCACCTCGTCCCACGCCGCCTCATGGCCGTCGTAGTGCACCCGGAGGCGGTCCACGCCCAGCACCTCGATGACCTGCGCCCCGTAGACGCTCCCGCGCCAGCGGACCCGCACGCGGTCCCCCACCTTGAAGGGGTTGAAGCCGCCCGGCGCCGCCGCCGCGCTGCTGCTGGCCGAGGCGCTGGCGGCCCCCACGCCCCACAGCCCCAGCGAGCGGGCCACCTTCTCCGGGGGTGGCGGGGGACTGGTCACCGGCCCGGAGATCCGCCCCTTGATGCGGTCGGGCGTGACGTCCTCGTCCCAGCGCACGTCATAGCCTTCGTAGTGGACGCGCAGCCGGCTGCCCTTCAGCTCCACCACATACGCGGGGTACTGGCGCTTGTCGTGATCATTCCACTCGACCCAGACGTACTCCCCCACACGGTACTGCTGCTCACAGCCGATGAGCAGCAGCGGACCCCACCCGCTGAGGCCGAGCAGCAGCGCCTGCAGCCAGCGACGCGCCCGCGGCGTCATCGTTCGTCCTCCTCGCGAGCCTCCACCGCGACCTCACTGCTGCGCGCGAGGGCGTGCACACCGTACACCAACACCAGCGTCGCCACGCTGCCCCCCAGCGCGAACCAGGGCGGTGGCGCCGCGCTCTCGCCCGGCGTGGACAGACCGCTCACCAGCGCCGTGACCGTGAGCGCGTTGAACGCGACGTGCAGCGCGAGGCTGGGCAGCAGTGAGCCGCTCGCGGCGCGCACCCAGCCCAGCACGAGCGCCACCGGCAGCAGCGGCGCCCAGGTGCGCAGCATGGCGCCGGGGCTCGAGTAGTCCGCTAGGTGCGACAGCGTGAAGGCGATGGCTACGAAGGTGAAGGCCGCCGGCAGCCCGACGTCCCGCCGCAAGCAGCCGTAGAGCGCCCCACGGAAGAACAGCTCCTCCACCAGGGGCACCACGCAGGCCGCGACGACGAGCAACATCGCGGCCCGCAGCGGCGTGTCGACGCTCAGCAGCTGCACCTGAAACGCCAGCTCCTCCTCTGGCACTGGGAAGCGACGCTCGATGAGCGCACGCAGCGCCTCCGCCGGCCCGTGCAGCGCCAGCCCCAGCGCCACGCCGAACGCCGCGAAGCCCGGGTGGGTCGCCCTCAACCCGAGCGCGCCACGCACGGGGGTGGCTGGGCGGTGGACGCTGAGGACCCCGAAGGCGCCGAGCAGGAACACCACCGCCGACAGCAAGCCCAGCGTGACGATGTCGTGCTCGGCCGCGGGGCGCAGCCACAGCGCCGCCCGGCCGAGCAGGATGAGCCCCCACGCGGCGCCGAGCACCCACGCGGTAGCCCCTCCGAGGCCGAGCGCCCGTGGGCTCACTCGGGAGACCTCAGCGTTGGGGAGACGCCCCGCTTGAGGACGGTGTCCCGCGCCAAGGAGGGGCTCGTCTCGGGATAGTCCACCGTGTAGTGGAGCCCCCGGCTCTCTTTACGACTGGCAGCGCAGGCGATGATCAGCTCCGCGACGGTCGCGATGTTCCTCAGCTCGAGCAGGTCTCGCGTGACGAGGTGCTTCCAGTAATAGTCGCGGATCTCCTCCTCCAGCACCGCCAAGCGTCGCCTGGCGCGCCGCAGGCGCGTGTCGGAGCGCACGATCCCGACGTAGTTCCACATCATCCGCCGCAGCTCGTCCCAGCCCTGGGAGACCACCACGGCCTCGTCGCTCGGCGCGGCCGTCCCCACCTGCCAGTCCGGCACGCTGGGCAGCGGCGTAGCCCGCAGCTCCCCCAGCTGCTCCGTCAGGCGCTCGGCCGCGCGCTGGCCGAAGACCACGCCCTCGAGCAGCGAGTTGCTCGCCAAGCGGTTGGCGCCGTGCAGCCCCGTGCCGGCCACCTCTCCGATCACCCAGAGCCCCGGCAGCGTGCTGCGCCCGCGCAGATCGGAGGTGACCCCCCCGCACATGTAGTGCGCCGCTGGCACCACCGGGATCGGCGTGGTCGTCAGATCGATGCCGAAGCGTAAGCAGGCCGCGTGAATGGTCGGGAAGCGCTCCTTCACGAAGCTGGCCGGCTGATGGGTGATGTCGAGCAGCACGTGGTCCGAGCCGGTGCGCTTCATCTCGTAGTCGATCGCGCGCGCCACGACGTCCCGTGGCGCCAGATCTCTCAGCGGGTGGTGGCGTTCCATGAAGGGCGTGCCGTCGTCCAGGCGCAGCACCGCCCCCTCTCCCCGGAGCGCCTCGCTCACCAAGAAGTTCTTCGCCTGAGGGTGAAACAGGCAGGTCGGATGAAACTGGTAAAACTCGAGGTTGGTGACCTCCGCGCCCGCGCGGTAGGCCATCGCCACGCCGTCGCCCGTCGCCACGTCCGGGTTGGTCGTGTAGAGGTACACCTTGCCTGCGCCGCCCGTCGCCAGCACCGTGGCGCGCGCCAAGAAGGTCTCCACCACGCCGCGCCGCTCGTCGAGGACGTACGCGCCCACGCAGCGGTCCGGTCCCCCGAATTTGCTGAGCGTGATGAGATCTACCCCCATGTGCCACTCGAACCAGCGGATGTTCGGGTGCGCGCGGCACGCCTCGAGCAGCGCGCGCTCGATCTCACGGCCCGTGGCGTCGGCCGTGTGCACGACTCGCCGCATGCTATGCCCACCTTCACGCGTCAGATCGAGCTCGCCGTCGGCGCGGCGGTCGAAGCTTGCTCCCTGCGTGACGAGCCAGTCCAGCGCCGCTGGCGCCTCCTTGACGCAGAGCTCGACCACCACCTCGTGACAGAGGCCAGCGCCCGCCACCAGCGTGTCTTGGATGTGCGACTCGAAGGAGTCCTCGGGGGCCTGCACCGCGGAGATGCCGCCTTGGGCCCACGTGGTGTTGGCGTCCTCGTCGCGTCGCTTCGTGACGAGGCACACCTCCCCGCGCTGGGCGGCCCGCAGGGCGAAGGTGAGCCCGGCTACCCCGGTGCCCAAGACGAGAAAGTCGGTGCTGACGGCCATCGGACCCTCGCTCATAGCAAGACTTGCCGCCGCGCCGCCCCCTCGTGCGGTAGCTACCGTTCAGGCGTTGACGTGCCGCGCCATAAGAACTAGCTCTCGGGCGTTCTCAGCTTCCTGTCGGCCGCCGGGCCGGCAGCCCTCGGCGCCATGCGGCGTCAGTGTTTTCTCCGAGCTGGAGGTCCGTAGCCGTGAAAGTCCTCGTCGCCCTCAAGCGGGTCGCTGACCCAGACAACGCCAACAAGATCAAGATCCCACCCAGCGGGGAAAAAATTGATACCGCTGGCCTCGAGTGGAAGCTCAACCCCTTCGACGACTACGCCCTCGAGACGGCGCTGCGCCTCACGGAGAACGGGAAGAACCCCAAGGCCCGCCTCGGCGAGGTGGTGGTCGTCACCCTGGGCCCCAAGGAGTGCGAGACCACGCTGCGCGCGGCGCTCGCCACCGGCGCGGATCGCGCCATCCGCGTGGAGGCCACCGATGAAGAGCTCGACGGCCGCATCGTGGCCGCGGCGCTCAAGACCATCATCGCCGAAGAGAAGCCGGATCTGGTGCTCATGGGTAAGCAGGCGGTCGACGGCGACAACAACCAGGTCGGGCAGTCCGTCGCGGAGCTGCTCGACTGGCCCATGGCCACCTTCGCCGCCACCATCACGGAGGAGGCCGGGGCAGTGGTGGTCGGCCGTGAGGTGGACGGCGGTGTGCTCACGTTGAAGCTCGGCTTGCCGGCGGTCGTCACGGTGGATCTCCGCATCGTAGCGCCCACCAGCGTCTACAGCGCCCAGACGGACCGCGCCCACAAGTACGCGGAGGGTGTCCGCTTCGCCGCGCTCCCGGCCATCATGGCGGCCAAGAAGAAGCCGCTGGTCGTCAAGCCCTTGGCCGAGGTGGCGGGCGGAATGAGCCGCACCGCGCACTACTCCAAGTTCGAGCCGCCGCCCCAGCGTAAGGCGGGCGTGAAGGTCCAAGACGTCGCCGAGCTCGTCGCGAAGCTCGCCGGCGAAGCCAAGGTCATCTGAGGCAGAGAAGGGAACATAGACATGGCAGACGTACTCGTCATCGCAGAGCTGTCGGACGGCAAGGTCCGCAAGACCACCCTCTCCGCCATCACCTTCGCCCGTGAAGCGGCCCCGCTCCTCGGCGGCGGCTTCTCCATCTTGGTCCTCGGCGCTGGCGCCAAGGCCGCCGCCGCCGAGCTCACCGGCTTCGGCGCCGCCAAGGTCTACGCCTGCGACGATCCTTCGCTCGCACAGTACACGGCCGAGCACTTTGCCCCGACGGCGGCCGCGGTCGGGAAGAGCTTCGGCGTGGTGGTCGCCACCGCCTCGAGCTTCGGCAAAGACCTGCTGCCGCGCGTCGCCGCGCGGCTCGACGCGGCCTACGCCGGCGACTGCTCGGCGGTGTCCGGTGAGGGTGGCAAGCTCGTCTACAAGCGCCCCATGTTCGCCGGCAACGCCTTCGGCTACTGCACGCTCAGCACGCCCCTGCAGGTGGTCACCGTACGCCAGAGCGAGTTCGCGCCGGCCGCACCGAGCGGGGGCGCCTCCCCGGTGGAGGACGTCGCCAAGGCAGCGCCGGGCGCGGCCGCCGGGCGCGTGCAGTTCGTCAGCCTGGAGCAGGTCAAGAGCGCTCGCCCGGAGCTCGGCGACGCCTCCGTCATCGTCGCGGGCGGCCGCGCCCTGAAAGAGCGCTTCAACGAGCTCCTGGAGCCCCTGGCCGACACGCTGGGCGCCGCCATCGGCGCCAGCCGCGCGGCCTGTGACGCCGGCTACGCTCCCGGCGACTACCAGGTCGGCCAGACCGGCAAGATCGTGGCGCCGAAGCTCTACTTTGCCATCGGCATCTCCGGCGCCATCCAGCACATCGCTGGCATGAAGGGCAGCAAGACCATCGTCGCCATCAACAAGGATTCGGAGGCGCCCATCTTCCAGCTGAGCGACTACGGCTTGGTCGCCGATCTCTTCCAGGTGGTGCCGGAGCTCACGGCAGCCCTCAAGGCCAAGAAGGCGGCGGGCTGAGCGGAGGGCAAGCCAGGCCCACGCGCTGCGGCGTGCGGGCCTGGCTTGACAGGCCTTCGCTGCTAGATATTCTCCGCGCCCCGCCGGTTTTGCCGGGCTGGGCGCCATCGGGGCGTAGCGCAGTTTGGTAGCGCGCACGGTTCGGGTCCGTGAGGTCGCCAGTTCGAATCTGGCCGCCCCGACAAATCCCTACAAAGGCTCGAGCCCTCCCAGCGTGGGCCGGCTCACTCCGCCTGGGGCCGTGCTGCGGCGGGCTAGTGGCTAGTACCCCTGCTCGCGCAGGAAATTCACGAGCTCCTCGAAGAAGATGAGGTAGCTCCAGGGGTTGTCGATCCCGGCCTTGTCGCCCAAGAGCTGGCCAATCTCATCGAGGTGGTCCGCCGGGACGCAGCCCAGGAAGGTGCCCCAGCGCGCGTCCTTCACGCGCACCAGGCCGTCGTGAGGATCGGGCCCCAGGACGAGGCCGAAGGCCGAGAGCAGCACGTCGAGCGTGTCGGTCTGCCGATCCCAATCGCTGATGAAGCTGACCGCTCGATCGGGCTTGCAGTCCGCGCCGCCGCGCGACAGCGCGCTGCGCCCGGCGATGGACCAGTACTGGACGCCCGGCGCGTCGGGGTAGCGGCGGTTGAACTCAGCGATCTCGGCGACGGCGAGCTGGTGGAGCGCCGTGATCACGCTCGTCTCTTGGCCGGCGGCGTCATACACGAGGCTGCCGACCAGCCGCACGAGCGCGTCGACGATGCCTTGGAAGTTGGAGTCCGGGACGAGCTTGAGCACCACGTCCGCCACCGGGCTGCCGTAGTGCGGCGTGGAGAGCGTGACGACGGTGGCCACCGCCTCCGGGTGATCGTGCGCCACCACCCTCGCGTCGAGGCCGCCCTGCGAGTGCCCGACGATGATGACCTTCTCCTTGTGGGTGCGCTCCCGCAGCGCCTGCACGTGAGCCCAGAGCTCTGCCCCACGCTTCTCCGAGCTATTGAACGGATCGACCGCGGGCGTGATGACGTCCGTCTCACCGAGCTTGGCCAAGTGGGGCTTGAGCTTATAAAAGTAGGTCTCGAAGCCGAGCCCCGCAAAATCCTCGAAGCCGAAGAAGCCGTGAGCGAAGACGATGGGGTACGGCGGGCCGAGCCACCGCTGGGCGTCGGGCGCCGCGGCCTCGACCGTGGCGTCCGGTGGAGCGGCGTCCGTCGCGGCGTCCAGCCCCGGCGCGGCATCTCGGGCGTTCGCGTCCACGTCGACGCTGGCGTCGGCGCTAGGGGCCCCACCTCCAGCGGTCTCTGCCCCGCCGCACGCCGCTGCCAGCACGAGCCCCAAGCAAGCAGCTCCGAGAGCGAAGGGGAGACGAGGCATGGCACCCAGAGTGTGCCACGCCTCGCCCAGGGAGGGCTAGCTCGCCTGCGGCTCAGCAGCGCCGGCGGCGGCCGAGTCCGAGCCCCACCAGCCCAAGCGCCACCGCGAGCCCGAGCGCGCTGTTGCTGCGGCTGGAGTCCGGGACGCTGCAGGCGCAGCCGCCGCCCTCCACGACGCCGTCGCTCGCGTTAGCTCCCGCGGTCCCAGCGCCACCCGCCGTGCCTGCGCTGCCGCTGGACCCAGCGCTCCCTGCCGTGCCGCTCGTGCCGGCGCTCCCCGCCGTGCCACCACTGCCCGCGCCACCAGCCACCCCGCCTTCACCCGCGGTGCCACCGGCGCCGGCGCCCGCGGCGCCCCCACCTGCAGCGCCAGCGACGCCAGCGGTACCACCTGCGCCAGCCCCGGCATCCCCACCAGCGCCCGCCGTCCCGCCGACGCCCGCCGCACCAGCGGTGCCTGCATCACCGCCCGTGCCGGCCACACCGGCTGCGCCTGCGTCACCGCCCATGCCGGCCGCTGCTCCCACCCCGGCGCTGCCGCCAGCACCCGCCGTCCCGGCGCTGCCGCCAGCGCCCGACGTGCCGCCGCTGCCCGAGGTGCCCCCGGTCGCGCCCGTGCCCGACGTGCCGCCGCTGCCCGAGGTGCCCCCGGTCGCGCCCGTGCCCGCCGTCCCGCCGCTGCCCGAGGTGCCCCCGGTCGCGCCCGTGCCCGACGTCCCGCCGCTGCCCGAGGTGCCCCCGGTCGCGCCAGTGCCCGACGTCCCGCCGCTGCCCGAGATGCCCCCGGTCGCGCCAG
>CAUJEM010000068.1 GCA_963169915.1 Myxococcota bacterium
CCGCCACCATGGCGTGGGCGTAGTCCAGCGGCAGCTCGTTGCCGTGCCGCGCGTAGTCCGCCATCACGGCCTTGGCGGCCGCGTCGTCGAAGAGGAAGCGGCCCTTGGAGGTGTCCACCCAGCCCTTGCTCCAGATGCGGACCTCGGTGGGCGGCACTCCGCCTTCCCCCAGCTCGAGGAGGCAGTAGAGCATGGTGACCTCCGGGGTCAGGTGGTGGTCAAGCGGCGGGCGCGAAGGTGTCGATGACGTCCCCGAGGTTGTGGCTCAGCATCATGGGGACGTTGAGCACCTTGAGGCGCTCGAAAATGGCGCGCGCGCGCGCCAGGGTGTTCGTGCCGTACTCTACCGACAGCAAGTAGTCGTAGGGCTCCGTGTCGAAGCCCTCCCAGCCGCCGACGTCGCTCTCCCAGAGCGCTACGAGCCCGTCGATGTCAGCGGTCCACTCCACGCCGTAGGGACCGGTGGTGAAGCGTACTTCCTCGAACTCCACGCCCAGCGCTTGGGCCACTGTCGCCACCGCGAGCGCCGGCTCCCGTTTGAGCTGGATGAAGACCTCGGACTCGTCGAACATGACCTACCGCCCCTCATACGAGGTGACGTCGAAAGTGTCCACAATGATGCGCACAAGGTCGATGCGGCCCTCGGTTTTCTTCTCCTTGCTGAGCTGCCTCATGACTGCCAGGGCGGTCAAAATATCAACCAGCGTGATGTCCCTTCTGCGGAAATCCAAGATGATGGACCGCGCTTGACCTCCGTGACGCTGAGACTTGCGGAGGGTCCCCGCCCATCGGTAGGGGTTTATGGACTCGGGGCGCTTGAGCTCGACCCGAACGCCGTTGACCAAGGTGTCCGCGTGTCGCCTCTTCGGCTCCTGTGGCTCCGGGAGCTTCACCACCTGGTTTCCTTGACGCGCCAGATACTCGGCGAGGGAGCGCTCCTTCTCTTGGAACACACGGCCCTCAGCCGCGTTCTCGTCGATGCTCCCGCCGCTCGTCGGCGTCATCTTCCAGGGAGGCTCCTTCCCTGGCGGCGGCTTCCTGGTCGTCGCGAGCTGCGGCACAGGGTCCCCCGGTCCCGACGCGAGCCGCTGCTCGAGGGTGCGCTTGAACTCGGCGTCGTACTTCTCCGGCTTCGGCTGCCATTCCTCGAGGCCGCACGGCTAGTGCTCGCCGAGATGCCGCGCGCGTCGGAGCTGGTCATCGGCGGACGGTCGCCACGCTGCACGCGGCCTCGCCAGTGGCGGGCGTGGGTTCGCGCTGCCGGCATTGCGCGTCGCGTGCGCTGGCACGACCTCCGGCACACCTGCGCCACGTCGCTCCTCGCGGGCTGGTGGGGGCGCCGGTGGACGCTGGAGGAGGTGCGAGGCTTCCTCGGGCACCGGTCCGTCACCACCACCGAGCGCTACGCGCGGCTCCTGGACGCGACCGTAGCGGAGGCCGCCGCCGGCACCGGAGCTGCTCCCATGGTGCTCCCACGGCGCCGCGGAGGCGGGGGCGGGTCCGGCGCTGGAGGCGCAGGAATTCAGCCATTTTCTCTGGCACGCCCGGCAGGATTCGAACCTGCGACCAGTGGATTAGAAATCCACCGCTCTATCCGGCTGAGCTACGGGCGCTCGGCTGGGCGCCACGCTAGTGGCGCTCCCGTTCGAGGGGAAGGGCGGAGGCCCAAGGGGCCCCTCAGCGCCCTGCGCCCTGGTTGGTGACCACCTCCCGCTGGCAGCGCGGGCTGTCCAGCACCACGGTGACGCCACGGTTGCTCGGGACGATCGAGTTCCAGAGCCGGGTCATCGTCGTGCTGCCCGTGAACACATCCACGTGCTTGCCCTTGACCTTGAGGCCACGGTCCTGCACGACAAAGCACCCATCGTGCGCCTGGGTGCGCGCCTCATCGCGCGGCAGGCCCGCGTACTCCGGGATGTAGAGGGTGGTCCCCATGGGGATCTCGCTCGTGTCCGTTGCGACGGAGTAGAGCGGCGTGAGTGCCTTGCCCATGGCGCCGCGCCCATACGGGAAGCTGGTGACGTCGAGCTTGTCGAAGCAGATCTTCTGCCCGGTGCGCGGACACACCTCCGCGCACTCGCAGTCCCGCCGCGCGAAGCTCACGGTGCCGGCGCCGCCGCTGAGCAGGCCGCTGCCCTGCACGCACACCGCCTCGTAGAAGCCCCGCGGCACCTCCTTGATGGTGTCGCACTTGGCGCCCATCAATGGCGTGAGCGGTCCGCTGAAAGCCGACTCCGAGGGAAAGTCATAGTACGTGTTGCGGAACGCACCGAGGCTCTTGCCCTCGAGGACGCGCGCCGCGGGCGTGGGCTCCGCGCGCGGCGCCTCGTCGAACTCCACCTCGGGCTCACGGCCTATGACGCGCGTTTGGCGCGGACGCACGCCGCCGCTGGGGCGCACCGCGCCCACGAGGCTCGAGTTCTGCCCCGCTGCTCCGTCCGACTCCTCGGTCGCGCCGGAGACGCTGGCCGCCTCCATCCAAGCGCTGCCCGTGGTGCCACAGGCCGTGGCCAGCAGGGCCAAGGCCAAGCTCCCGCGGTGCCTGCTCGTTGCGTTCGGTCTCTTGCTCGATAGCCTCACGGCCCGTGGTGTATCACGAGGGGCGCCCGGGGGCGGCACCGGGGGCGCGCCATGCTATAGCGCCGCCATGCTCGCGCAGCGGCTCGCCGCCACGCTCCTGCTCGCCACCGTCACGCTTGGCCTCAGCCTGCCCACCGTGGAGGCCGAGGCCAAGTCCGGCCGGCGCGCCGCCTGCCGCACGCAGCGGCCGCTGAAATTCCTCATCCGCAGCCAATTCGTCCGCGGCGGGGTGGTGCAGCCGGCCGAGCACGCCCGAGCGCTGAAGTACCGCGTCACCACCTACGGCCACGTCCCCGGTGCCCCGTACGAGAAGCTCAACCCACGCAGCGCCGCCTCCCAGGTCATCGGCGCCACGTTCTTCGGGCTCCCCCTCAGGCTCCATGAGAAAGTGGTGCCAGCGCTCCAGTGCGTGGAGCGCAGGCTCGAGCGCACCTGCCGCGGCCCGGGGAAGAGCTACACGCCCCGCGCCGTGGGAGGGCTGCGCGCCGCCAACACCTACCGTGGGGGTGAGGTGTCCAACCACCTGTTCGGTATCGCCATCGACCTCGATCCGGAGCGCAACCCCTGCTGCGGCTGCGTCGCGCCTTGGCCGGACAACCCGCGCTGCAAGCGGCCCAGCGTGTGGGAGCGCACCTCGCTCACCAAGTGCTGGGTAGAGTCCTTCGAGCGCTACGGCTTTTACTGGCTGGGGCGGGACAAGCTCGAAGACACCATGCACTTCGAGTACCTCGCCAAGCCGCGCTAGCCGCTGGGCGCCGCGTCCTGCACCAGCGAGACCAGCGGCTCGTGCAAGCGGCCGTTGCTCGCTACGAGGTGTCCGCGCTCCAGGGCCGGCGCGCCGCCGCTCAAGGACGTGAGCCGCCCGCCCGCGGCCAGCACCAGCGCAGCGCCCGCGGCCACGTCCCACAGCTGCAGGGCACGCTCCCAGTAGGCGTCGTAGGTGCCGTCGGCGACCAGGCAGAGATCGAGCGCCGCCGAGCCGCAACGGCGCACGCCCTGCACGCGCTGCTTCACCCTCACGAAGGCGTCGAAGTTGTTGTCCGGGGCCCGATCTCGGGCTTGCGGAAAGCCGGTCGCCACGAGCGCGCGCTCGAGCTGCTCGGTGGCGCTCACCTCGCAGCGCTCGGCGTTGCGCCAAGCGCCCTCCCCCACGGCGCCGAGCCACTCCAGGCCCAGCGCCGGCGCCACCACCGCGCCCGCGACGGGCGCGCCGTCCACCAGCGCTCCGAGGCTCACGCACCAGAACGGGTGACCGTGGACGAAGTTGGTGGTGCCGTCGATGGGATCGACGCACCACACGAGGCCAGCCTGCTGCTGCCCTCCCTGCTCCTCCCCCAGCACGGCCCCGTCCGGCCGCAGCTCCGCGAGGCGCTGGCGCACCAGCCGCTCGCTGGCATGATCATACTCGGTGACGAGATCCGTCCGGCCCTTGAGCTGCACCTCGGGCCGCTGACGGTAGCCACGAGCGGCCAAGGCGCCTGCCTCACGCGCCACCCTCAGCGCCAGCTCCGCGAGCCGGAGCGGCTGCAGCGACTCGTCCATGAGCTCAGGCCGCAGCGCCGTGGCACTTCTTGTATTTCTTGCCGCTGCCGCAGTGACAAGGATCGTTGCGGCCGAGCTTCGGACCTTCGTTCACGATGGGCTGCGTCGACACCTCTTGACCATCCGCGAAGTACCACACGCCGTCCACCTTCTCGAAGGTGGCGAGCTCATGGTGCTTCACCGCCATGTTCTTGATGGAGTAGCTGGCGATGAACTCCACCTTGCCCGTGGTGTCCTCCGGCCCGCCCTCCTCGGTGCTCACGATCTGCAAGCCTCGCCACTTGGCCGACTGCGACCAGCGCTCCGTGCTGGCCCGATCCACCTCCTGGCGCCGCTCCGGGTGGTGCGTCGCGAGGATGTAGTCGATCTTCCCCGTGACGTAGGCCACGTAGCGCGAGCGCATGAGCGCCTCCGCGGAGCTGGGCTTGGCGGTCCCATCGAGCAGGGGGCCGCAGCACGTCTCCAGCGATTCACCTTTTCCACAAATACACGTCACGGTTGACTCCTTGTGCTCGTCGGCCAGGGCCCGAAGCAGGCGCTCTTATAAGGTCAGCCCTCGTGGCGGTCCAATCCACGCGCCGCGAGGCTCGCGAGCAGCCGCTGGTGGAGTCCGCCGAAGCTCCCGTTGGACAGCAGCGCCACCACGTCCCCCGCCCGCGCCTCTCTGACCAGCCGCTCGAGCAGCTCCTCCACGCTGCCGCACGCGCTGGCCTCCTTCCCTGCCTCGCGGAGCCGCTCGGCGAGCAGGCCCACGTCGAGCGCCTCCCCAGGCGGCAGGCCGGTGCGCCCGAGCGGCGCCAGTAGCACCTGGTCTGCCGCGCCGAAGGACTCCGCGTAGGCCTGCTGGTGTAGCCGCCGGCACGCCGTGGCGCTGCGCGGCTCGAACACGGCCCAGAGCCGCTGGCTCGGGTGGCGGAGACGCAGCGCGGCGAGCGTCGCCGCCACCGCCGTGGGGTGATGCGCGAAATCGTCGTACACGCTGACACCTCCGGGCTCCCCCAGCAGCTCCTGCCGGCGCTTGACGCCCTGGAAGCCGGGCAGCACGCGCGCAAGCTCACTGAGCCGCACCTGGTAGCCCTGCGCCAGCGCGCCGAGCGCCGCCGTGGCGTTGCCGAGGTTGTGCCTCCCCGCCAGCGGCAGCGCCAGCCGCCCGCAGCTCGTCCCTCCGGCGAACAGCTCGAAGGTCTGCGCTCCGTCCACCTGAAAGGCCGGCGCCGACAGCCAGTGTGGCGCCTGCCCGTGCCAGTCTTGCCCCTCCACGGCGTACCAGCTCACCTCGGCGCGCGCCGCGCTCGTCACGAGCCGCACCACCGTCTCGTCCGCGCAGTTGGCCACGATGAGCCCGTGCTCCGGCACGCCGGCGATGAAGCGACGGAAGGCCTCGAGGTAGAGCTCTTCAGTGGGGTAGATGTCCACGTGGTCGTGCTCCACGCTGGTGATGATGGCCACCTCCGCTCGGTAGTGCAGAAACTTCGCGGTCTTCTCGAAGAACGCGGTGTCGTACTCGTCACCCTCGATGACGAAGGGCGCGCGCCGCTTCGAGTCGCTCGGATCGAAGCTCCTCGGGCGAGCGCGGGGCGCCCTGAAGCTCCGCCCGTCGTTGGCGAGGATCCCCCCGACCAGATAGCCGGGGCGCCAGCCCGTCGCCTCGAACAAGTAGGCAGCGAGCGCCGTGGTGGTGGTCTTGCCATGGGTGCCAGCGACCACGAGCGGCGCGTAGCCCTCGAGCACGAAGCGCTGCAGCGCGCCAGGCAAGTGCGTGTAGGGCAGCCCGCGCTCGATGGCGGCAGCGGCCTCGGGGTTGTCGCGGCGACACACGTTCCCAATGACGACCAGCTCCGGAGCGGGTTCCAGGTGCTCGGGGCTGAAGCCCTCGAGACAGCGCACGCCCCACTCCCTCAGGGCAGGCCCCATCGGAGGATCGAAGTGGACGTCGCTGCCGCTGACGTCATGCCCCTGCTCCTTCAAGAGGCCCGCCAGCGCCCCCATGCCCGTTCCGGCGACCGCGACGATGTGGATGTGCATGCTGCCCCGGTTCATAGATCAGCCTGCCCGCGGGCGCTTGGCGCAAGCCGGGCTTCTTGCTATCGCCGGCGGCTTCATGCGCATCATCGACAAGCTGGGAGGCGGTGAGCCGGCGTTCTCCTTCGAGTTTTTTCCGCCGAAGGACGCGGCGGGCACGGACCAGCTCTTTCAGACGGTGACCGCGCTCGAGCGGCTCGGGCCGGCCTACGTCTCGGTCACCTACGGCGCCGGGGGCAGTACCCGCCAGCTGACGGTGGAGCTGGTCCAGCGCATCAAGGCGGAGCTGGGCATCGAGGCGATGGCGCACCTCACCTGCGCCAGCGCCAGCGCGGCGGAGCTGACGCAGGTGCTCGAGCAGCTCCAGGGCGGGGGCGTCGAGAACGTGCTCGCGCTCCGCGGAGATCCTCCTCAGGGGCAGGCCGCCTTCGAGCGCCCAGAGGGCGGCTTCGCGCACGCGAGCGAGCTCGTCACGCTCATCAAGGAGCGCACGGAGCTCTGCGTCGCGGCGGCCTGCTACCCCGAGGGGCACCCCGAGTCAGCGAGCCTCGCGCAAGATCTCCAGCACCTCGTGCACAAGGTGCGCTGCGGCGTGGATTTCCTCGTGACGCAGCTCTTCTTCGAGCCCAGGCTCTACTTCGAGCTCGTCGCGCGGGCGCGCGCGGCGGGGATCACCTGCCCCATCATCCCCGGCATCATGCCCATCACCAACCTGGCCCAGCTCAAGCGCTTCACCGCGCTCTGTGGCGCCAGCATCCCCGCGGCGCTGCTCGCTGAGCTGGAGGCCTGCGGCACCCACCTGGACGCGGTGCGCGAGCTCGGGGTGGCGCACGCCATCAGCCAGTGTCGCGCCCTGCTCGACGGCGGCGCCCCGGGCATCCACTTCTATACGCTGAACAAGAGCCTCGCCACGCAGCGCGTGCTCTCCGCGCTGCGGTGAGCGCTCTTGGGGCGCGCCCCCGAGGCGCCGGCCGCAGCGCCGCGCGGCTCAGCCAGCGCTGCTGAGATCGTCCGCGGTGCCCGGGCGGCGGTCCTTCCCGCTCGAGCGCACGACCACGCCCTCCTCCCCGCAGCTCAGGCGGTAGCGCTCGCCCCAAGGATCTTCGGCGCTCATGCCCTCCGCCAAGGCGCCGTCACGTCGCAGGACGCTGATGGTGGGGCAGGCGCCGTGCTCTCGATGCCAGTCCCCCGCGGCGCGCTGGAGCTGCCCGAGCTCCTGCCGAGCGCGCTGCTCGACCGAGGCCTCACGGGGCGCCGCCAGCACGGCCGCCGTCCCGCCCACCAGGAGCAAGCCGCCGGCGACGAGGGCCGCCTCCAAGCGAGTGACACCGGCGCGCGCGAGGGAGCGAGACATGCCGGGCCCAAAGCAACCCGTGTGCCAGGCGGAATTTGCCGCCCAACGGCGCGTGCGAGGGCCGCGCCGGAGCCCACGCGCTGTCAGCTTGGCTCGGCGTGAGCGTCACGCCCCGCGGAGCTCTGCCAAACTGACAAGCAGCGCCGTGGAGCCCCGCGCCGTTGCGCGGTCCCTCACGCCACGAGGCGCCCCTCAGCCGAACGCCCCCATGAACTGCCGGTGCAGCTCGAGCTCGGGCGCCTCGGCGAGCTCACGCGGGCGGTAGCCGCTGCGGAGTCGCTCGACCACCACCCGCTCGGCCTGCACCCAGAAGTCCGCCCGCCAGTCGCGCAGCGCCAGCTCATAGCCGCTGCCGCGCGGCTTGATCCGGCGGTAGGCGTGCGGACGAGGCCCGAGCGACAGCGCCTCTTGGAGCCGAGCGCGCAGCGTGACGCCACGCTGCGCGAGCCAGTCGAGCTGCGCCGTCACCAGCGGCCGCAGCTCGACCTCGTAGCTTGGGCGCGGATCGTCGGGGAGCGCCAGCGCCGTCGCCTCCGTGGCGGGCTCCAGCCACCCGCTGCTGGCGTGCGGCAGCGCGTCCGCGTAGGGCACGTAGGGCTTGAGGTCGAGCACGGGCGTCCCATCCACGAGATCCACGTCCTCGACGTGGAGCACCAGCCCCTCGACGCCGAGGAGCCGCACCGCGGACAGCCCGAGGGGGTTGGGCCGGTGGGGCGAGCGCGTGGCGAAGAGGCCACGCTTGCGGTCACTGCGCGGTGGCAGCACCTTGGGGCGCCAGCCGTCGTTCAGGTGAAACCAGAACACCACCCACAGGTGACTGAAGCGCTCGAGATCGTCCAGCGCGTCTTCGAAGCCGCGCCCTCGATGCAGCTCGATGCGGCCCTGCACCCCGGCCGCTGCGCGAGGCTGCCGTGGGGCGCTGGCCTTGTCGAGGTGAGGAGTACGCGCCACGCCGATGGGCTGCAGCGTGAGGGCCTGCTCGGCAGTGGGCGGTGCGGCCTGGCGGCGGCTCATCGTGCGGGCACTAGCACGGCGCCGCCCCGAGGCGTGCTATCTCTGCCGGACCGTGTCCTCCCCAGCGCCCCACCTGTCCCTCTACTACTTCGACTCTTGCGGTTACTGTCGGCGCGTCCGGCAAGTCATCGAGGAGCTGGGCGTCCCGGTGGAGCTGCGCAACATCCAGCACTCTGCGGAGCACTACGAGGCGCTGCTGGCGGCGCGCGGCCGCCGCACCGTGCCCGTGCTCCGGATCGACCGCGCCGAGGGAAGCAGCGAGTGGCTCCCGGAGAGTCAAGACATCATCGCCTGGCTCCGCCAGCAGCACACGGCGGGCGCGCTAGCCTAGCGCCGCGTGGAGCTTGCTCAGCAGCTCCGTGGCCTCTTCACTGGTGAGCACTCCTGCGGGCCAACCCACCCCCAAGCCCGAGGTGGCGTCTGGCTTGGGGATGATGTGAAAGTGCACATGAAACACCGCCTGATGTGCCAGGGGGCCGTTGTTCTGGAGGACGTTGTACTCTTGCGTGCCCGTGGCCTGCATCACCGCGCGGCAGAGGCGAGGGAGCACCCGCCCGATGGCCGCGCTGGCCTCCTCCGAGAGCCGATCCAGCGTCGCGGCGGGCTCCTTCGGGATGACCAGGGTGTGCCCGAAGGCGACCGGGTTGATGTCGAGGAAGGCGAGCACCCAGGCGTCCTCGTACACCCTGTGACAGGGCAGCTCCCCTCGTAGGATCTTAGCGAAGATGGTGTCTGCCATGGCCCCCTTCGATCAGTACCAGCGGCGCCCCCCGAGCACAACCGCCGCGCCTTGCCCTTGGACGCATGGCGGCGCCATGCTTCGCTCCCCTGGCCCCCGCCGGCCCCCGTGACGCGATGACCTCCTCTGCACCTCACGAGCTCCTGTCCTCCCCGAGCGACGTGGAGCTGCTCGCGCTCGCGCGCGATGGCGACCGCGCGGCGCTGGAGCGGCTCATCGACCGGTACCAGGCCCGGGTCTATCGCTTCAGCCTCAAGCTGTGTCGGGATCCCGGTGACGCCGAGGACGTGCTGCAAGAGACGCTGCTCGCCTTGGCGCGAGGCGTGCGAGACTTCCGTGGCGCGTCCTCGCTCTCCACCTGGCTCTACGCGGTGACGCGCAGCTACTGCATCAAGAAGCGCCGTAGGAGCAAGTTCGCGCCCCAAGAGGTGCCGCTGGACGTCTCCGAGGGGAGCGCCGCCGCCCACCTCCCCTCCCCCGAGCGGCCGCCGGACGACGCCCTGGCGGGCAAACAGCTCGAGCGAGCGCTGGAGACCGCCATCGGTGGGCTCGAGCCCATGTACCGCGAGGTGTTGTTGCTGCGGGACGTGGAGGGGCTCACGGCGCCGGAGGTCGCGGAGATCCTCGAGGTGACGCCTCAGGCCGTCAAGAGCCGGCTCCACCGCGCGCGCGTGGCCGTCCGCGGCGCGCTCGAGCCGCTGCTGGGGCTCCCGGCGCCCGCCCCCGCGGCCGCCACCTGCCCCGACGTGCTCACGCTGTATTCTCAGCACTTGGAGGCCGAGATCAGCGCGGAGCTGTGCGCCGAGATGGAACGGCACCTCGAGGGCTGTGACCGCTGCCGGGGCGCCTGCGACTCGCTGAGACGCACGCTCGCCCTCTGCCGCACGTCGGGCGCGGAGGTGGAGGTCCCTGCCGCGGTTCAGCAGGCGGTCAAGCGCGCGCTCGGTCACTATTTGGGGGAAGGGCGCCCGAGCCCCGCCACGAGCTGAACCCTTTTGCGCGCGCGCGGCTCACACCGCCGAGGAGACCCCATGGCCACCGTACACGTCACCGAGCAGAATTTCGCCGACACCGTCAAGAGCGGCATCGTCCTCTTGGATTTCTGGGCCTCCTGGTGCGGCCCCTGTCGCGCCTTCGGGCCCATCTTCGAAGCGGCCTCGGACAAGCACCCGGACCTCGTGTTCGGGAAGATCGACACGGAGGCCGAGAAGGCCCTGGCCGGTGCGTTCAAGATCCGCGCCATCCCCACGCTCATGGTGATGCGCGACGGGGTGGTGCTCTTCAACGAAGCCGGGATGCTCCCCGCCAAGGCGCTGGAAGATCTGATCCGTCAGGTGCGTGAGCTCGACATGGACAAAGTGCGGCAAGAAATCAAAGACAAGGACGCTGCCTCCGGCGCAGCAGGTGCATGATGTGTTACCGCGTTCAATGTAGCCACTGTGGCCGTCCCACCTTCTCTGGCTGCGGCGCACACGTCGAGCAGGTGCTCGGCGACGTCCCCCAGGATCAGCGCTGTAAGTGCCGCGAGACGCGCGGCAAGGCCAGCGCGAGCGCTGGGGCGGACGCTGGCTCCTGGCTCCAGAAGCTCTTCAAGTGAAGCTCTCCCTGCGAAAGGCGATCCACCATGACGACCGGACTACGTAAGACACTCACGGGCAGCTTCGACGAGGTGCGGACGCGCATCACCGAAGCGCTGAAGACCGAAGGCTTCGGAGTGCTGACGGAGATCGACGTCAAAAATACCCTGAACCAGAAGCTGGGCGTGGACTTCCGGCGCTACGTCATCTTGGGTGCCTGCAACCCTCCCTTCGCCCACCAGGCGCTCCTCACGGATCTCGAAGCGGGGCTCATGATGCCCTGCAACGTGGTCCTGTATGAGACGGACGACGGCAAGGTGACCATCATGGGCGTCGATCCCAGCAAGAGCGCCGCCGCCATCGGCAACGCTCGGCTCACGGAGCTGGCCAGCACCGTCCGGTCGAAGCTCGAGAGCGCGCTGGCGGCGCTGGGCTAGCCCGTCCCCAGGGGAGGAGCGGGGACGGCGGCGGCAGGCCCGTCCCCGACTCCTAGCTCCTAGCCGCCCAGGAGCTCGACGCTGATGTCCACGCCGCGGCGCACGCTGGCGGTCACGGTGCAGTAGTCCTCGAACACCTCGCGACAAGCGCCGAGCGCCTCCTGGGGGAGGCCCGGCGGGAGCTGCAAGCTCACCTTGACCGGGCCGATCCGTAGCCGCCGCTCGGCCGTCCGCACGAGCTGCAGCTCCACGGTGGCGTCGAGCCCGGCCTCGAGCTTCACCCCCTGCTTGCCGAGGCAGAACACCAGGCTGGCGGCCAAGCAGTTGCCGATGGCGGCGGCCAGCAGCCGCGCGGCGTTGGGCCCCTCGTCTTTGCCGAGGGGCGGCGGCTCGTCCACCACGATGGGCGCAAAATCCTTGTCGAACCCGACGCGAAAACGATAGCCCTGCTCCTGGTGGAGCTGCACCTCGAGCTGCCCGACTTTGGTCTCAGTGGTCATGAGAGCCTTGTAGCTCAACGGCGCCCTGGGTCACGCCGCGCCCGGGCGACGACGCTGCCAACCCGGGATTCCGAGCGCGGCCTCGCGCCCGGCGGGGCGCTGGCGCCGGAGCTGCGCTAGGCTCCGGCCGCGGCATGGAGAGCGCCATCTTCGTCTTCATCGCCTTGATGCTCGTGGAGCTGGCGCTCTCGTGGGTGCGCCCCACGTGGCTGCTGCTCCCGCGGCTCGGGCTGCTCGACGAGACGCGCTTCAGCGTCCGACTGCCGGCGCCGAGCGCCGGTCACCACCGGATCGTCGTGTCGCCGCTCTTGGTGCTACCCCCTCGGCTGGAGCTCAGCAGCTCCCGGCTCTACTGCGACGGGCGGCGGCTGCGCCTGCGCAGCACGACCCAGCTCGGCTCCCGGGAGGCGTGGCTGCTGCCGCTCGAGGTGAGCCTCGAAGGGGACGTGGTCACCCTGCGCGCTTGGCGGGCGCTCTTCCCGCTGTCGCTCCTGGGGATGGCCGGCGCCGCGGGCGGCGCCCTTCTGCGCACCTCCCTCGTCCTGGCGGCCGGGGTGCCGCTCGTCATCGGGGTCGTCCTCTGGGTGCAGCACCTGGCGTGGAAGGGCCACCAAGAAGACGCGGTGCTCGAGGCCTTCAACGCGCTCGAGCGCGTCCTCCGGGAAGGGCTCGAGCGTCCGCCAGCGCGGTGAGCGGAGCCGGAGCGGAGCGCAGGACGCCGCCAGCTTGGACGGCGTCGGGCGGCACCATCGACATCGGCACCCTCCTCCCGGAGGGTGAGGGTGGCAACACGCTCGCCAATGCGGTGGTCGCTGGAGGGCGCCTCATCGCCCGGGTGTCCGGCTCACCCTTCTTCGGTGAGCCTCACCCCTTCGTCTGGACCCGCGACGCCGGGATCCGCCCCGTGGAGGAGGCGATCGCGGCGGCGGGGCTCAGCGTCCCGGAGGGCCTCCGCCTCACCAACATCCTGGCGGCCTCCGCGGACGGGACGGTGCTGCTCGGCCAGGCGCAAGACGAGCTAGGGACCCTCAAGTCCTTCGTCGTGCAGCTCCCGCTCTCAGCCTACGGGCCGTGAGCCGCCCGTGGCAGGAGCGCTCGAGCGCCCAGCACCCTGACAAGCCTTTGAAATCACCAACTTTATTGACATTCCACGCGTCCCTGTCACGCTCCCCCCGCGTGCTGCCCAATTGGCCGTGTCGCTCCCCCTCCCCGTCGGCTGGCCCGCAGCGCTGCTGAGCACCCTCGGCGCCGCGGCGCTCGTGGGCTGCGTCTCGGCGGAGACCTCCCGCGCGCTCGACCGGAGCTACCACGACGCCGGTCTCCTGCTGCAGGGCAGCGCGCGCGAGGACGACGCGAGCCGCGCGGAGCCTGACTTCTCGGGGCCGCTCGAGCGTGAGGCGGTGGTGCGGCGCGCGGCCGCCCAGAGCCCGGCGCTGGCGCTGCTGGCGCACCGGGTGCGCGCGCTGGTCCACGCCGGGCGCGCGGAGGGGGCGCTGCCCTCCGCGGAGCTGGGGCTCGAGGTCATGAACCTCCCGCTGCTGCGGCCCTACGCGCTCGGTGACGCGGACGCCTACGTGCTGCAGCTCCAGCAGCGCTTCCCAGCGCCAGGCGCGCTCGACGCGCGCGCCCGCGCCCGCGCCGAAGAGGCGCGAGCGCTGCTCGCCGAGCTGCTCGCGGAGGAGCGCTTGGTGCGAGAGCGCGCCGACACCGCCTTCACGGACTACGCCTTGGCCACGGCGCAGCGCCAGCTCGAGGCGCGACAGCTCACCCTGCTGGAGCAGATGGGGCAGGCGGTGCGCGCGCGCTTCACCACGGGCGGCGCTGGCCTGGGAGACGCCGCGCGGCTCGAGGTGGAGCGCGCCAAGGTGGGGCGCTCACTCGCACGCCTCGAGGGGGAGCAGGCGCGCGCACGCGCCACGCTGAACGCCGTGCTGCGGCGCGCGCCCGGCGCGCCGCTCGGCGAGCCGCCCGCTCCCCGCGCCGTCACGGTGCGGCTCTCCCTCGACGCGCTGCTGGCGCGCGCGCGCGAGCACCGGGGCGGCCAGGTGTCGGCGGACGCGCGACTCCGCGCCGCCACGGCGAGGCGCCACGCCGCGGAGGCGGAGGCGAGGCAGCCAGAGCTGATGGTCGGCGCTGGCTACTGGCAGGCGCCTGCGATGCGGCCCGGCGTCGGGCTCTCCGCGTCCATGACGCTGCCGTGGCTGTGGGGCCCTCAGGGTCACCAGCTCGCGCAGGCGCGGGAGGAGGAGGCGGCCGAGCGCGCCACCCGTGACGGCATGAGCCTGGAGGCACAGGCGGAGATCGCCGGCGGGCTCGCGCAGCTCGGGGCGCTCGAGGCGCAGCTCGGCGTGGTGCGCGCGCGCGGCTTGCCCATGGCGCGCCGCTCGCTCGACGCGCTCAGCGCCACCTACGCCACCGGCGGCGTCAGCTTGCTCGACTGGGTGGACGCCAGCCGCTCACTGCTCGATCTCGAGCGCGAGCTCCTCGATCTGCGCGGCGCGCTCGAGCGGGGCGTCGCGAGCCTCGAGCGCGCGGTCGGTGCGCCCCTGCTCCGCACCCCCATCCCCGAAGACCAAGCCCCGTGAGTGAGCCTCCCCTCCCCGCCGCTCCCGAGGGGCCGCCCTCGTCGGAGCCCGCACCCCCCGCGCACGCGCCGCCGAGCCGCCGCTGGCTGCGCGCCATGTCCGTCGTGCGCTGGGTGCTGCTGGCGCTCGTCACCGCGCTGGCGACCGTCACGGTCTGGCGCTTCTGGGGGCCACGGCCGGACGCGCACGCCGAAGGTGCGCCGGCCCGCTTCTACTGCTCCATGCACCCGCAGATCCGCTCACCGCAGCCCGGCACCTGCCCCATCTGTCACATGGATCTGGAGCCCATCCCCGAAGCGCGCTCGAGCGACCCGAGCGCCAGCGCGGCGCACGCCGGCCACGATCACGCCGCGCACCCCGAGGCCTCGGGCTCGCCACCGAGCGCGAGCAGCGCCGCCGGGGCGAGCGCGCCGAGCGCCAGCGCAGCCGCGTCGGGCGCGGCGCTGAGCGAGGTCACCGCGGTCGGGCTGAGCCCAGACCAGCAGCGCGCCATCGGCCTGGTCACCGCTCCAGCGGAGGAGGCCTCCCTCGGCGATCGCCTCCGCGTGCCGGGCGTCATCGCCGCGCCGGAGACGGGGCTGTCCCAGGTGCGCGTGCGCTCACCGGGCTTCATCGAGCGGGTCGCCGTCCGACAGACCGGGGTACGCGTCCGCCGCGGTCAGCCGCTCGCCTACGTGTACAGCCCGGAGGTGTACCGAGCGCAGGAGGAGTTCCTCACCGCTAGCCGCTGGAGCGGCGCCGGTCGCGCGGGGGACGGCGCGGCCTCCCCTACCACGGAGCTGGCGGCGGCGGCGCGCCGTGGGCTCGAGCTGCTCGGCATGAGTCGGCGCGAGATCGACGAGGTGGCGCGCACCGGTCAGCCGCAGCGCGCCGTCGCGGTGCGCGCGCCCGCGAGCGGCTACGTGACGCGCTACGGCGCCATCCTCGGCGCGCGCGCCGAGCTGGACACGGTGCTCTACGAGATCGCGGATCTTGGCACGGTGTGGGTCATCGCCAGCGTCCACGAGCGTGACCTCGGGCTGCTCCGCGTCGGCACCCCCGCGACCTTCTCCCTGAGCAGCGGCGCGGAAGAGCCCCTCACCGGCAAGGTGGACCTCATCGAGCCGCTGCTCGACGAGGCGACGCGCACCTCGCGCGTCCGCCTGGTGCTGCGCAACCCAGACGGCCGGCTCCGCCCGGGCCAGTACGGTCAGGTGCAGTTCGAGCTGCCGGAGGCGCGTGCCCTGTTCGTCCCGCGCGACGCCGTCATCCAGACCGGCGAGCACGCCTACGTGTACGTCGCTACCGGCGACGATCACTTCGAGCCACGCCGGGTGACGGTGGGGCTGCTGCGCGATGGTCGGCTCGAGATCCGGAGCGGGCTCGTCCGCGGCGAGCCCGTGGTGACCCGCGGCAACTTCATGCTGGACTCCGAGAGCCGCCTGCGCGCCTCGCTGTTCCAAACCACCGCTCCGGCAGGCAGCGCGAGGTAGCGGATGATCCGCTGGCTCATCCACGCCTCGGCCAAGCACCGTGTGCTGGTGCTGTTCGCCGCGCTGGCGCTCACCGTCTCCGGGCTGGTGGCGATGAAGCACATCAAGCTCGACGCCATCCCGGATCTGTCCGACCCGCAGGTCATCGTCTTCACGGACTGGGCGGGGCGCTCCCCCACGCTGGTGGAAGATCAGGTGACCTACCCGCTGGTCACGGCGCTGCTGGGCGCCCCCAACGTGGTGGACGTCCGCGGCCAGTCCATGTTCGGGATGAGCTTCGTGTACGTCGTGTTCGAGGAGGGCACGGACGTGTACTGGGCGCGCTCGCGCGTGCTGGAGTACCTGAACACGGTCCGCAGCCGCTTGCCCGCGGACGCCAGCCCTAGCCTGGGGCCGGACGCCAGCGGCATCGGCTGGGTGTACCAGTACGCGCTCGTGGACCGATCCGGTCAGCGGGACGTGGGCGAGCTGCGTGCCCTGCAGGACTTCTCCCTGCGCTACGCGCTCACCAGCGTGCCCGGGGTGGCGGAGGTGGCCTCGGTGGGCGGCTATGAGCCGCAGTACCAGGTCACGGTGGACCCGGTGCGGCTGCGCAATTTCGGGCTCACCGTGGCGGACGTGGTGCGCGCGGTGCGCCGCTCCAACAACGACGTGGGCGCGCGCGTGCTCGAGCTGAGCGAGCGCGAGTACTTCGTGCGCGGCCGCGGCTATCTCGGCTCCGCCGAGGACCTCGAGAGCATCGTCATCCGCGCGGAGCGCGGCACCCCGGTGCTGGTGCGGGACGTGGGGCAGGTCAGCATGGGCGGGGAGATCCGGCGCGGCGCGGCGGATCTGGACGGCAAGGGGGAGGTGGTCTCCGGCATCGTCGTGATGCGCTACGGCGAGAACGCGCGGGACGTCATCCGGCGCGTGGAGCACAAGCTCGAGGAGCTGCGCCCTTCGCTGCCGAGCGGCGTGGAGATCCTCCCGGTGTACGACCGCAGCCACCTCATCGAGCGCGCCATCGACACGCTCCAGCGCGCGCTGGGCGAGGAGATGCTGGTGGTGGCCCTGGTCATCCTGCTGTTCTTGCTCCACCTGCGCAGCGCGCTCTTGCCCATCATCGCGCTGCCCATGGCGGTCATCGCCGCCTTCATCCCGATGTACTTCTTGGGCATCCCCGCGACCATCATGTCGCTGGGCGGCATCGCCATCGCCATCGGCGCCACCGTAGACGCCGAGATCGTGATGGTGGAGGCAGCACACAAGAAGCTGGAGCACGCCCCCAAGGATCTCAGCCACGAGGAGCGCGAGCGGCTGCTGGAGGAGGCGGCCGCCGAGGTGACGCCCGCCATCTTCTTCTCCCTGCTCATCATCGCGGTGTCGTTCCTGCCGGTCTTCGGGCTGACGGGGCAGGCAGGCCGGCTCTTCAAGCCCTTGGCCTACACCAAGACCTTCGTGATGCTCTCGGCGGCGCTGCTGTCCGTCACGGTGGCGCCCGCGCTGCGCGACTACCTCATCCGCGGCAAGATCTACGCGGAGGCACGCCACCCCGTCTCGCGCTTCATCCGCAAGCTGTACGAGCCCTTCGTGCACGTGGCCCTGCACCACCCCAAGACCACGGTGCTCATCGGGGTGATGGCGCTGGTGTCGGCGCTGCCCATCGCGCAGCGCTTGGGCTCGGAGTTCATGCCCCCGCTGGACGAGGGAGATCTGGTGTACATGCCCACCACCTTCCCCAACATCTCCATCGAGGAGGCGCGCCAGCAGCTCCGACGCCAAGACGAGCTGCTGCGCGGCTTCCCGGAGGTGGCGGCGGTGCTCGGCAAGATCGGCCGCGCAGAGACCTCCACGGACCCGGCGCCGCTCTCCATGGCGGAGACCACCATCCAGCTCAAGCCCCGCAGCGAGTGGCGCACCAAGTACGTCCGGCGCTGGTACGTCGGCACCGTCCCTCAGCTCGTGCGGCCGGTGTTCGAGTGGCTCCAGCCGGAGTTCGTCCCCATGACGCGGGAGGACTTGGTGGCGGAGATGAACGCCAAGCTCGCGCTCCCCGGCTGGACCAACGCCTTCACGCAGCCCATCCGCAACCGGGTGGACATGCTCTCCACCGGCATCCGCACCCCCGTGGGCATCAAGATCTTCGGCGCCGATCTCGACGAGATCGAGCGGGTGGGCACCAGCGTGGAGCGGCTGCTGCACGACGTGCCGGGCTCGCGCAGCGTGCTGTTCGAGCGCTCCGTGGGCGGGCTCTACGTGGACATCACGCCACGTCGCGAGGCCCTGGCGCGCTACGGACTCCAGGTGGAAGACGTCAATGAGCTCATCGAGACGGCGCTGGGCGGCTTGCCCGTCACCACCACCATCCAGGGTCGGCTGCGCTACACCGTCAACGTCCGCTACGCGCAGGACTTCCGCAGCAGCCTCGAGGCGATCCGCGACATGCCCGTCCCGCTGCCCGCCGGGATGACGCCGGGCCCGAGCCTGGACGCGCCGCTCGGCGCCGCGGGGCCCGCCGGCGCGCCCGCGCAGATCCCGCTCGGGGCGCTGGCGGACGTGCGGATCGAGTCCGGGCCCCCCATGATCCGCGACGAGGCGGGGCTGCTGGTGGGCTACGTCTACGTGGACATCGACCCTACGCGCGATCTCGGCAGCTACGTGACCGAGGCCAAGCAGGTGGTGGCCGAGGCGCGCGCCTCCGGCGCGCTGGACGTGCCGGCCGGCTACTACCTCAAGTGGACGGGCCAGTACGAGCACCTCGCGGAGATGGAGGGCCGGATGAAGCTGCTCATCCCGGTGGCGCTGCTCATCACCGTGCTGCTGCTCTACCTGCAATTCAAGAACTTCACCGAGGTGCTCATCGTGCTGCTCTCGGTGCCCTTCGCGCTCGTGGGCAGCGCGTGGGCGCTGTGGCTGCTGGGCTACAACCTGTCCACCGCGGTGTGGGTGGGCGTCATCGCGCTGGTGGGCCTCGCCGCGCAGACCGGGGTCGTGATGATCGTGTACATCGATCACGCCTACGAGCGCCGGCTCCGCGAGGGGCGCATCAACACCCTGGAGGACATCATCGAGGCGCACTCCGAGGGGACCATCCAGCGTGTGCGCCCCAAGCTGATGACCGTGAGCACCATGCTGGTGGGGCTGGTGCCCCTGCTGTGGGCCGAGGGCAGCGGCGCGGACGTGATGAAGCGTATCGCGGCGCCCATGGTGGGCGGGCTCGTCACCAGCGCCTTCCTCACGCTGGAGATCATCCCGGTGATTTACACCTACTGGCGCGCCGAGCAGCTCGTGTGGCGCTGCCTCGCCCGCGAGGCGCCCGCTGCGCTGCGGCTGCTCGAGCGCGCGGCCTTGGCGCTCAAGCTGCTCGCCGGTGCGGCGGCCGGCGCCGGCGCTGCTAGGCTCTACCTCGGCGTGGCGCCCCCCTGGCTCGCTCCCGCGGGGCTCGCCCTCGGCGCGGCGGCGCTCCTCGTGGCCGCTGGCTACCCGCTCCTGCGCCACCAGGCGCTCGCTCGGCTCGACGTCAACCCCCTACACCCCCCTGGAGAAGCTCGATCATGAACCTCGTCCACCTTGGCGCCCTCACCGCCCTGCTCACGCTCACCGCTGGCTGCAACAGCGAGTCGAAAACAGCGCCCCCCTCGGCCGCGGCGCCGGGGCAAGCCCAGCTCGAGGTGAAGGTGGACGCGAAGGGCTACCACCCGGACACGCTCCAGGCGCCCGGCGGCCAGCCGGTGCGCGTGAGCTTCACCCGCACCACCGACGAGGGCTGCGGCCAGCAGCTCGTCTTCCCCGCGCTCAACATCAGGAAAGATCTGCCGCTCAACCGCCCCGTCACCGTGGACTTCACCATGCCCGCCTCGGGCTCGGTGGCCTTCACCTGCGGGATGGACATGTACCGCGGCTCGATCGTGGTGAAGTAGTGGCGCGGCCAGCGTCGTAGGGTGCCCTCGGGGGCTCCACACCAGCCGCTCCCCAGGCTGCCCCCTCGAGCCGGAGGAGGCTACGCCTGCTGCTGGTCGAGGGCGAGCGGCCCCCGACCCAGCCCGAGCAGGGCGTCGAGGCAGGGCAGCACGATCTCGCGCACGGCTGCTCCGCGATGAGCACGCTGGGCGCGCCACGACAGCGCGCCCTGCCCCGCTGCGGCCTCGGGCTGGTGCGTCACGCGAGGCGACTCCGCCTCCACGGCTGCGAGCTCCTGCTCCAGCTCGCTCCGGAAGGCGGCGATGACCTCCCGCACCGGCGCGCCGTGGGCGCGCAGCAGCCAGGCGACCGTACGCCACGCCAGCTCTGCGTGGCGCTGCTCATCGTCCGCGACGGCGTGGAACGCGCGGCTCAGCTCCGGATCCAGCGCACCCTCGGCGCCGCGCCGCACGAGCTCCGCGGCCACGGACTCGCCGAGGCAGCCGTCCCGGAGCGTCTCCAGGGCCACCTGCGTGGGCGTCACGTCCAGGGACTCCACGGGCAGCGCGAGTGGCCCTGGCCCGAGGGGCTCCTCCGCGTAGCGGCTCGCCAAGCCGTAGCAGAGCTGGGCGTGCCGGATCTCGTCGCTGGCCGCAGTGAGCGCCGCATGGACCAGCGCCGAGGGGGCACCGAGCGCGAGCAGCTGCGAGCAGAAGCGGCTGAACGACGCGATCGAGGCGTGCTCGAAGGACGCCTGCTCGAGCCAATGGTCACGCAACCACGCGCGCGCGTGCGGCTCGCTCGGCTCCGCGGTAACGGGCCAGCGCTGGGACCAGTCCCGCCGCTGTACGGCGCTGGACAGAACCAGGGCGTCTCCCTGGCGCAGCGGCCTGCCGCCGGGGCAGGGCTCGTGCCAGGAGTAGCAGCACGCGGTCGGCGTCACCTCCCGCTCCGCGCGGGTCGCGTGGGCGTCGAAGCGCGTGTCGGCTGCGACCCGGCGAGGCGGGGTGTCCGCGCAGTCGTGGAAGCCAGCGGCCGCGGGGCCACTCAGCGCGCTGGGAGCCTCCACGCAGTAGGTGCCGCTCGGGCAGCTGGCGTGGGGAGGCGCGGGGCGGTCGCCGCTCCCTGCGGACCGTGGGATCCGCTCGACCGTCCACGCGCCGTCCCCGGCGTCGCGACGCTCGATGTCGACCTGGGGCGCGGAGGAGGCGCTCGCCGGGCTCGTGGCCTCCCCAGCCGCGCCAGCGTCGCGCGCTGTCGCGACGGCGTGCGACCTCGGCGCGCCGGACGCCTCGGCGGTACCCCGGCTGGCCGGCTCGCCCCCCGCCGCCGCGGGCGAAGCGCTCGGCGGCGGCTCAGCCCGACAGGCGCCCGTGACGCCGAGCGGCACGAGCCCCATCGCGATCAGGTAGCGCCGACAGCTCGCTCTCATCCTGGTAGCTTCGCACAGTTTCCCCCTCCTAGTGCGCAGACGCTCGGGTTCATCCCCCCTAGGGGACGTGGTCGAACCCGCCCCGGGGGTGTGGGCGGTGCCCCTCGGGGGCTCGGCGCGCTCCCGCGCCAGCGCACCCTGGGAGGCGACGGGCACGCTGTCGCGGAAGCGCTCGCGCGCCGTCTCGCGTCTTGGTGTCCCCGAGCCGACGTTGTACCCAAAGCGCTCATGAGGCACATCATTGGGGCGATGTTGTTCACCTTGTCCTGGTGGGGGTGCGTGCCGCTGGGCGCTGGTGGCGCGGGCTACGGCGCGCAGCCCGCCCATCCGCCGGGGTCGGAGGCCTACTCGGCCTGCGAGCAGTCGTGTCAGCACCTGCTCACCTGCGCGAACGCGAACACTCCTGCGGATCAGCAGTCGTGCACGGAGGGCTGCGCCGACGGCACCCCCAACGTGGCGGAGCTGCGCCAGGTCAGCGCCATGAGCTGCCCGGACGCGCTCGCCTGGCTCCAGCAGCGCTCGGAGCAAGCGCAGGCCAGCGGCAGCGGTGGAGGCGCGGCGCCGGCGGGAGGCGCGTGCAACGCGGACTGCACCGGCTGCCGTGGTGACAACGACAGCTGCTACAACGCCGCGATGGCGGCCATGGGGAGCACCATCCCCTGCGATCCTTGCTGCTGCGCCCCAGGCGGCCCCGCGCCGACCTGGAACACCCCCTGAGGGCAGGGCGCGCCGCGCGACCGCTCCACCCGCGGGACCGGCGCCCTGGACGTTCTCAGGCGCGCCCGCCGCCGCGCTAGTACTCCCCGATCACGGTGGGAGGCAGGCCCACCGCGCTCTCCACGCGCCGCGCGCCCAGGGGCTCGAGGCCCTGCTCGCCACGGTGAAACCAGTGCAAGACGCCGCGGCTCGCGTCCGCCACGGCGCAGGTCGGCGCTGGCTGCGGGCAGCGCAGCGCGCGCAAGCTGAAGGGCTCACGGGTCGAGCGGAGCAAGAGCCGCTGCTCATCACCCCAGCGACTCACCTCGAGGACGGTGTCGTCGATCATGGGCGAGGAGCCCTGCGCGAAACGTCCAAACGTGGACACCAGCAAGCGCTCCTCACCGGCGTAGGCGAGGCCGAAGGCGAGCGGCGCCTCACCGAACACGCTGGCCGCCCGACGGCGACGCTCGCGCAGGCGCAAGCTCGCCCCCTCACCCTCCAGCTCGAGCTGCACCAAGGCCGAGCCCGCGGCGTCCGGCTCCGAGTCGCCGCCGAACTCGCCCGAGCAGGCCACCGCCAGCTCGTCCTGGCTAGGCGCGAGGACGACGCTGGAGCAGCCGTGGAGCCCCTGGAGGACGAGCACCTGCGCGAGCCGCTCCTCACGGAGCTCCACCACCACCAGCCGTGACGGTGCCGAGCTCCGATAGTCCGCGGCGTTCGCGGACAGCAGCACGACGAGCGCGCCACGCACGAGCAGCAGCTTGTCCGGATGCGGCGCAAAGGCCGGCGCGTCCAGCATCGCATCGTCGAGCGCGACCCGGCGTAGGAGCGCGGGCTGGCTCGGATCGAGCGCGAGCAGATCGCTCCCGGCGTCGAGCGGGGCGCTACCGGCGCGCGGGTTCGGCTCGAAGCGGGTGACGTAGCCGAGCGTGGGGCTCAGCTGCACGTAGTCGCGCGGGTTGGCCGCGAAGCCGGTAGCCACCGAGAGCTGGGCGCGCACCTGGCCGGTCGCGCGCTCGACCCAGGTCAAGACGCCGGCGGGGTAGCGATCGATGAGCACCAGCTCCTCACCGCTGGTGGGCGTGCTCGGCGTGGCCACGTCCCCGCTGAGCGGCGCCGAGAGCCCGACGCTGGTGCTCGCCGAGGAGATGAACGACCCCGACAGCGTGTCTCCCGTGACGCTGAGGAGGGAGACGTTGCTCGACTGATAGTCCGAGCCCACCACCACCAGGCCATGCTCCTGGGGCGCCCCTCCCGTGTCCGCGGGCGGCGGCGCGACGTCGCAGGCGGCCAGCCCGAGCGCGAGCGCCAGTCCTCCGGCGCGCCACCTCACCACAGCCGCGCCTCCACGCTGCCGTAGAGGGCGCGCCCCGGCAGCGGCAGCCCCACCGCGTCGAAGCTGACGGCGTCCAACAGGTTCTGGAGCGCCGCGCGCACGCCGAGTCGCCCCTCGAGCAGCAGCGCGCTCAGCTCGAGATCCACGCTGGTGTGCCCTGGGATGACGATGAGGCCGGCGGGATCCGCGTAGCGTGAGGAGCGATGAAAGCCACGCAGCGTGAGCGCGAGGCGCTCGACGCCGAGCAGCTCACCGCGCGGCGCGTAGTAACCCTCCGTCTGCGCGGCGACGACGGCGCGCGAGCGATAAGGCAGCACGTCGCTGACGAGCTGGCGACCCGGCGTCACGTCGCGCGGGTCGAGCAGCGTGGCGTTCAGATCGAGCCGCCAAGCGTCCCACAGCCGAAGCCCCGCCGCCGCCTCGAGGCCCAAGAGCTGCGCCTCGCCCACGTTGAACGGGCGGAGCACCCCCAAGCTCGACTGACGGTAGGCGATGAGGCGCTCCGCCCGCCGCGCGAAGGCGAAGCCCTCGGCGTAGCCGCTGGGCGCGCGGCGCGTGGCGCCGCTCAGCTCCGCCCGCAGCCCGAGGTCCGCCGTGACCCCGCGCTCGGGCTCGAGCCGCGCGTTGCCACGCACGACGGGGGACACGCCGTAGAGCTCACCCAGCGTGGGGACGCGGGAGCTGCGCCCGAGGTTGCCGAGCGCCACGAGCCAGGGGGCGAGCTGCACCCGCGCGCCGAGCCGCCCGCTCGGCGTGGCCTCCGCGCAGCCCGGGGCGGCCTCGGCCGCGCGCGTGGTCTGACACTCCTCCACCAGCAGCCCGAGCAGCTCCCAGCGCTCACCGAGGAGCACGCTCGCCTCCGCGCCCGCTTGGCTGACGCTGCGGCGCGCGCTCAGGGCGCTCCCCTCCCCGAGCGCCGTGATGCCGAGCTGCTCCACGGACTGCCCCAGCGACAGGCCGAGCCGGACCCTGGCGCCGAGGCGCTGCCGCCAGCCTACCCGCTGGGAGAGGCGCCGGCCCTCGGTGTCCACCCGCGGCGCCTGCAGCGCCAGCTCGCCGCGCGGATCGCTCAGCCCCACGCGGGTGAGCAGCAAGCTCGTCCCCAGCTCCACGCTGCAGGCGCTCGGCGCGCGGGCGCAGTCCTGCTCCGCGCTGACCGCGACCAGGCGGCGCTCGAGCGCAGCGCGCGCGCGCGTGGCCGGGATGAGCCCGAGCCCGGTGACCCCCTGCTCCCGCCCGAGGCCGTTGAACATCCAGCGCAGCCGCCCCTGCCGCCCGAGGCGCGCGCGCCCGATGGCCCACAGCTCCGTGCTGGTGTGATCGGCGTTGTGGCGCCGCACCCGGACGTCGTCACGCGCGTCGAAGCGCGTGCCATGGTCGTCGAGGTACTCGTAGTCGTTGCGCGCGCCCTCGCGCCGGACGCCGAGCAGCGCGCCGCCCGCGGGCGTGCTGACGCTCCCCACGCCGTGCACGGCGCCGTAGCCGAAGCTCCCGAGCTCCACGCCCGCGCTCAGGGCGTCACCGCGCGGCAGGCGCGGCTCGAAATAGAGCGCGCCCCCGAGCCCGAGGCGCTCGGCGTCGGCGGGCGCGTTGCCTCGGAAGAGCTCCACGCGGTCGAGCAGCCAGAGCGGGACGGTGGACAGATCCGCGGAGCCGGTCACGTCGTCGTTCAAGCGCACGCCGGCGAGGTACACTGGGAGCTGCGCGGCGCTGGCGCCGCGCACGGAGGCCGTGGCGAGCTCGGCGCCGGCGCCCGCGCGCGAGATCTGGACGCCGGGCACGCGCTCCAGGGCGCTGGCCGCGGACTGCCCCGGCCGGCGCAGCGCCTCACCGCGCAGCACGGTGGACGCCGCCGTGCGGTCGCGCGACGAGCTGGGCGTCGCGTGCTGGCGGCTCCCCTCCACGGTCACCACCGTCTCCGGCGCCGCGGGCGCTCCAGCGGGCGGCTCGGGAGCGGCCTGCGCGAGCGCGTGCGCCGACAGCAGCGCCAGCGCCGCGCCGAGCCTCCGCGCCGCGTGGCGGGCCTCACGGCGCGGCATGGAGCACGGCGATGGCGTCGAGGTCGAAGCCTCCGCTGCCCGTGGTCGGGGTCGGATCGTAGATGGGGTGACCGAAGCTGTCCTCCACGGAGCCGTCACCGATGATGTCCACGATCCGCACGTGGGTGATGGCGCGCAGATCCACCCGGCCCGCCTGCACCTCCGGCGCGTAGCGCAGCAGCGCAAGATCGAACACGACGCCGTAGCCCTGCCGGTACTTCCCGGCGAGGCCAGCGCTGAAGTCCGCCTGCTGAACTTGCGAGCCGGCGCGAGAGGCGTCGCCCAGGTACGCGGAGCTGAAGCGCGCGAAGTGCTCCCCGTCGCTCGACACCTCCACGAAGCCGAGCTCCAAGAAGGTGTCGTTGAAGGCGTTCTCGAAGACGGCGAAGTCCCCGCCGGGGCCGTCGGTGATGGGCGGCTCGAAGCGGAGCGTCGCGCGGCCGCCGTTGCCCAGGCACAGTATGTCGAACGAGGTCCCCACGGCGGGCCCGAGCGCGCGCTCCGGGGTCCGCCAGGCGGCGTCCACGTCCGCGCCGTACTGCACGGGGCTGACGAAGCCCGTGGCCCAGCCCACGATGCGCGGGGAGGCCTTGTCGAGCGCGAGGCTCCCCGCCACGCCCGCTGGCCCGTCGTAGCTTTGGCGTAGCTCGTAGACGTGCTCGAACCAGCCCGCGGGCTCACAGGTGGGCTCCGCGAGCCGCGCGAACACCTTGACCGCCGACGCGGTGGCGCTCTCCGCGAGCGTCACGGACGAGCGGCGCTCCCAGCGCTCGGGCTCGCGCGCCGCGCGGTCCAGGCTGGTGCCGACCTCCACCGGGCCGGAGGCGTGGAAGGCCAGCGTGGCGCCCACGTGGAGGTACTCCAGCACGGGCGCCGTCGGCACCTCACAGCGGGCGGGGGCTCCAGACGCACCGGCTGCCCCCGCCGCGCCGCCGCTGCCGCCCGCTCCAGCGCCGCCGATGCCGCCCGCTCCGGCGCCGCCGATGCCGCCCGCTCCAGCGCCTCCAGCGCCACTCGCCCCGGCGCCGCCGCTCCCTGGCGGCTCGAGCTCCGGCGCAGGGTCCGAGCACCCCAGCGCGACGCCGAGGGGCAGCGTGAACAGCCACGCGCCCCAGGCGCCGACGTGACTACGGATGGAAACCAATGAGCGAAGGGCTCGCATGACGGTAGGCCTCTCTCGTCCGAAGAAGGCTCACCCGCTCTAGGTCTCCGTTAGGTGTTCCGGCTCGCGATTCGTCCTACTGCCAGCGCCTTCCCGGATCTCACGACCCAGTGGCAACGTGCTGGTTTCGTCCTCGCTTACGGCGGCGGGACCGCGTCGGCTTTGCACCGACTTCCCTTCCGGAGGCCCAAGTTGGTTGAGTTCTGACGGCCCAGCCTTAGCGAAGGGCTCCACCTCGGTCAAGCGGCGGCGTGGCTCACCGGCCGTCGCCCGCCGCGACGCCCAGCTCCTCCAAGAGCCTGCCGATGCGCCTGAACTTCTCCCCGCGGCCGTACTGCAGGAGGTGCCCTCCAGGCCAGGTCTCGAGCGGGACGTGGAAGTGCTTGGCGAGGCGGCGCGCGTGCGTGACCGGCGTGATGCGGTCGTTCTCCGCCGCGACGATGAGCACGCGCTCGCGCGGTACCAGCAGCGGGCGATGGAGCGGGCTGACCACCTGGTGCACGGCCTCCAGCGCCTCGAGCTGCTCTGCGCGATCCGCTTCGCTGGCGCCCAGGCGGCCCTGCTCGGCGGCGAAGCTCGCCAGCGAGGCGAGCGGGATGATCGGCACCGCGAAGGCGAGCTGCTCGAGCACCGTGGCCGCCAGCGCGGTGGTGTAGCCGCCGAGGCTCATGCCCATCACGCCCACCGCGGGGTGCCCCTCGGCGCGCAGCCAGTCGATGAGCTGCCGCAGATCGGAGATGGCCTGCCCGAAGCCCTCGTTGCTGAAGCGCGGATCCGCGCTGGGGAAGGGCGGGACCCGGCGGCCGGTCACGGCGCGCAGCCCGTGAAACGGCAGCGTGAACAGCGCCACGTCGAGGCCGCGCTGACGCAGCCAGTCCACCGGGAAGATCCGCTGCTCGGCGGCGTACACACCGCCCAGGTAGCCGTGGATCAAGACGGCGACGGGCCGGCGCGCCGCCGCGCGAAAGAGCCGCGCGCCGGCCAGGTGATTCTCCGGGTACTTCAGGTAGCGCTCGCGCAGCTCCGGCAGCACCGGCTCGTAGGCGCTGCGCCAGCCGAGATCGAGCACCTCGGCGTCCCGCTCCTCCCGCACCACGCTCAGGCTGACGCGCGCCGGGGGCGGCTCCTGAAAGAACCCGCCCCCGAGCTCGTCGTAGCGCTGACGCACGTCCGCCAAGAGCTCGAGCCGCTCTCGGTGACCGAGGCGCTCCGCTGGGCTGGCGCGGCGCTGCGAGCGCGTGCCGCGCTTGGCGACGTAGGTGGCCGCCAAGTCGACGGCCGCCGCCGCGTTACCGATGAGGAGCCGAGAGGCGCGCGTGAGCATGGGCTCACCATAAGCCCGGACCGGGCGTCGAGCGAGCCGCGGTGCTAGCGGCTCAGCTCGGGCCGGCCCCCGCGCCCGCCTCGGCGGCGAAGCGCGCGGCCAAGAGCTTCGCCAGCTCCGGCTTGACGACCTTGCCGACGGGGTTGCGCGGGACCTGCTCCAGCACCACCACCCGCTTGGGCACCTTGTAGGCGGCGATGCGCTCTTTGGCGAAGGCGCGCACGGCCTCTTCGGAGAGCTCCGCCGCTCGACCGGGGCGCGGCAGCAGGGCGGCGACCACGAGCTCTCCCCAGGTCTCGTCCGGGAGCCCGACGACCGCGGCGTCCGCGACCGCGGGGTGGTCGCGCAGCACCTCCTCGATCTCCAGCGCGGAGAGCTTGTAGCCGCCGCTCTTGAGGATATCCACCGACAGGCGCCCGAGGATCTTCACGTAGCCGCGCTCGTCCCGAGTGGCCAGATCTCCGCTGCGAAACCAGCCCTCCGTGAAGGCGGCGCGCGTGGCCGCCTCGTCCCCGTCGTAGCCGAGGAAGACGCCAGGGCCGCGGATCCAGATCTCCCCCGGCTCACCGGGCGCGACCTCACGCCCGTCCTCGCCCACCAAGCGCACGTCCATCCCGGGCAGCGGCAGACCGCAGCTCCCCGCGACGCGCTCGCCGTCCACCGGGTTGCTCAGGCCGACGCCGATCTCGGTCATGCCGAAGCGCTCGAGCGGGTAGTCGCCGCTGAGCGCGCGCCAGCGCTCGCCCACCGTGCGCGGGAGCGCGGCCGAGCCGCTCGTGACGAGCCGGAGCCCCGCGGCGTTGCGGCGCCAGCGCGCCGCGCTCTCCGGCGGCGCCGCGTCGAGCGCGTCGAGCAGGCGCTTGTGCATGGTGGGCACGCCCATCAACACCGTGCCCTCGGCGCACAGCTCCCACAGCTCCGCGGCGTCGAAGCGCGGGCGCATGACGGTGGTGGAGCCGGCCAGCAGCGCCGTAAACAGCGCGATCCCTAGCCCGTGCAGGTGGTGGAGCGGCAGCGCGTGCAGCAGCACGTCCTCGGGTCGCCACTGCCAAGCGCTCCCGAGCAGCCGCGCCACCGCGGCGAGGTTGTCGTGGGAGATGAGCGCGCCCTTGGGCTTGCCCGTGGTGCCGCTGGTGTAGAGGATGAGCGCGGCCTCACCCGAGGCTGGGCGTGGGAGGGGCTGCTCCGCGCGCGCCTCCTGACGCAGCGCCTCGACGCCGAGCACCTCCACCGGCGCCCAGGCGCGCAGGGGCTCCCCGAGAGCCTCACAGCCGAGCGCCACCGTCGCCCCCGAGCGCTCGATGAACCAGCGCTGCTCGGCCTGGGGGTGCAGCGGGCTGAGCGGCACCACGACCCCGCCGGCGGCGAGGACCCCCAGGAAGCCCTCGACCCAGCGCGCGCCCTGGGTGACGAGCAGCGCCACGCGCGCGCCACCATGGCCGCGCCGGAGGAGCGCCGCGGCGATCCGCTCGCTCCGCTCGAGGAGCTGCCGAAAGCTCACGCGCTCGTGCTCATCGATGACGGCGAGGTGCGCGCCTCGCTCCTCCGCCAACCCTCGCAGTCTCGCTAGCAGCGCGCTCTCTTCAGCCACGAGCGCGACTTTGGGTGTGCCGCGCGCCCGACGCAAGCGCCGGCGGCGCGACCAGCTCGAGCAGCAGCTCCTCGGCGCGCAGCAGCTCCTCCACGCTGGCGTCTGCCGTGGGGCGCAGCTCCAAGAGCGCGCCCATGAGCGCCATCACGCGCACGCGCACCCAGCGCTGATCCAGCCCCGGCGCCAGCTCGCGATAGACCGGCTCGAGCTGCGCGGCGAGCCCCCCACGGAGCTGCTCGACCATGGCCTCCACCGGAGAGCCGGGCCGCAGCGCCTCGGCGATCATGACGTGCGCGAGACCTTCGATGATGGCGACGCCGCCGACGAGCTGCCGCACGATGCGTCGCAGGCGCTCGAGCGGCGCCCCCTGCTGCTCGAGCCCGTGGCGGGTGATGTCGAACAGCACCGCCAAGAACAGCTCCATCAGCGCGCCGAGCACCTCCGCCTTGTTGCGAAAGAATTGGTAGAAGGTGCGCGGCGACACGCCACCCGCCTCCAGCAGATCCTCGATGCGCGTGGCGTCGTAGCCAAGGCGCGTGAAGGCCGCCGCCCCGCCGCGCAGGATCTTGGCGTAGCCGGAGTCCGCGCCCACCACCTCCGAGAGCCGCAGCAGCAGGTCCAGCACGGCGGGGGCGCGCCCCTCCACCCCGCGCCCCGAGGGGACGAGGGCGCGCGCCGCCAGGAGCCGGGACAGCGCGTCGGGCCCGAGGGGGACGACGGTACGAAAGAGCAGCGCGCCCTGGCTGCCCAGCTCCGCGAGGTAGCGGGCTCCCTCCGCGGCGCGGGTGGGCGCGGTGCGCTCGGAGCGCATGGGTCGCCGCCCCGGCTGCCGTCGCTCCGGTGACTTCCGCGCGCTGGCCACGCACCATCCTGGCGCGAACCCCGACGCGCCTCAACCCCGCTTGACCGAGGGGCGCCACGCGGTAAAAGGAGATTATACCCAGACCAAGGAAGTGATGCCCATGGACGTCGCCCTCCCCCAGACCGCTGCTGTCGCTCCGTCGACCACCAAGGCCCAGCGCCCGCGCGTGGACATCAAGGTGCGGCGCCCCAGCTACGACGCCTCGAGTGAGCCGTACTTCTTCTACGGGGACGACCCGGTCATTTCCCACTTCATCCACGCGCTCTCCATGCTCTTCCCCGAGGGTGAGCGCTTCTTCATGGAGACCGTGCTCCGGGTGCGGGACGAGATCACCGATCCGACGCTGAAGGCGGACATCAAGGCCTTCCTGGGTCAAGAGGCGCGTCACAGCCTCGAGCACGGCAAGTTCAATGCCCGCGTGAACCCGAAGGCCGCGTGGTTCAATGGGGCGCTCAAGGCGCTGCTCGTCAACGCCCGGCGCGGCCTCTCCAAGCGCAGCGGCCTGGCCGCCACCTGCGCGCTCGAGCACTTCACCGCCATGATGGCGCACGAGCTGCTCAACAACCACGACCACCTCAAGAACGTGGGGGAGGCCACCCGGGAGCTCTGGCTCTGGCACGCGGTGGAGGAGGCGGAGCACAAGGCCGTCGCCTTCGACGTGTACGAGGCGGTGGGCGGCGGCTACGTCCGCAGGACGGTCATCATGGTGGGCGCCACCGCCATCTTCCTGGCCGTGCTCGCCTCGCTGCACGTCTACCTCCTTCAGCTCGACGGCCAGCTGGCTCGGCCCAAGAGCTGGGGGAAGTTCCTGCGCTGGGCGTACAAGGACCCGGGCATGCTCCGCAACATCGTGGTGCCCTGGACGCACTACTTCCGCCCGGGCTTCCACCCGTGGGATCACGACAACCGTGAGCTCATCGCCCAGTGGAAGCGGGAGCACGGCGAGGCCCCCGCGGCCGCGGAGGCCTGAGCCGCGCGTCGGCGGCTCAGCGCTCGTCCGGGGCGTAGTCCGCGTAGGTCTCCACCGGGTGCAGGCTCTCGTAGAGCCGCGCCCGCACGACCTGCACGCGCTCGTCCGCGAAGACCTCCGCGGCGGCGCGCCAGAGCCACGCCGCGAGCGCTTCGCTCGTGGGCGTGAACGGGAAGACCGCGAGCTTCATCCCGCCGGGGAACTCGTTGTGCGCGCCGCCCAGCGCGCCCTCCAGGTGCTCTTGGCGCTGGCCGAGATCACCGTGCACCACGCGCCGCGACTCCAGCAGCCGCGCGCCGAGCGGCGCGAGCAGCCCCCCCACCTCCGCGTAGCTCTCCTGCCCCAGCGCCAGGGAGTGATCCAGCAGCCGGAACGCGGGCAGGAGCAGCCGCTCGTGCACCTCGTCGAAGTCCACCACGAAGCCTTGGCGATCGAGCTGGCGTGCGCCCAAGGTGACCTCGAGCTTCCAGGTGTGGCCATGCAGCGACACGCAGGGGCCAGCGTGACCCCGGACGTGGTGCGCGAAATGGGCGTGGATGCCCGCGGTGGCGTGGTACATCGTGCTCCTCAGCCTCGGTAGATGACGCGAGAGACCTCGTTCTCCCGCAGCTCCAGCGCCGTGAGCCCCGGCAGCTTCGGCCGGAGCCGATCCCAGAACCAGGTGACCAAGACCTCGCTGGTGGGGTTGCTCAGACCCTCCACGTCGTTGAGGTAGCGGTGGTCCACCAGGCCGCGCAGCGGGGCGACGGCGCGCTCGATCTCCGCGAAGTCGAACACCCAGCCGGTCGCCTCGTCGAGCCGCCCCTCGACGTGGATGTCGAGATGGAAGGCCAGCCCGTACACGTTGTGGCAAGGGTGCGTGGGCGGGGTCTTGGGGAGCCTGCGCGCGGACTCGAAGCGGATGCGGTGCACCAGCTCGTACACGCCGGATGGGGGCGAGGGGTCTGCGGACATGGCGGCCCTTGCTAGCACGAGGCGACGCGCGGGGCCTACGCCGCCCGCTACGGCCGCAGCCGGCGCCCGAAGGCGTGCAGGAGCGCGAGCGTCCCCACCTCCCGTAGCCACGGCTGATCGTGCGGGCCAGGGGCCTCCTCGTAGGTGGCGCCACGCTGGCGCTCACCGAGGGCCCTCACGAGGGCCTGGTTGGCCTTGCGGTAAGGATCCTGGCTCGAGCTCCCCCAGTACGAGGCCGGCACCTCGGCCTGCGCCAGCCGCTCCGCGTAGCGCGCCGCCTGCGCCACGCTGAACGCGCTCTGCACGCCGCCGAGCGCCCCGAACAGGTGCGGGCGCTGCAGGTACAGCTCGAGCGCCACGTAGCCCCCCATGGAGCAGCCGGCGAGCCCGTGGGCCTCACGCGATGCCGACACGGGCGCGATCTGCCGCACGCGCGGCAGCAGCCGCTCCTCGAGCAGCCGACCGAGCTGCGCGATGACGCGCGGGCCCCGCCGGTAGGGGTTCGGGGTGAAGGGGCACACCAGCACCAGCGGCTGGAAGGGCTCCGCGCGCAAGCTGGCGTTCAACCGCGCCAGGTGCTCGTCCGTGAGGTAGCGGCGCTTGGGGAGCGTCCGCACCACCGGCGGCTCACGCAGCCGCCGCTCGGCCGCGACGAGCCCATAGAGCTGGCTCCAGGCCACCAGCCCGAGCTTGGGATCTTCCGACTCTCCCAGGCCATGCAGCAGCGTCAGGCAGCGGAACGGGCCCTCCCCCTCCGGGATGAGCACCCGCGCGCGCTCGGCCACCCCGTCCCGCACGCCGAAGTCCACGAGCTGCTGCCGCAGCCCCTCGGGAGGCGATCCGTCCGTCGCCGCCGCCGCCGCCCTGGCCGCCACGCCAGCGGCGGCCACGCCGAGCAAGAAGTCTCTCCGCGAGGGCCGTGAGCGCGCCGCCATGGGGCCCAGCCTAGCAGCCCGGCGCGCGCCGTCGGCGAGCCGCGCGCCGGCCATGCTAGATCCGCGGCATGACGCGCGGCGCTTGGGCCTTCGCCAGGGCAGCGGCGCTGCTGCTGCTGACGCTCGGGCTGTGGGCGCCGCCAGCCCTCGCGCACGACGCGCCCCGGAGCTTCTGCCACGTCAAGACCGTGCCGGGTGGGCTCGACGTGCGGGTGGAGACGGCGGCGCACCTGCTCACGCGCTCGCTCGCGCTCGCGACCGAGTGGCCGAGCGAGGCGGAGCTGCTCGCGGCCCGTGAGCGCTACGAGCAGCTCGTGCTGGACGCCGTGACGGCCCACACGCCCGCGGGCCCCTGCGCGGCCGAGGCCGCGGCGACGCGGGCCGTCCGGCTCCTCGACGAGCCCGCCCTCGAGGTCACGCTGCGCTTCGACTGCCCGGCGGGCCCGGTCACTCTGCGCAACACCTGGCGCTTCGAGCTCGATCCGCGCAGCGAGACCCTGTGCAGCGTGGACGGCACGCCCTTTCGCTTCTGGCTGCGCGAGAGCCAGCTCACCGTGGCCGCGCCGCCCACGCGCGCGCAGGTCCTGCTCGGCTTCGTTCGCTCCGGCGCCGCGCACGTCCTAGCGGGCGCCGATCACGTCTTGTTCATCGTGAGCCTCGTGCTCGGCGCCGCGTGGCGCGCTCGAGCGTGGCCGCTGCGACGCGGGCTCGGCCACGTCGCAGGCGTCATCACGGGGTTCACGCTGGGGCACTCGGTCACGCTCATCGCCGCCAGCCTCGGCTGGGTGAGCCTGCCGAGCCGCGTGACCGAGACCGTCATCGCGCTGAGCATCGTGGTCGTCGCGGCCGAGAACGCCTGGCGGGAGCCGCGCGGGAGGCTGCTCACCGCGGCCGGCTTCGGGCTCGTGCATGGGCTCGGCTTCGCCAGCGTGCTCTCCGAGGTGGGGCTCCCGGAGCGGGTCCGGCTCGGGGCGCTGCTCGCCTTCAACGGCGGCGTGGAGCTAGCACAGCTCGGGCTCGTGCTGCTGCTCTACCCCCCGCTCGCCCACGCGGCGAGGCGCCCGTGGTTTCGGCGAGCGCTGCTGCTGCCCAGCTCGCTGAGCCTCGGCGCGGTGGCCGCGCTGTGGGCGCTAGTGCGCGGCCTCGGCTGGGCCCTGCCGAGCTGGCTCGGGGGCTGAGGCGCCGAGCGGCGACCACGCGGCCGTGTGGCGCCCGGCGCGTGGCCGAGCGCAGCTCAGGTGGGGAAGACCCAGTGAAAGAACTCCGCGCGGCTCGTCACGCCGGACTTCTGATAGACGACGGAGAGGTGCTGCCGCACCGTCTTGTCGCTGATGCCCAGCACCCGGGCGATCTCGTCGTTGGACAGCCCCTTGAGCACCAGCCGCGCCACCTCATCCTCCTTCGGCGTGAGCGGGAGGCGCGCCAGGGCCTGCTCGACGAAGTGCCCCAGCTCCGAGGCGTCCTCCCAGAGCTGGCTCAGGACCGTGAGCAGCTCCTGCGCGCTGAACGGCTTCTCGAGCAGGAAGGCCACGCGCAGGGCCAAGGCCTGCTTGAGCCGGGTCAGATCCGCGAAGGCCGTGATGACCACCACCGGCGCCGTGATGCCCGCCTGCCGCAGCTCCCGCACCAGCTCGAGCCCGCCCGCGTGGCGCTCGTCCAGCACCACGTCCGTGACCACGGCGTCGAAGTAGCCGTGCTCCTGCGCGAGCGCGCGCGCCTCGCCAGCGGCGCCCGCCGTCACCACTTCGAGCCCGCGCGCGCGCAGCGCCGCCGCCAGCAGCTCGCGCGCCGCGCGCTCGTCCTCTACCAGCAGCACCCGGCGCGCGCGCGGCTCAGTCATCGCCGCCCTGCCCTCTCAGCGGCAGCCTGAGCCGGAAGGTGGTGTGCTCGGCGTCGGAGCGGAGCAGGCTCAGCTCGCCGCCTTGGCTGCGGGTGAGCGCGCGCGCGATGGCGAGCCCGAGGCCGAGCCCGTGCTCCTTGCTCGAGTGCAGCGGCTCGAACAGCGCCGCCTGCTTGGCGGTCGGGATGGGGGGACCGTCATTGTCGATGTCGAGCAGCACCTGCTCAGGCTCCACCCTCAGCCGGAGCCTGATGGTGCCACGCTGCCCCGCGCCGCGCAGCGCGTCCACGGCGTTGAGCACCACGTGCTCCACCGCCGCGCGGGTCAGCTCGGGGTCCCCCTCCACCACGACGCCGACGCTGCCCTCGAGCTCGAGCCGCAGCTCGCTCGCGAGCACGCGCAGCTCCTCGACGAGCTGGGCGAGCAGCTCCCCGAGGGCATAGCGCTCACGCTCGGGGCTCGGGCTGCCGGACAGCTCGCGCAGCTTGGTGAAGCGCGCGTTCATCAGCGTCACGGTGTCTCTCGCCACGGCCAGCAGCGGGGCCTGCTCCGGGCCGACGCTGCCGAGCTCGAGCTGCTCCAGCGCCAGGCCCAGCGTGTGCAGCGGGTTGCGCAGCTCGTGCAGCATGGCGGCGCCGAGCACCCAGGTCGCCTGCGCACGCTCCGTCCCCGCCAGGCGGCGCCGCAGCTCCTCGACCGCGCGCTGCGCCTCGGCGGCGCGCTCCGTCCGCCGCTGCGCGAGCAGCACCGCGCCGGAGAGCCCCAGCCCGAAGACCCCCGCCGCCAGCCAGTCGAACAAGAGGTGCCACCACTGGATGCTGGTCGTGCCACCGGTGGCGAGCGCAGAGTCGAGAAAGTAGCTGACCACGCTGAACAGCACGGCCACGCCGAGCCCTGCCAAGAGGATGACGCCGCTGCGTCCACGCGAGGAGCTCACGCCGACTGAGCCTAAGCGACGCCTCCCCGGGTGCAACGCGCGCAGCCTCCGACCTTCGTCGGATGGCGTGCTAGCACTCGCCGACCCCATGCTGACCGCCGTGCGCTGGACCCTCACGTTGTGCCTGCTCCTGTCGACCGCAGCGCTGAGCGCCGCCCCCGAGCGCACCCGCAAGTCCAGCGCCGTCCGCCTGTCGCTCACCGAGGCCCTGAGGCGAGGCCAGCGCGCGGCGCCCGAGCTGCGGCTGCTCGAGGCTCGGCGCCGGCAAGAGGCCGAGCTCGGGCGCGTCGCGAGCGCGTGGCTGCAGCAGCCTCCCCACCTGGAGCTGAGCGCCGGACCGCGGCTGTTCCCTGGCTCGCAAGGCGCGGGGCTCGACGTGTCCGCCTCGCTGCTGCAGGACTTCTCGCTGCGGGGCGCGCGGGGCTCCAGGCGCGCGTGGGCCGCCGCGCGGCGCCGGCAGCTCGACACCCAGCGGGCGGTCGCGCAGCGTGAGCTCGGGACGCGGGCGGCGCGCGCGTGGCTCGACGCCTGGCTCGCGCGCGCGCACTACGCGGTGCGAGAGGCCGAGCTGAAGACCTGCCAAGAGCTGCTGCGGATCGCCGCGGCGCGGGTCCGAGCGGGCCGCTCGGCGCCCACGGACGAGGCGCTGGCGCGCGCGCTCGTCGCCGAGGCCCGCGCGGAGCTGCTCCGCGCGGAGGGCCAGCAAATCGACGCGGACGCCGCGCTCCGCTACGCCACCGGGCTCGCGCCGGACGCCCCGCTCGCCCTCCACGGGCGGCTCGCCCGTCGAGAGGGCTCCTTCGAGGAGCAGCGCCTGCTCGCGCAGGCCGAGCGCGCCCACCCCAAGGTCCAGCTCGCCGACGGGAGCGCCGCGGTGCACCGCCAGGCCGCGCACCTGGCGCACGCCGAGAGCGGGCCGTGGCTCAGCTTCGGCCCCAGCGTGGCGCGAGAGGGCACGGGGGACGTGGTGGTGCAGGCGCAGCTCGGCCTTGGCCTGCCCTTCGTGGAGCCTCAGGCGCTCGAGGTCGCCGCGGCGCGCGTGGAGGCGGCAGAGGCGGAGGCGGAGCGGGCGCGCAGCCGGCGCGAGGCCGCGCAGGACGCGCTGCTCGCCATGCACGAGCAGGAGCACGCGCTCGAGGCCCTGGACGGCCTCGAGCGGGAGGCGCTGCCGGCCGCCCAGGAGGCGCTGCGCATCGCCACGCGCCAGTTCGAGCTGGGCTCGGGGGAGCTCAGCGCCACGCTCGAGGCGCGGCGCGTGCTGCTCGAGCTCGAGCTGCGGCGCGCCACCGCGCTGATGAACGTGAACGAGAGCTGGATCCACCTGTGGTGGCTCACCGGCGACGCGAGGTACCTGCCGTGACGCGCGCGCTCGTCGCCACCGCCTGTCTGGGGCTCGCGCTCGGCTGCTCCCGCGCGGAGGCGCCGCCCCCGCCGAGCCCGGCGGCGTCCGCCTCCGCGAGCCCCAAGCTCCTGACGCTCCCACCCGCGCTGCTCGACACCGGGCGCGTGCGCCTCACCAGCGTCATCGGCGCCACCGAGGCGCAGGCGCGCTTCGTCGCCAGCGCGCGCGTGGTCGCCCCGCCCGGCGCCGCCGCGGACATCGGCTCGCGCTTCGCGGGGCGCGTCAAGCGCCTGCTCGTCAAGCCGGGTCAGGCCGTCCAGCGCGGCGAGCTGCTCGCCACGCTGGACGTCCCGGAGGCCGCCCGCGCCGCCGGTGCGCTCGCGGAGGCCCACGCGCGGCGCCGCCACGCCGCGGCCGTGCTCGAGCAGGAGCGGCGCCTCGTCGCCGAGCAGGCCACCAGCCAGCGCGCCCTGCTGGAGGCAGAGAGCGCCGTCGCCGCCGCCCAGGCGGAGGAGGGTGCGGCCCGGCTGCTGCTGAGCGGGCTGTCGGTGCGGGGCTCGGAGGTCTCGCTGCGCGCGCCCTTCGACGGCACGGTGGTGAGCGTGCAGGTGGAGCAGGGCTCCGCCGCCAGCGCGGAGAGCAGCCTGCTGCGCGTGGTCGCGCTCGACCGGCTGGTGCTGGCGGTGGAGCTGCCGGAGCTGCGCTCGCTGCGCGTGCTCCCCGGCAGCCGCGTCACGCTGCGCGGCGTGGACGGGCGGCGCTGCGAGGGCGTGCTCCAGGGCGGCGCGGGGCGGGTGGACCCAGCGCGGCGCAGCGTCCGCCATGAGCTGCTGCCAGACCCGGGCTGTCCGCGCTGGCCGGAGGGCGCCTACGTGGAGGTCGAGCTGCGCCAGACCGAGCCCACGCCGAGCGCGGCGGCGCCCGCGCCCTCCGCGTCCTCCGCGCCGCCCGACGACGCCGCGCTCGTGGCGGTGCCGCGCCGCGCCGTGGTGGAGCTGAGCGGGGTGCCCACCGTGTTCGTGGCGGTCGGACCTCCCGGCAGCTTCGAGCTGCGCCACGTCCGGGTGGTGCAGCACACCGAGCTCGACTCGGTGCTGGAGGGCCCCTTGAAGCCCGGTGAGCAGGTGGTCTCGCAGGGCGCCCTGCTGCTGAAGGGCGAGTGGATGCGCGCGGAGCTCGAGTGACGCGGGCGCTGCTGTGGCTGCTCGAGCGCCCGCTGGTGGTGGGCTTCGCGGCGCTGCTGCTCATCGCGGCGGGGCTGGTCGGGCTGCGGGCGCTGCCCGTGGACGCGGTGCCCGACGTCACCAACGTGCAGGTGCAGGTGCTCACCGCGGCGCCGGGGCGCTCGCCGCTGGAGGTGGAGCAGCAGGTCACGGTGCCGGTGGAGCTCGCGCTCAGCGGCATCCCCGGCGTCGCCACCACGCGCTCGGTGTCACGCTCCGGCGTCAGCGGCATCACGCTCGTGTTCGATGACGCGGTGCCCCTCGATCACGCGCGCTCGCTGGTCGCGCAGCGGCTCGGCGACGCGGCGGAGGCGGTGCCCGAGGGCGTGGGCCGCCCCAGCCTGGGGCCGCTGACCACGGGCCTCGGGGAGGTGGTCCACTTCACGCTGCGCTGGCCGGGGCACGCGCTCTCCCAGCTCCGGGAGCTCGCCGAGCGGGACATCGGGCGGCGGCTGCGCACGGTGCCGGGCGTGGTGGAGGTGAACCTCTGGGGCGGGGACACGCGCCAAGCGGTGCTGGAGCCGGACGACGCCGCGCTGCTCGCGCACGGGCTCACGCTGCTGGACGTGGCGAGCGCCGTGCGCGCCACGGGCGTCAGCCGCAGCGCCGGCGCCTTGGAGAGCCCGGAGGAGGCCACGTTCGTGCGCGTGGAGGCGAGCTTCCGCACCCTGAGCGATCTCGAAGAGCAGGTGGTCGCCCCCGCGCTCGCCGGCGTCCGCGCCGCGCCGGTGCTGGTGCGCGACGTGGCGCGCGTGCGCTTCGGCGCGGCGCCGCGGCTGGCGGCGGCCACCGCGGACGGCGAGGGGGAGACGGTGTACGTGATGGTGCAGATGGTGGCGCACGGCAACGCGCACGCGGTCGCCGCCGCCGTGCGCGCGCGCCTCGACGAGATCCGCGCGGCGCTGCCCGCCGGCGTGACCATCGAGCCGCTCTACGACCGCGCGCAGTTCGTGGACCGCGTGCTGTCCACGGTGAAGAAGAACCTGCTGGAGGGCGGCGTGGTGGTGGCGCTCGTGCTCCTGCTCATGCTGGGCGACTGGCGCGCCGGGCTGCTGGTCGCCTCCGTCATCCCGCTGGCCATGCTCGGCGCCTTCCTCGGGATGCTGCTCACCGGCGTGAGCGGCAACCTGCTCAGCTTGGGCGCCATCGACTTTGGGCTGGTGGTGGACGGGGCGGTGGTGATGGTGGAGGGGGCGCTGGCGGCGATGGCGGCCCACCGGCTCGGTGCGCGCTCGGCCATGGGCAAGGTGCTCGGCGAGGTGGGGCGCCCGGTGCTGATGGCGGTGCTCATCATCACGCTCGTGTACCTGCCGGTGCTCACGCTCGAGGGCGTGGAGGGGCGCATGTTCCGCCCCATGGCGCTGACGGTGCTCTACGCCATGGGCACCGCCCTGGTGCTCACCTTCACCTGGATCCCGGCCATGGGCGCGCTGGTGCTCCGCTCCCCCAAGCACCACGAGCCGCGGCTGGTCGGCTGGCTGCGCCGGCGCTACGAGCCGGTGCTCACGCGGCTGCTGCCCCGACCGGGCCTGGTGTGGGCGGGCGTGGCGGCGCTGGTGCTCGCCGGGGCGGTCGCGGCGGGGACGCGCGACGCGGAGTTCGTGCCGCGCCTGGAAGAGGGAGATCTCGCCATCCAAGTGACGCGGCCGCCCAGCGTGTCCCTGGAGGAGGCCGTCGCGGGCACCTTGGCGCTGGAGCGCGCGCTGCAGCGCTTCCCAGAGATCGAGCGCGTGGTGTCGCGCATCGGCAGCCCCGACGTCGCGACGGATCTGATGGGCGTGGAGATGTCGGACGTCATCGTGGTGCTGCGCCCGCGCGCCGAGTGGACCACGGCGCAAGACGCCGCTGGGCTGGCGGAGGCGATGGAGCCAGCGCTGCGCGCGGCGCTGCCCGGCGCCAGCTTCGGCTTCACGCAGCCCATCGAGATGCGCGTCCAAGAGCTCATCGGCGGCGTGCGCTCGGATCTCGGCGTGCAGCTCTACGGTGACGATCTCGGTCAGCTCCGGGAGCTGTCGTCGCGCCTGGCGCAGGTGCTGGCGAGCGTCCCGGGGGCTTCTGACGTGCGCGTGGAGCAGGCCAGCGGGCTACGCAGCCTGCAGGTGCGGCTCGCCCCCGAGCGGCTCGGGCGGCTCGGGCTGACGCCGGAGCCGCTGATCCAGTACCTCGTCACGCGCCGCAGCGGCGAGCCGCTCGGCACGCTGCTCGAGGGCGAGCGGCGGCTCGACGTCGTGCTGCGCGCCCATCCGGTCCCGCAGGCCGACGTGGACACGCTGGCGCGCCTGCGCGTCCCGCTCGAGGGTGGGCGCAGCGTGGAGCTGGGGGAGGTGGCGGAGCTGACGCTCGAGGACGGCCCTGCCCAGATGAGCCGGGAGCAAGGCCGGCGGCGCATCACCATCGAGGCCAACGTCCGCGGTCGAGCTCTGGCCGGCTTCGTCCACGAGGTGCGCACGAAGCTCGGCGCCGTGCCGCTGCCCCCCGGCTACTACCTCAGCTACGGGGGGGAGTACGAGAACCTCACCCGCGCCGCCGCGCGCCTGGCGCTCGTGGTGCCCGCCACCCTGCTGGCGGTGCTGGTGCTGCTGTACTTCACCTTCGGCGCGCTGCGCCCCGCCGCGCTGGTGTTCGTCAGCATCCCCACCGCGGCCTCCGGCGGCTGCATCGCGCTCTGGGCGCGCGGCCTGGAGTTCAGCGTCTCGGCGGCCATCGGCTTTCTGGCGCTGTTCGGCGTGGCCACGCTCAACGGCGTGGTGCTGCTGAGTGCCTGCCGTAGTCACGAGGCCGAGGGGCTCGCCCCCGTGGAGGCCACGCGCCGAGCGGCCAGCGAGCGGCTGCGCCCGGTGCTCACCACGGCCCTGGTGGCCGCGCTCGGCTTCCTCCCGATGGCGCTCGCCACCGGCAGCGGCGCGGAGGTGCAGCGCCCGCTCGCCACCGTCGTCATCGGCGGGCTCGTCACGGCCACCCTCGCCACGCTCTTGGCGCTCCCCACGCTCTACGCGCGCTACGGCCGCGCGCGCCCGGCGAGCTGAGCGC
>CAUJEM010000069.1 GCA_963169915.1 Myxococcota bacterium
TCGCTGCACGAGTAGCCTACCGCCCCCTCGCAGCGAAGCGCCCCCTAGTAGCGCAGCGCCTCGATCGCGCGCCGCGCCCCCTGCGCTCCGCCCGCGCCCGCGCTCCCGCCCGTGCCCGCGCTCCCGCCCGTGCCCGCGCTCCCGCCCGTGCCCGCGCTCCCGCCCGCGCTCCCGCCCGCGCCCGCGCTCCCGCCCGCGCCCGCGCTCCCGCCCGCGCCCGCGCCCGCGCCCGCGCCCGCGCCCGCGCTCCCGCCCGCGCCCGCGCTCCCACCAGCGCTCCCGCCCGCGTCACAGCCCGCCGCCACGAGCACGACGACCGTTGCCCAACCCAAGCGCCCCGTCCCCCAGCCTGTGCTGCGCATGCCTCGCCTCCCGACCGTCATCCTGCCGCGGGAGGTTATCACGACTCGGCGTCACGGGTGCGGCGCCGGCGCGGGCGGGAGCGCGGAGCGCGCGTCAGGCGGCACCGGCGGCTCACGGGCGGTGGGCTCTCCGAGTCCGAGCCAGCGCACTCGGCTGCGGTGGCCACGGGAGCGGAGCTCGTCACCGGCGCGAACGCGTGGCTTGCCCCCTGGCGACGGCCGCCTAGACTGGCGCCCATGGCGCTCGAGGTCCAGGCAGCGATCCGTCGCGTGCTCACCTGGCGGTGGACGCCGTTTTTCGCCATCAGCGGCGGCTCCGTGCTGTTCGTCGTGGTGGCCGTCGCCGCCATCCCTCGCCAGCTCCCCCAGCGCGCGTCCAGGCCCACCCCTCGCGCGGGCGAGCCCGTGCGAGTCCTCACGGACGACGACGAGGAGCCCGCCGCCGCGCCTACGGCGACCACGGTGCTCAACGCCTCGCGCCCGCTCGCAGCGCCGCCGCCGGTGCCCACGCCCTTCACGGCGCCCCCTCCGGCGCCGCCACCGATCGTGCTTCCGGCGCCACCCGAGCCAGCGCCCCCCGTCATCGTACCGCCGCCCTCACCAGCGCCTCCGGTCGCGGAGGCTCGCGCACAAGAAGACGACGAGGAGGACGAGGAGGAGCCGCCACCCGCAGCGAGCGTGCCCAGCCTCCAGCACCTTCGTCCGCTCGGCCTGCGGAGCCTCCCTACCGCCCCGCTCCAGCCCGCGCCCGGCCCCGAGGCCCCCATCGATCCCTCTCAGCTCCGCTGAGCCGGCCGCCTCAGCGGGCGAGCTCGGCGCAGAGCCGTCCGAGCGCGGGCACGAGATCTCCCGGGCGCGCGAGCACCTCATAGCCCCTCGGCCCAAACATCTGCGGGAGCTGACGCCGCGCCGTGGCGTCGATGGCCAAGGCGTAGGCGTGCACGCCGCGCTGCTCCGCCTCATCGACCGCCTTCCGCACGTCGGCGATCCCGTAGCGCCCCTCGTAGCGATCGAAGTCCGTGGGCTTGCCGTCTCCGACCATGATGAGGAGCCGACGGCGCGCCTGCGCCTCCTCCAGCAGCCGGGTGGCGTGGCGGAGGGCTGGCCCGATGCGGGTGTAGCCCGTGGGCGTCACGCTCGCGAGCCGCAGCGCGGCGTCCTGCCAGTCGCCCTGCATGGGCTTGACGATCTGGACGCGGCAGTCTCGCCGCGTGTTACTGAAGAAGGTGGCCACCCCGGTGCTGATGGGGAGCCCCGCCAGCGCCTCGCCGAGCACCAGCACGGCCTCCTTGGCGACGTCCAGCACCCGGCGCCCCTCCACCCACGCGTCCGAGGAGAGGCTGACGTCGAGCAGCACCAGCACCGCGAGATCCTGCACGTGGGGTCGCCGGGCGACGTAGAGCTTGTCGTCCCCGGAGTGGCCAGCGGCGAGCGCCGCGTGTCGCTCGACCATCACGTCGATGTCCACGTCCACGCCGTCAGGCTGCCGGCCGCGCTCCCGACGGGCGCGCTCGAGGCGCTCGAAGCGCGCCTGCACCTCCTGCACCTGGCGGTGGTGGCGCACCAGCAGCCGCCGCGTGTCCTCCAGCGCTCGCGCGACGTCGACCGGGCGACGCGCCTTGGACACGAAGACACGGCAGTGCGCCTTGCGGTAGCTGCGCGCCCGCTCGTCCCACTCGTCGTAGGGGATGCCCCCCGCCTCGGGCGGACCGTCCACCTCCACACCGCCTTGCTCTTCCTCGAAGCTGAGCTCCGCCCGGTAGAGTGAGCGCGCCCGCTCGCGCGAGCGCACCACCTCGCGCATCTGCAGCTCATCGAGCGCCTCGCCGTGCTCCGCCAGCTCGTCCTCACCGTCGACGTTCTTGCGCCCGCCGGTGTACTCCTCCACGGTGTGCACCTTCTCGAACGAGTGGACGAGCGGGTTGTCCTCTTGGGGCTTGTCGTCCAAGCTCACCCGGCGCACGTTCTCGCGCGTCTTGCCCTGCCGCTCGCTGCCCGTCGCGTCCGGGCTACCGCCCGCGGCGGCGGCGGCGGCGGCGCCGGGCTCTTGGTCCACGCCGCCCCAGAGCCACGGGGGCGGGAGGCTCGCGCTGCCGAGCCCCGCGGCGAGCGGCTCGAGCAGCGGGAGCACGGCCTCCGGGCGGCGTGGAGCCTGCTGCCCTACGGCGCGCGCCCGCGCGAGCACCTCCCCCGGCACCTCGGGCGCCAGTCGCTCCCACGGCTCACCGAGCGCCGCGCGCGTGAGCAGCTCGACGAGCTGAGCCCCGGGCGTCATCCGCTGGAGTGGGGGTCTGCGCAGCAGCGCCGCCCGCGCGACCTCACCGAACCACCGCTCGAACCCGGGGAGCTCTTCGGTGAGCGAGGCCTGGAGCGCGGGGATGGTGAGCAGCGCGAACAGCTCACGCGCTCGCGGGCCCAGCCGGCGGGGCGGCTCCCACTGCCCGCGGAGTGAGCTCGCGTCGAGCACGACGCGCACCAAGTACGCTCGCTCATTGAGCGCAGCGTCGGGCGCCAGCTCCAAGCGCTCGGGCAGAAACAGCCGCACCCCCTCACGGTGCCCCCCGCCCTCCGCGACCGCGATCTCGAGCTTGCGGTGCGCGAGGGCGGAGCCGAAGAGCTGCAGCCTGCTCCGCAGCGGCTCGAGCGACGCCGCCGCCTGGCTCACGCGATCGCTCGGGCGCCGCCGCAGCTTCTTGTAGAAAAAGCCGAAGAGCGCCTCGTCCCAACCCATGCTGACCCCGGGCGGTGCTCAGAGGCTCAAGTCCGCCAAATCTTGCAGCACGGTGGCGGTCTCCGCGTCGTCCGTGAGCGACTCCACCACCGCCACGCGGCAGGCCTCCCGTGGCGGCAGGCCGCTGGCGATGAGCCGCGCCGCCCCGATCAGCAGCCGGGTGGACACCGTCTCTCCCAGACCCAGCTCCGCGAGCCCCCGCACCTTCGCGGCGAGTGCGACCAGCTTCTTGGCCACCGCGGCCGTGGCCCCGCTCTCGGCCAGGACGATCTCCGCCTCGACGTCCGCCGCCGGATAGTCGAAGCGCAGCGAGACGAAGCGCTGCCGCGTAGAGGCCTTCAGCTCACGAAAGCCGCGGCGATAGCCCGGGTTGTAGCTGGCCACGAGCATGAAGCCCTCCGTCGCCGCGAGGCTCGTCGCGAGGCGATCGAGGTGCAGCTCGCGCCGATGGTCGGCCAAGGGGTGCAACACCACCACCACGTCCTCGCGCGCCTCCGCCACCTCATCGAGGTAGAGGATGGCCCCCTCCCGCACCGCGCGCGTGACGGGACCATCCTGCCACTGGGTGTCGCCGCCCTTCACCAGCCAGCGGCCCAGCAGATCTGCCGCGCTCGTCTCTTCATTGCAGGCCACCGTGACCAGCGGCCGGCCGACCTCATGCGCCATGGCCTCGATGAAGCGAGACTTCCCGCAGCCCGTGGGGCCCTTGACCAAGAGCGGGAGCCGCTGGGCGTAGGCGTGGCGGAAGACCTCCACCTCGGCGCCAACGGGCCGATAGTAAGGCTTCATGCGAGGTTGGCTTCGGCCGGCGCCTCGGCGCTCTCGTCCTCGGTGCTGCGGCTGAGCTCACCGACCGGCTTGCCGTACCGGATGAAGTCGTAGATGAAGACCAGCACGCCGATGGTGAAGAGCGTCGCGGCGAGCGCCAGACCGATGAAGTGCACCTCGATTTCCTTCTGCACGCTGAGGAAATCCATGCCCACCTTGCGCTCCAGGTACACCTGCGCCACGCCGGCGGTGGCGAAGGCGCCCACCATGGCGACCATGCCGATGTTGGAGGTCCAGAAGGCCACCTGGGCGGTGGTCTTCTGGTAGAGCTTGCGGCCCGTGAGCAGCGGCAAGCTGTAGCTCATCATGGCCAGCACGATCATGGCGTAGGCGCCCCAGAAGGCGGCGTGGCCGTGCATGGCGGTGACGAGCGTGCCGTGCGTGTAGAGGTTCACCGAGGGCAGCGTGTGCGCGAAGCCGAGGAAGCCCGCGCCCACGAAGGAGAAGATGGCGCAGCCCACCGTCCAGTAGATGGCGATGCTGTTGGGGTGTCGGCGCCCCCCTTTCCGCAGCATGGCGATGGCGTAGATGACCATCCCCAGGAAGGCCAGCGGCTCCAGCGCGCTGAACACCGCGCCGATGGGCTTCCAGTACGAGGGCGTCCCGATGAAGTAGTAGTGGTGCCCGGTGCCGAGGATGCCCGAGAGGAAGGTGATGCCGACGATGACGTACAGCCACTTCTCGATGACCTCACGGTCGACGCCGGTGAGCTTGATGAGCAGGAAGGCCAGGATGGCGCCCATGATGAGCTCCCACACGCCCTCCACCCAGAGGTGCACCACCCACCACCGCCAGTAGGAGTCCACCGTCTGGTTGTCCGTGGCCAGCATGCCCGGGATGTAGAGCAGCGCCGTGGCCAAGAGCCCAAAGTACAGGACCATGGCGGTGGAGGTCTTGCGCGGCCCGGTCCAGATGGTCGCGCCGATGTTCACGACGAACATCAGCACGTCCACCACCACCAGGTAGTCGAGCGGCCGGGGGATCTCTAGAAACTTACGGCCCTCCCACCAGCCGAGGTGAAAGCCGACGATGGCGGTGACGCCCACGACCACCAGCGCGATGAGCTGCACGTACGCGAGCTTTGGCCAGAAGAGCTCGCGCCGCGCCTCCTCCGGCACGATGTAGTACGAGGCGCCCATGAAGCCCGACAAGAGCCACATCACCAGCAAGTTGGTGTGGGTGGTGCGCGCTACGTGGAAGGGGACGAGCTCGTGCAGCCCGTCATAGCCCGCGTGCGCGAAGGCCATGATGAAGCCGTAGACGAGCTGGAGGGTGAAGAGCAAAAGGGAGGTGGCGAAAAACCACCACGCGACCCGCTGCGACTCGTACTTCACGGGGTTGGTTCCTTGACGGGGCTGGGCGCCGGAGACGAGCCCGTGGGGGCGGCGTTGGCGGCAGGGGTCTTCGACTGGTGGCTGAGGAAGGCGACGAGCTCGTCGAGCTGCTCGTCGGAGATGGGCAGCTTCGGCATCTTGGCGCCCGGCTTGACCGCGCTCGGATCTCGGATCCACTTCTTGAGGTAGTCTGCGTCGAAGCGCTCTCCCACCCCGTCCAGCGCGGGCCCGACGCTGCCGCCTTGCCCCCCGAGCGTGTGGCAGGCGACGCAGAGCTGGTTATAGACCATGGGGCGGTTGTCCGCGCGTGCCACGGAGCCCTCGGCCTCGTCCGGCACGGCCATGGGCACGAGGTGTGGCCGCGGGGGGAAGCCCTGCAAATCCACCTGCCCCGCCCACTCGAAGAACGCGACGAGGTGATCGATCTGCTCCTCGCTGAACTTGTAGTTTTGCATGCGACGCTGCCCCGGGTACATGGCCTCCGGATCCTTGAGGATGGCGCGCACGAACGGCTCCCCGCGCCGCTCCATCACCTTGGTGAGCTCCGGGGCGTAGTAGCCGCCCTCCCCAAAGAGGGTGTGGCAGCCCATGCAGTTGCTGGACTCCCAGAGCTCCTTCCCGTGGATGGCCGCCGGCGTCAGCTCCGCCTCCCGCGTCAACCTGGGGATCTGCCCGAAGGTGTCCACCGTGAGCCCGACGAAGGCCAGCGAGCACACGGCCGTGCCAGACACGAAGAAAGCCCGAGCCATTGATTTCGTGAGCATCCTTGACCTTGATCCTCGTGGTGGGGCGCGACAAAAGCCGTCCGCCCCCGCCTCATTCAGCCGCGTGACATCCCCAGGGAGCTGAGCGCCGCGGCCCGCGGCCCGACCTCGTTGAGCGCTGCCACCGCCGACATGCGGGGCTTTCGCTATCAGTGGCCCCTCGCGGGGTCAATGTAAGTCGGTTGTAAGCGCAACGATTGCGCGCCGGTACCCTGGTCGGCCGCCAGCGCGACGCCAAGCAGTGCCCACCGCGGTCAGGGTTTTGGCGTGAGGCGCACCCGGTGCTCCTGCACCGCCGCATCTGCGGTCACCTGGATGAGGCCGGTCTCCGGGTCGAAGGTGGTGCTGCCGCCGGGATCGCTGGGCAGCGACACGTCGAAGCCAGCGGGGTAGGTGTGTGCTGGCACGAAGATCTCCGTCGTGCCGGTGACCCCCTTGCGCTGCCTGAAGCTCAGCTCGAAGACGCGGCTCGTGGGGTCGAAGGAGAACGCTAGGGGTTCGCCCGCGATGGCGCGCGGGTACGGCCGCACCACCGTCGCCACGGCCGGGTTGGAGCTGCCGTCCGAGGCGTGCAGCGCAGCACCGCCGGGCCCGCCCGGGTCATAGCTCCAGTACGCCCAGCCGATCTGCATGCGGTCCGCCATGGCCAGCAGCCGCTCCACGAAGGCGGGGGCGTTGGGGTCCTCCCAGCGGTAGGCCCACCACTCCCCCAGCCACACGGGCATCTGCTGTCGCTCGAGCTCCTTGTGGCGCTCTGTCTCCCACAGCTCCACCGTCGGATCCTTGGCGTTGAAGTTGTTGGTCGCCTCGGCAGACACCGAGTAGAGGTGCGGCGCGAACACGATGCGCGGCTCACCCTGGCGCGGGTCACGCAGCACCGGCAGGTATGAGGGGGAGCCGTTGCCCGGCGCGCCGTAGCGTGGCTCCACGAAGATCCAGTGGCGGGTGTCCACCTTCCGGATGGCGTCGATCATCCGCTGATAGAACGGTCCCAGCTTGGTCTCGTCGAACACCTTGGTGGTGCCGCCGTCCTCGGGGCTGCGGCGAAAGAGCGCCTCCCCCACGTCGAAATCCGAGCCCGGGAAGGGCTCGTTCATGACGTCGTAGCCCACGATGTTGTCGTGCTCCGCGAAGCGCCGCGCGATGGCCTGCCACACGGCGGCGTAGTGCTGCTGCAGATCCGCGTGGGGGCCCGTGGCGTCCCAGAAGTTGTCGAAGGCGCGCTTGACGGCCGGCTGATAGTAGTTGAGCGCCCACTGATCCTGCAGCTCGAAGGGCTGTCCGTCGTCCCGGATGGCCCACTCGGGAGCGCCGTCGCAGCAGAACTTCATGGCGTAGACGTCTTGGTGCATGTCGAGCACCACGCGCACGCCCACCCGCCCGAGGCGGTCCACGTCCGTGGCGATGCGCTCGAGGTACTCCGCGTCGATCTGCCCGGGCTGCGGCTCGAGCGTGTCCCACAGGATGATGTAGCGCGCCACGTTGAAGCCCCAGGTCTTGCCGATCCGGTCGAGATCCTCGTCGGTCAGGCCGGGGGAGCGCAGGGGCGCGCTCTTGGCGCGGTTGTTGGTGTTGATGCCGCGCAAGATGAGCACGCGACCTTGATCGTCCGTGATGAAGCGCGGCGCCTCCACGGGGGCCGGTGACTTCTCTTCCTCGTCCGCGCTACAGCCGGCGAGGGTGGGCACGAGAGACAAGCAGAGCCAGGTCGATCGACGCAAGATACCGTGGAGGCGCATAGGGCCAAGCATAAGCACAGACCCCCAGCCCTCGCCCAGTCCCTCCCCTCGGGGAGCGCGCTCGGGCGCCGGCCTCTCACGGCGAGCGGCGGCTGCCCCTGGGGGCCGCTCAGTCCTCACCGCGCAGGCGCATCACCGCGCGGCGCTCTGCCTTGGTGGGCCGCCCTGCGCCGCGGTCTCGGCGTCCCATCAGGGGCTCCCGGGGTGGGGGCGGCGGGGAGTGATCTTCGTAGAGCGCCCGCGCCCGTGGTGGGGACGAGCGCTTGTCCGCGAGCGCCAGCACCTTCACCACACTGAGGCCACGCGGCGCGTCCGCCCGCACCTCGTCCCCCGGCTTGACGGGATGAGCGGGCTTGCTGCTGACGCCGTTGAGCTTGACCTTCCCGCCGTTGCAGGCGTCCTGCGCGGCGCGGCGCGAGGCGTAGAGGCGCGCGGCGCAGAGCCACTGATCCAAGCGCACCGTGTCCATCGCCAGGCAGTATACTCGCAGGGACTCGACCACGCTCCCGCGCCGGTGTAGCTCGCCCGCCCAGTGCCCTCCACCGACGCCACGGCCGAGCCCAACGAGCTCGCGGGACCGCCCAGCCGAGCCGAGCCGACCACGCGCGAGCTGACGCGGGAGCTCGTGCGGCTGGCGCTCCCCGCCATCGGCACCAGCCTGCTGCAGACGACCGTCTTCCTCACGGACCGGCTGTGTCTCGCGCGCTACTCCGAGGACGCGCTCGCCAGCATGCAGGTGCAGGGCACGCTGCTGTGGACGGTGTACGGGGTGTTCACGGGGCTGCTCGTGGGCACCGTGCCGCTCGTGGCCCGCGCCGTCGGCGCGGGTGACACGGCGAGCGCCGCCACCACGGCCCGCATCGCGCTGCGGCTCGCCCTGGCGCTCGGCGTGCTCGTCACCTCGCTGGGGCTCGCCGCGCTCGAGCCGCTGCTCGGCTGGCTGGGCTCGGAGTCCCTCGCCATCCGGCAGCTCTCCCGGCAGTACCTGCAGATCGCCTGGTTCGGCGTCCCCGCGATGTTCCTGGCCACCACCGCGGCCTTCGTGCTGAACGCCTCGGGCGATACGCGCACCCCGCTGCGCGCGGGGCTCGTGAGCAACCTCGTCAACATCGTCCTCGCCATCGGGCTCGTGTTCGGCGTCAGCCTCGGGCCGCTGCAGGTGCCAGCGCTCGGGGTGCGAGGCGCCGCCATCGGCACCGTGATCGCGTTCTCGGTGGAGGCGCTGCTGCTGCTACGGGCGCTGACGGATCCCAGCGCGCGCGTGAGGGTGACGGGGCTGTGGCGCCCGGGCGTTCGCGCGCCCGCGGCCCGGCGCCAGCTCCTGCGCGTCAGCCTCCCCGCGCTGCTCGAGCGCGTGGTCATCCACGGCGGCTACCTCAGCTACTCCGCCGTCATCGCCCTCTTGGGGCCGCTGGTGATGGCGAGCAACCAAGCGCTCGTCACCATCGAGTCCATCTGCTTCATGTCCGCCGATGGCTTCGGGGTGGCTGCCGCCACGCTGGTCGGGCAGTCCCTCGGGCGCGGCACGCCCCGCGCTGCCATGCGCGCCGGCTGGACCGCCGCCCTCGCCTGCGCCGTCACCCTCAGCGCCTTGGGGCTCGTGCTGTGGGCGACGGGAGGGCTCACGAGCCGCTGGTTCGTCCCCGAGGGAGCGGACGGCGAGGCGCTCGTCGCCGCCACCCGCTCCGGCTTGCCGCTGCTCGCGCTCGCCCAGCCCTTCATGGCCTTCGGGGTGGTGCTCGCGCAGTCCCTGCGCGGCGCCGGTGACACGCGCTCCCCCGTCGTCTCCGCGCTGCTCGGAGGCCTGCTGCTCCGCGTCGGGCTGGCCGCTTGGCTCGGGCTCGGGCTCGGGCTCGGCGTCCGCGCGGTCTGGCTGGCGAGCTGCGCGGACTGGGCGCTGCGGACGCTACTGCTCGGCGTGATCTTCCAGCGCGGCAGGTGGCGGGGAGCGCTCGGCGCGGCGGGCTAGGGAGCAGGCCTCAGCCGCGGTCGCGCAGGCGGTAACCCACTCCCGGCTCGGTCACGAGCAGCTTGGGGCGCGCCGGTTCTCGCTCGATCTTCTTGCGGAGCTCCAGCATGTGCACGCGGACGTAGTGCGTCTGGTGCGCATGACCAGGGCCCCAGATCTCGTTGAGGATCTGCCGGTGGGTGAGCACCTTGCCGGCGTTCGTCGCCAACAGGACCAACAACTTGTACTCGATGGGCGTGAGGTGCAGCTCCTCCTCACCGCGGAAGACCTCACGGCGCGCGAGCTCGAGCCTCAGCTCCCCGAGCTCCAGGCGTTGCGGCGCGGCCCCGCCCTCGCCCCGCTGCGCGTGCCGCAGCGACACCCGTATCCGCGCCAGCAGCTCATCGATGCCGAAGGGCTTGGTGAGGTAGTCGTCCGCGCCGGCGTCCAGCGCGGTGACCTTGTCGTCCTCGCGCCCCCGCGCGGAGAGCACGATGATGGGCACCTGGCTCCACTCGCGCACCTGACGCGTCAGCTCGATGCCGTCCCCGTCCGGCAGGCCTAGATCGAGCAACACCAGGTCCGGGTGATGACTCGTGATGACGGTGAGCGCCTCCGTGATCCGCGCGGCCTCCAGGACTCGATGTCCACGCGCCGTGAGCGCCGCGCGAATGAACCGCCGCATCGGCGCCTCGTCCTCGACGATCAGGACCAGCGCGCCCCGCTCGCGCTCGCTCATGGCGCGACTCCTGGGAGCTCGACGGGAGGGGGCGCGCCCCCGATAGGGAGCGCAACGACGAAGCAGGCTCCACCTTCAGGGAGATTCTCTGCGTGGATCTTACCGCCGTGGGCCTCGACGATGGCCCGGCAGATGGCCAGCCCGAGCCCGGCACCGGAGGGGCCAGCCTGAGAACCGCGAACGAACTTCTCGAACACCCTCGCCTCCTCGCCTGCCGGCAGCCCTGGGCCGGCGTCCCGCAGCTCGATCCGAACGCCCTCCCCCTCGCGCCGCGCCGTGAACCTCAGCGGCGACCCATCCGGTGTGTACTTTACGGCGTTCTCGAGCAGGTTGATCAGCACCTGCTCGAACAGCACGAGCTCGACGTGGACCAGCGGGACGTCCTCGGCCAAGGCCACCGTGATGGGGCGCTCCCCCAGCCGCCGCTCCATCCGGGTGAGCGCCGAGCCGATGAGCTCGTCGAGCGGGACCCACTCCCGGGTGAGCTCGAGTCCCCCCGCGTCGAGGCGGGTCATGTCGAGCAGGTTGCCGACCAGGCGCTCGAGCCGCTCCGCTTCGTCCACGATGGACTCGAGCAGCTCGCGGCGCGTGGTGGGAGACAAGTCCCCAGCGTCCCGCAGGGAGGTTGCCGCGCCGGTGATCGTTCCGAGCGGGGTGCGCAGATCGTGCGAGACGGACGAGAGCAGCGATGAGCGCAGCTCCTCCGTGCGTGCGCGCACTTCAGCCTGGCGCGCCTCCTCGGCGAGCCGGGCGCGGTCCAGGGCCGCCGCTGTCTGCCGACAGATGACGTCGAAGAGCGCGCGCTGGTCCAGCGTCAGCGGGCGTCCCTCCGGGGGCAGCAACGCCAGAGCGCCGAGCCGCGCGTCCCCGACGGCCAGGGCGGCGATCAGCGCTTGCCCTCCCGCCAAGGTGTCCGTCCCCAGACCGACGACCGCGCCATGGTCGCTCGCCCAACGCGCGCTCGTGAGCTCGCGGGGCTCCAGCGAGGCCTCCGGGGGCGCCGCGGCGACGGGCCGGAGCGCCCCCGAGGGCTCGAGGCACAACACCACGGCCCGCCCACCGAACGCGGCGATGGCGTGTCGCGCCGCGATCGCCGCGATCTCCGGCACGGTGCGCGTGGACGCCAGCTCCCGCGTCAGCTCATAGAGCGCCGCCGTCCGCTCCTCCCGTGACATGGCCTCCTGCTGTTGCCGCCGCAGCCGCCCAGCGAGCGCGCTCATCACCACGCCCACCGCGAACATCATGCTGAAGGTCAGCAGGTAGCTGCGGTCCGACGCGCTGAACGAGAGGACGGGCTCGACGAAGAAAAAGTCATACGACGCCACGGAGAGCGCCGCGGCCAAGATCGCCGGGCCGCGGCCCAGCCAGACCGCCACCGCCATGACCCCGAGCAGAAAGAGCATCTCCAGATCGGGCGGAGACAGCGCCCGCTGCATGAGCAGGGTCGCCAGCGTGGAGACGCCAACGATGAGCGCTGCGCCCCCGTAGGCGCTGCGGCGGGGAGGTGCGCGCGTGAGGGGCGCCGGCGCGAGCGCCGCCTCCTCCGAGCCGCTGATGACGTGGACCTCGATGTCACCGCTGCCACGGACCAGCTCCTCCAGGAGCGAGCCCCGCAGCCGGTCCCACAGGCGGGGATGGGTCGGCTTGCCGATGATGAGGCGCGTGACGTTGTGCCGGCGAGCGTAGGCCAAGATGGCTTGGTGAACGCTCGGCCCCGACAGCCGACTGAGCGTGCCGCCGAGGGACTCCGCGAGGCGCAGGTGGGCCTCGAGCCGCGCCTGACCCACCTCGCCGAGCGGTCTCGCCGGCGACACCTCCACGGAGGCCGCGACCCACGGACAGCGCAGCCCGGCCGCCATGCGCGCCGCCGCGCGCACGAGCCGCGCCGAGCTCGGCGCCGGGCCGACGCAGACCAAGATCCGCTCGCCCGCCGCCCAGGTGGCGGTGACGCCGTGCGCCTCCCGATACCCGAGCACGTCGCCGCCGACGCGCTGGGCCGTGCGTCGCAGCGACAGCTCACGGAGCGCGAGCAGGTTCCCGCGCCGGAAGAAGTGCTGCGCGGCGCGCTGAGCCTGCGCGGGCAGGTAGACCTTCCCCTCCGCCAGGCGGGAGAGCAGCTCCTCCGGCGCAATGTCCACTAGCTCCAGCGCATCGGCCTCGTCGAGCACGGAGTCCGGCACCGTCTCTCGGACCTGGATCCCGGTGATCTGCGCCACCACGTCATTGAGGCTCTCGACGTGCTGGACGTTCATCGTGGTGAGCACGTCGATTCCCGCGTCGAGCAGCTCCTCGGCGTCTTGCCAGCGCTTGGCATTGCGGGACTCCGGTGCGTTGGTGTGGGCCAGCTCGTCGAGCAAGAGCAGCTGGGGCTTGCGAGCCAGCGCTGCGTCCAAATCGAACTCCTGCAGGACGCGCCCTCGGTAGCTGACCTCTCTCGGGGGGATCCGCTCGAGCCCCATCGCCAGCTGCGCCGTCTCCGGTCGTCGGTGGTCCTCGACCACGCCAACCACCACGTCGAGCTGCTGGTCGACGAGGAGATCCCGGGCGACCTGGAGCATACGGTAGGTCTTGCCGACCCCAGGCGCAAATCCGAAGAAGATCTTGAGCTTTCCGCGCCGCTGACGGACAGCCTCCTCCTGCATCTGCCGGAGCAGGACGTCTGGGTCTGGCCGCTCCACGTCCTCTACCATGGCGCCCCGTCGGCCTCACCGCACGCAGGCGTGGCGCGCCCGGTGAGGTCTCCTTCCGGCGAGGGCTGACAGCGGCGAGGGCGGGTCACAGGGTCAATTCAGCTCACACCTGCCGCGCTGAGCGCAAGGTCGATGAGCTTGATGCAGGGGAAGGGCAGCAGCACGCCCCCGACGCCGTAGAGCAGGACGTTGCGCCGGAGCAGCGCCGCCGCCGGCGCGGGCCGGTAGCGGACGCCGCGCAGCGCCAGCGGGATCAGCGCCACGATGATGAGCGCGTTGAAGATGACCGCGCTGAGCACGGCGCTCCGGGGTGAGGCGAGGCGCATCACGTCCAGCGCCTCCAGGCCCGGGTAGGTGGAGACGAAGACCGCCGGGATGATGGCGAAGTATTTCGCCAAGTCATTGGCGACGCTGAAGGTGGTCAGGGCGCCGCGGGTCATGAGCATCTGCTTGCCGATCTCCACGATGGACAGCAGCTTGGTGGGGTTCGAGTCGAGGTCCACCATGTTGCCGGCCTCCTTGGCGGCCTGCGTGCCCGTGTTCATGGCGACCGCGACGTCCGCCTGCGCGAGCGCTGGAGCGTCGTTCGTCCCGTCGCCGGTCATCGCGACGAGGTGCCCCTCCTGCTGGTAGCTGCGGACCATGGCGAGCTTCGCCTCGGGCGTGGCCTCGGCGAGGAAGTCGTCCACCCCGGCCTCGGCGGCGATGGCCGCCGCCGTCAGCGGGTTGTCGCCGGTGATCATCACCGTCTTGATGCCGATCCGCCTCAGCTCGGCGAAGCGCTCCTTGATGCCGCTCTTCACGATGTCCTTGAGCTGGATGACGCCGAGGACGCGCGCGCCGTCCGCCACGACCAAGGGCGTCGACCCCTGCCGCGCCGTGCTCTCGACCAGGGCGAGCACCTCGGCTGGGATCCGACCCGCGCCCTCTTCGACGAAGCGCGCGATGGCGTCCGTAGCGCCCTTGCGGATCCTCCGGGCGCCCTGGTCCACGCCGCTCATGCGGGTCTGCGCCGTGAACGGGACGAAGCGTGCGTCCAGAGCTCCGGCGCGGGGAGGCTCGACCTCGAACTTCTGCTGCGCCAGCAGGACGATCGAGCGCCCCTCTGGCGTCTCGTCGGTCAGCGACGCAAGCTGCGCGGCCTCCGCTAGCTCCCGCGCGGTCACGCCAGGCGCCGGGAGCAGGCCCGTGGCCTGACGGTTGCCGAGGGTGATGGTCCCCGTCTTGTCGAGGAGCATCACGTCCACGTCGCCGGCTGCCTCGACGGCGCGCCCCGAGGTCGCGATGACGTTCGCCTGGATCATCCGGTCCATGCCTGCGATCCCGATGGCGGAGAGCAGCCCACCGATGGTCGTCGGGATCAAGCAGACCAGCAGCGCCACGAGGACGGTGAGGGAGGCCGGGGCGCCTTGCCCCGAGACCTCGATGGCGAAGAGCGAGAAGGGCAGCAGCGTGACGGTGACCAACAGGAAGATGAGCGTCAGCGCAGCGAGCAGGATATCGAGCGCGATCTCGTTCGGGGTCTTCTGGCGCTTGGCGCCCCCGACCATGGCGATCATCCGGTCGAGGAAGGTCTCCCCGGGGTTCGCGGTGATCCTCACCACGAGCCAGTCGGAGAGCACCCGCGTGCCGCCGGTCACCGCGCTCCGATCTCCGCCGCTCTCCCTGATGACCGGCGCGCTCTCGCCGGTGATGGCGCTCTCGTCGACGGAGGCGACGCCCTCGACGACCTCCCCGTCGCCGGGGATGAGGGCGCCGGCCGCGACGTACACCACGTCACCCACGTGGAGTAGGGAGGAGGCGACCGTCTCGAGCGCCTCCTCCCGCTGAGCCGCGTCCGCCTGTAGCCAGGAGAGCGCCGCGCCCCGCCTGAGGCGCTGGGCGAGGACGTCCTGTCGGGCTTGCCGGAGCGCGTCCGCCTGGGCCTTGCCCCTGCCCTCGGCCAGGGCCTCCGCGAAGTTGGCGAACAGGACGGTGAACCAGAGCCAGGCGGAGATGGCGAGGATGAACCAGGCCGAGGCGTCACCGTTTCCGGTGAGGGCGGCGTGGATGAAGAGCAGCGTCGTGAACGCGCTGCCGACCTCGACCACGAACATCACGGGGTAGCGGATCATCCGGCGGGGCGATAGCTTTCGGACCGCATCCAGGAGGGCGGTGCGAACGACTCCGGCCTGGAACAGCGGCTGGTGCGTGCGGGCTATTTCTGACATGGCGATGCTTCTCTCAGCGCGTGGTGCGCTCGATGGGGAATGCGGCGTCGAGGGCCAGGTTGAGCTGGAGGACGTTCACCCTCGGTTCGCCCAGCAGGCCGAGCTGGCGACCGCTCACCGCCTGCGCCAGCAGGGCCTCGAGCGCCTGCCGCGACGCGCGCCGTGCCCCGGCGATCCGCTGGAGCTGCAGCCGGGCGTTGGCTACGGAAATGTCGGGGTCCAAGCCGGAGGCGGACGCCGTGACCGCGTCGACCGGGACGGGGACGTCGGGTGGTAGGCCGTTGTCCGCGCGGTAGCGCTGCGCTCGCTCTGCGACCGCAGCCTTCAGCCTCGCGCTCAGCACGCCTTGGTTGCTGGCTCCGCTGAGGCGCGCGTCGTAGGGCGAGTCGACGGTCTTCGTCGGGTCGGCCGGATCCGGTCCCAGGGTGGTGCTCGGGCGACCGTGGAAGTACTCCGGGCGAGTGAAGTGCTGCCCAATCAGCCCCGACCCGACCGCTCGGCCACCGTTCTCCACGATGCTCCCGCGCGCCTGGTGCGAGAAGAGCGCCTGGGCCACCGCCGTCGTCAGCAGCGGGTAGAGGACGCCCGTGACGATGAGCATCAGCACGGCCGAACCGAGGATGGGGCGCAGCTGCCCCCGCAGCGGAGGCGCGGGGGAGTCCTGGAGAGCGTTAGCTGGGTCGGTCATACTCTTGGTCCCTTCACTGTCGTGCTCGAGCCTCAGAAGCTGGCCCCGGCGCCCATCAGCAGGTGCTCCACGATGGGGCCCAGCGCCAGGGCGGGGAGGAAGGTGAGCCCCCCGACGACGAGCACGACGAACACGAGCAGTGCCGTGAACAGCGGGCCATCCGTCGCCATCGTCCCGGGGCCCTGCGGCACCACTCGCTTCGCGGCGAGAGCACCAGCGACGGCGAGCATGGGCAGCAGGGTCAGGTAGCGCCCCACCAACATGGCAAGACCGATGGTGGTGTTGAAGAAGGGGGTGTTGGCGTTGAAGCCCGCGAACGCCGACCCGTTGTTGGCCGTGCCGGAGGTGTAGGCGTAGAGCACCTCGCTGAACGCGTGCGGGCCGCCGTTGCTCAGGCTCGCCACGGTGGAGGGGACGACGCAGGCGAGCGCCGTGAACCCGAGGATACTGAAGGCGTGCACGAGCACGGCCAGCATCACCAGCTTCATCTCTCGCGCCTCGATCTTCTTTCCGAGAAACTCTGGGGTACGGCCGATCATCATCCCCACGAGGAACACGGTGAGCAGGGCGTAGGTCAGGAGGTTGATGAGCCCGACGCCATCGCCGCCAAACACGCTATTGAGCATCATTTGCGCGAGGGGCACCAGCCCACCGAGCGGGGTCAAGGAGGAGTGCATGGAGTCGACGGAGCCCGTCGTGGCCGCGGTCGTCACGGTGACGAACAGGCTGGTCTGGGCGATCCCGAAGCGCAGCTCCTTGCCCTCCAGGTTCCCTCCGGCGTGGAGCTCCGAGCCGAGCTGGTCCACCCCGTGCTGCGCCAGCAAGGGGTTGCCGCCGCGCTCCGCGGTGTAGACCACCGCCAGGAAGCCTAGAAACATCACCGTGAAGGCCCCCAGGAAGGCCCAGCCCTGGCGGCGCCGGAGGACCATGGCCCCCAGGGTGAAGGTGAACGCCGCCGGGATGAGCAGCATGCCGAGGATGTGGAGCGTGTTGGTGAGCGGGGTCGGATTCTCGAAGGGGTGCGCGGAGTTCATGCCGTAGAACCCACCGCCGTTCGTGCCAATGTGCTTGATGGCCTCCAGGCTGGCGACCGGGCCCACCACGAGGTGCTGCGCCTGGCCCTCGAGCGTCGTCACCACCGCCTCCGCGCTCAGCGTCTGCGGCACTCCCTGCCATACCAGGAGCAGCGCGACGACGAAGCAGAGGGGCAGCAGCAGCCGGTAGGTCACCCGCGTGAGATCGACCCAGTAGTTCCCGAGCGCCGCCGCGCTCTTTCGACTCAGCCCGCGGAGGAAGGCCCCGGCGGCGGCGATGCCCGTCGCCGCGCTCACCGTCATGAGGAAGGTGATGACGACCATCTGCGAGACGTTCGACAGGCTGGCCTCGCCCGAGTAGGACTGCCAGTTGGTGTTCGTGATGAAGGACGCCGCCGTGTTGAACGCCTGATCCGGGGGCTGGGAGGCGCGCGCCAGCGGATCGCCGGGGAGGTGCTCTTGGAGCCGCAGCAGCAGGTAGCCGAGCGTCATCATCGCGGCGTTGCTGAGCAGCAGGAGCACTCCATAGCGCCGCCAGGACATCTCCTCGTCCGGGGCGACGCCCAAGACGCGGTAGGTGAGCCGCTCCAACGCGAGGTGCGCGGGGCTCGTGAACAGGTGAGCCATGGCCTTGCCCACCAGAGCAGCGAGCCCCGTGGCGAGCGCGAGGATCAGGAAGAATTGCAGTGCGTCAGCGATCATGGCCGTGCCTTCAAATCCTGGTGAGGGCGGTGATGAACCCCGCGGTCAGCGCAAAGAAGAGCCCCGTCAGCCCGAGGAACAGCAGATCCGCGGTCATGAGAACTTCTCCGGCGCGAGCAGCGCGTAGCCTAGCAATCCAAACAGCCCCAGCGCGAGCAGGGCGCCGAGACCCAACAGGGCGCTCATGAGCAACCCCCGAGCGTGTGGACGCGCGCGCCGCGCGTGGGCAGCCACCAGAGCGGCCTGACGTACCGTACGGGACTCATCTCGGATCTCCTCTCGTCGCTCAACGCGTGGGCGTGGGGCGGAAGCGCCGCACCAGCTCGTTGCAGGGCTCGTCGCACTCCGGGAAGCGGGCGAGCCAGGCGGCTTGAGCACGGCAGAAGGGCTCCAGCTCGGAGCCCGCCGCGGGCGAGCAGGTCACCCTCAGCGTCTCGCGCGTCCGCTCGTAGAGCGCGTGGCGCTCCGCCACGGGCAGCGCCTCCGGCGCGCGCTCGACGCGCGCGTGGCGGTGCCAGGCGATCCCGCACGCCGTGGCGAGCGCCAGCACCCCGAGGGCCCAGGCCGCGCTGGTGCGCAGCGGTGACGGTGTCGTCGACATCCCTCCCGCCCCTCAGAACCACGTGGAGACCCCGAGGGTGACGGTGTCCTGCGCTCGACGGTTCATCACGAAAGGGACGGCTTCGCCGTCGCCCACGACGTCACCGCCGAAGTACAGGTCGGCGCCGGCCCGATCGTGGCGATATTCCAGCCGGAGCGTCGCCCGCTCGTGCGCGCGGTAGTCGAGCGTGGCCGTGCCCGACGACACCCAGGGCGCCGGCCAGAAGATCGGGGACGCCTCCCCGGCGTCGCCGCTGGCGGTGGACTCCCAGAAGGCATCGCTACGGACCGCGAGGTAGAGCGGCGGCGCGAGCCGGACGCGAGCGTAAAGCGCGCCCGCGCCCCAGCGACTGGTGCCGAACCGGGTCTGCTCCCAGCCTCCGTCACCGTAGGCCGCGAGGGAGAGCCACGGGGCCGCGTGCCAGGTCGCGTGAGCGTCGAACAGGTGACGCCAGCCACGCCCCTCGGTGGCACCCGCCGCGCGCTCCGGGCCCCCGAGGTAGACGAACGCGGCGGCGACCTCCGGGCGGTGATAATTGAGCTGCGCCGAGAGCGTCTTGCCGTCGTTGTTGTCGACCACTGAGTTCCAGCCGTTGTAGACGGCCAAGGTCGCGTCCCACCGTTCGCTCAGGGGATAGCTGGCACGTAGCCCCGTGTGGTAGAAGGGCAGACCGAAGAACAGGTTGGAGCGGGACCAGTTCCAGTTGTCTCGGACGGCCATGGCCTCCGGTCCAACGGGGGACAGGAAGAGGCCAGCCGTCAGCGTCAGCCCCTCGCCGACGGGGACGCGATAGCCCGCGTAAGCTTGCTGGAGGTACCGCCAGACCTCGGCGCTCGAGTCACTCGCGCCGGGCGCGCCTGGCAGGCTTGGCTCTGCCGCGTAGGACGTCGCCGACGCCGCGCCGAACTGCAGCGTGGCGCGACCGACGAGCTCCCCGTCGTCCCACAGCGCGTCGAGCGACGCGCTGGAGAGCGTGAAGGTGTCGTGCCGGCTGTCGAAGCCGCGGAAGTGGGTGAGCCCATTGGAGGGCTCCCCGAAGTTCCACTGGTAGTACGCCTCGACCAAGCCGCCGAGCGTGAAGGGGCTCGAGGGGGCGGGGGGCGGCGCCCCCTCGGCCTCCGGGAGCGGAGTTTGTGCCCCAGCCGCCCGGGCCCCGAGCAGGGTCGCGGAGGCGCAGCACAGGGGCAGCAGGAACGACCAAGAGCGCAGGAGCATGTCCATGCCCTGCTAGCTAGGCCTCCGCAGATCAGGGCGCGGTAAAAGCCGGTCCCTGGATCATCAAGAAACGATCAAGATCCGGGCGTCGCTCAGGCCACAGAGGGGCGCCTGCGCCCACTGGGCGCAGGCCTCAGTGCCGGAACACGCCCCAGCTCGTGGTGCCCTCCACCGGCGCCGTGTGGGCGGTGGACAGCGCGATGGCCAGCACGCTGCGCGTGTCGCGCGGATCGATGATGCCGTCGTCCCAGAGCTGCGCCGTGGCAAAGAAAGGGTCGCTCTCTTGGTCCATCTTGATCTCGATGAACTTCTTCTGCATACCGAGCTGCTCCTCGTCCACGGGGCGGCCGGCCTTGGCGGCGGCGTCCCGCTGGATGATCTCCAGCACGCCCGCTAGCTGCTTGCCGCCCATCACCGCGATGCGGTGGTTGGGCCAGGTGAACAAGAAGCGAGGATCATAGGCGCGCCCCGCCATGCCGTAATTGCCAGCGCCGTAGCTGGCGCCGATCATGAAGGTGAAGGCCGGCACGGTGCTGTTGGAGACGGCGTTGATGAGCTTGGCGCCGTTCTTGATGATGCCCTCTTGCTCGTACTTCTTGCCCACCATGAAGCCCGTGATGTTCTGCAAGAACACCAGCGGCACGTTGATTTGATTGCAGAGCTGGATGAATTGCGCGCCCTTGTTGGCGCTCTCGCTGAACAGGATGCCGTTGTTGGCCAAGATGCCCACGGGGTAGCCGTGCACGTGCGCCCAGCCGCACACCAGCGTACCGCCGTAGAGCGGCTTGAACTCGCTGAAGCGGGAGCCGTCCACGACGCGAGCGATGACCTCGCGCGCGTCGAAGGGCACCCGCACGTCCGCCGAGGCGATGCCCAGCAGCTCCTCCGCGTCGTACAGCGGCTCCTCCACCTCGCGCAGCGGCTCCGGCCCCAGCTTGCGCCAGTTGAGGTGGGCCATCACCTCACGCGCCAAGCGGATGGCGTCCCGCTCGTCCTCCGCGAGGTAGTCGCTGACGCCCGAGAGCTTGCTGTGCATCTCCGCGCCGCCCAGCTCCTCGTGGCCGGCCTCTTCACCGGTGGCCATCTTCACCAAGGGAGGACCGGCCAGGTACACCTGCGCCTGGTGCTTCACCATGATGACGTAGTCGCTCATGCCGGGGACGTAGGCGCCGCCCGCCGTACTGCTACCGAACACCACGCACACCGTGGGCACGCGCGCCTCCGAGTGCCGGGTGAGGTTGCGGAAGCCACGGCCCCCGGGCACGAAGATCTTGCTCTGGTTGGGCAGGTCCGCCCCTGCGCTCTCGATGAAGCTGACGCTGGGCAGCCGGTTCTGCTCGGCGATCTGCGCGAGCCGCCCGCTCTTCTTCATGCCAAGCTCGTTGATGGCGCCGCCCTTGACCGTAGAGTCGCTGGCGCTCACCAGGCACTCCACGCCGCTGACCACGCCGATGCCCCCGACCACGCTGGCGCCCGTGGAGTGATCCGGCTGCTCGTGTCCGGCGAGCGGGCACAGCTCCAGGAAATGCGAGTCACGATCGAGCAGCAGCTCGAGCCGCTCCCGTGGCAGCAGCTTGCCCGCGGCGCGGAAGCGCTGGACGTACTTGTCGCCGCCGCCCGCCCGGGCCTTGGCCAGCGCCGCGTGCAGCCGCTCCAGGGCCGCTAGGTTCTGCGCTCGGTTGGTCTGGTACTGCTCCGAGCGGAGATCCAGCTTGCTACGCAGCACGGGGTACGGGGTCGTCCTCACGGGCCCGAGCTTAGTCCACTCCCCGCCCCGCGCGCACTCCCTCATCGGCGGCAGCCGCGCACGGCGGGGGGCCCGGGCCGCCGCCGTCGCGCAGGGCCGGTGGGTCTGTTAGCGTGACGGCTCGGCCATGAAGACCCTAAGCAAGCTGCTCATCGCCAACCGCGGGGAGATCTCGGTGCGGATCCAGCGCACGGCGCGCGCCATGGGCCTCGCCACCGTCGCCGTGTACTCGGACGCCGATCGTGAGGCGCCCCACGTCCGCGCCGCGGACGAGGCCGTCCACCTCGGCGCCGCGCCCAGCGCGGAGAGCTATCTGTCCATCGACAAGCTGCTCGCCGCCGCGCGCCGCACCGGCGCCGACGCCGTCCACCCCGGCTACGGCTTCCTCGCGGAGAACGCCGGCTTCGCCGAGGCCTGCGCGGCGGCGGGGCTCACCTTCGTCGGACCGCGCCCAGCGGCCATCCGCGCCATGGGCTCGAAGCAGCACGCCAAGGCGCTGGTGGCCGCCGCCGGGGTTCCGGTGGTCCCCGGCTACGACGGCGCCGAGCAGGGCGTCGCGCAGCTCGAGGCGCGCGCGCTCTCTCTCGGCTTTCCGCTGCTGCTCAAGGCCAGCGCCGGCGGCGGCGGCAAGGGCATGCGCATCGTGCGCGGCCCAGAGGGTCTGACCGCCGCCATCGAGGCCGCCAAGCGCGAGGCGCTGGGTGCCTTCGGGGACGACACGCTGCTCATCGAGCGCTACGTGGAGCGACCTCGCCACGTGGAGATCCAGATCTTGGGGGACGAGCACGGCCAGCTCGTGCACCTGTTCGAGCGGGAGTGCTCCATCCAGCGCCGTCACCAGAAGCTCGTGGAAGAGAGCCCCTCCCCCGCGCTAGATGAGGCGCTGCGCGCGCGCATGGGCGAGGCGGCGCTGGCGGTGGGCCGCGCGGTCGACTACTCGAGCGCCGGCACGGTGGAGTTCATCCTGGGGCCGGACGGCGCCTTCTACTTCCTCGAGGTCAACACGCGCCTCCAGGTGGAGCACGCCGTCACCGAGGGCATCACCGGCCTGGATCTGGTCCGGGAGCAGCTCCGGATCGCGCGCGGCGAGCCGCTCGGCTACACCCAAGCGGATCTCCGGCTCCGCGGCGCGGCGCTCGAGGTGCGCCTCTGCGCCGAAGATCCAGCCGCCGGCTTCTTGCCGGCGAGCGGCCGGATCTTGCGCTTCTCCGTCCCGACCGCCGAGGGGCTACGCGTGGACTCCGGCGTGGAGAGCGGGAGCGAGGTCAGCATCTACTACGACTCCATGCTGGCAAAGCTCATCACCACCGCGCCCACGCGCCTAGAAGCCATCCAGCGGATGCAGCGAGCCTTGCGAGAGCTGACGGTGGACGGCATCAAGACCAACCGCGCACTGCTCGCGAGGGTGCTCGCTCACGAGGAATTTCAGCGGGGCGCCACCCACACCCACTTCATCGAAGATCACCTCGGGGGAGCCCTCGCAGAGGACCCGCCCGCGGAGCCCGACGTCCAAGCCGCGGCGCTCGCCGTCGCGCTCGGGGGTCAGGCGCAGCGTCGTCAGGCGCGGCGCGCCCTGCCCGCACTGGAGCCCGGGTACAGGAACAACCCGGTGCAGCCGCAGTGGCTGGAGCTCGCGCTCGGAGCGCGGACCCTGCGCGTCGACTACCGAGCGCTCGGGCACGGGCGCTTCGACGCCAGCGTGGACGGCCACCACGTACAGGCCCAGCTCCTCCAGGTCGACGCGGACGGCGTCAGCCTGGAGCTCGACGGCCTGCGGCTGCGTCGCCGGGTGACGCAGGACGGCACGACCCACTACGTCACCGGCCCGAACGGGCAGCTCAGCCTCGTGGAGCAGCCGCGCTTCCCGAGCCCTCGGACGGAGGCGACGGCGGGCGCCTGCGTCGCCCCCATGCCCGGCAAGATCGTGCTCGTGCACGTCGAGCCGGGCCGGCGCGTCGAGGCGGGCGAGGTGCTCGTGGTGATGGAAGCCATGAAGATGGAGCACACGGTGAAGGCCAGCGCGGCGGGCACCGTCGCTCGGGTGGCCGTCGCCGTCGGGGACCAGGTCGACACCGACGCGCTGCTCGTCGTGGTGGAGCCGGAGCCGAGCTGACGGCTAGCTCTCCAGGATGAACGCCGCCACGGCGTCCAGCTCCTGCGCGAAGCGCTCGGCGCCGAAGCCCGCGCCGCTCGTCAGCCAGTCGGAGTGGCGGCTCTCCGCCTCGCGGTCACGGAAGTGACCGAGCACGTCCAGGTGGTCCGCGCGCCCCGCCCACAGCAGCTTGCCCCAGAGCATGGAGGCGCTGGGCACGACCCCGTCGTTGGTGCCGTCCGTGAGCGGCTCACCGAGCGCCTGCTCCAGCTCCGACGCCAGCAGCATGTCGGGCCGGGCGTAGGGGTAGGGCTTGCTGGCGCTCGAGGTGAAGCCGTAGAGCGTGGCGTAGATGGCGGCGGTCATCGCCGAGTACGAGGAGCTGACGCTGCGCCCCAAGGTCCAGGCGCTCGGCTTCGGCGCCGCGGTCACCACGGAGCCGTAGCGCACCGTGGGGGAGTCCTCCGTAGCGGCGTTGAAGAGGTCCATGGCCTCGGGGGTGATCTGGATGATGCCGCCTTGGTCGACGCGGATCTTGCGGAGCATCTGCTGCACGTCGCCCCTGCCCTTGGCGTCGAGCAGCCGCAGCATGCTGTCGGTCAAGCGGCTCACCAGCCGGAAATCACCTCCGAGGAACTGATCGAGGCCGCCCACCGTGGCCACCACCCGCGAGATGAGGGTGAGCAGCGGCTCCCCCCCCGAGAGCGAGACGACGGTGAGCAAGGACAGCGCGTAGAGCATCCGGGTGCCGGCGACGGTGGCGAAGTGCGCGGCCAGGGGCGTGCCGTAGTGAGGGGTATTGAGCGAGATGGCGGTACGCACCCTCCGCGTGAACCCGAGCGAGCCACCAGCGGCGCCCAGGTTGACCGTGGGGGAGAGCGCCAGGCGCGCGTCCAGCCCGCCCGTGGAGTGTCCCACCAGATGAATCGGACCGTGATCGCCGGCCGTCCCGTTGACGGTGCGCGCCAGCACCCCCGCCCGGTGACGCAAGGACGAGGTCGGCGGCGTCGGCACCACCTCCACCTGCGCCTCGACCCCCGCGTCCGAGAGGCGCTGCGCGAGGCCACGACGCACGTGCCCGAAGTAGTCGAAGCCCGCCAGCTTGGCGAAGCCGAACATCCCGGGGATGAGGTAGATGCGGTGCGGCGCAGCGCTGGTCATGACGTCACATCTTCGGTGATGCCTCAGCGAATCTCAACGTAGCTCCGGCCGCGCAGCGCCGTGATAGCGTCTCGAGCAGCCGCCATGTCGATCTCGGACGATGACTGGGACGAGTTACTGGAGGAGGAGCCGCGCACCTCCGTGCCGGACGCCCGACCTCCGTCGCGCCCGGCCGCGGAGCCCCCCGCGGTGGGGCGCCCCGCGCCGGCCAAGCCACCCGCACCGCCGCGGCCTGCGGCACCACCGCGCAGCGCGGAGCGCGTCCCTCCGCCCTCACCGCGCGCCGCCGCGCGAGAGACCGAAGGCGCGGGCGGCGGCGGCGCCGCGGCCCCGGCCACGGCACCCCTCACGCCGCGACCACCGGAGGCAGGGAGCGCCCCGGAGCGCGCCGCCAGCGCCTCGGCGGCCACACGGGAGCTCATCCTACGGTGCCGCGCGGAGCTCGCGCTCAGCCCCGCGCCAGAGCGCGCGGGGCGCCTCTATCACGAGCTGGGGTGGCTGCACGAGAGCGCGCTCGGAGACCCGCAGGCCGCCGCCGACTACTACCAGCACGCTCACAAGCTCCTGCCCTCGCACCTGCCCACCCTCCAGGGGCTCACGCGCACCCGGCTCGCCCTCGGCGCCCTGGACGACGCCCTCGCGGCGCTCGAAGCCCAAGCGCGGCTGGCGCCCCACGCCTCCCAACGCGCCGCGCTAGTGCTGCAGCGCGCCTGGCTGCTGGAGGACCTCGGGCTGCGCCCCGAGGCCGCGCGGGAGGCCTACCAAGCCGCCGCGGCGCTCGAGCCGAGCCAGCCAGCGCCCCAGCACGCCCTCGCCCTGCTCGCCGCCCAAGCGGGAGCGCCCCACGCCTTCGACCGCGCGCTCGAGCAAGAGGCCGCCGCCATCGATGCGGATCCTAGCTATCGCGCCAGCCTGCTCCTCCGACGCGCCGAGCTCGCAGCCCTCGACGCGGCCACCCTCGGCCGCGCGGTGGATCTCGGCCAGCTCGCGCTCTCCGTGGCCCCCCCTACCCTCGCGCAGCGCCGCACCACGCAGCGGCTCTTGGCGCAAGCGGAGCGCTGGAGGGAGCTGGCCGAGGCCCTGCTGCACGAGGCCGCGAGCTCCGCGAGCGCGTCGCGGCAGGTCGACGCGCTCCTCAGGGCCGCGCAGCTCCTGCAAGACCGCCTGGGGGCTCCCGCGGAGGCCGTCGCGGCGCTGGAGCGCGCCGTGGAGCTCGCCCCGCTCGATCCCCGCGTCACCGAGCAGCTCATCGACGCCTACGAGAACGCCCAGCTCATCGAGCCCCTCATCGCTCGGCTCGCCGCGCGCGCCGAGCTCGCGCCACCCAGCGAGCGAGCGGCGCTGTGGCACCGCGTGGCGCAGCTCCATGAGGAGCACCAGCTCCCGAGCGAGCAGGCCCGCGCCGCCTTCGAGCGCGCCCTCACCGCGGACCCTGCCTATCTCCCGGCGCTGCAAGGGCTCGGCGCGCTCCTCGAGCGCGTCGGGGACTGGGAGGCGCTCATCGGGATGCACGCCGCGGAGGAGGCCGCGGTCAGCGATCCCGTGCGACGCGCCGCCGCGCACGGCCGCATCGCGGAGCTGGCGGAGCGGCGGCTCGCGGACCGAGCACGCGCCATCACGCACCACCTGCGCGCCCTCGCGCTCGTCGGCTGCTACGAGCCCTCCTTCAAGGCGCTCCTGCGCCTGCACGCCGAGGCCGGTAAGCACCGTGAGCTCATCGAGCTGCACGAGCGCGCGGTCGAGCACTTCGAAGATCACGACCGCAAGCTCACCCACCTGTTCGCGATCGGCCGGCTCCAAGAGGACGCCTTGGGTGCGCCCGTGAGCGCGATGGCGACCTATCAGCGCATCCTGGCGCTCGAGCCCCGCCACCTCGGCGCCCTCCACGCCCTCCAGCGCGCCGCGGAGCGCGGCGCGCGCTGGGCGGAGCTGATCGCCGCGCTCAGCCGAGAGGCGGCGCTACTGGAGGATCTCCCCTCGAAGACCGCCTTGCTGCAGCGCGCTGGCGAGATCGCCGACGAGCGGCTCGGCGATCGAGAGCTGGCGCTCAGCCGCTGGCGCGAGTGTGTCGCGCTGGACGCGGGCTACGCGCCCGCCCTCTCCAGCCTGGGCCGCACCTACTATCGGCTCGGTCACTGGCAAGGGCTCATCGAGATCTACGAGCTCGAGCTGGCACGGGAGCCGCGTGGGGAGCGGGCCGCCTCGCTCTGGGTGCGCATCGGGCAGCTCCACGAGTCGTTCACGGGCGACCTGGACGCCGCCGACCGCGCCTACGACTCGGCGCTCACGGCAGATCCGCTGCACCGGGCGGCGCTGCGCGCCCGGGCGCGGCGCTTGCTGGCCGTCGGCGCCCACGCGCGGCTGGCGCAGCTGCTCTCCACCGAGGCGAGCGCCACCAGCGCCCCGCGCGACAAGGCGCGGCTCCTCCAGCGGATGGCGGAGATCCAAGAGCATCGCTTGGGAGCCCCTGAGAAGGCGCTCGCCGGCTATGAGCAGGCCGCGCAGCTGGATCCAGAGCTGCTCGCGGCCGTGGACGCGCGGCACGCGCTGCTCGCTGCGCGGGGCGAGCACCGTCGGCTCGTGGACGAGCTCGCGCGCGACGCTCGGGCCGCCAGCTCACCCGAGCGAGCGGTGGCCTGCTGGTGCTGGGCCGGGACGCTCTGGCGCGATCAGCTCGGGGATCCGCACCGCGCCAGCGAGTGCTTCGCGGCGGCGGTCGGCGTCGAGCCGAGCAACCTCCAGGCCTTGCTCGCGCTGGAGTCCCTCCAGCTCGGCCTCGCGGACTGGGCCGCGCTCGCCAAGACGCTCACCGCGCTCGCGCGCCACCTGCGCTCCCCCCTGGCTCGCGTCGACGCGCTCCGACGCCTGGCGCGAGTCCAGTCGACGAAGCTGCCGAGCGATCCGGTGGAGCTGAAGCGGACCTACACCGAGATCTTGGCGCTACTGCCGGAGGACGAGCTGGCGCTGCGCGGGCTCGAGCAGCTCGCGCTGGCGGAGCGCGACACCGCCCTGCTCACACGGGTGGACGCGAAGCTGGGCGCCATCAGCCACGATCCAGCCGTGGCGGCGCGTCACTTCACGCGGCTCGGCGAGGCGCTCGCCGCCACCAACCCCAGCGCCGCGCTCGAGGTCCTGGAGAGCGCCATCGCCCGCGATCCGGAGAACCTGAGCGCGGCGCGAGCCATCTCGCGGCTGGCGCTGGACGCTGACTCCCCGGAGCTCTTGGTGAGCGCGGCGGAGGGTGAGGTGCGCGCCTCGCGCGACTTGGACTTCGCCGCCACGCTCTTTCTCGCCGCCGCGCGCGCCTTCGAGGCCGCGGGCGCCCCCGCGCGCGCCGCCGACGCCCTGCAGCGCGCGCTGGAGCTGCACCCCGAACATGAAGGCGTCGCTCAGCGGCTGGAGGCGCTCTTGCTGGCTTCGGGCGAGCACGAGCGCCTCCGGGACGTGCTGAGCGCCGCCGCGCAGGCCGCGAAGACGCCGAGCGCGGCCGCGCGCGCGTGGCTGGCGGTCGCTCGGCTGTGGGCCGATCCGACGGGAGACGTCCCCGCGGCGCTGGCCGCGCTCTACCGCGTCCTGGAGCTCGACGTCCCTCACGTCGACTCCTTGCTGCTGATGGCGCGGCTCTACGTCCGCGACGGGCAGTGGGCCCAGGCGGTCGACAAGCTGGGGCAAGCCCTCGCGCAGCAGCCGCGCCTCGACCAAGAGCTCGAGGCGCGGCTCTCCTCCGCGGAGCTGCTCGCAGGCAAGCTGGGCGATCCCGAGCGCGCCCTGCAGCAGCTCCAGGAGCTGCTGAGCGTCGCCCCCGAGCACGTCGGCGCGCTGGCACGCCAGCTCGAGCTCGAGCAGCGGCTCGGCAGGCAGGACGACGCCGTCACCACCGCACGGCGGCTCGCCGCCGCGACCCGAGACCCCGTCCAGCAGGCCGCGGCGCAGACGCAGCTCGGCCTGCTCCTGCAGGCGCAGGGGGCTCGCGAGGCCGCGCTCGAGGCCTTCGAGCACGGCGTCGCGCTCGTGGGGTTCGGCGAGCCGGCGCACCGCCTGCGCTCGCTGCTCGAGGGGAGCGGCGAGCCGCGCGAGTGGCAGCGCTACGCCGACGCCCTGGCGCGCCGGCTAGCGCAGCCGGGCCTGGGGCTGGACGCCGTGGCCGCCGCCCTGCTGGAGCTCGGGCGGATCCAGGGCGGCCCGCTCGGCCAGCCGGAGCAGGCCGTCCGCACGCTCCGCCATGGCCTGTCTCTGGCGCGCGACGACTGGGGGCTCAACCGTGAGCTGGTCACGCAGCTCCTGCTGCGAGGCCACTTCGCCGAGGCGCTCCCTGCCCAGCGGCGCTTGCTCGAGCTGAACGTCACCCAGAGCGACGTGTGGCGTGAGCTGAGCTCCACCTTCCGAGCGCTCGGCAGGCTCGAGGAAGCTACGCTGGCACTCGCGCCCTTGGTCGTGCTCGGTGCGGCCACGGACGCGGAGCAGGCGGCGCTCCTCCAGCGCGGCGGCGGCGTGTCGAAGGTACGCGCCAACTCCTTCGACGCGCAGGCGCTCGCCCACCTGAGCGGCTTGCCTCAGCGAGACCCAATCCTGGCGTGGCTGGAGGCGCTCGGCGACGTCCTGCCCAAGCTGTACCCGGCGGAGCTCGAGCGCTACGGGCTCGGCCCTCGAGACCGGCTCCATCCGCGGAGTGGCCACCCCCTGCAGCGGCTCGCGGAGCGCGTGGCCGGCTGCTTCGGGGTCTCCAGCTTCGACGTCTACCTCCACCAGAGCCCCGGAGCGGCCATCGAGATCGAGCTCGCCGACCCCATCGCCGTGATGGTCCCCGCCGGAGTGCCCGGACTCCCCGAGAGCCAGCAGGTGTTTCTCTTGGCGCGGGTGTTCGCGAACCTCTCCCGACATGCCGCCGTCGTGGACAAGCTGCCGGCGCGCACCATCGAGATCCTCGTCACGGCGGCGAGGGTCTCCGCGGGGCTCTTCCTCCCGCCCGGCGCGCCGGATGCCGCGCTCATCACGGAGACGGGGCAGCAGCTCCAGAAGCTGGGCTCGCGCCGCTCGCGGCGGCTCTTGGAGGAGGCCGCGGCGCTCCCCTTCCCCTCCGTGGACTATGCGCAGTGGGCGGCTCAGCTGCGCACCAACGCCGCGCTGGCCGCGCTCGTCATCGCCGATGAGCTGCCCGCGAACCTCACGCTGCTCCGGCGGCTGGAGGGAGATCTCGCGGGTCTGAAGGGCGCCGCGCGGGAGCAGGCCCTGCAGATGCTCCAGCAGCTGCTCGGCGGCTGGCTCACGGAGGCTGCGATGGACCAGCGGCGCCGGGCCGGGCTCAGCGGGTTCGGCTAGACCCCACGGCCTGTCCCCCTCAGCGCGCGCCGAGCCGCGCGTCCGCCTCGCGCGCCCAGGCGAGCAGCGCCGGGTCCAGGCGCGTGACGCGCCGCAAGATGCGCCGGACCCGCGCGGCGTCGTCCTCACTGAGGCTCTCTCCACGCTCCCCGAGGCCGGCGAGCATTCGGTCGACCGCCACGCTGACGTGCCCCGCGACCCGCGCCGGTGCCGAGCGCGCCGTGGGGCTCGACACCAAGGCCTCGATGATGGCCACCGTGGACAGGTGGGCGTCAGTGACCGCCGGCGTCGGCGCCGACTCGATGCGCCGCTCCACCAGCTCTACCCCGAGCGAGACGGAGGCCGGGGGCTCCTCTTCACTGACGCTGAAGCGCAGCGTCGCGCCGCCCAGGGCGAGCACGTCCCCGACCGTCAGCGTCTCTCGCGCCTGGACGCGGCGCGCGTTGAGCCACGTTCCGTTGCTGCTCCCGAGATCCTCGAGCGTGACGACCTCACCGCAGCGCCGAAGCCGGGCGTGGGTGCGGCTCACCTTCCGATCATTGACGCGGATGGTCACCTCGGCCCCTCTCCCGATGACGCTCTCTCCCTCGGGGATGAGGTGGCGTAAGACGCCTTGCTCCAGCCAATAGGTGCTCACGAGGGCATGAGGCTACCACTCGGCTCCGACGGATGCATGGGCGGCGTCGCTTCGATGAGCTACGCTGCCCTTCAGGTTCACCCGGGACATGCCACGCCGACGCAGCAAAGAGCGCTCCTGGTCGCACGACCCGGAGCGAGTCCTGAGCGGTGAGCTCGACCTTACGCTGCGCGAGCTTCTCAGGTTGATCCAAGACGTCAACCCCACGCGCCGCGTGAAGGACACCGCGGTCGCCCAAGCCCGCTACGTCCTCAAGAGCCGACTGCAGAGCCTGCTGCTCGAGCGCCACGCGCAAGAGCTGAGCGTGGTGCGCACCGTCCGACCTGGCATCGTGGGCCTCCGGCACCCAGCGTTCCGCGAGGACGGTGGACACGCACGGCTCGACAAACTGAGCGTCCGCGCGCGCGAGCTGGCGCTCGCTCGCCTAGTCACCCTCGAGCGCCGCTTCCACGACGCGCAGCAGGTCCGGGGTGGCCCGCTCCAGCTCGGGGAGGATGTCGGCAGCCCAAGCGCGGAGGCGGAGGAGATCTCCGGGCCGGAGCGCTAGCCTGGGCCGCGGCGCCAAGGTCGCCTCCAGCCGCAGCGCCACCAGCTCCGGGGAGGTGTGCGCCGGGGAGAGCCCATGGCTCGAGAGGCGCTCGACGAGCCCGGTGAAACGCTGGGCCTCCTCCGCGGCGTCCCAGCGCAGCTCCCCCTGGACCCGAGGGGAGCGGGCGGAGCTCAGCGCCTCGAGGTAGCTCGTCTCGATCCCCGTCAGGCGCTGCAGGGCGCCGTCGAGCAACAGCTCCAGCCCGACGTGCGCCGCGGCGCGCGCCGCGCCGCGGGCCACGCCGCGCGCCCGGAGCTGCTCCACGCTCAGCGCGGTCAGGCGTCGGAACGCCACCGCCTCGTGGAAGACCGCGTCCGTGCGCTGGTGCAGCTCGAGCCCCGCCTGGAGCTGCAGCGTGTGGGTGCGCGGCACGCGCGCGCGGATCATGCCAGCGAAATCCGGGAGCATGGCGCCGAGCACCAGCTCGGGCGCGCCGTCGCGGCGCGCCGCGATCACCGCGTGAGAGTAGAAGTTCAAGGCGCTAGGAGCTTAGCGCGGCGCGCGTGGCGAGGCCCAGGCCCGCGGTACCGGCTCCGGCATCGACGCCTCGCCCGCGGCCGACTATCCATCGTGCTCATGACGGACGCCGCCGGCGGCAACATCGCAGACGCCATCTTCCGAGACCTCCGAGCGCTGATCTTGCGCGGGCAGTTCGGCGCCGGAGAGCGCCTCCCCGGGGAACGTGAGCTCGCGCTCAAGTATGGTACCAACCGCAACACGCTCCGAGAGGCCGTGCGTAAGCTCGAGCAGGCGCGGCTGGTCACGGTGCGTCATGGTCAAGGGGTCACCGTCGCTGACTTCCGCCGCACCGGCACCATGGAGCTGCTGCCTCCCATGCTCGCCGCGGCCCCCAACCCCACCGAGCTGACCCACCTGCTCACCGACATCTTGCCGGCGCGCTTGATGGTCATCGAATTTGCCTCACGGCTGGCGACCGAGCGCGCGCACCAGCACGACATCGAGCGGCTGCACGACATCACGGAGCTGCTCATCTCCGCCTTCGAGCGCGGCGACCCAGTCGTCGTGGCGCGAGGCTTCCACCGCTGGATGGAGGCGGTCATCGACGCCTGTCACTCCACGAGCGTCCGCTGGATCGCCAACCCGTTCCTGGAGGCCTACCGCGACGTGCTCGATCATTTCCCCGTCCTGTGGGTGCTCGACCCGAGCTTTCCCAACCATTTGCGCGAATTCCAGCAGTCCTTGGCGAGCGGGGACGCCGACGGCGTGGTGCAGACCCTCCGCCGCTACTACAGCACCATCGACGCCGCCTTCATGCAGGTGCTCAGCACGGCGCTGGGCTCCGACCCGGCAGCTCCCCCCCGCCGCGCGGAGTGAGCCGGCGCCCTCGCTGGCCCCGCCCGCTTCCCCGGGAGGCCTCGCGCCGACCCGCTCGAGCCCCGGGCCGCGTCGGGCCAGGGCCCAGGCCCTAGCCTGGCCACAGGCAAAGCCGGGCGGCGCAAAAAATTCAGCTTTCCGTGGCGCGCGTGCCGACTATAGGGGCGACCATGAAGAGCCACACGGTCGTGCTACTCGCTGGTGACGGGATTGGCCCGGAGGTCATGGACGCCACGGTCAAGATCTTGGAGGCCGCCAAGGCCCCGCTCAGCTACGTCCACCGCTTGGCGGGACAGGCCGCGCTGGACGCCGGGAAAGACGTGCTCTTGCCCGAAGACACCATCACCGCCATCAAGGAGCACCACGTCGCGCTGAAGGGGCCGTGCACCACCCCCATCGGAGGGGGCTTCAGCTCGGTCAACGTCGCGCTGAGAAAGACGCTCAACCTGTACGCCGCGGTGCGCCCCGTGCGCAGCCTCCCTGGCGTGCCCACGCGCTACGAGGGCGTGGATCTCGTGGTGGTCCGGGAGAACACGGAGGGCCTGTACGCCGGCGTCGAGAACAAGATCATGGACGGCGTGGTGATGAGCATGAAGGTGGCGACGCGCGACGCTTGCCACCGCATCTCGCACTGGGCCTTCCGCTACGCCACCCAGCGCCGCCGTAAGCGCATCACCGTGCTCCACAAGGCCAACATCATGAAGCTGAGCGACGGCCTGCTGCTCGAGGAGGCGCGCAAGGTCCACTCGAAGGAGTACCCTAACATCGAGTACCGGGAGCTCATCATCGACGCCGCTCAGATGAGGCTCGTGATGGACCCCAGCCAGTTCGACATCATCTTGTGCGAGAACCTCTATGGGGACATCGTCTCCGATCTCTGCGCTGGCATGGTGGGCGGGCTCGGGGTCTCGCCCGGCGCCAACTTCGGCGAAGACGACGCCGTCTTCGAGGCGGTCCACGGCTCGGCGCCCGACATCGCCGGACAAGACAAGGCCAACCCGCTCGCTTTGACCATGAGCGCGGTCATGATGCTCAACCACCTGGCGGACCAAGCAGAGGACGAGCGCTGCCGCGTGGCGGCAGGGAAGATCAAGGCGGCGTACGGCAAGGCGCTGTTGGACGGGCAGAAGACGCGGGATCTCGGCGGTGAGCTCGGGACGCGGGACTTCACCCAAGCCATCATCGATCGCCTGGACGGCTGAGGACGGCGCAGGCTCGTGGAGCGCGCGGCAGGGGAGGCCCTTTGCACGGCGATCCGCGGGCTGCGCCGCCAGCTCCGTGCGCTCGGCGAGCCCGACGGGCCCGACAGCCCAGCCGCGCGGTGGACGCAGTGGCTCGTCCTCGAGCGCGCCGGCTCGGCGTGGGCGCTGACGCCTGGAGAGCTGGCCGAGCACCTCCCCGGCTTCATCCCGCCCCAGCGCGATGACGGCCTGCTGCGCGTGCTCACCGCGGCGCTGCGACCGGCGGCGCTCGAGCCCTGCTGGCGCGAGGCCACCGTCCTCGGCTGGATCCACCAGTTTTGGAACGACGAGGAGCGCGAGGCGCTCGACGCACGCATCGGCCCGCGCGGCAAGCTCCGGGTCGAGCAGCTGGCGACCAAGACGCAGCTCTTCAGTGAGCGCTACATGGTGGACTGGCTCGTCCAGAACGCCCTGGGCAGGGTCTGGCTGGAGCTCCGCGCAGCCCGAGGCTGGCGGGGGCCCTCGGTGGTGGAGCGATGGCCGTACTTCGTCGCCCCTCCGAGGCTGGACGTCACGTCGACGACGCCACGCTCGGCCACGGCGCTGCGCGTCCTCGATCCTTGCTGCGGGACGGGGCACTTCCTGGTGGGGCTGCTGGACGCCCTGGTGCAGCTCCACGAAGAGGAGGCCACCGCGCTGGGGAGCTCGCTCGGCCGAGACGACGCGCTCGACCGCTGCTTGCGCTTCAACCTCCACGGCGTCGACATCGACGCGCGCGCGGTGCGTGTCGCCGCGGCGACGCTCTGGCTACGCGCTCGCCAGCTCGGGCTCCGCCGGCCCTTGCCCCCGCTCTGGCTCGCCGCGACGCAGCCCGCGTCGGGGCGCCCCCGGCCCCACCCCCCCCCCCCCCCCCGCAGACCCACGCCCCCCCGGCCCCCCGGGGGGCGG
>CAUJEM010000070.1 GCA_963169915.1 Myxococcota bacterium
GGCAGCTCCGGAGACGCGGGCAGCTCTGGGGTCGCGGGCAGCTCCGGCGCCGCGGGCAGCTCCGGAGCCGCGGGAAGCTCCGGCGCCGCGGGAAGCTCCGGCGCCGCGGGAAGCTCCGGCGCCGCGGGAAGCGGCGGGAGCTGCAGCGGCGCTCTCGAGGCGATCGCGCCAACCCAGAGCTGCACGCCGCCTTCGTCCACGGCCCCCCCCTCCCTCGAGAAGCTCGACTACTTCCGCAATCAGCCATGCCCGCGGCAGGGCAACGACGCCTGCCTCGGCGTGCAGCGCCCCGCTACCAGCGAAGCGAGGCCCGCCGTCCTGGTCGTCCATGGCGGTGGCTTCACGGGCGGGGGGCCCTTCGGCAGTAGCGTCCTTCAGGTCGTCGCGCGACTCGCGGAGCGTGGCTACGTCGGGATCTCCGTGGGCTACCGGCTCTGCGATCCCAGGACGGGCGCCAACGGCTTCCCGGCGCCCTTCTCCGATGTGCGCTGCGCGGTCCGCTTCGTCCGTCAGAACGCCGCCTCGCTCGGCGTCGATCCGCGGCGCCTCGCCTTGCTCGGCACCAGCGCTGGCGGAGCCATCGTCAACCTGGTCGGCGCCGCCGCCAACGGCGGAGAGGTGCTGGACGATGGAAGCTGCCCGCTCAGCGGAGACAGCTCCGTCAGCGCGGTGCTCTCGTACTACGGCGGACACGACTTGGCGAACAGCGCGGACTTCTCGACGAACATCCAAGGGACCTTGGCGGCCTGCCACGGCACCCTCAGCCTCGGCACCGCCTCCGCCACGACCTGGATCGACGCGGCCGATCCCCCAGCGCTCCTGCTCCATGGCACGGCGGACGACTCCGTGAATGCGCGACAGTCGGAGCGCGGCCTCTCGGCGCTGCACGCCGCCTGCGTGCCGGCGACGTACCTTCCCCTCGCTGGTGCGCGGCACGCTTTCTCGCCGCTGGAGCCCGCGGTCCCCGGCGCGTCCGCGGCCGATGGCACGACGGCGACGTGCACCGCCCTGGCGTTCCTCGATCGATACCTGCGCCCCTGAGGGCGTGCTCGCCCAGTCCCTCCGCGGCGCCCGGCGCAAGCTCGCGAGCCTCCCACGCCAGGCGGAGCGATTGTAGGTGCGACGTCCAAGAGAGCTGCGCTATCTAGGGCCTCGGCATGCCTAGCGAGCTGCGTCAGACGCTGATCGAGCAAGCGGCCGCGCAGATCGCGGGGGGGAGGGGGAGCGAGCGCGCGCGGGTGGAGGAGGCCCTCTCCACGGCGCTGCGCGGCTTCGAAGACGCGGCGCTCCTCGAGCTCGCGCAGCGCGTGAGCCTCACCGGCGCGGACTACGGCTATCACCCACCCCACCCCGCGGCGCGCGCCATCGATCACTCCCTGGCTCGCCTCGTCGTCGCCCCGGAGTCCACCCTGCACGGGGTCGAGCACCTCACCGCCCTGAGGGGCCCCGCGCTGCTCTGCGCCAACCACCTCAGCTTCAGCGACGCCCACCTGCTCGACTGGCTGCTCTGCCGTGACGGCCACGCCCAGCTCGCCGAGCGCCTCAGCGTGCTGGCGGGACCCAAGGTGTACTCGGATCCGCAGCGGCGCCTCTCGAGCCTCTGCTTCGGCACCATCAAGGTGCCGCAGAGCGCGGAGCGCGCCACGGGCGCGGCGGTCATGTCCCGACGGGACGTCGCGCGGCTGGCCGCCGTCGCGCTGGACGCCGTGGAGGAGCGGCGGCAAGCGGGAGACCTGGTGCTCGTGTTCGTGGAGGGCACCCGGAGCCGCTCCGGGGCCATGCAGGCGGCGCTCCCCGCGGTGTCCCGCTATCTGGAGCTCGGCTGGGACGCCATCGTGCCCATCGGGATCGCGGGGAGCGAGCGGCTCGTCCCCATCGGCGACGAGCAAGCGCACCTCACGCGGGTCAGCGTCCACGTCGGCGCCCCGCTGTCGCCCGCCCGCTTGTGGCAGCACGCCGAGCACAAGCGCCGCCTCGTGATGGACGTCGTGGGGCTCGCCATCGCGGCCCTGCTCCCGGAGCCCTACCACGGCGTCTACGGCGCTCACGATCCAGGGCTCCACGCCGCGCGGGCGCTGCTCGAGCGGCTCAGGGGCTAGCGGGCGCCACGGGGGGCGTCTCTTCCGCGCCCTCCGGCGGCGAGGGCGAGGGCTCCGTCCCGGCGTCGACGGGCGCCGGCGCGCCCGAGGCCGCGGGGGGGCTCACCGGCGCGGCCGCGTCGGGAGCGTCCCGCGCGTCATCGTCCTCCGCGCCGCTGAGCTCACCGGCCGCGCCCGCGTCGGCGCCGGCCTCGGCGCCGGCATCCACCACCGTCGGCTCGGTGGGCTCCGTGCCCTCGAGGAACTCTTCGTCGAGGGCGCTCGGCTGGTCTGGCAAGGCGAGCAAGCCGGTGGCCGGATCGATCTTGACGACGACCACGCCGGGAGGTCGCGGGAACTCCGTGTTGGGCCGCCCTCGATGGGCCGCGCGCATGAACTCCACGAACGCGGGCAGCGCGGTGACCGCGCCGCCCTCACCCGGGCCGAGCGGCGCCGGCTCGTCGTACCCCACCCAGACCGCGGTGACGAGCTCCGTGCTGTAGCCGACGAACCAGGCGTCCTTCGCCTGGTTCGTCGTCCCCGTCTTGCCGGCGATGGCGCGGCCGAGGCTCGCGGCGCGCCCCGCCGTGCCCTGCGTCACCACGCTGCGCAGCAAGCTGGTGGTGAGGTAGGCCTCGGCGGTGGTCATCACCTGCCGCTTGGGGGCGGCCACGGGCAGCGGCAGCTCCGCCCCGTCGGGCCCGACGACCTTCGTGATGAGCACGGGCGGCGCGTACTCCCCCCCCGACGCGAAGGTGCCGAAGGCCGCCGCGAGCTCGAGGGGAGTCACCTCGTAGGCGCCGAGCGCCAGCGACAGATCCGGCTCCATCTTGGAGTCGATGCCGCAGGCGCGCGCCCAGTCGATGACGTTCCCGGGGCCGACGTCTTTCAAGAGCAGCTCCGCCGCGGCGTTGTCGCTGCGCGCCAGCGCGGTGCGCACGCTGAGCGTCCGGCTGGGGAGCTTGCCGTCCCGCGAGCCAGGCAGCTCCAGCAGCGTCGCCGGCGTCTTGCGGCGCGAGTGCAGGGCGTAGGAGTAGACGAAGGCCTTGAAGGTGGAGCCGGGCTGCCGACGGGCGCGGCTCGTGCGGTCGAGCCCGCCGCTCACCTGCTCGTAGCTGCCCACCAGCGCGCGTAGCTCGTGCGTGCGTGCGTCGAGCGCCACGAGCGCTCCCTCCGGCCCGAGCGCCAGCCGCAGCGCGTTGCTCTCCAGCTCTGGCTCCAGATCCGCGCTGACGAGGACGCGGAGCTGGGCCCCCAGCTTGGCGAAGGCGCTCGGCGGCAGGTGCTGCGGGTTGTAGCGCTCTTCTTGGTCGAGCTGCACCTTGCCCACGAGGTCTCCCACCCGCACCGTCAGGCTGCGCTTGGCGTCATCCACGCCCTCCACGACGCCCAAGGCCACCCGCCCCGCCTTGGGCACGCCCTGCGTGAGCGCCAAGCCCCAGCGCGGGCGCCGCTCCACGCCGAAGGGAGCGCGCAGCTTCTGCCGCGCCTGGTAGCCGTCCAAGCTGGCCCGCAGCGCCTTCTGCGCGCTCGTCTGCAGCTCGGGGTCGATGGTGGTGGTGACCGTGTAGCCGCCGCGACGCGCGCGCTCCCCCGCGAGCTTCTCCAGCACGCGCTGCACCTCGGCGACCACGTCGGGCGCGATGTCCGAGTCCGAGCTGGGATCCGGCGCCTCCAGCAGAGGGCCGGGGAGCTCCACCGTGGCGTCGTAGAGCGCCTGGGTGATGAAGCCCTTGGCGAGCATCTGCCCGAGCACGTAGCGGCGCCGCGTGAGCGCCTTGTCCATGGCGCGGCGGGGGGAGTAGCGCTCGGGCGAGGCGACGCAGCCCGCCAGCATGGCCGCCTCGGCGAGCGTCATGTCCCGAGCCTTCTTCCCGAAGTAGAGCTTGGACGCCTCCTCCACCCCGTACCGACCGTGCCCGAGGTAGATCATGTTGAGGTACAGGCCGAAGATCTCGTCCTTGCTCAGCTCTTGCTCCACGCGCCGCGCGAGGATGGTCTCGCGGATCTTGCGTTCGTAGCTGCGATCGGGCTCCAGCAAGACGTTCTTGACGACCTGCTGGGTGATGGTGCTGCCACCTTGCCGGGTGCGCCCCGCGCGGAGGTTGGCCACCAGCGCGCGCAGCATGCCCAGGTAGTTGAGTCCCTCGTGCTCGTAGAAGTGCGCGTCCTCCGCTGCCAAGAAGGCGAGCTTGACGTGATCGGGCAGCTCCTGGAGCTTGATGAGCGTGCGCCGCTCCACGAAGAGCGACGCCAGCAGGCTGCCGTCGCGCGCGAGCACGCGCGTGACCTGGGGGGGCTCGTAGCCGGTGCGCAGCGTGGTGACGTCGGGCAAGCCGCGCTCATAGTGATGCACCACCAACACCACGCTCAGCGCCGACAGCAGCAGCCCGACGCCGCTCACCCACGCCAGCCCCTTGAGGGTGCGCCTCCAGCGCCCCTGGCGCGCGGGCCGAGGCGGTGGGGCTGGCTCCGTGACGGGGGGCACGGCTCGCTCAGCGCATCACCATCATCACCACCACGGCGATGAGGACCCCCACGACGACGCTCCCGAGCGCCACCCCGACCAGCAGCTTGGTGCTGACGCTCTGCGCTCCCACGCGCACGGTGGCGCGGACGCCCGGCACGGCGGGCGTCGCCGTGGGGAAGGCGAGCGACGCCGCGGACAGCCCCATGGCGTCCGCCAAGGCCTGGCCGAAGTCCCTCACCGACTGGTAGCGATCCTCCAGGCGCTTGGCCATGGCGCGCGCGAGCACCGCCTCGAGCGCTGGCGGGAACTGCAGCTCCGCGACGCGCTGGTTGAGGGGGATGGGGGGCTCCACCACGTGCTTCTGGATGTACTCCATGGGGGACTTCGCGACGAAGGGCAGCTTACCGGTGAGCACCTCGTAGAGGATGATGGCCAGGGAGTAGATGTCGCTCCGCGCGTCCAAGATCTTTCCCTGCGCCTGCTCAGGGCTCATGAACTCCGGAGTGCCGAAGACCATTCCCTCCTGGGTGAGCTGCAGGGCCCCTGGTCGGACGCTCTCATCGGTCTTGGCGAGGCCGAAATCCAGCACCTTCGGGACGTCCTGGAGGCCCCCCTGGGAGCACAAGAAGATGTTCTCCGGCTTCAGATCACGGTGCACGATGCCGCGGTCGTGCGCCTCCTGCAGCGCGCCACACACCTGAATGACGATGGGCACCGCTCGCTCGGCCGCCAGGGGCCCTCCCTTGCGGACGAGCTGGTTGAGGTTCTTGCCCTCCAGCAGCTCCATGGCGATGTAGAGCGCGCCGTCCTCCTCCAGCTCCCCATACATGAACACCTTGACGGTGTTGGGGTGCGTCAGCTGGCTGAGGGCGCGGGCCTCCCGCTGAAAGCGGGTGACCAAGTCTTTGCGGTTGGCGAGCTTCGGGTGGAGGATCTTGATGGCCACCATCCGGTTCATGTCGGCCTGCAGGGCCTTGTAGACGGAGCCCATCCCCCCCGTGCCCACCTTCTGGACAATCTCGAATTGGCCATCGAGGATGCGGCGGCCAATGAACGGATCTTGTGGGCGCATGCCAGCCGTGAGGCTTATCAGGTTTCACGGCCGCTGGGGAAGCGCTAGAGAGGGGCTCCATGAGCGTGACGCCAGCGTTCGAGCGGAGCGAGCTCCTGGCCCGGGCCGGGTTCTCCCACGGCTTCTTTGAGCGCTCGGGGGGCGTCTCGGAGGGCCCCTTCGCCAGCTTGAATTTCTCGACGGCGAGCGGGGATCTGCCCGAGCGCGTCGCGGAGAACTTTCGCCGCGCCGCCGAGGTGCTGGGGGTAGCCAGCGAGGCGGTGTACTGCCTGTCCCAAGTGCACGGCACGCGCGCCCGGCTCCTCACGGGTGAAGAGCAGCGCGAGGCGGTGCTGCTCGAGGAGGGCGACATCACGCTCAGCGGCGCCCCGGGCGTCGCCTGCGGCACGCGCTACGCGGACTGCGTGCCGGTGCTCCTCGCCGATCCGCAGAGCGGCGCGGTCGCCGCCGTCCACGCTGGCTGGCGCGGCGTGGCGGCCAACGCCGTCGCGGCGGGCGTCACGGCGCTCGGCGCGCTCGTCGGGCGCCCACTCCAGCTCTTGGCGGCCGTCGGGCCCCACATCTCCGCGAGCGCCTTCGAGGTGTCCGAGGACGTCGCGCAGCAGCTCGAGCGCGCCTCCAACGCCGCTGGGGTGGTGCTCCGCAGCGGCCCACAGCCGAAGGTGGCGCTCCGCCGCATCGTCCACGCCCAGCTCCTCATGGCCGGGCTCCGGGAGGAGCACATCGAGCACCTCGGGGGCTGCACCGTCTCCGAGCCGGAGCGCTACCACTCCTTCCGACGCGACGGCGCCGCCAGCGGCCGCCACTTGGCGGCCATCGTGGCTCGCCCCGCCGGGTGTTCAGTGCAAGGCTGAGCCCAGCCGTGCTTTCGTTGGGGTTCACGCCCGCCTAGCGTCCCCCTGACGTTCAGTATTAGATCATCAGCTCCACCATGGTCGCTTCCTCCCCTGTGATGTGGCTCGTCAGCTACGCCGACGACGACGACCGCGAACTCACCACGGAGCAGGTCCTCGGCGCGCTGACGCGCGGCGAGCTGACCGCCGACACCATCGCCTGGCGCGAGGGCCTCAGCGACTGGCAGCCGCTCGTGAAGCTGCCGGAGTTCGAGCGCCACTGCCAAGCCCTGGCGCTCGGCGGAGGCGCTCCCACGCCACCACCGAAGCCTGCAGCGGAGCCGACCGCACCCGGCGGTGCGCCGCGCCCCTCCCCCTTCAGGGCGGCGGCCGCGGCGATGCCCAGCGGTCCCCCGCCACCCTCGCCCCCCAGCCCGCGGGCCACGCCAGGCAAGCAGCCGGAGATCAAGACCAGCCTGGAGATCCCCTCGCGGCGCCCGCCGGCACCGGCGCCCCTGAGAGGCAGCACCAAGCTCGGGATGCCGTCTCCCGGCACCAGCGCGGCGCGCTCCGCGGCGGCGCCTCCCGTGGCCGCACGGCCCAGGCCGCCGGCCCCACGCGCCGCCCAAGCCTCCGCGCCCGAGCTCCCCAAGCCGGCGCACGCGCCGAAGCCACCTCTGCCTCAGCCACGGGCCGGGACCACCAAGCTCGGCATCCCCCCCCCCCCCCCGCCCCCCGCCCCCAAACGCGCCACCCTACCCGAACCCCAGCCCGCCCCGCCACCCCCCCGCCCCACGCCCGCCGAGCAACCCCGCCCACCCACCCCACCCCAGCCCCACCGCCCCAGCGTCCCCGACCCCGAGCCCACCGCGCCTCCGCCCAGCCCTGCGCCGGCGGCGGCAGCGCTGGATGACGCCGAGCCCATCAGCGTCATCCCGAAGTCGCTCCCCTCGAACCTCCTCGAGCTGGATCCGTCGGACCTACCGCCGTCAGCGGCCGAGCCACAGCTCGTCCGCTCCGCTGCAGCGGAGCGGAGCGCGCATCCCCAGCCTGCTGCGGCCGAGCGCCACCAGACCACGCTCGTGCTCGGCAGCCTCACGGAGCCCGCAAGCGAAGCCACCCCGAGAGAGGACGCCTTCGACGTCCCCTTGACCTTCGACGCTGGGCTCGACGAGCACCCGCTCGGGCTGCGCGTGACCCCCAGCCCTTCACCGACCAACCTGGAGCACCTGCTCGGCGCCAGCGTCGGGCCGCAGCTCTCCGCGCCGGTGCTCCCCACCCTGGACCAGCCACGCGCGCGCAAGGCGGCCATCGCCCCGGAGGCAGAGACGGTCACGGGCTCTTCCGCCCCGCGCGCCGCGCGTGAGGGAGCGGAGCGAAAGCTGCCTTGGGGGCTCATCGGCGTGGGGCTCCTCGCCGCGGGCGCCGCCCTCTGGTTTGGGCTCGGCCGCTCCGAGCGCCCACTCCAGCCAGCCGCCGAGCGTGCTCTGACCCCACCGGCACCGGAGTCGCCGCCCGCTGCCGTGACCACAGAGGGTGCGCCGGCACCCGCTCCCGCACCCGAGCCCGAGGCGGCGTCACCGCCCACGGTGGCGGCTGACTCCCCACGCGCCCCGACGGCGACCCACGCGGCGGAGCCAGCCCCACGAGGCGCCATCGCGGCCGTCGAGCCGCGCCCCGAGCCTCGGTCGGCCCCCGAGCCCGCGACGCCCCCGGAGCCGTCGAAGGCCACGTCCACGCCCGCCGCGGAGGCGCCTCCCTCACCGCCCCCAGCGGAGCCGCCCCCCGCGCGCCCCGCGACGCCGTCGGCGGCCGAAGGCGCCGAGTTCGATCGCGGCGCGGCGAGCGCCGCGCTGAGCGCGGCCGCCAGCGAGGCCTCCGGGTGTCGTAAAGAGGGAGATCCTTCAGGCACCGCGACCGTCACCGTCACCTTCGCGCCCTCGGGGCGAGTGACGTCCGCGACCCTCTCTGGCCCTCCCTTCGCCGGCACCTCCACCGGCGGCTGCATCGCCGCCACGCTGCGCCGCGCACGCGTCCCCGCGTTCTCGGGGAGCAACGTCACGGTCAGCAAGCGCGTCGTCATCCAGTGAGCCGCGGGCGCAGCGCGGCCGCCGCGCGCCCTACCGCCGGGCGCCTCGAGCGGCGCGCTGCACGGGAGCGGGACCGCGAGCGCCCGGCTGTGCTAACACGCGGCACCCCTCCAAGGAGACAAGTCCATGACTGACGCATTCATCATCGACGCAGTACGTACCCCCCGCGGCATCGGCAAGGCCGGCAAGGGCGCGCTGTCGCACATCCACCCGCAAGAGCTCCTCGCGCAGACGCTCAACGCGCTTGCGAAGCGCAATGAGCTGCGCAAGGAGGACGTGTCGGACGTCATCGTCGGCTGCGTCAGCCAGGTGAAAGATCAAGGCGCCTGCATCGCGCGCAACGCGGTGCTCGCGGCCGAGTGGCCCGATGACGTCACCGGCGTCACGCTCAACCGCTTCTGCGGCTCTGGGCTCCAGGCCGTCAACTTCGCCGCCATGGGCGTGATGAGCGGGCAGCAAGATCTCGTGATCGGCGGTGGCGTAGAGAGCATGTCCCGCGTCCCCATGGGCTCGGACGACGCCATGATGGACGGCAACAACCTGAAGCTGCGAAGCCGCCTGTTCCAGGTGCCGCAAGGCATCAGCGCGGACCTCATCGCCACCCTGGACGGCACCACGCGTGAGCAGCTCGACCAGTTCGCGGTCGAGAGCCAGCAGAAGGCCGCCGCGGCCATCGCGGAGAACCGCTACGCCAAGAGCCTCATCCCGGTGCTCAACGACGACGGCAGCGTCGCGCTCGACAAGGACCAGTTCCCCCGCCCCTCCACCACGGTCGAAGGCTTGTCCCAGCTCCAGGCCTCCTTCGTGATGATGGGCTCCGCGGCGCTCGGACCCAAGGGTGAGACCTTGGACGAGCTGGCCCTCGCCCGCTACCCGCAGGTCTCGGCCATCCAGCACGTCCATCACGCCGGCAACTCCAGCGGGATCGTGGACGGTGCGGCCATCGTCGCGGTCGCGTCGAAGGCGTACCTGACCAAGAGCGGGCTCAAGCCGCGGGCGCGGATCCGCGCCATGGCGACGGCCGGCGCGGAGCCGGTCATCATGCTGACGGCGCCCACCCCCGCGTCGGAGCGCGCGCTCGCCAAGGCGGGGATGAAGGTCAGCGACATCGATCTGTGGGAGATCAACGAGGCCTTCGCCGTGGTGCCGCTCAACACCATCCGCCGGCTTGGCATCGATCCTGCCCGCGTCAACGTCAACGGCGGCGCCATCGCGCTCGGTCACCCGCTCGGTGCCACCGGGGCGGCGCTGCTCGGCACGGCCCTCGACGAGCTCGAGCGCACGGGCAAGAGCACGGCCCTCATCACGCTGTGCATCGGCGGGGGCATGGGCATCGCCACCATCATCGAGCGGATCTGAGCCCAGCGCGGCACGGGCGGTCGGCGGGGGCTCGGTCCCCCCGCCGACCCCTCGTGTCCCTGCGCCGGAAGACGCCGGAGAGCCCCCCCTGGCGCGCGCCGAGTTCCGACTTAGGTTGGTCCCAACGTCTGCGTCCTACTCGGGCCAGCGCACAGTGTCCCCCATCCCTCCTCCTCACTCCCCGGAGCGCTTGGCTCCCTCTCCCCAGGCCGCTCCCGGGCGCGCCCGAGCAGGACGCCGACGCCCGCTCCCCGTCATCGGTCACATCATCGCGAGCTGGCGGCTCCTGCGAGACCCCAAGGCCTCGTGGTGGTTGAAGCTGCTGCTGATCGGCGCCGTCGTGTACGTGCTGTTTCCGGTGGATCTCCTCCCGGACGTCGTCCCCTTCCTCGGCTGGCTCGACGACCTCGGCGTCATCGGGCTGACGGCGGCGTTGCTCGCCGGTAAGCTGTCGCCGTACCTCGAGCCCGCCCAAGAGGTGATCGACACCGAGGGCTCCGAGGCCCCCTGAGCGGGGCCGGCTTGCCGCCCGCCGCGTGAAGGGCTGAGCCCCACCTCGTGACCATCGCACCGCTCCACCAGCTCCTTCTCCACGCGGGGGAGACGCCGCCCAGCCGCTGGCTGCTCGTCCTGCACGGCATCCTGGGCCGCGGAGCGAACTGGCGCAGCTTCGCGCGTCAGTTGAGCGAGCGTGTCCCTGGGCTAGGGCTCTGCTTGGTGGATCTGCGGGAGCACGGGGAGTCGCTCGGGCGCCCCCCCCCCCACACCGTGCAGGCCGCCGCCGAAGATCTCCAGGAGGTCGTGGAGGGTCTCCAGTGCGCCTCGGTGGCGGTGCTGGGACACAGCTTCGGGGGTAAGGTGGCGCTCGCCTACGCCCAGCTCGCCCAGCGCCCGCTCGAGCGCGTCCTCGTCATCGACTCCAACCCCGGCGCGCGACCGACCGCCCGTGGCTCCGAGACCACGCTCCAGGTGCTCACGGCGCTCGAGGCCTTGGCCTTCCCCTTGCCGAGCCGGGAGCGGTTCCTGGCGCGCCTCCAAGCCGAGGGGCTCGCCTCCGGGCTGGCGCAGTGGCTCGCCCTCAACCTCGAGCGGACGGACCGTGGCTACGTCTTCCGGCTGGAGCTGCCGGCCATCCGTGAGCTGCTCGCGGACTACTTCCAGCGCTCACTCTGGAGCGTGGTGGAGGCGCCACCCTGCCCCTTGCATTTCGTGGTCGGAGGGCGCTCGAGCGTGCTCGACGGGGAGGACCTGGACCGGCTCCGGCGCGCCGGCGCGACCGCCCCGGTCACCCTCGAGGTGCTCCCGGAGGCGGGTCACTGGGTGCACGTCGACGCCCCCGAGCAGCTGCTCACCCTCGTCAGCGCTCACTGCGCGCGCTGAATTTCGATCCAGGGCGCGTCCGTTTAGGCGCCTCGCAGCGTCGAGCCGTGCGAGGCTCGGCCCGTCATGTCTCCGGCACTCAGGTTCGACGAACGCGGGCTCATCCCCGCCATCGCTCAAGACGCGCTCACCGGCCAGGTGCGGATGGTCGCTTGGATGAACCCTCAGGCGCTCCGGCGGACGCTGGAGACGGGACGCGCCACCTTCTTCAGCCGCTCTCGCGGCCAGCTCTGGGTCAAGGGCGAGACCAGCGGGAACGCCCTCGCTGTGCGCGCGGTGTACGTGGACTGCGACGAGGACGTGCTGCTGCTGCTGGTCACCCCGGCGGGCGCCTCGTGCCACACCGGCGCTCCCAGCTGCTTCTTCCGACGCCTCGGCGCCGACGGCAGCGAAGCGCTCAGCCCGGCGGAGCCCGCCCCCTTGCTGCTCGAGCTCGAGGCCGTGATCGACGCCCGCGCCAGCGCGGACGCGGCCAAGAGCTACACCCGCACGCTGCTGGACGGAGGCGCAGCGCTCCTCGGCGCCAAGCTCCGGGAAGAGGCCGGGGAGCTCGCCGAGGCCCTCGCCAACGAGACGACGCTCCGCGTCGCCAACGAGGCCGCGGACGTGCTGTTCCACCTGCTCGTCGCCCTGCGCTCTCGCTCGTTGACGCTTGGAGACGTCCTGCAGGTGCTGCGGCAGCGCGCGGGGACGAGCGGACACGCGGAGAAGGCGGCCCGGGGCCGCCGCCCCGGCGCCGAGGGCTAGCGTCTGGTCGTTTGAGGTTTACCCTCCGATAAGCCCGCGACTATCCTTCGCTTGTTCGCGAGTCTGCCGGCGCAGAACCCGCCCCGAAAGGTCAGATGTCGATCAAGGTCTTGGTCTTCGAGAGCGACGCCACGTTCGCCCATGAGCTCCAACAGCGCCTGAGCGCTCTCGGCGCGGAGGTCACCGTCGTGGACGACGCCGCGGCGGGGCTCGAGCAAGCCGCCGCCGAGCGCCCTCAGCTCATCCTCTTGGCCATCGAGCTGCCTAAGATGAACGGCTTCTCGGTCTGCAACAAGCTCAAGCGCGATCCCGAGCTCAAGGACGTCCCGCTCATCATCATGAGCTCGGAGTCCACCGAGGAGACCTTCGAGCAGCACCGACGCCTGCGGACGCGCGCGGAGGACTACGTCCACAAGCCGATCGCCTTCGAGCAGCTCCTCGCGCACATCCAGCCGCTCGTGGCGCTCGACGCACCGAGCGCGGAAGCGCCCGAGAGCGTGGCGGCCGAAGACGCCATCGTCATCGACGACGAGATCGAGTTCGACGAGGTGGACCTGCTGGACGACGAGCCCGCCGCGGCGGCGTCCACGGACGCCGAGGTCGATGAGTTCGCCGATCAGGCCTTCGAGGCGCTGATGGATGACTCACTGGGCGCGCCGTCCTCCGCCGAGCCAGCGCCGGAGCCCGCGTCCCCCGCCCTGGCCCCCTCACCCGCGCCGCCGCTGGAGCTGGCCGTCTCCTCACCGCCGGCGCGCTCCTCCGTCCCGGTGCGCGCGGGGTCCATCCCGGACTCGGACCTGGAGATCTCCATCCCCGCGGTGGGCGCTCCCCCGGCCGTCCTCCCCAAGCTGTCGTCCATCCCTCCGCGTCCCGCGGAGAGCGGCGAGGCCACGCGCTACAAAGAGGAGCTCGAGCGCCAAGGCAAGAAGCTGGCGCAGGCCGAGGAAGCGCTGCAGGCCGCTCGCCGCCAGATCGTCGAGCTGGAGGACGCGGGACGGCGCGCGGCGACGAAGGACAGCGAGGTCCAGCGCCTGCAGCGGGAGCTGGACGAGGCCAAGATCAAGCTCTCTGCCTCCGTCCCTCCACGGGCAGGGGGCGGGTCCGCGCGAGAGTTCTTGGATCTCCGCGAGGCGCTCAACAAGAAGGACAAGGAGATCTTGGATCTCCGAGACTCCGTCTCCAGCCGCGACAAGGAGCTCATCGGGCTGCGCGACAGCGCCATCCAGGTGGAGCGGGACAAGGCCGACCTCAACGATCGCCTCTTCGAGCTGGAGAAGCAGACGCTCGAGCTCCAGCGCGCGGCGGACGCCGCCAAAGCGGACAAGGAGCAGGCTGGCAAGCGCGCGGACGACTTCAAGAAGAAGGCCGAGAAGCTCCAGGCGGACCTCGAGGCGCGCGGCGCCGAGCTGACCGCCACCAAGGCGAGCCACCAAGAGGCGCTCGCCGCACGTGACGCCAGCGAGGCGCAGCTCCGCGCCGAGCACGAAGCGGCGCTCGCCGCGCGTGACGCCAGCGAGGCGCAGCTCCGCGCCGAGCACGAAGCGGCGCTCGCCGCGCGCGACGCCAAGGAGGCGCAGCTCCGGGTGGAGCAAGAGGCCGCGCTCGCCGCCCGCCAGGCGCAGGAGGCGGAGCTCATCGCGAGCCACGCCGCCGCGCTCGCCGCGCGCGACGCCGAGCAGGCCGAGCTCGTCAGCCGTCACGAGGCCGCCCTGGCGGAGTCGAAGCGCGCGCACGAGGCCAGCCTGGCGGAGCTGCGAGCGCAGCAGGAGGCGCAGCGGGCCGAGCTCGAGCGGGAGCACGCCGCGCAGCTCGCCTCGCGCGACGCCAGGGAGGCGGAGCTACAGGCCAGCCATCACGTGGCCTTGCAGGACGCGGAGACGGCCAAGAACGTCGCCATCGAGGCGGCGAACGAGGCGGGGCGCGAGGCGGTCGCGGCCGCTATCGCCAAGACCGAGGCCGACGCCGCGCAGCGCCAGGCCGAGGCCCTGGCCGAGGCCGCCAGCGCGGCGGCGGTGGCGCTGGCGCAGCGCGAAGCGGAGCTCAAGCGCGAGAGTGACGGCAAGCTCGCCGCGCTCCACCGGGCGCACGAGGACTCGACGCGCAGGCTCGAAGAGGGCCACGCCGCCGCCCTCGCGGACGCCGCGAGCGCGCACGAGGCCGCCACGGAGGCCGCGGCTCGGGCGGCGGACAGCCGCTTGGCAGAGCGCGAGCGCGAGCTCAGCGAGCAGAAGGAGCAAGCGCTGAGCGCGCTCGCGGCCGAGAAGGACGCCGCCGCCGCCGCCCTGACGGCCGAGCACTCGCAGCGAGAGCAGGCGCTCCAAGCCACGCTCGAGCAGGCCCAGGCGGAGCTCGCGAGCACCAGCGCCACGCTCACGGCCACCCAGCAAGCCAAGGAGGAGGGGGAGGTGACCCGCGACGCGCGGATCGCCTCGCTGGAGGTGGACCTCGCCAGGCTCCGCGAGGAGCTCGAGGCAGCGCGCGGCGCCGTGGCGGAGCGAGACGCCCAGCTCAGCGCCCTCACCGAGCGGCTGAGCGGCACGGAGCTGACGCTGTCCAGCACTCAGGAGCAGCTCGGGGCCACGAGCGAGAAGCTCGAGCGCGCGAGAGAGAAATGGACCGCCGACAAGGCCTCCCTCGAGCGCGCGAAGGACGCCCTCGCGGCGGCGCTGCTGCAGCTCGAGGAGCCCGACGGGCGGAGCATCGACTGAGGCGCGAGCGCCCTCAGCCCTTCGGGTGGAGGCGCACGCCGACGGCGAGCCGCTCAGACATCGGCGGCGCGTGCTGCGTGAACGCCTGCCAGCGGCCCTGCACCAGGCGCTCGTGCGGCAAGAAGCGCGCTTTATACTCCATCGCCTCACAGCCCCCGACGTACAGGCCGAGGTAGAGGTGGCGTAGCCCCCAGCGCCGGCACTGCTCGAGCTCCAGCAAGATGGCCAAGGTGCCGAGGCTGTACCGCTCGCACTCGGGATCGTAGTAGCAGTAGACGGCCGAGAGGCTGTCACTGGCGCGATCCACGATGGCGACGCCGACGAGCCGCTGCCCCTGATGGAGGCGCAGCTCATGGCTGTCACAGCAGGATTTGCCCAAGAACTCCTCGTAGTGCTCGAGCGAGATGGGTTCCTGGTCGGCGTCCAAGCCGCGGTGCTGCTTGTGCAGGTTGTAGAGCTCCACGCGCCGCTCGTCCGCCTCCGGACGGCCCCAGCCGATGCTCAGCGCTCGACGGCCGCGCTCGAGGATGCGCCGGTGGGTGCGCCGCGCGCGAAACTGCTCGACGTCCAGGCGAATGGCCTCACAGGCGCGGCAGCTCGGGCACTGTGGGCGATAGAGCAGCACCCCCTGCCGCCGATCCCCCGCGCGGAGCCGCTCTTCGAATTCTTCATGCGTGAGATCACGCGTGGGGAGGCGTAGGGGCAAGCGCGCCACCTGTCCTGGGAGGTACGGACACGGCGAGAGGCCGTCGTGGACCACCAGCTCCGGAGGGCTGCCGGGATGGATGGAGAGGCTCATGAGCTCGCCTGAGCCAATAGGCCAAGTAAGCGTGGCGTGATCTCGGCGGCGGCGCCCGGCCCCTTGATGGACCCGAAGATCTTGAGCGCGGACGCGCGCCCGGAGGCCTCCGGCAGCGCGAACAGGGGGATCATCGGCGCCGCGTAGCCCGCGGCGCGGAGCGGCTCGGCGTCACGATCCAGATCGAATTCGACGAACCTGACGCCGCTCAGCTCCCGGTCGAGCTCGCCCGCCACGAGCGCTTGATGAAAGACCTGGCATGGCTCGCACCAGGGTGCGCCCACGTACACGACGAGGCGGTAGCCGTCCGCCGCGGCTTGCGCCCGCGCGCGCGCCAAGAACGGCGCGAGCGCCGCCCCGTCGCTCGGTCCGCGGAGCCACTGGGGCCGGCGCGGGGCCGGGGGCGCAGACGCCGCGCGCTCCTCCGCCGCGGGCGCCAGGGTGGGCGAGGCGGCCTCGCAGCCCACGAGCAGTGCCGAAGCCAAGACGAGGAGGAGCCGCACGGTGCCAGGCAGCATAGCGCAACCGGTGACCACGGCGCGGCGCGATGAGCTATAGCTCTCTCTCGGTGGCACGGCCTCTCCTCTCGCGGTGCGTCGCTGGGGCGCTGTTTGCCGTCGGCGCGTGCGGGCGCGCGCCGCTCCCGCACGCCGCCCCACCTGCACCGCCCGCGACGCTCGCGCTCGCGCACGCCGCCGCGCAGCGCCCTGGCGAGGGTGCGCCGCCCAGCCTACCCACGCCGCACCTCCCGCAGGCGCCGCCCGAGCAGGCGTCCCCGGAGCCGCCGTGCCTGCCCACCGCGTCGACCCTCGACGAGCTGCGGCGCGACGTGATGGCGGCGGACTCGGCCTCCCTGCTCGTCATGCTCCGCGACGAGGTCGTCCTCGACGACTACGCCGGCCGGCGCCCTCCGGTGGTCGAGCTGATGTCGATCACCAAGACGGTCGTAGCGCTGGCGGTCGGCGCGCTCATCCAAGCGGGGCGCCTCGAGCTCGAGCGCCTCGTGGTTGATGACTTCCCGAGCTGGCGAGGTGGGGCGCGCGGCGAGGTCCGGCTGCGGCACCTGCTCAGCCACACCTCGGGCCTCGGCGCCGAGGTCAGCACCGCGCCGCTCTACGCGGCGCGCGATCTCGTCGCCGAGGCCCTCGCGGCGCCCTTGCTCCACGCTCCTGGCGAGCGCTTCGCCTACAGCAACCGCGGGGCCAACCTCGTCGCGGCGATGGCGGCGCGCGCCGCCGGCGAGCCGCTCGAGCGCTACGTCGCCCGCACGCTGTTTCAGCCGCTCGACATCACGCGCTACGAGTGGCGCAAGGACGCGCTGGGCAACACCTTCGGCTTCGCGGGGCTGAAGCTCGACGCGCCCTCGCTCGCCAAGCTCGGGCGGCTGGTGACGCAGGCCGGGCGCTGGAACGATCACCAGGTCGTCAGCCCGGGCTTCCTCGCGGAGGCCACCCGACCCAGCGCCGCGGCGCAGCCCCGCGACCAAGGCGCCGGGCTGTTCTGCGGGGTCGTGGCGAGCGAGAGCCACGGCGTCGTCGATGCGCC
>CAUJEM010000071.1 GCA_963169915.1 Myxococcota bacterium
GGGAAATCCAGCCTGAATTCGTCGTCCGCGTCCGCGCCCAGCTCGCGCAGGCGCGCGCGCTCCTTCTCCGGTAGGTTGTAGCGCAGCTCGAAGAAGGACTGCTCGGTGCTCCGGCGACCACCGCTGGCGAGGCTCCGGGTCAGATCCCGCTCTTTGAGCCCCGCCGCGTCCGACCGGAAGAGATCCATCTCGAGCGAGTCCACGGTCATGGGATCCAGCTCCACGTCCGGGCGCACCCCCACGCCCTGAATGGAGAGATCTCCCGGCGTGAGGTACTGCGCGATGGTCAGCTTCAACGCGGCGCCCTCCGGGGTCACTCGCGGGAAGACGAGCTGCACCGAGCCCTTGCCGAAGCTCGTCTGACCCACCACGATGGCGCGCCCGGAGTTCTTCAGCGCGCCGGCGACGATCTCACTGGCGCTGGCGCTGTTGCCGTTGATGAGCACCACGATGGGGTAGGCGGGCTTGCTGCCGGGCGTCGCGCGCTTCTCGTCGCGGCCCTCGCTGCCGCCCACGGTGGTCACCAGCACGCCGTCGCTGACGAAGAGATCCGCCACCTTCGCGGCCTGATCCAGCAAGCCGCCCGGGTTGTTGCGTAGATCCATCACCAGGCCCACCAGCTTGTCCTTCTTGCCGAGCTCCGTGAGCGCCTGCTGGAGCTCCTCGGCGGTGGTGCTCTGGAACTGCTCGAGCTTCACGTAGCCAACGCCGCCCCCGAGCGCCTGCGAGGTGACCGAGCGGACGCTGATCTCCTCGCGCGTCAGCTCGAAGGGCCGCATCCCCTCCCAGCCCTCCGGGCCGTCGCGCCGGACCCAGACGGTGACCTTCGTGCCCGGCTGACCACGGAGCCGCTGGACGGCGTCGTCCAGTGGCATGTTGAGCGTGGCCTCGTTGTTGATCTTCAAGATCCTGTCGTAGCGCTTGAGGCCCGCGCGGCCGGCGGGGGTGTCCGGCATGGGCCGCATCACCGTCAGGAGCTGGTCCCGAATGGAGATGACGATGCCCAGGCCGCCGAAATGGCCGGACGTGGAGAGGTTCATCTCCCGGTAGGCGTCTGGGGAGAGGAAGGTGCTGTGCGGATCGAGCGTCCGCAGTATGCCGTTGCAGGCCGCGTACTCCACCTGCCGCAGATCCGTGCCGGAGTCCTTCAGGTTGGCCTGGAGGAACGCGAACACGTCACGCAGGCGCGCGGACACGTCCCACGGCCCCTGCACGTCGTCGACGCGATACTCTCGGCTCTCGGTCTCCACCTGCACCTTGACGGTCGGCGCCTTGTCCTCATGGGTGACGATGACCTGCGCGACCTCGCGCTGGACGGCGTCCAGCGCCCCCAGGAACATCGCCTTCGGGTTGACGCGCTCTGGCTCCACGTACTTCTTGCGGATGGTCTCGAGCGTGGCCGTCACCGCGGAGAGCTGGGTCAGATCGTACGGGGCGCGCTGCTGCCCAGGCGCCGCGACGGCGTGCGCGGCCTCCATGCCACGCCACAAGCTGGCGTTGGCGTCGTAGTGCAGCGCAAAAAATACCGTGACCGCAAACAGCCCAAGGACCAGGACCGCGCGGCCGAGACGCTCGAAGAGTCGCATGCGAAGCTCAGTATAGAGCGGGCTGGCCGAGAATGTCCGCGCCGTCCCCCAGAAATCTTCCGGGGCGCTGGGGGCGGCGGACGAGCGCGGCTGGTCCCCCGCCCACCCGCGCTCATTGCCCCGGCGCCGGGTCCGCCGTGGTCGGCGCGGGATCTCGCACCTGGACTGGCTCGAGCTTCTCATCACGCCGGATGGAGTAGCGAACGAGCGCGCGGAGGGTTTTGTTCCGCTCCACGTTGCCGAGCAGCAGCTTGAGATCTTCGTAGACCGAGGGGTCGACCAAGAGCGCCCCGATGGTGCCGCGTCCCGCGCGCACCCCCGCGACCACCTGCCGCAGGTCGTGGCTGATCGCCGCGAGGTCCGACATCACCGCGTCCGTGGGGACGCCGTCCCCGCCATAGAGCACCGCGCGCGCCAGCCCGTTGCCCTCCCGGATCCCCCGCAAGGACAGCCCCACCTCCTCCGCGGCGCGCCCGAACTGCCCGAGGGCCTGGCTCCCCTCCCGCTCGTAGATGAGGTCGTGAGCGAAGCCGGGCCCCTGCTCGATCCGTCGCACGATGGCGTTGACCCCTTGCAGCGTCCGGCTGAGCTCCTGCCCGGTGCGCTCGAGGCTGGTCAGCGCCCGCGACAGCTTCTCGGCCTCCTCCGGATCTCCCAAGAGCTTGCCGGCGTAGCCCTGCTGCTCGTCGAGCTTCTTCAAGATCCCCGCCACGGAGCGCGTCGACTGGCGGAGATCTTGCTGCAGCTCGTCGTCGGCGAGGGTGCGGCTCGTCTTCTCCAGGTTGCCCATCAGTTGCTCGACCTTGGCGGTGATGTTGCCGAGCTTGCCGACCATCTCCGACATGCCGCCCGCCGTCTCGCTGGGGATCACGCCTCCCGGCGGGATGGGCTCCTTGTCGGCGCTCCCCGGCGTGATGCTGATGAGCTTGTCGCCGAGCAGGCCCTTGTTGTCGACGCGCGCCACGCTCCCCTCGCGGATCCGCGAGGCCTCACGCCCGACGATCACCAGCGTGACGTAGAGCTTGGTGTCCGCGGCGTCTTCTCCGTAGGCCACGGCGCCCACCGTCCCGATGTCCACGCCCCCCATCCGCACCGGTGAGCCCCGCTTGAGGCCCTCCACGTCCGTGAAGGTCGTGACGTAGCTGGCCTTCGGCTTGAACATCTGCCGCTCGTCCCCGATGAGGAAGACGACGAGCCCCGCCATGCTCAGGCCGAGCAGGACGAACGCGCC
>CAUJEM010000072.1 GCA_963169915.1 Myxococcota bacterium
CGGGACACCATGGGGGCGGGGGGGGGGGGGGTGGGGGTGGGTGGTGACTCAACCTGGGGGTTGACCACGGGGGTGGGGGCCTCCTCGTTTTCTTCGTTGTGGCGTGGGGCGGGGCGGGGGTGGGGTGGGGGCGGCGGCGGCGGCGGCACGACGCCGGGCCCGTGGCTTGGCAGGCCCTTGGCGGCCTCGAACCAGGGGGAATCCACGACCCGAGTGGGCGCGGCGTCTTCGGGCAGCGCGTCCTGGAAGCGCTCGAAGCTGATGAGTGGCAGCCACTCCCGCCCGCCGACCGGGCACACCTCCGCGTCATTCGGGACCTTGCCAGCGCCGATGCCGCGCACCAGCAGCGCCTCGGCGACGGGGCCGACCGCGTCGCCGCCGGAGTGCCTGACGTAGTACTCCGCCATGGCCGGGCTCAGCGGCGGCCCGGGCGCTTGCGCACCAAGAGCCGTCGGGTGATCTCTACGACCTTCTGGCTCAGCTTGCCGTCCGTCTTGCTCAGCTCCGGCTCGAACAAGCCTTGCTCCACCAGCCCCTCGCCAGTGACGTTCTTGGTCCCTACGATGCGCAGGCAGAGCACGCCGCTCTCGGCGTCATGCTCTTCTTTGGAGATGATCTTCGTGCTGGCGTAGAGCGTGTCCCCCGCGAGCGTGCCGTTGGGGTGCGCGCCGTCGTCGAGGCCCAGATCCCAGAGCGCGTTGCCCCCGACGTCGCGAGAGCCGAGCGCGAGCACCCACGACAGGACGAGCCCGCCGTAGACCACGCGCGTCTTCGCGAAGGAGTTGGTCTTGCAATAGACCTCGTCGAAGTGGATGGGGTGCGAGTTGCGGAAGAGCTGCGTGAGCTGCATGTGCTCGCTGTCTCCGACGGTCTTGCCCACTTGGTGCACGATGACGTCCCCAACGCTGAAGTCCTCGAAGAAGCCCGAGAACCCGGCCTGGCGCACCGGCGGCGCTATCTTCGCGCGGAGCTCGGGGGGGAGGTGAGCGTCGCTGGCGGTGGCCTGCGCGGCCTGCGGCCACGACGAGCCAGGGCGCCCCTCCACGCCGCCCGCGCGGACGAGGGCGCGCCGATCGAAGCGGCACACGACCTTCCCTGCCTGGTTGGTGAGCAGCGTCCGCACGCTGACGACGCCGCGGTCGCCCTTGGAAGACGGCTTGACGTCCAGCACCTCGCTGCTGGCGGTGACGGTGTCCCCGGCGTAGCAGGCCTCCGGGAAGCGAACGTCGATGTAGGCCAGGTGTGCGATGGCCTGCTCGCTCACGTCGTGGACGCTGAAGCTGAGCCCCAGGTTGAGCAGCACCGTGGGGTGGACAGGGCGGCTCGCGAAGCCCAAGGCCTTCGCGTAGGTCTCGCTGGCGAAGGGGGGCATGGCGTCCTGGAAGCTGGCCGCCGCGAAGGCGAGCAGCCCATGATCCAGCGTGACGTCCCACGGGTGAGCGTAGACGTCCCCCTTGCGGAAATCTTCGAGCTTTCTGCCGTAGAGCGGGCGCGTCACTGTCATGGCTTTGGCAACCTCTCACGCGGCGCGGAAGAGGCGCGTCGCTGGCGCTCTTATGCCACAGATGGCGCCACCTTTTCCATGCCGAGCCGGCGCGCCCCGGCTATTCGAGGAGGCGCCGCGCGATGACGTGCGCTTGGATCTCGTTGGCGCCCTCGAAGATGCTGAGGACGCGCGCGTCCACCAGCAGCCGCGAGGCGACGTACTCCTCGGCGTAGCCGTTGCCCCCGTGGATCTGCACGCCAGCGTCCGCCGCCTCCCACGCGGCCTTGGTGGCCAGGAGCTTGGCCATCCCCGCCTCCAAGTCGCAGCGGCGCTCGGAGTCCTTGGTGCGCGCCGCGTAGTACGTGAGCTGCCGGGCGGCCATCACGCGCGCCAACATGCGCCCGAGCTTGCGCTGGACGCGCGGGAACTTGAAGATGGGTGCGCCGAACTGGAGGCGCTCCTGCGCGTAGCGGAGCCCCTCCTCCAGCGCCGCCTGCGCCACGCCCACGCCGCGCGCCGCGGTCTGGATGCGAGCGCTCTCGAAGGTGACCATGAGCTGCTTGAAGCCCTGCCCAGCCTTGCCGCCGAGCAAGGCCTCCGCCGGCATGGGGAAGCCCTCGAAGCTCATCTCGAACTCCTTCATGCCGCGGTAGCCCAGGACCTTGATCTCGGTGCCGCTGATCTCGGGATCCGGGAAGCCCTGGCTCTCTGGCGCCGCCTCGCTCCCGCGCTGCTTCTCCGCGAGGAACATGCTGAGCCCAGCGTAGCCGGGCTCCTCGGGGTTCGTGCGAGCGAGCAGCGTCATCACGTCCGCGCGCGTGGCGTGGGTGATCCACGTCTTGCTGCCGTACACCTTCCAGCTCCCGTCGGGCTGCTGCTCGGCGCGGGTCTTGAGGTGCGCCAGATCCGAGCCGTGGTTGGGCTCGGTGAAGACGGCCGTCGTGAGCAGTTCACCCGAGGCGATCTTCGGGAGGTAGCGCGCCTTCTGCGCCTCCGTCCCGCCGCCCAGGATGAGCTCCGCGGCGATCTCCGCGCGGGTGCCGAGCGAGCCAGCGCCGATGTAGCCTCGCGAGAGCTCCTCGGTGACGACGCACATCGCCACCTTGGTGAGACCCTGCCCGCCGTACTGCTCCGGGATGGTGAGCCCAAAGACCCCGAGCTGCGCCATCTTCTCGAGCAGCTCGAGCGGGATGAGCACGTCCCGCCGGTGGACGTCTTGCGCCAAGGGCTCCACCTCCGCCTTGGTGAAGCGCCGGAACTCGGTCTGGATGGCCTCCAGGGTCTCGTCGCCCAGGCCGAGCAGGCCGAAGCTGCCGGTGTCGACGGCCTGCCGCGCGAGCGCGCAGAGCGCCGCCCCGCTGGCGTGTCGCTCGCTCAGGCTGCGCACGGGCGGCGCCGCGAGGGGGGCGAGGTCCTCGCGGGAGAGGCCGAGGTCCTCCAGGGCGATCGACTCACAGGGGCCGAGGTTGATGCCGCCGACGAGCTCCCGGACGGCCTCGCCCAGGTAGGCGCCGGTGAGCCGCCGCTCGAAGGCGGCGTCGGCGCCGCCCGCTTGGAGCCGCTGGACCCAAGCGTAGAGCTGGCGTGAGGCCTCGACCTCGGTGGCGAGGTAGGCGAGGCCGTGCGCGCCGAGCTGGTGCTGCTCGAGGAGCTTCGAGGAGAGCTTGCCGTGCTCGGTGACGAGCGCCCTCACGCGCTCGAGGGCGGTGGCGTAGACCTGCTCGAGCGCCTCGAGGGCGGGGAGGAGCTCAGGGACGGAGGGGGGGCTGGGCTGTGACACGCGCGCAGCTTATGGAGCCCCCCTGGCATGGTCAACGCGTCGCCTCGGGCCTCAATCCGGCGGCACGAGATCGGCCGTTCCCGCTCCCGCTCCCGCTCCCGCTCCCGCTCCCGGCACGACATCCCCTTCACCCACGACGTTCGACCCACACTCGGAGGCTGTCGCGCAGGGGCGAACGAATGAGCGGATGGCATCACGGCCGCCGTGCGGCGGCCGTGATATGGCGGCGCTCAGCGGGCGCGGATGAGGCCCGTGAGCAGCCCGTAGAGCCGATCGGTGAGGAGCAGAC
>CAUJEM010000073.1 GCA_963169915.1 Myxococcota bacterium
CGTCGTGCATCAGCCCGCGCGGATCCGCACCATCTCCAGCCACACGCGGCGCTACACGCCGAGCGGCGCGCGGGCGGCGCAGCACCCCGACTATGCGTCGGCGGGTATCCCGCCCCGGGCTCGCCCGACCCAGCGCGTCGCGGCAGATCCGCGCGCGGTCGCGGCGGCGCGCCCCGCCGCGGGCTATCGACCGCTCGCCGCGCCCGCCCGCGCAGGCGGCGCCGGCCGAGTCGGCGTCGGCTCCAGCGAGCGCCCGCTGGGCCCCGCCGGGCGCTTCCCCGCCTCGCGCGCTGCCGCGCCCAGCGTGGGCCCTGCGCAGCGCCCGCTCCAGCGCAGCGTCCCGCGCGCCCCGCGCCCCGCGCTAGGGCAGGGCTACCCGTCGCAGCCGTCCCCGCGGCTGGCACCGCAGCGGCGTCCGCTGACCAGCCGCCCGAGCGCCCCGAGGAGCGCGCCACCCCAGCCGCGCCCGGCCCCGCGGAGCTGGACGGGCTCGAGCGGGAGCCACGCTCCCTCGTACCGCAGCGCGCCCAGCTTCCACGGCGGCGCGGGGCGCGGGCCGGCGACCATCGCGCCGAGTCGTCGTCCAAGCCTGCGGCCCAGCGCGCCCACCGTGGCGCCGTCCCTGCGCGGCCGCGGCGGGCGCGGCCGTCCTTGAGCCTCTCGGAGATCTAGTGTGATGCGGCGACTCTCTCGCGGTTGGATGGGGCGTTGGGGGTACGGTGGGGTGCTCTTGGGCGCCGTCATGGTCACGGCGGGCTGCGTCTGGGACGACGCCTCCAGCACGAGCAGCGGTGGCCCCACGTCGCCGCCGATCGCCAGCGCCACCATCGACACCGACGCCACGCTCGCGGACATCGTCCCGGGGCAAGGCGTCGGGGTCTTCGTGGAGTACGCGGCGGGCGGCCGCTGGAAGGTCCGCGTGGCCTGCGACACCGTCTACTCTGGGGAGCCCTGCCAATTCGACGTCATCCTCAGCAGCGACGAGGGGCGCGCGCCGCGGCTGACGGAGGCGCTGGAGCTCGAATCCAACGATCAGCTCATCACCGACCCGCAGGAAGGCATCCGCCTCTACTCGGTGACGGGGAGTGATCTCGACGGCTTCGCCGCGGTCGCGCCCGCCGGAGCCTCGCAGCTGCTCGACAGCTACCTCGACGGCCAACCGGAGTCGCGCTTCATCTACTGGGTGGGCGACGGCGCGCTGCACCGCGGCAGCCCCACCAACCCTCTCCGCCTCATCCCCAGCTCACCCTGAGCGCGCCGCGCGGCGCAGGGGGTCGACCTGCTCCGGCCGCGGCGCGCTCGCTGAGCGCCCGCGCGCTCGCGCCCCGTCGAGACGCGCTATGCTCACCTCATGAGCACCGAGTCGTCGAGCAGGGTCGCCGTGATCGCCCAGCTACAGGACTTCGAGCGGTACCGCGATCTGTCGTGGGAGGGGAGCTTCGAAGAGTACCTGGCGATCGTCAAGGCGCAGCCCGAGGTGACGCGCAACGCGTTCCAGCGGCTGTACGACATGGTCATCTCCTTTGGCACCGAGGAGTACGTCGACAACAAGAAGCGGCTCGTCCGCTACAACTTCTTCAGGGACGAGCAGGGGGGAGGGCGAGACGCGGTGTTCGGCCTCGACATCCCGCTCATGCGCCTGATGAGCGTGCTGCAGGCCGCCGCCGAGGGCTACGGCCCCGAGCGGCGCGTGATCTTGCTCCACGGCCCGGTCGGCTCGGCCAAGAGCACCATCGCGCGGCTGCTCAAGCGTGGCGTGGAGCGCTACTCTCAGACGCCGGAGGGCGCGCTCTACACCTTCCGCTGGGTCAACCTGGCCGGGACCGGCCTCGCCAGCGAGGGGTCGGACAGCTTCGACTCCGCCATGCACGAGGAGCCGCTGCGGCTCATCCCCGTGGAGTGGCGCGAGCGCGCCATCGCGGAGCTTGGCTTGGACTCGGAGCATTTCAAAATTAGCGTCCAGGGTGAGCTGGATCCGGCGAGCCGCTTCATCCTTTGGGGGCTCATGCAGCGGTATCAGGGGGACTGGGGCAAGGTGGTGCGGGAGCACGTGCGGGTGCGGCGCTTGGTCCTGTCGGAGAAAGATCGCGTGGGCATCGGCACCTTTCAGCCCAAAGACGAGAAGAACCAGGACTCCACGGAGCTGACGGGCGACATCAACTACCGCAAGATCGCGGAGTATGGCTCGGACAGCGATCCTCGGGCCTTCAACTTCGACGGGGAGTTCAACGTCGCCAACCGCGGCATCGTGGAGTTCGTGGAGGTGCTGAAGCTCGACGTCGCCTTCCTCTATGACTTGCTGGGGGCGTCCCAGGAGCACCGCATCAAGCCCAAGAAGTTCGCGCAGACGGACATCGACGAGGTGATCCTCGGGCACACCAACGAGGCGGAGTACAAGCGCCTCATCGACAATGAGTTCATGGAGGCGCTGCGCGACCGCACCATCAAGATAGACATCCCGTACATCACGCGGCTCTCGGACGAGATGAAGATCTACGAGAAGGACTTCAGCCCGGAGCGGGTGAAGGGGCGGCACGTGGCGCCTCACACGCTGGAGGTAGCGGCCCTGTGGGCGGTCCTCACGCGGCTCGAGGAGCCCAAGAAGCATGGGCTGCAGCTCCTCCAGAAGCTCAAGCTGTACGACGGCAAGGTGCTGCCCGGCTACACGCAGGACACCGTCAAGGAGCTGCGCAAGGAGACGAGCCGTGAGGGCATGGATGGCATCAGCCCGCGCTACGTCCAAGACAAGATCTCCAACGCCCTCGTGAGTGACGTGGCCGAGGGCACCATCAACCCCTTCATGGTGCTCAACGAGCTGATGAAGGGCCTCAGCCATCACTCGCTCATCACCAGTGAAGAGCAGCGCAAGCGCTACCGAGATCTCATCGGGGTGGTGCGGCAGGAGTACGAAGAGATCGTAAAGAACGAGGTGCAGCGCGCCATCAGCGCGGATGAGGACGCCATCAACAAACTGGCCGCGAACTACATCGACAACATCAAGGCTTACGCGCTGAGGGAGCGCGTGAAGAACCGCTACACCGGCCAGGACGAGGAGCCGGACGAGCGGCTGATGCGCTCCGTCGAGGAGAAGATCGACATCCCGGACAATCGCAAGGACGACTTCCGCCGCGAGATCTTGAACTATATCGGGGCGCGCGCGGTGGAGGGCAAGCGCTTCGAGTGGCAGACCAACGAGCGCCTGCGCCGCGCGCTGGAGCTGAAGCTCTTCGAAGATCAGAAGGACAGCATCAAGCTCAAGACGCTGGTGTCCGCCGTCATCGATCGCGAGACCCAGGAGAAGATCGACATCATCAAGAGCCGGCTCATGCGCTACTTCGGCTACAACGAGGTGAGCGCCACGGACGTGCTCAACTACGTGGCCAGCATCTTCGCGCGCGGCGACGCCAAGGGCTGAGCGGGCTCGAGCCATGAGGCCAGCGGGCGCCGGCCGCTGCGGCGCGCTGGAGCCGGCCCGAGGCCGACGCCAGCGGCGCTCCCCGGCGTCCGCGAGCGCTGCCTGGAGTCAGGGCAGCGTGGGGTGAGCGACCGAGCCGCTCGCGGCCCGTGGCTGGCGCGGAGCACCCGTTCAGCGCGGGGAGGCGCCGCCCTTCGGAGCCTGGGGCGCTCCGGGCCACGGCCGTGCTCCCGCCGGCGGGTGCTGCCCCGGGTGGTGATGACCCGCCCCGTGCCGCGCTCGTAGCTCTGCCCACCCGCGGTCGAGCTCGGCGCGCGCCTCGGGTGACAGTGAGCCCGGCTCCCGGCGCTCGATGGAGTAGGCGTACCGCAGCCAGCGCGCCGCCCGGCGCTCGTCGCCCAGGGCCAGCATGGTCATCCCGCGGTAGACCCCGTAGCTGGCCCGCTCCCGTGGTGACGCCTCCGGCAGCCTCGGCTCGGTGCGCTCGAACACCTCTGCCGCCTCGACGTAGCGCGCCTCCGCGTAGAGCGCGCCGCCGCGCTGGACGGGCGAGATGCTGCAGCCCAGCGGCAAGAGCAGCAGCCCGACGGGTAGCCGACACGTCATCTCCGCCAGCCTAGCACCGCCGCCCGGCGCGGGCGCCTCGGCGCCGCTTGGCGGTTGCCAACGCGAGGGCGTCGGGCGATAGAGGCCTACTACGATGAGCCTCAAGAAGAACCTCCAGAAGCGCGGGATGCAGCTCATGGGCGACCCGAGGGTCAGCAAGCTCATGCAGAACGAGCAGGTGATGAAGCTGCTGATGAGCGCGCTCCAAGCGCGTGGAAAAATCGACTCGTTCACGACGGAGCAGACCGAGCGCCTGGCGCACACCCTCCGCCTGCCCACGCTGGCGCAGTTCAAGGAGCTGCAGCGCAAGGTCAACAACCTCGAGGCCGAGCTGGCGCGGCTCAAGGCCAAGCTGCCGAGCTGACTCAGGCCCGGGCGCGCTCGTCCAGCCAGCGGCCCACGAGTGGCCACACCGTCGCGGGAGCGTCGCGGCCCACCAGCAGATCGATGTGGCCCGCGGGGAACTCCCGGTACTTGCGGTCCGTCGACTGCGAGCGCTCCCAGGCGGGGCGCACGGACGCGGGCGGCGCCAGGTCGTCGTGCAGGCCCGCGATGACGAGCAGCGGGACGTCGAGCGCCTCGAAGCGCGGCGCGTACCCGAACAGGCCATCGCTCCCGTGGCGCCGCGCGCGCAGCTCCTCCGCCCAGCCGAACATCTCGCGCATGGTGGCGATGCTGCCGCGGTCCATGGCGAGGCGCATGTGCTCTTCCAAGACGTGCGGCTCCATCGACCCAGGGTGAAAGCCGCGGAAGGGTAGCGGCGTGAAGCGGCTGTCCATCACGCGGCGCGCAGCGCGCACCAGCCGCCCGTAGCTGCGCGCTGGGATCACGGCGTTGGGGAGCGGAACGCGGGCGTCGAAGCGGGTGAAGAGGTACGCGAAGGCCGTCAGCCAGCGTGAGCCCAGCGCGAAGTGGTACGGCGAGCCGACGCTGACCACGCCGGCCACGCGCTCACGGGCGTCGCTGGCGACGCAGTAGCTGACGATGCCGCCGAGCGAGTGACCGATCAGGAAGACCGGCTGGGGCCCGGCGAGGCGCTGGATCTCCTCGAGCGCGGCCGGGACGTCCTCGCGGATGAAGTCGAGCACGTGGTTGGGCCGCCGCGCCCCGAGCACGCTGCTGCGCCCACGGCCTCGCAGGTCGATGTTGAAGACGTCGTATCCGGCGAGGGCGAGCTGGTTGACCCAGCTCCGCGAGGGCAGGTGGAAGGCGTAGCGGTTCTGCGCATAGCCGTGGATGAGCAGGAGCACGGCGCGGCTGGCGACGGCGCCGTCACGGGTGCTCTGGGCGCCGGGCTGGGCGAGGCGCTTGCGCACCATGGCCAGGGGCCAGGTCCCTCGCGCGAGCACCAATTCCTTGAGGAACCGGCCGCGGACGCTCCGATCGACCGTCTGCTCGACCAGCTGGCTGTGCAAGATCATGCGTGCCACGCCAGCCTAGCACGACTACTTTGGCCGTTGCGGCGGGGCCTTTGCCTAAGCCCTGCCGCTCGTGTCACACTCTCCCTCGCCGCTACCCCGAGGCGGAGCGGCGACGCGAGGAGGCTCCATCGTATGCGTGGCTTATTGACTTCTTTGACGGTGTGTGGACTGGTGATCTCGCTCTCGGGCGTCGCGGCGGCGCAGGGCGCGGCGGCGACGCCGGCGCCGGGCGTCGACCCTACGCCGCAAGGCGCAGCACCAGGGGTGGACCCTACGCCGCAAGGCGCGGCGCCAGGGGTGGACCCCACGCCCACGGAGCCTCCGGCGGAGGAGCTGGCGCCCGCTGCCGAGACGGCGCCGGTCGGCGCGGCGGCCTCCGGCCGGAGCGAAGACGCGATCGTCGCGGACGCCGAGCGCGGCAGCTCACCCGTGGAGCTGCCGGGGCAGACGTACCACTTCTTGGGGGTCCGCGGGCGCGCGCTCATCGTGCCCAAGTTCATGCAGAACTTGTTTGCCGACGGCGGGCGCACCGTGCTGGCGTACTCCGTCGGGCCGGAGTACGCGTTGCGCAAGAACGGCTTCGAGTACGTCTTCAACCTCAGCTACGCCAGCTACGCCATGGCCCCCACGCCGTTCAAGTCCAGCACGGACGAGGAGAAGGCCTGGGAAATCGTGGAGAGCCAGCTCTCGATGATCCAGTTTACGACAGAGTTCCTGTGGAGCACCGAGTTTGCCCCAGAATTTGCGCTCAATTACGGGTTTGGCTTTGGGCTCGGCTTCATCTTCGGGGATCTGATGCGTGACCAAGCCTACCGCGACGGCAGCGGCGGCTACGTCAAGTGCCGTGGCCCCGGCAACCCGGACATCGACGGCTACTGCGGCAACGACAACGAGCACTACAACGGCTACGTCGAGCCCTCGTGGGCCGATGGTGGCTCGCGCCCCATGGTGTTCCCGCTCATCCAGCTCCAGACCGGCCTGCGGTACAAGCCGGTCGCCAACTTCGTGAGCCGCTTGGATCTCGGGTTCGGCTCCAGCGGCTTCCTGGTCGGCCTGGGCGCCGACTATGGTCTCTGAGCGGGGGTGCCCCACGGCGCTGGCCCCTTGATCACACCGCGCCTGCCCCCGCACCTGCGCTTGCTCGAGCGCGTGGGCTCTGGTGGCGGGGGTGAGGTGTGGGCGGTGGAGGATCGGCAGGGACGGCGCCTCGCCCTCAAGGTGCTCGCGCCGGAAGCCCAGGAGGCGCAGCTCGAGGCGCTCGTGCGCGAGGCCACCATCCTCTCCGGCCTCGAGGGGATCGGTCTGCCGCGCGTCCATGCGTTTGGGCGGCTGCCCGCGTCACGTCGACCGTACCTCTTGCGCGATCTCGTCCCGGGCGTCAGCCTCGAGCAGCTCGCGGCCCGCGGGGCAGCCAGCCGCTCGCAGCTCTTGGGAACGCTGATCGAGGCGGCGGAGCGGCTGACGCTGCTCCACCGCGCGGGCGTGCTCCACGGCGATCTGAAGCCAGCCAACATCGTCGTGACGCCCGCCGGGCGCGCGGTCCTGGTGGACTTCGGTCTGGCGGCGGCGTGGCAGGGCCCCGGCGCGGCCCTGGGCTTGACGGCGCGCTACGCCGCGCCGGAGCTGCTCGCGGGTCAGCCTCCGGAGGTACGCACCGATGTCTACGCGCTCGGCGTCAGTCTGCGCGAGCTGCTGGTGGAGCCCCCGCCGAGCGCCGCGCTCGGGGACGTGATCGCCCGCGCCACCCACCCCGAGCCCAGCCGTCGACACCCCTCGGCGGACGAGTTCGCGTGTGAGCTGCGCCGCGCGGCGGGGCTCACCGAGCTGCCCTCGGGGCTGGAGGGCGCGCCGCTCTGGCCGATCCTCGGGCGTGACGCCTTCGCCGGGGAGCTGCTCGGGCGCGTGCGCGATCTGGCGCCGGGTCACGCGCTCGCGCTGTGCGGACCCCCAGGGAGCGGACGGAGCACCCTGCTGCGCCGGCTCGGTTGGTCGCTCGGGGCGGCGGGCCTCGAGGTGCTCCGCGTCATGGGCGCGGGCGGCGGTGAAGCGCTGGAGCGAGCCGTGGCGCAGAGCCGCGCGGAGGTGCTGCTCGTGGACGACGCCGACGCGCTGCCGTGGTCGCAGCAGCGCTGGCTCCAGCAGCAGCTCGAAGGAGGAGGGCGCGCCCTACTCGTGGGGGAGCTGCCCGAGATCGTGGCGGAGTGCCTCGAGGTGCCCCCGCTCGACGACGACGCGGCGGCGACGCTCGTCGCGCTGCGCATCCCAGCCTTGACGCCGCGCCTCGTGCAGCGCGTCGTAGAGGCCGCCGGGGGGTGGCCAGGCCGGCTCCGCGCCAGCGTGGAGCGGCTGGCCACGGTCGCCATCGCCTCCGAGCGTCAGCTCCAGCGCGTGCTCGCGGCGACGGAGGAGCACCCCACGGCGCCGCCGGGCTCGGCGCAGCAGGTCGTGCGCTGGGTCGAGCAGGGGCGCTTCGGTGAGGCGCGGGCCCTGCTCGAGCAGCTCCCCTCGGCGCCGTCGCTCGAGCTGGCGCTCGTCGCCGCGCGCGTGGACCTGGGACTCGGCGAGCCTCGCCGCGCGCTCGAGCGGCTCGCGCCCCTGGCCGCGGCCGCGCGGGTCGCGCCGGCGATGGCGCGCCCATGGGAGCTCGTCACCGGCCGCGCGCAGCTCGGCACGGGGGATTTCGGCGCCGCCGTGGAGCGGCTCTCGGCGCTCGACGGCGACGATGAGCTCGCGGCCGAGGCGCTGGCGTACCAGGCGCTCGCGCGGTCGTTCCTCGGGCAGCCGGAGCTGGCGATCGAGCGGGCCGAGCGCGCCGTCACCCGAGCCGAGCAGGCGGGATGGGCGCGCGTCGCGCCCATCGCCGCCACGGCGCTGGGCTTGGTGCTCCAGCGCGCCGAGCGCCTCGCGCCCGCCGAGCGCGCCTACGAGCGCGCCATCGAGGCCGCCGAGCGCGTCGGGGAGGCGGCTGCCATCGCGACGGCGCGGCTCAACCTCGCGGGGCTCCTCCAGATCAAGGGCGATCTCGCGGGCGCCTTGCTGCACTACGAGGGGGCACTCGACATGGGGCGCCGCTCCGGCCGGCTGTCGACGGTGCGCAGCGCCCGCATGAACGTCGCCAACCTCGACCTCTACCTGGGGCGACGCGAGCGCGCGGCCGCCAGCCTCGAGGCGCTGGACCAGGAGCGCGCGCTGCTCGATCCCAGCGCGCAGGCGCAGTGGCTCGGCTTGAGGGCGGCGCTGGCCGCGGCCAGCGGGGACCTCACCGAGGCGCTCGAGCGCTACCAGGCCTGCGGCGCCGCCTACCTCGAGCTGTCGCGGCCCAGCGACGCCGCGGAGGCGTGGCTCGAGGGCGTGCTCTTGGCCGCCCGGCAGGGGGCGCTGCCGCCCAGTGAGCTGCGGCGTCGCTTCGAGGCGGCGGCGGCGCTCGTGCCGCCGGGAGAACATCGCGCCCTGCAGGAGCTGGTCGCCGCGCAGCTACGGCAGCTCGAGGGAGAGCCCCGCGGCGCGCTCGAGCACGCGGAGCGGGCCCTCGCCGAAGCGCAAGCGCTCGCGCAGCGTGATTGGCAGTGCAGAGCGCTCGAGTGCCGCGCCGCGCTTCGGCGCGCCATCGGACAGACGCTGCTCGCGCGCCGTGACGACGAAGACGCGCTCGCGGTGTGCGAGCACATCGGCGCGCACTTGCCGCGGGACTTGGCCGAGGTCTACTGGGCCGAGCCCCGACGTCAGGCGCTGCGTGAGCGCGTCGGGACGCGCTGGGGCGGCGAGGCGCCAGAGCCCGCGGCGGAGCGGCGCGCGTCCGGCGACGGCTCCCTCGGTGAGGGCGCCATCGCCAGGATCCTCGAGGTGAACGCGGATCTGGCAGGCTTGCACGATCTGCCGCAGCTCGCCGCGCGCGTCATCACGCACGCCGTCCAGCTCCTGCGGGCCGAGCGCGGCTTCGTGCTGCTGCGGGAGGCGGAGGGCGCGCTGAGCATCTACGCGGCGCGCACGAGCGGTGGGCTGGAGGGGACGGACGCCGAGTTCTCGCGCGGCGTCGCGGAGCGGGTCATCATGCGGGGGGAGCCGCTGGTGAGCCTGCACGCCGGTGACGACGCGCGCTTCGCCAGCTACGCCAGCGTGCACGCCTTGCTGCTGAAGTCGGTGGCGTGCGTGCCCATCAAGGCCCCCTCCGGCGCGGCCATCGGGGCGCTCTACCTCGAGACTCGAGCCCGCGTCGCGCA
>CAUJEM010000074.1 GCA_963169915.1 Myxococcota bacterium
AAGGAGGAGTACCACTACCCACGCGGCGAGCTCGCGCCGGAGGAGCTGGCCGCCGCGGTCCGCTTTCGCGACACCATGCTGTACAGCGGAGAGCTGCTCCCCGCCGGCAAGGGGAGCGTCGGGGTCGCGCTGCGCGCCGAGCAGCTGACCATCGCCCCCGTCGGGCGGCACCTCCAGCTCATGTCCGTCACCGACTTCCAGCCCTGGCTCGTGCAGCTCGCGCCACACCTCACGGCCCTGGGCGTGAGCGGCAGCGCTGAGCTCGAGGCCAGCTTGAGCCGTGATTTTCCAAGGGTTCGCCTGACCGCCCTCGGCAAGATGCAGCGCCCGCCGCTCGATGGTCCCGTGGACCGGCGCATCCCCGTTCAGGGCCGGGTGCTTTGAGCGCAGGCTCGTGTAAAATCAGCCACACCCTAGCCCCCCCAACGCGCCCCGCGCCAGGAGACGCCCCGCATGCGCCTCAGCACCTTCGTCGTTCATGTCCTGCTTGGTTGCGGCCTCAGCGCCGTCGCGTGCAGCGCGGCGCCCGCCGACGATGACGAGGGCTCCGCCTTCGGCGGCAGCAGCGGCACCAGCGGCAGCGCGGGCCGCGCCGGGGGCGGCGGCAGCGGCGGGCAGAGCGCCGCCGGCGGGACGGGCGGCGTCATCATCCCCCCGGACGCCGCGGCCGGCACCGGTGGGCTCACCGAAGACGCGGCCTGCCAGGGCGTCACCCAGACCGCGGTGGCGCAGCGCCAGCCGGCCGACATCCTGTTCGCGCTGGACAACTCCTGCAGCATGTCGGACGAGGCGCAGATGGTGCAGGCGCGGATGAACAGCTTCTCCGCGAGCATCCTGAGCGCCGGCATCGACGTCAACGTGGTCGTCATCTCCAGCTATCCGGGCTCTGGCTACGGCGTGTGCATCGAGCCGCCGCTCGGCAGCGGCGGCTGCCCCAGCGCGGACACCAACCCGCCGCACTTCCTGCACGTCAACCAGGTGGTCGGGTCCACGGACGCGCTGGACGTCATCCAGCGCACCTACGCGCAGTGGAGCCCCATGATGCGCGCTGGCGCGCTCAAGCACTTCGTGGTGGTCACGGACGACGAGGCCGACGGCCTGCGCGCTCCCGGCTTCAACACCTGGCTGCTGCAGCAGGGGGCCATGTACGCGGGCTACAAGTTCCACGGCGTCATCGGCTTCGCCACGCCGCCCATCTTCTGCCTGCCGGGACCCAACACGCCCTGCTGCGATCTCATCGAGGCCGAGGGCAAGACCTACAAGGATCTCATCGGGCTCACCGGCGGCGTCGCCGGTGATCTGTGTCGGCAGGCCACCGCCTTCGACGACGTGTTCCGCGCCGTCTCCACCTCGGTCATCACGTCCTCCAAGCTGCAGTGCGAGTGGGTCATCCCGCCGCCCCCCGCCGGCCAGAGCTTCGACAAGGATAAGGTGAACGTCACCTTCCAGCCCACGGGCGGCTCACCGCAGGCCATCGGCTACGCGGGCAGCGCCGCCAACTGCCCCAACGTGGCGGGCGGCTGGTACTACGACGACGCCGACCACCCTACCAAGATCTTGGTCTGCCCTCAGACCTGCAACATCATCCAGGCGGACGGCACCGGCGCCATGGACATCCGGCTCGGGTGCGCCACCATCGTCCAGCCGCCGTCCTGAGCCGGGGCTGGCCGCGCCCCGCGCGGGGCCGAGCTCAGAGCTCCACGCTGCCCACGCTACAGGCGGGTGGGCAGCCGGGGCCGTTCGGCTCGAACACGTCGTAGCTCGGCGCCGCAGCGCCGGAAGCCACGGGCGCGCCCTCCAGCGTCACGCTGACGGTCAGCCGCGCGGGAAGGCGGTGGACGAGGTCGAAGCCCAGCAGGCGGAGCGCGCCCGCCGCCGTGCGGTCGAGCCGGAGCCACACGTCCTGCGCCTCGCAATTCGCCTCACCGAGCGCCTGGCTGTAGCGGCACTCGATGAGCGCTTCATCCGCGCGCACGCTGAGCTGGACCTCCCCCTGGACCTCGAAGGGCGTCAGCTCCACGCGGACCAGATCCACGCAGCCCATCTCCGTGCAGCTCTTGTCACACCCTGAGAGGAGCCCGAGCGCCACCGCGCCGCTTGCCGCCCAGCCCGCCCAGCGCCCGAGGGAGTTCATGTCTCGGCCTGGACACTACCACGAGCCGCGCGCCACGCCGCTACGGCGCCGCACCCGCGGCGCCCACGCGCACCGCGCCCCCCTGCACGGGCTGGTCCAAGGCGCGCCGCGTGAGGAGACGCGCGCGCTCGAGGGCTTGCCGGCCGAGCTCCAGCTTGAACGGGCCGCTGCGGGGCAGCCCCTCGAGCACCAGCGAGGTGAGGGCGGGGCGCTCCGGCAGCCGCAGCGCCGGACTGTCGCGGCGCCGCCACGGCGAGCGGGACGCCAGGTGGTGATAGAGCGTGCGCGTCCCCGAAGGGAGCCCCGCCAAGCCTGGGCGGTCGAGGATGCCGCCGTCGAGCAGCGGGCGGCCCTCACGCCACACGGGCTGGAACAGCACGGGCAGGGCGCAGGACGCCTGAATGGCGGGCGCGAGCGGCCCCCGATCCAGCACGCGCGTGCGGCGCGAGAGCACGTCGTAGACGCTCAGCGTGAGCCTGCAGCGACAGTCCGCGAAGTGCTCGGCCGCGAGCAGCGCCAGCAGCTTGGCTCGGAACTTCTGGCCGCGCAGCAGGCCCAAGCCCGGAGCTGGGTCCCAGAAGTCCTCGCGTCGCAGCTCGAAGAGCGCCGCGGCGAGCTGCTCCGCGGCGAGCCCCGAGGCCCAGAGGCCCCCCACGAGCGCGCCCGCGCTCGAGCCCGTGACCCACGCTGGGCGAAAGCCC
>CAUJEM010000075.1 GCA_963169915.1 Myxococcota bacterium
GCGAGCGGCAGCGGAGGCGCGAGCGGCAGCGGAGGCGCGAGCGGCAGCGGAGGCGCGAGCGGCAGCGGAGGCGCGAGCGGCAGCGGAGGCGCGAGCGGCAGCGGAGGCGCGAGCGGCAGCGGAGGCGCGAGCGGCAGCGGAGGCGCGACGGCCGAGGCCTGTCCCGCCCTGCCGGCGCCGCCGGCGGGGGCGGTGTCGGTGAGCACCGTGGCGGAGCTGCGGAGCGCGCTCCGCAGCGCTGCGCCGAACAGCACCATCCTGGTGGAGGATGGCACCTACGCCTTCACCGGGGACGACTACGTCTACGTGGACACGGAGGGCCTCACGCTGCGCGGCAAGAGCGGGGACGCGACGCGCGTGGTGTTCGACGGCAACTACTCCACCGGCTTCAGCCAGTCCATCGTCACCTTGTCCGCCAGCCGGGTCACCTTGGCGGATCTCACGATCCAGCGCGCCTACGATCACCCCATCCACGTACAGCCCGCGTTCTCCAACCCCAAGCCCATCCAGGGCGTGCGCATCTACCGCGTGCGGCTCGTGGATCCGGGGCAGCAGGGCATCAAGGTGAACCCGGACGCACAGAGCTACGTCCACCTCATCGACGATGGGCTCATCGCGTGCAGCACCATCGAGCTGACCACCGCCGGGCGCGCGCACGTCCGCGACAACTGCTACACCGGCGGCATCGACATCCACGCCTCACGCGGCTGGACCATCCGGGACAACCGCATCGAGGGCTTCTGGTGCCCGAGCGGGCTCAGCGAGCACGCGGTACACTGCTGGAAGGGCTGCCGCGACATCACCGTGGAGCGCAACCTGCTCGTGAACAACGCGCGCGGCGTGGGCTTCGGGCTGGGCGCGGCGACGCCAGGGCGCAGCTACGGTGACGTCCCCTGCCCGGGCGTGTCCAACCCGGGCGCCGTCGGTGGGGTCATCCGAAACAACGTCATCGTGGTGGACGACGCCGCGCTCGAGAGCTCGAGCGCCGGCTTCGACACCGGCATTGGGCTCGAGCAGGTGTGCGGCGGTCCTCAGATCCTCCACAACACCGTGTGGTCCAGCTTTGCACCAGGGTCGTCGTCCATCGAGTGGCGCTTCTCCGGCACCGATGCCACCGTGCTCAACAACCTCAGCTCCCACCAGCAGCGCAGCCGTGACGGCGCCACCGCGGCCACGGGCGGGAACCTGGACAGCGCCCGCAGCAGCGACTTCGTGAGCGTCGCCGGGCGCGACCTGCACCTCGCCGCCGGCTCGTCCGCCCTGGGGCGAGGCGTCAGCGTTCCAGCGGGGGCGTGCGATGACGACTGGGATGGAGAGCCGCGCACGGAGCCACGCGACGTAGGCGCCGATCAGCGACGATAGCGCGAACTCTTGGTCGTCTTTGTCGACTCCCGCTTTGAAGCGCCGCGCTTTGTGACAGACTCCCGATGCCCAGCTGGGCGTCCCCTCGTCCACCTCGCCCCTCAGCCTCAGCACTCACAGGGAATCCAGCGATGAAGTACCGCAGCACCTCGAGCCAGGCGCTGGCGCTCTCCATTGCCGCAGGGCTCCTCTTGGCCGCCTGCGCCACCGCCGTCGACGACATCGACCAGGACGACGGCACCGGCGGCAGCGCGGGACAAAACACCGGAGCAACCGGCGGCGTGGCTGCGAGCGGCGGAACGGGCGGCTTCGGCGCCAGCGGCGGAACGGGCGGCTCCGCGGGCTCCAGCGGAACGGGTGGCTTCGGCGCCAGCGGCGGAACGGGCGGCTCCGCGGGCTCCAGCGGAACGGGAGGCGGGACCGCGGGCACGGCGGGGGCCGCTGGCGAGGCCGGTGGTGCCGGGGAGGCAGGCGCCAGCGGCGCTGCGGGCAGCGGTGGAGCCGCTGGCACGGGCGGGACCGCTGGAAGCAGCGGAACGGGAGCCACCGCAGGCACGGCCGGGACGGGCGGCTCCGCAGGCACGGCCGGGACGGGCGGCTCCGCAGGCTCGGCCGGGACGGGCGGCTCCGCGGGCTCGGCCGGGACGGGCGGCTCCGCGGGCTCGGGCGGAACGGGCGGCTCGGGCGGCTCCGCAGGCTCAGGCGGAACGGGCGGCTCGGGCGGCTCGGGCGGCTCCGCAGGCTCAGGCGGAACGGGCGGCTCCGCAGGCTCAGGCGGCTCCGCAGGCTCAGGCGGCTCCGCAGGCTCAGGCGGCTCCGCGGGCTCGGGCGGCTCCGCAGGCTCAGGCGGCTCCGCTGGCTCAGGCGGCTCCGGCGGAACGGGCGGCTCCGGCGGAACGGGCGGCTCCGCGGGCTCGGGCGGCTCGGGCGGCGTGACGGGCGGTGACTGCGCGAGCTGCGGCGTGCCCACGGCGGCCTGCACCTCCGGCTCCGCCAGCCGCAAGGGCTGCGCGGAGGCGCAGATCATCGGGCGCGGCGCCTTCGTGGGCGGCGCCAGCTACACCGCCACCAACGTGAACCTCACCGGCGGCCAGTACGTCAACGGCTGCGGCAACGGCGGGAGCGACCACGCGTATCGACTCTACCTGCTGGCGGGAGAGAGCGTGGACGTCACCATGACCCCCACCGCGGGTGGCTTCACCCCGCGGCTCCGCTGGATGTTCATCGGCAAGAGCTGGAACGTGCAGCCTGGCACCTGCGGCACCGAGCGAGCCTGCGAGGACGCCGGCAGCTCGAGCGCCTACACCCAGCGCTTCCAGGCCACTGGGGAGGGCTGGTACGTGCTGGTGGTGGCCTCCAGCAGCTACCTCAAGAACGACGGCAAGTACGACCTCAGCGTAGCGCTCGACTGCAGCTGCGGCTGCTGACCCACGGAGATCCATCTCATGGCACGTTCACCCTTCTTCACCTTCGCTTCGCCCCTCGCCGCCTTCGCTCTCATCGCCGCCTGCAGCGCCTCCGGAACCGGCTCGGAGGACGACGGCCTCGGGGGGAGCGGGGGAGCCGCCGCCTCGGGCGGCGCGGCCGGCAACGGCGCCACCGCGGGCAGCGGAGGCAGCTCCGGCAACGGCGGCAGCGGCGCTGGCACCAGCCAAGACTCGGGCCTCCTCATCGACGTGGCCTCCCCGGACGACAGCGGCCAGCTCCAAGACGGTGACGTGTGCGCTGGCTCCTTCAGCCAGGCCAAGCCCACGCCGCTCAACGTGATGGTGATGTTCGATCAATCGTCGTCCATGAAGGGGTCCCGCTGGACCACCGTGGTCCAGGCGCTCAAGGACTTCACCGTGGCGCCCGAGGCCGCTGGGATCTTCATGGCGCTCAACTACTTCGCGCTCACCCGGCCCTGCCAGACCAACGGCGACTGCCAGAGCAACTGGGGCAAGTGCGGCGACACCAAGTTTTGCACCTTCGACGACTACTGCAGCCCCGCGGACTACGAGACGCCGGAGATCGAATTTGCGGAGCTGCCCGGCGCCGCGGCGAGCATCGCCGCCTCGCTCGACGCGCACGGTCCGGAGTTCAACACGCCCACCCCGCCTGCGCTCCAAGGCGCCATCAACCACGCCAAGGCCTGGGCCAGCAGCCACCCGGACGAGAAGGTGGTCGTGCTGCTGATGACCGACGGCCAGCCGGACAGCATCACCTGCAACATCGGCAACGGCGCCATGCCCAACGTCGTGAGCATCGCGCGAGCCGGCGCGCAGGGCAGCCCCGCCATCCCCACCTATGTCATCGGGGTAGGCAACAAGGTGGGCGATCTGAACAGCGTGGCGGCGGCCGGCGGCACCACCAAGGCCTACATGGTGGACGGCGCCGGGGGCAGCGCCACGCGCCAGCAGCTCCTTCAGGCGCTCAACGGCATCCGTGGCTCCGCGCTGCCGTGCAGCTACGGCATCCCCCAGCCGCAGAGCGGTACGCTGGACTACGGCAAGGTGAACGTCGTGTTCACCCCTGGCGGAGGGCAGCCGACCACCATCGGCCAGGTGCGCAGCGCCGGGGACTGCGGCGCGTCCGGCGGCTGGTACTACGACGACCCCACGCGGCCGACCACCATCCAGATCTGCCCCACCACCTGCCAGAGCTTCCGGGGCAGCGCGGGAGGTAGCGTGGAGCTCCAGCTCGGCTGCGACACCGTGATCCAAATCCAGTGACGCGCTGGCGCGCAGCGCTCGGGTCGCGGCGAGGCCGCCGCGCTCCAAGCTCACCACCCGCGCGACCTCGTCGCTCCCTCGCCTCGTGATCAAGTATCTGGGCTCCAAGCGACTGCTCGTGCCCGCCATCTCGCGGCTGGTGGCGGCCCTCCCCGAGGTGCGTGAGGTGTTGGATCTCTTCTCCGGCACCTCGCGCGTGGGGCACGCCCTCAAGGCCCAGGGCTACCGGGTGACGGCCAACGACCACAACGCTTATGCCGCCACGCTCGCGCGCTGCTACGTCCAGGCGGACCGCGAGCGCTGGTACACTCCTGCCGAGCGGCTGGTGCGGGAGCTGAACGCGCTGCCGGGGCGCGCGGGCTACTTCACCGAGACCTTCTGCGTGCAGAGCCGCTTCTTCCAGCCCAGCAACGGCGAGCGCGTCGACGCCATCCGCGACGCGATCGCCGACAAGGCGCTGCCGCCAGAGCTGGAGGCCGTGCTGCTCGTCTCGCTGATGGAGGCGGCCGACCGCGTGGACTCCACCACGGGCGTCCAAATGGCCTTCCTGAAGGACTGGGCGCCGCGCGCCCACCGCCCGCTCGAGCTGCGCATGCCAGAGCTGCTCCCACGCTCCACCTACGGCCAGGGGCGCGCGCTCGAGCTCGACGCGGTGGAGGCGGCGCGCACCGTTCGGGCGGATCTCGCGTACCTTGACCCGCCCTACAACCAGCACAAGTACCTGGGCAACTACCACATCTGGGAGACGCTGGTGCGCTGGGACGCGCCCGAGGCCTACGGCGCGGCGCGCAAGCGCCTCGACTGCCGGCAGCGCGTGAGCCGGTTCAACTCCAAGCCGCAGTTCAGCGCGGCCTTCACCGAGGTGCTCGAGGCCGTCCAGACGACGTGGCTCATCCTCTCCTTCAGTGACGAGGGCTACCTCTCCCGCGCCGAGGCCGAGCGGCTGCTCTCACGGCGCGGCGTCGTGCACACCGTGGAGTACGACTACAAGCGCTACGTGGGCGCGCAGATCGGCATCCACAACCCGCGCGGGGAGAAGGTGGGTCGGGTGAGCCACCTGAGAAACAAGGAGTACCTGTACGTGGTGGGGCCGAGGGAGCTGCCCAGCCTGGCCGCGCTGGGGCTCGCTCAGTCGTCCACCCAGCGCAGCGCGCCGTGATCCAGCGCCGCCCCCGCTGGGACACCCAAGCGCGCCGCGACGTCCGCGGGGAGGGGCACCGCAGAACCGGAGGCGCTGCTGCCCGCGCGGACCCGGTAGTCACCCCGAGCCGCGTCCTCGAAGAACGGATCCACCGCGCCGATGAGATCCACCCCGTGCGCCTCGAGCCCCTGCTCCGCCTGAAACAGCGTGAAATCCTTGTAGTAGGTGGTTGCCGCGTCCGTCCAGTTGAACAAGATCATGCCCCGCGTGGGGCGATGGTACTGGTTGTGGTCGAGCGCGCTGAAGAACTGCGCGGGGCCGGTGTTGGGAGGCGCGCTGGAGCTGCGCGTCACCAGCATCATGGAGCGCGCCTCACCGGAGCAGAGGTTGTTCATCACGGACAGGGCCGTGGTGTCCGGGCCCACGTCCGTCCAGCCTCCCTCGCCGAAGGTGCGGCTGTCATCGTAGAGCCACATGCAGGTGGTGGCGTTGTCCACCAGCGTGTTGTTGAGCACGCGGGTGTGGGCGGCGGCGATGCGGAGCCCATGCCCGCCGTTGTCCACCACGAGGTTGGAGGCGAACAGCCCCGTGTCCGACACCTCGTAGAAGAGCCCGTCCTTGCCGTTGGCGCGCGCCGTGTTCTCCACCACCACGCCGTCCGAGCAGGCTAGGTCACACCAGAAGCCATGCGCCTTCACGTTGCCCTCGAACAAGTTGCGCCGCACGGTGAAGCCCACCATGTGCGCCAGCTTCACCCCGGCCTGCGCGCAGGACTCCGTGCAGCCCTCGCCGTACTCTTCCTGGTTGTTGGCGTAAAAGACGTTCTCCTCCAGGAGCAGGCCATCACGCTGCCCGGTGCTGTGCTGGTGGCCGTTGGAGCCCAGGCCATTGAAGCCGTTGAACGCGAAGACGGAGCGGCGCACCACCGCGCGCACCGGGGCCAGGTGCATCCCCTGCGCGGCCTGCTCGGTGAACACGCAGTGCTCCACCAGGGTGTCCGCCCCGCCCAGGTAGAGCGCGCCCGAGGTGGTGGTGTTGTACTCGTTGGTGGCGTAGCGCCTAAAGCCGATGCCGAGCACCTTCGAGCCGTCGCCCGTGAGCACCAGCGCCATGGGCCGCGCGGCGAGCTCCAGCGTGTGCCCGCTGGGATCCTCCGCGAGGTAGAGCTTGCGCGCCGCTTGATCGTGATAGAAGCGCCCGGGCGCTAGCTCCGCGAGGCGATGCACCTGCCGCAGCGCCACACCGTCCTGGAACACCATCTGCGGATCTCCCGCGGCGGGGTTGCCCAGGGCCATGTCATGGTGGGTGCAGGGTCCGGAGTTGGGGCTGACGGACTGCGCGTCGTAAGGGAGCTCGTAGTACTTCCCATTGCAGAAGCTCGGCGTCTGCCAGCCGTCCAGGACGAAGCGGCCCGGGGCCTCGCTCCGCCACGCGCTCGAGGGCACCACGTCCGTGCCGTCGAACCACACCTGCTCGTGGGGGTAGGCCTGCACGCTGAGCGTCCTGGTGCTCACCTTCTGGCTCCCGTTGCTGCTGTACCAGTCTCGGTAGGTGCCGCCGCGCACCACGACGGCGCCTCCGCTCGGCGCCAGCGCGATGGCCCGATTGAGCGTGGCCACGGGCGCCGCCTCGGTCCCAGGGTTGCGGTCGTCCCCGGTGGTGGCGAGGAAAATGGCGCCTGCGGGGATGGGGTAGCTGGTGTCAGGGAGGGTCTTACCCGTCCGATCGAGCCCCAGCCGGAGCACCCGCTCTGCCCCGCCCGCCCCCGCGTAGCCTGCGTCTCCGCCGCTCCCGCTCGCCCCCGCGTGGCCTGCGTCTCCGCCGCTCCCGCTCGCCCCCGCGTGGCCTGCGTCTCCGCCGCTCCCGCTCGCTCCCCCGCTCCCGCTCACTCCCCCGCTCCCGCTCACTCCCCCGCTCCCGCTCGCCCCCGCACGGCCTGCGCTCCCGCTGCCTCCCCCGCTCCCGCTCGCTCCCGCTCCCTCCTGCTCGCCCGCGCTCTCACCACACCCCAGCGCGACGCCGAGCGCCACGCACGCCACCCCCACCCCACGCCTCCAGCCGGTCCCGCTCATCACGCGCCGCCTCCCGTCGTCTCAGCGTTACGCTAGCCACGCCTTGCGCAGCGTGTCCATGAACACGCCGTTGTTGCCCCAGTGCAGGGTGAACGCGCGCACGTCGCGGAGGCGGCGCTCGATGGGCAGCGCGGAGGTGTACCCGGCCGCGCCGTAGAGCGGCAAGCAGCCGTCCACCACCCGCACGGCGGCCTCCGTCACCGCCACTTTGGCCTGGAACAAGGGCAGCGGCGGCCCCTTCTTGACGCTGTCGAGCTCAGCGAGACACTGCGCCAGGCGCGCGCGCGCGCCGCTCAGCTCCAGGTTCAGCTCGCCGAGCGTGGTCTGCACGCCGACCAGGCTGGCGAGCGGGTGCCCTCCGACGACGCGCTCCTTCACGTAGGCAGTGGTCTCCTCCAGCGCCTTGGCGGCGACGCCGAGCGCCGCACAAGCCGCGCCGTACATGCCCCAGCTCCCCGTGGCGCCCATCACCCGCAGCCCGCCGTCCTCCGCGCCGAGCAGCCGCTCCGCGGAGAGCTGGCAGCCGTCGAAGCTCAAGGGGCCGATGGGCACCCCGCGCAGACCGAGCGTGGACTCTCGCGCGCCCACCCCGACGCCGGCGTCCGTCGCCTCCACCAGGTAGCAGCCGAGCGCGGTGTGCCCCTCGCCCGTGCGCGCCAAGACCAGGTACAGATCCGCCCGGCCGGCGAGGGAGATGAACTCCTTGGCGCCGTCCACCGTCCAGCCGCGCTCCGTCTTGGTGGCCCGCGTGCGGATGCCCGGCACGTTCGAGCCGCCGCCCGCCTCGGTGGCCACCATCGCGGCGCCCAGCCAGCGCCCCGAGGCCAGCTCGGGCAGGAGCCGCTCCTTCTGCGCGTCCGTCCCCGCCGACACGATGGCGCGCACCGCCGCGGTGTGCGCGAGCAGGAGCCACGCCGTCGACGCGCAGGCGCCGCCCAAGAGCTCCAAGCACACCCCGAAGGTCTCGAGATCCACCTCCACCCCGCCCCAGCGCTCCGGCACCGCCAGCGCCGTCAGCCCTTGCTCGCCGAGCTTGCCCCACAGCGCCGCGGGCAGCTCCCCGCTCCGGTCCACCGCCGCGGCCTGCGGCGACAACTCACGCTCGACGAACTGCCTGACTCCAGCGACCAGCTCTTGCATCACCATGGGGAGGACCTCCAGCGCCGAGGACACCCCCGATGCCTGGGCCCGTCAAGCGCGGAAGCGCGCGCCCACGGCGGCCGCGCCCCCTCGCCGGAGCCGAGCGGCGCCCTCTGAAGACCCCGGCGCGGCCTACGGCCCCACGCCCGACGCGCGCCCCCTCACTCCTCCGTGAGGTAGGTGTACGAGCGCAGCGCCTCTTCGTAGTGCTGCATGAGCAGCCGCATCTGCTGGTTGGTGAGCCCACCGGCGCTGACGGCGCGCTCGGCCTGGCGCCGCACGGCCTCCACCATCTGCTCGGGATCGTACTGCACGTAGCGCAGCACCTCGTCGATGCTGTCGCCCTTGATCACGTGCTGGATCTTGTAGCGCTCCTCCTGCGAGAGCGCGACGTGCACGGCGTTCGTGTCGCCGAAGAGGTTGTGCAGGTCCCCCAAGATCTCCTGGTAGGCGCCGTTCAGGAACATCCCCAGGTAGTAGCTCTCGTCGGACTTGAGGGGATGCACGTCGAGCGTGCGCCGCTCGTCCTCCACGTCGATGAAATGATCGATGATGCCGTCGCTGTCGCAGGTGAGGTCCGCCAGCCGCGCCGAGACGGTGGGCTCCTCCGCCAGGCGGTGGATGGGCATGATGGGGAAGAGCTGATCGATGGCCCAGATGTCCGGCGCGCTCTGGAACAGGCTGAAGTTGCAGTAGTAGATGGAGCTGAGCGCCTGCTCCAGATCGTGCAGCTCCTCGGGGACGAAGCGCACGCGCCGCAAGGTGGCCGCGATCTTCTCCGAGCAGTTCCAGTAGAGGCGCTCCACCTGCGCGCGCTCGCGGAGGCTGAGGTAGCCGTACTTGAACAGGGACTGCGCCTCCTCCTTCGCCTGGCTGGCGTCGTGCCAGCTCTCCTGCACGTTCTTGGGCAGGATGCCCTGGTACGTCTCATACAGCTCTTGCAAGAGGCGGTGCGCCTGCGGGCTCGGCTCCTTCGGCTTGCCGAAGCGCACCGTGTTCTCCCCCACCACCTCGAACACCAAGACGGAGTGGTGCGCGGCGATGGCGCGCCCGCTCTCGGTCACCAGCGTGGGGTGCGGTACCCCCGCCTTGCTGCACGCCTCGCCGATGTGGCTGACCACGTCCATGGCGTACTCCAAGATGGTGTAGTTCTTGGAGGCGTGGAAATCCGTCTTGCTGCCGTCGTAGTCGATGGCGAGGCCACCGCCCACGTCCAGATAGCCCATCTTGCAGCCCATCTTCGCCAGCTCCACGTAGATGTTGCTGGCCTCCTGCATGGCATTTTTGATGGGGATGATGCTGGAGATCTGGCTGCCGATGTGAAAGTGAAGGAGCTGGAGGCAGTCCAGCATCTCACACTGCGCCAGCCGATCGGCCACCTCCACGATCTCCGCGCTGGTGAGCCCGAACTTCGCCCGGTCCCCGGCGCTGGCCTTCCACCGCCCCACGCCCTTGGCGCTGAGCTTGGAGCGCACGCCCAAGATGGGGCGGATGCCCGTCTTCTCGGAGGCCTTGAGCACCAGATCCAGCTCCTCCAGGCGCTCCAGCACCACGATGACCGTCTTGCCGAAGCGCTGGGCGAGCAGCGCCGTCTCGATGTACTTGAGGTCCTTGTAGCCGTTGCAGATGACGAGGCCGCCCACGTCCTGCATGGTGGCGAGCGCGATCAACAGCTCCGGCTTGCTGCCCGCCTCCAGCCCGAAGGCGAACGGGCGGCCCGCCTCCACGATCTCCTCCACCAGCCGGCGCTGCTGGTTCACCTTCACCGGGAACACGCCGCGGTAGATGCCGGTGTACTCATACTCTGCGATGGCCTTCTGGAAGGCCTCGTTGAGGCGCTTGATGCGGTGACGCACGATGTCCGAAAACCGGATGAGCAGCGGCAGCGCGAGGCCACGCGCCTTGAGGTGCTCCACCAGCTCGCACAAGTCCAGGCTGACGCCTTGCTCCGGATCCGGGCACACCGCCACGTTGCCGTTGTCCGCGATGGAAAAATACGGAGCGCCCCAGCCGTCCACTTGGTAGCGGGCGGTGCTCTGCTGGAGGGACCACGCAGGCTCTTTGTCGGTGTCGTCGTGCACGTTCGCTGGGCTCCTCACCGTCGCGCGTGGGGTCTCGGCGCCGGGCGGCGGAAGCAGAGAACAGACGCCGCGGTTTCGCAATCCTTAACTGCGGGCGGCTAGCCAGGTGCCCAGAAGTGGGTAGGTAGCCCACCTCGCTTCCACAGCGACAAGAAGTCCATGGCGAAGGCCACCGTGATGTGGACGAGGAAGCCGGCGTAGATGCTGCGCGTGCGCATGGCGAGCGAGCCCAGCACCACGCCGGCCACGATGGCCCCGTGCGCCTCCAGGTACGGCTTGCCGTAGTGGATCATGCAGTACGGCACCACCATGGCGAAGATGGCGCCGGAGCCGAAGCTGCGCCGGAGCGCGCCCACCATCCAGCCGCGAAAGAAGGCCTCGAGCGCGAAGAACTGCAAGAAATAGAGCGCCTCCCAGCTCAGAAAGTCGAACCAGCTCCGGGAGCTGCGCTTGTAAAAGGGGTAGTAGGTGCCGAAATCCGGCTGGTGGGACACCAGCAGCATGACGGGCACCACCACCGCCAAGCACAGCCCGTAGATCCACAGGTGGGAGAAGAAGCCGCGCCCCCTGAAGCCTAGATCGAGCAGGCTGTCCTTGGGGAAGAGCAGCTTCCACAGCGGCAGCGGGACGAGCATGTACCCGCCCACGCGGGCCGTGACCCACCACACGTAGCCGTACAGCTCCCGGTACTTGTCGACCTTGAGCCACGGCATCGACCCGGCGCTCGCCTTGGCCAGCCACGGCCCCAACACCTGATCGAAGAACTGCCGACCGCCGTAGTACTCCTGCAGCGTGAGCACCACGGCGGTGATGCACAGCACGGCCGCGGGCCGGTAGTCCACCGTGCCCAGGGCCGCCTGCTCGGCGCGCCCCTGCGCCGCCTCCTCGTCGAGCTTGCGCCACGTGGGCCGGAAAAACCAGACGATGGGCCAGGCCACGAGCGCCAGGAGCGGCACGGGCAGCAGCGCCTTGAGGGGCGGCCACTCCAGCCAGCGGCTCACGCTGGCCAGCCAGCCTTCGGGGGCGGGGGGCGCGCCCTTGGCAAGCCCGTGGACCAGCTCCGTCGGCGTCATCACCCGGCCGCGAGCTCAGCGCCACGCCCGAGCCGCGCGAGCGTGCGCTCCCGCCCCAGCACCGCCATCACGTCGAAGATGGGCGGGGTGGCGGTGCGCCCGGTGAGCGCCACGCGCAGGGGCTGCGCCGCCAGCTTGACCTCGAGGCCCTGCTCGGCGAGCCGCGCCTCGAGGGCCTCGGCCGTCCAGCGAGGCGCGCCCTCGTACACCTGCCGGAGCTGCGCGAGCAGCGGCGCGTGCGCGGGGGTGAGGAACTTGGAGCGAGCCTTCTCCTCCACCACGGGGGGCTCCCGGAAGTAGTAGTCGAGGGCCACCGCGGCCTCCACCAGCGTCCGGGCCCGCTCCCGGATGGTGGGCAACGCCGCGCGGAGGGTGCCCTCCGGCACCTGCTCGTCCGTCAGCCCGTTCTCCGCGAGGAAGGGCCGTACCCAGGCGGCGTAGTCCTCGTCGCTGGTGAGGCGGGGCTCCTTCAGGTGCTCGAAGGCGACGTCCGAGAACTTCTTCTCGTCGAACTTCCCGTCGCTGCGGCCACAGCTCTTCCAGTCGAAGGCCTCGATCAGCTCACCCCGCGAGAAAATCTCCTGGTCTCCGTGGGACCAGCCGAAGCGGGCCAGGTAGTTGAGCACCCCCATGGGCGTCATGCCCCGGGCTGCGTAGTCCATCACGCCCACCGCGGCGTGGCGCTTGCTCAGCTTCTCCCCCTTGGGGCTCAGCATCATGGGTAGGTGGGCGAAGCGAGGGGGCTCCCAGCCGAGGGCCTCGTAGAGCAGCACCTGCTGGGCGGTGTTGCCGAGGTGATCGCGCCCTCGGCCGACCAGGCTGATGCGCATGTCGTGGTCATCGGCCACGCACGAAAAATTATAGAGAGGGAAGCCATCCGAGCGCATGAGGACGAAGTCCTGCTGGGCGCTGTTGGGCGTCTCCACCACCCCGAACACCTCATCCTCGAAGCGCGCGCTGCCCTCCGCCGGGGTGCGGAAGCGGTAGACGAAGGGGCGCCCCTCCAGCCAGTCTGCCGGCCCCTTGTCCCGCCACCAGCCGGGGTACACGAACTGCGCCTTCGGATCCTGCGCCTTGAGGGCTGCCCTCGCGGCGTCCAGCTCCTCTTTGGTGGCGTAGCAGCGGTAGGCCTTGCCGGCCTCCACGAGCTCGTCCGCCAGCTGGCGGTAGCGCCCCCGCCGCTCGCTCTGGAAATAGGGGCCGCAGTCCCCCCCCACCTCGGGCCCCTCGTCCCAGTCTAGCCCGAGCCAGCGCAGGCTCTCCAAGATGGCGCGGACGCTCTCCAGGCTGGAGCGGTCCTGGTCGGTGTCCTCGATCCGTAAGACGAAGCGCCCCCCCTGCTTTTTTGCCCAGAGCCAGTTGAAGAGGGCCGTTCTTGCCCCGCCAATGTGGAGGTAGCCACTGGGTGAGGGGGCGAAGCGCAGGCGGGGCGGCATGGGGCAGCCCGCGTTACCATGCGTCGCCGCCCGAGTCACCCCGCCGGCAGTGGTTGCATGGCGACGGCAAGGTTGCTAATGACGCGCTCCCTCGCGCAGCAGGCGAGCCGTGGAGACCCCAATGAAAAAGACCCCGCTAGCTTTGGTGAAAGAGCGCTTCGAGAGCAAGGCGAAGCTGGTTGAGGCCGTCAGCGCCCTGGCCACGGAGGAGCTGTGGCTCGACCGGGTCAACTCGGTCAAGGGGCTCGCGCGGATCTCGAACGAGAAGCTGCTCAGGCTGCACGAGCTACTCACCGCCCTCAAGAAGGACTTCGGCTCGCGCGCCAAGCTCATCGCCGCCTCGCTGGAGCTGGAGAAGCGCACCAAGGACACGGGCTACAAGGCCCGCCTGGAGAGCTACCCCACCCCGCGCCTGTGGGACCACTACTCGAGCGTCAGCCGCGCCGCCAAGCGCGCCGCCAAGAAGGCCGCCGCTCAGCCCACTGCGGCCAAGCCTGCCGCCAAGGCGAAGACCAGCCGCTCGAAGAAGGCGCAAGCGAAGGTCAAGGCCACCAAGGCCGCCTGAGCCCCGCTCGCGGCGGCTCGCGCCGAGGCTGCCTCACACCTCCCGGTGGTGGCACCCTCGGCGCGCTCGCGCCTGGGCTCAGCCGCGCTTCTCGGCGAGGAACTGGTTGGTGAAGCGCGCCGCGGCGCCGTAGCTGGCCTCCAGATCCGCCGCCACGCGCTTCTCCACCAGGCCGCCCACGCCGAAGACGCTGCACTGGATGGTGCACACGAACAGGCGCTTGCACTGGCCCTCGCCGACGGGTGACGTGCTCATCACGCCCTCAATCTTGGTTTTGTCCGCCATCTTGTTGGGGATGATGCGGATGACGTAGCGGCGCTGGCCTTTGTAGTAGACGCCCTCCTCTCGGTAGGAGAGCCCCTCCCCCAGCAGCTTCTTCAGCGGGCCTGGCAGATCTCCGAGCTTGGGCGTCACCTCCACGGTGCGGCGCACCTCCGTGTCCGTCTCCTCGCTCTTCTTCAGCTCGTGCTTGGGGAAGCCCAGCTCTCCCAAGAACAGGCGGCGGTTGTACTCCGGGTCAAAGACGACCTCGTTCCAGAACGTGTCCTCGCTGCAGTCGTAGGTGTGCTCGATGCGTACTTCAGCCATGCGCCGACGCTACCACGGATGCCGGACCTCCCGAGGCCTCCCCGCGAAACCGCGCCCCGCGTTGCAGCGCCGTGCGTCACCGGGCAGCATGCGCGCGTGAGCTCGCCGCCCACCCGCCACCCAGCCCCGCCGCGCCGGCTCCCCGGCGTGCTCGGGCAGGCCTGGCTCGTGGCGGAGAAAGATCTGAAGATTGAGCTGCGCACCGGGGAGGTGGTCACCACCGCGGGCTTCTTCGCGCTGCTCGTCGTCGTGCTCGCGTCGCTCAGCTTCTACGGCGGCCCCGCCACGGGGCGCTCGGTGGCGGCGGGCGTCATCTGGCTCAGCGTCGCCTTCGCGGCGGTGCTCGCCCTCGGGCGGAGCTGGCAGCGCGAGCGCGAAGAGGGCGCGCTCACCGGGCTCATCACCTCGCCGCTGTCGGCGAGCGCCATCTTCCTGGGCAAGACGCTCGGCATCGGCGCCTTCTTGCTCGTGGTGCAGGCCATCGTGCTGCCGGTGGCCGGGCTGCTCTACGCGCTCGAGCCCGCGGAGGTGGCGCCCGGGCTCCTGCTCCTCTCGCTGGCGGCCACGCCCGGCATCGCCGCCAGCGGCGCGCTGTTCGGCGCCATGACGGTGCGCACCAGCGCGCGTGATCTGCTGCTCGCCGTCGTGCTGTTCCCGCTGCTCAGCCCCACCTTACTGTCCGCCGTCGCCGCCACGCGCGCCTTGTTCGACGGCGCGCCACTGGCGGAGCTCCGCGACTACCTGCAGTTCTTACTCGTCTTCGACGTGCTCTTCGTCACGGGTGGGCTCACCATGTTCGGCGCCTTGGTGGACGGCTGAGCGGGCGCCTCAGGCGTCCATGAGCAGCGCCCGGGCGACCTCCTCGCCGGACAGCTTGGCGCCTCCGCGCAGGGAGACGCTGCCGGCCAGGTAGACCCCGGGCGCCGCCAAGCCCCGCGCGTCACGCTCCAGCGTGTAGCCGTGCGCCGGCTCGAAGGACGCGCGCGCGCCGAGCTGCACCGCGAGCTCCAGCGCCGGTGAGGGCGGCGCGTCCACGGCCACCACCGCGAGCCGGCGTCGCACCCGCCGCTCACCCTCGCGCGCTACCAGCGCCCGCACGCGGCCGAGCCCCCGCGCCTCCACCACCGCGTCGAGCGCCACGCGCCAGCGCTGGGGCTCCGGCACGAGTGCCGCGAGCTGCTCGGCGTAAGGCCCCTCCCCCACGAGGGCGAGCTTGCCCTCGAGCCGCACCCCCGCGCGGAGCAGGCCGAGCAGCGCGCGCGCCGACAGCACCCCGGGCAGATCATTGTTGCCGAAGGGCGGCGGCGCGTCGTGCGCACCCGTGGCGAGCAGCACCCGCCGCGCGCGCAGCTCGAGCGTCCGCTCCTCCCCGACCACGAGGGCGAGCACCCCCGACGTGCCCTCCAAGGGATAGAGCCCCGCCACGGTGTGATGCTCGAGCAGCCGAACGCCCAGGCGCCGCAGCGCGTCCACGGTCTCGGCCGCACGCGCCGGCTGCAGCGCGGCGAGCGAGCCTCCGAGCCGCACGCCGTCGTCCACCAACGCCACCCGGCGCCCCTCGAGCTGGCGCGCGGCGCCGAGGCCTGCGCGCCCACCCCCGACGATGAGCACGTCCACCTCCAGGTGCTCCACCGGCAGCGCCGCCGCGGCCTCCTCCGGGAGCCGCCCGAGGCCCGCCACGCGCCGCGCGAACGCCTGCGTCACGGCGCCGAGCCCGCGCACCCCCGCCATCAGCCGGTGATGATCCACGCCGTGCGGGAAGAGGAAGTCCGCCGCGCGCAGCAGATCCGCGCCGCGGCTGCCCAGCACGTTCTGGGTCTCCACCTGCTCGCCACCGCGCGCCGGGCGCAGGCAAGTCATCACGTTGGGGACGCCGTCCACCCGCGCCAGGCAGCCGTCACAGGCCCCGCGCAGGCAGCTCGGGCCGCGCGGCCGGTGCAGCTTCGGGCTGCGCGCCAACAGCAGTCGATCCGCCGCGAGCAGCGCCACGGCCAAGGGCTCCCCCCGCTCGGCCAGCACCGTCTCCCCGTCGTGCTCGAAGGCGACGGGGTGCGTCAGGTTCCCACGCGCGAACGCCACGGTAGACCGCAACCTATCACACCTTGTCGGCGGCGCTCCCAATTGCCCTATGCTAGCGGGATGCGCCTCGGCCTGCTCGGACCCGCTCACGACCGCGTGGACGCGCTCGAGCGGGGGGCGCGCTTCCTGCTGGAAGAGGTGGGCGTGGAGCGCGCCGTGTACCTCGGCGTCGATCACGCCCTCGACGCCGTGGTGACGCGCTGGGCCGCGGAGCTGGTGGAGGGGGATCCGGACGAGCGCGCGGTGTGGGCGCGCGCGGCCGAGCGCTGCGCGCGCGCCAGCGCCCCGGAGATCGATGACTTCCTGGAGCGCGAGCGCCGCCGCCGCGCGCTGGCAGCGCTGGAGTCCCTGGCGGACGACGCGACGCGCCTCATCGAGCTGCTGGACTCCAAGCTGGTGGTCCTGCTCTTCGACAAAGCCACGCTGGACGAGGAGGACATCTTGCCGGCCAGCCTGCTCGTGTTCGGCAAGAGCCGGCAGCCGCTCGTCAAGCAGGTGGGCTCGCGCTGGTTCCTGTCGCCCGGCAGCTTCGAGGACTTCGGGCTCATGACGCTGGAGGACGGCGAGCATGGCATCCACCTGATGCAGTACGACCGCTACTGCCACGAGATCCGCAGCGAGCGCCTGCTGGCGCCGCGGGTCGCTCACCTGAAGGTCTCGGGCTCCAGCTGATGCAGGTCGCGCTCTACGGCGGCAGCTTCGACCCTCCGCACGTCGCGCACGTGCTGGCGGCCAGCTACGCGCTGTCCGTCGGTGGCTTCGACGAGCTGTGGGCGCTGCCCGTCGGCGCGCACGCCTTCCACAAGCCGCTGAGCGCCTTCGAGCACCGCGCGGCCATGGCGGAGCTGGCCTTCGCGCCGCTCTGCCGCGCGCGGCTCTGCACCATCGAGGCGGCGCTGCCGCTGCCCAGCCGCAGCCTGCAGACCGTGCAGGCGCTGCGCGCGCGCCACCCAGAGCACGCCTTCTCACTCGTGGTCGGCTCCGACGTGCTCTACGAGACCTCGAAGTGGCACGCGTGGGAGCAGCTCTGCGCGCTGGCGCCGCCGTTCATCCTCGGGCGCGCGGGCTACCCCCACCCCCAGGCGCCCGGCCTCAGCCTGCCGGAGCTGTCCTCCAGCGCGGTGCGCCGGCTGTTCACCGAGGGGCAGCACGAGCGGCTGGCCGAGCTCGTGCCGAGCGCCGTGCTGGGCTACGCGCTCGAGCACGCGCTCTACGGCTAGGCGCGCCTCGCGGCGTCATCGCGCGTGCCGGGCGCGCGGCGCGCGCTCCGCGTCCCCGCTGGAGCGCGCTAGCCTTGAGCTCCACGCCGCCTCCGCGCATGCTCGGCGCATGCACCGGGTCGCGACCCTCCCCGCGCTCGACGCGCCGACGCTCGCGCGCGCGCTCGCGCAGCTCCACGCTGCGGTGCGAGCGCGGGGGCTCAAGCGCTCGGCGGTGCGGGACGCCATCGCGCGCGCCGCGCTCCAGTACCCAGGGCACTTCACCGCCGAAGATCTGCTCACGGCGCTGCGGAGCCACGGCGCTCCGGAGGTCCACCCAGCCACCGTGTACCGGGTGCTGCCCTTGCTGGTGGAGGCGGGGCTCATCCAAGAGGCGCTGCGCGCCAGCGGCCAAGGGCAGCGCTACGAGCGCGCCTTCGAGCGCGCCCACCACGATCACGTCATCTGCACCGGCTGCGGCAGCGTCATCGAGTTCGAGCTGGAGGAGTTCGAGCGGCTCCAGCGCGAGGTCGCGGCACATTTCGGCTTCGTCCTCACCGGCCACGTGCACGAGCTGTACGGCCTGTGCGCCCGCTGCCAAGCGGCGCGCTGAGCCGGCCCGGCCCAGCGGCTCAGTGGACGCGCTCGCCGGGCTGGGCGCCGCTGTCCGGCGCCAGCAGGTACACCTGCTTGACGGCCTTGCCCGGCGGCCCCGCCGCGACCACCATGCCCTCGCTCAGCCCGAACTTCATCGGGCGCGGCGCGAGGTTGGCCACCACCACCACCAGCCGCCCCACGAGCTGCTCCGGCGTGTAGCTGGCCTTCAACCCCGCGAACACTTGGCGCGTCACGTCCCCGCCGAGGCCGAGCGTCAGCTGGAGCAGCTTGTCCGCCTTGGGCACCGCCTCGGCGGCGAGCACGCGCGCCACGCGCAGGTCGATCTTCTGGAAATCTTCCAGGCTGCACTCGGGCGCCAGCGGCTCGACCTCGAGCGGCGACGCTGTGGCCTGCGCCGCCGGCGGCGTGGGCTCCGGCGCGCTCGCTGCCGCCGGGCGGCTGGCCTCGAGCATCGCGGCGATGCGCCGCTCGTCCACGCGCGTCATCAGCGGCTGGAACTCGCCGAGCGTCACGCCGAGCAGCGGGCGCTGCGCGTCGCTGAAGCGCTCGATGGGGGCGCCGAGCAGCGCGCCCGTCTGCTCCGCGAGCTTCGGGAGCACCGGCGCCAGGTACACCACGAGCTGTCGGTAGAGGTTGAGCGCCACCGTGCAGACCTCCCGCAGGCGCTCGAGCTTGGCCGGCTCCTTCTTCAGCGCCCACGGCTCCTCTCGCGCCACGTACTCGTTGGCGCGGTCGGCCAGCGCCATGATGAGCCGCATGGCGCGGCCGCTCTCGAAGCCGGCGTAGGCGGCGCCGATCTCCTCGGCCTGCGCGGCGGCGGCGGCGAACAGGCCGCCGTCCTCGGGGTACTGCTCGCACAGCCGCGGCACGAAGCGCGCGGTGCGGCTGGCGAGGTTGACCACCTTGCCGATGAGATCCGCGTTCACCTTGGTGACCAGCTCCTCCAGGTTCAGGTCCAGATCATGCACCTCCGGTCCGAGCTTGCTGGCGAAGTAGTAGCGCAGGTACGCGGGGTCGAGCCCAGCGTCCAGGTAGGTCCGCGCCAGCACGAAGGTGCCGCGGCTCTTGCTCATCTTCTCGCCGTTCACGGTGAGAAAGCCGTGCACCTGCACCCGCCGCGGCAGGCCGTAGCCCGCCACCTTCAGCATGGCGGGCCAGAACAGGGTGTGAAAATAGACGATGTCTTTGCCGATCACGTGCGTGATGCGCGTGTCCTCCGAGCACCACCAGTCCTCGAAGCGCTCGCCGTGGGCCTCGCACCACTCCTCGGTGGCCGAGAGGTAGCCGATGGGCGCGTCGAACCACACGTACCAGTAGTGTCCCGGGGCGTCCGGGATCTCGAAGCCGAAGTAGGGGGCCGGGCGCGAGACGTCCCAGTCCCGCAGCGGCGCCGACAGGAAGTTGTTGGCGAGAAACAGCGCGATCTCCGGCTGGAGCGTGCCCGGCGCCTGGCTGAACTCGGTGAGGAACCCGCGCAGGGGCTCGAGCGCCACGAACAGGTGGGGCGCGGTGCGGTACTCCGGCGTGGCGCCGCTCAGGGTGCTGTAAGGGCGCTCGAGGTCGGCCGGGGTGTAGGTGCTGCCACAGCGCTCACAGCTATCCCCGTACTGATCGGGCGCGCCGCAGCTCGGGCAGGTGCCCTTGACGAAGCGGTCCGCGAGGAAGGTGCCGACCTCCGGATCGAAGAGCTGCCGCACCTCCCGCTGCTGCACGAGCCCCGCGTGACGCAGCGCCGCCCACACGACCTCACATCGCCGCCGGGTGGCGGGGGAGTGGGTGCTGCCATAGGCGTCGTAGTGAACGCCAAAGTCGGCCAGATCACGCCGGTGGGCGGCGTCCATCTCCGCGATGAGCTGCTCCTCGCTCCGCCCCTCCGCCCGCGCGCGGATCATGATGGAGGTGCCGTGGGTGTCCTCCCCGCAGACGGACAGCACCCGGCGGCCCGCCAGGCGCTGGTAGCGCGCCCAGAGGTCGGTCATCACGTGCTCGAGCAGGTGCCCGAAATGGAGGGGGCCGTTGGCGTAGGGCAGGCCGGAGGTGATGAGGAGGCGCTCGGTCATGACGTGCGGCAGGGTAGTCCGCCAGGGCGCCGGCTCAACCCAGGGGCTCTACGGGCTTGATCCGGCCCTGAGCGGTCGACTCGGCGCCCGCCCTCGAGCGCCCGGGGCCGGCCGCCGAGCCAAGCTGGGCGCCCAGCGTCACCCTGAAAAATTGTCCGCCTCACGCCTTCCCTGCCCGAAGCCACTGCGGGTATCCTTTGCGAATCTGTGCCCAACGGCTTTGGGCGCAGCGCTTCATCCTCCGAAGGGTCTCCCATGCGCGCACCGTCCACGGCTCCTCGCAGCGTCGCTCGCCTCCTCGCCCTCTTGTTCGCCAGCGGCAGCATCGCCGCCGTCGCCTGCTCGGGGGCGCCAGAACAAGAGGCCGCCTCCGATCCCGCGCTCGACGCGGGGTCCGGCGCCACGGCGCCGCGCGCCATCACCCAGACGCTCGGGATGGTCCAGGCCATCACCGCCGAGCACCCGCTGCTCGAGCGCGTGTTCGCCCAGCGCGCGGAGGTCGGGCTCGCGCCGCGCGGCGGCGCGCTCACGCTCCGTCCCGCGCTGCCCAGCTTGGCGCTGGACATCGACGTGGAGGCGCCGCTCAGCGCAGCGGGCACCCTCAGCGTCAAGCCGCTCGGGGATCGTGAGGGGGTGCGGCTGACGCCGGAGCTCGCGGCGGACGCGCAGGCGGAGCTGACGGACGACGGCCGCGCCATCTACCGGCGCGCCTTTGGCAGCGCCGACCTCATCCGCACCGCGTCCAAGGACGGGCTGCAAGAGACGCTGCTCATCAACGACGCCCAGAGCCCCGACGCCTTCTCCTGGAAGCTCGAGCTGGGCTCGGCGCTGGGCGGCGCGGACGCGGACGGCCAGCCGCTGCGCTCGCTGCGCCTGCAGCGCCTGGAGGACGAGCGGCTGGCGGTGCTGGACGCGCAGGGCAACGTGCGCGTCTTCATTTCCCGCATCACCAGCGCGGACGCCAACGGCCGGGAGCTCCCGCTCGTGCTGGAGCTCGACGAGGACGGCACCGCGTTCCTACGGGTGGACCACCACCTCCTCAGCTACCCCGCGGTGGTCAACCTCGGCTTCCAGGTGCCGCCGCTCGGCGTGCTCGCCGGGCCGCCCCCGCCCACCGTCATCAAGGGGCGCGTGATGCTGCTGGTGGACACCTCCAATTCCATGCTCTTCCGCTTCCAGGACGACCTAAACGTGCAGTGCGACGGCGACGAGAACTCGCTCTACTGCGACAACAACAACAACTACACCCCGCCCAGCGGCTCGAAGTTCGCTTGCAACACGGGCGTCGCCTGCACGCGCGCCAACGGCGCGGAGGAGATCTACCGCTGCGCGGCCGGCACCCCCAGCCGCATCCTCGCGACCAAGCGCGCCATCACGAACGTGATCATGGCGCAGAACGCCTTCATCGACTTCGGGCTCGGGCGCTTCCGTGAGAGCAGCAGCTGCGCCAACACGGCCTGGTGCTGCACCACCCCGGTCAACGGCACGACGTCCGGGCGCTGCATGCCTTACGGCAACTACTATCCGAATTTTTTCTCAGGTTCGAGTGACCTCACCTACGGTGGGAACGGCTGCCCCAGCAATGAGAACACGGGGGGGCGCGTCGTCATCGGCACCGCCCCCTCCTCGGGGCTCTCCATCCTGCCCTGGATGAACGGCACGGAGAACTTCTGCTCGTCCACGGGCTCCGCCGGCGGCGCGCCTCGAGATCCGGAGCTGCGCACCCCGCATGCCGGAACCCCGCTGGCGCGCGCCATCCGGTCCATGCGGACGGACTGGTACGAGCAGTACTGGAACAACCGCAACACCCCCGCCAGCCCCTACTACGACCCCAAGCTGAGCTGCCGCCCCTACGTGCTGGTGGCCATGACGGACGGCGTCGATAACTGCAGCCTGGATCCGTCGGACGAGGTGACCAGCCTCCGAGCGGTGGGCGGTGCGGGCAACACCAACAAGCCCATCATCTACCCGCTCGGCATGGGCAACGTGGGCGGCCTGGACGTCCCCGAGCTCAACCAAATGGCGGTGGCCGGCGGCTCGGGCAAGACCACGGCGCCCATCGCGCAGAACCAAGCGGAGATCGAGGCCGCCTTCGCGGACATCGTGGCCCGCACCGTCAAGTTCGAGCTGTGCAACGGCCTGGACGACACCTGCAACGACGCGGTGGACGAGGGGCTCGGCGCCTACCAAGAGTGCGGCGTCGGGCTCCCCGCCTGCGCCACGGGCTCGAGCTGCAACCTCGGCCGCTGCACCTGCAGCACCGACGCCCAGTGCGGCTCCGGCTTCGCCTGCCAAGGTGGCTTCTGTCGACCTGGCTGCACGGTCGGCGTGGGCGCCTGCCGCCGTGACGGCGTCCGGAAGTGCCAGGCCGATGCGAACCAGCCCACGGCCTGCTGCGCGGCGGGCGCTGGCGCCAGCTGCACGCCGCTGACGGCTGGCAATCCCTCTACGGAGGTGTGCAACGGCATCGACGACAACTGCAACGGCATCATCGACGACGTGCCCGGCGGCTGCCAGCAGACCTGCTTCCCGGAGATCTGCGACGGCAAGGACAACGACTGCGACGGCACCATCGACAACTCGCCCGCCGGCGTGGGCCTGAGCTGCGGCACGAACATCGGCGTCTGCTCCCCGGGCACCACGGCCTGCGTGAGCGGCGCCATCGTGTGCCAGGGCGGCACCCAGCCCGGCGCGGAGGTGTGCAACGGCCTGGACGACGACTGCAACGGCGTCGTCGACGGGATGACGCGCACCTGCTACGGCGGCCCCTCCGGTACGGAGGGTGTCGGCCTCTGCCGCGGCGGCTCGCAGGCGTGCACGGCGGCGCTCGGCAGCGGCACCCCGAACTGGGGCACCTGCGTCGGGCAGGTGCTGCCCACCACCGAGCTGTGCAACGGCCTGGACGACGACTGCAACGGACTGGTGGACGACATCCCCGGCCTCGGGCAGAGCTGCTGCCCCGGGGGCAACTGCGGCGCCGGCGTGTGTCGCGCGGGCACCTTGCAGTGCCAGGGCGGCTCCGCGGTGTGCGTCGGGTACGTCGGCCCCAGCCCAGAGACGTGCAATGGGGTGGACGACAACTGCGACGGCACCGTGGACAACGTCCCGGGCGCCGGGTCACAGTGTTGCTCGGGCGGCAATTGCGGCACCGGCATCTGCACCTACGGCACGCAGCAGTGCCAAGGCAACACGCTCGTGTGCGTGGGCGGCACTGGCCCCTCCAGCGAGGTGTGCAACCACCGTGACGACAACTGCAACGGCGTGGTGGACGATCTGCCGGGCCAGGGCGACAGCTGCTGTCCTCCCGGCGTCCCCTGCGGCATTGGAGAGTGCAAGCGCGGCACCCAGCAGTGTGACTTCACCGGCGGCGGCCTGAGCTGCCAGGGCTACACCGGCCCGGCAGCGGAGACCTGCGACGGCAAGGACAACAACTGCAACGGCGTGGTGGACGACGTCCCCGGCGCGGGGGACAGCTGCTGCAGCAGCGGGAAGTGCGGCACCGGCATCTGCAAGGCGGGCGTCCAGCGCTGCGCGGGCGGCGCGCTCTCTTGCGTCGGTGAGGTCCTCCCCGGCACGGAGATCTGCGACGGCATCGACAACGACTGCAACGGCCTGGTGGACGATCTCCCCGGCAAGGGCGACGCCTGCTGCCCGTACACGGACAGCGCCGGGCAGCCGCTGTGCGGCGTCGGCATCTGCGCCGGCGGCACCCTGCAGTGCGCCCCGGGCTCGTCCACGCTCAAGTGCACGGGCGCCGTGGGCCCCCAGCTCGAGGTGTGCAACCAGCTCGACGACGACTGCGACGGAACGGTGGATGATCTCCCCGGCGGCACCGTGGGCGGCGCCTGCTGCCCCTCGGGCAAGTGCGGCGTCGGCGTGTGCAAGCCTGGCGTCGTCGCGTGCGGCCCCGGCGGGACGGACTGCGTCGGCGCGGTGAACCCCTCGGGCGAGGTGTGCAACGGCCTCGACGACGACTGCAACGGCAGCGTGGACGACGTGCCGGGTCTCGGCACCGCGTGCTGCGACAGCGGCCGCTGCGGCGTCGGCATCTGCACCGCGGGCGTACGGCGCTGCGGCCCGAGCGGCCCGGAGTGCCAGGGCGAGACGGCGCCCCAGGTGGAGGTGTGCAACGGCATCGACGACGACTGCAACGGCGTCGTCGACGACGTGCCGGAGGTGGGCAAGAGCTGCTGCCCGGACGGCAGCGACGCGCCCGCGGGCTGCAACCAGGGCGTGTGCCGCCCCGGCATCTTCGCCTGCTCGGGCAACCAGCTCAGCTGCGTGGGTGGGAAATCGAAGTCCGACGAGACCTGCAACGGCCTCGACGACGACTGCGACGGTGACATCGACGAGGCGGAGGACGTCGCCGCCCACGATCCGGCCATCGGCGTGAGCTGCGACGCGCCGCTGCCCCCCAACGACAAGCTGCCGTGCAAGGCGGGCACCACCCAGTGCCGCGCGGGGGCGGCCGTCTGCATCGGCGCCGTGAAGGGCAAGACCGAGACCTGCGACGGCGTGGACGACGACTGTGACGGCGTCGCGGACAACGAGGCCGTCTGCCCGGATCCGAAGGCCTGCTTCAGCGGGATCTGCGCGAACCCCTGCGCCGGCAACGAGTTCCCCTGCCCGGGCGGCTTCGACTGCAACCCGCAGGGCTACTGCGTACCGAGCGGCGGTAGCGGCGGCTCGGGCGGCTCGGGCGGCTCCGGCGGTTCCGGCGGCAGCTCCGGGAGCAGCGGGAGCGCTGGCACGGGCGCCGCGGCCGGCTCCGGCGCGAGCGCCGGGACCGCAGGGACGGGCGGGACGGCGGGCAGCGGCGCCTCGGCGGGGACGGGCGGCTCCAGCGGCAGCGCTGGCTCCAGCGGGACGGGCGCGGACGCGGGTGGCTCCGGCGGCGGGGGCTCGGGCGGCGGCGGCGCCAGCGGGGGCGACTCGAACCCTGGGCAAGACAACTGGGGCCTCGCCACGGGCGGAGGAGGCTGCGCTTGCCGCGCCGCCCCGGACCGCAGCAGCAGCGCAGCGGCGCTGCTCGGCCTCGTGCTCGGCGCCGCGCTCATCGCGCGCCGCCGTGAGGGAGGTGCCCAGTGAGCGCGCGCACCTGGCTGGGTCCGGCGGGGCTGGCCCTCGCCGCTTGGACGGCGCTCGTCGCGCTGGGCACCGCCACGGGCTGCTCCACCGAGGCCTACTGCTTTCACTGTGAGGACGGCGCGGACGCCGGCGGCAGCGGTGGCAGCGGTGGCAGCGGCGGCAGCGGCGGCTTCGCGGGCACGCTCATCATCGAGGACGGCGGCGCCGACGCGGACGCCAATGACGCCGACGGCCCCAACTGCGAAGGGGTGGATCTACAGTCGGATCCAGACCACTGCGGCACCTGCGGCAATTCTTGCCGCTTCAAGTACCCGGGTGGCTTCGGGACCTGCGTGGCGGGGCAGTGCCAGCTCGACGCCTGCGCCCCCGGCTTCTTCGATCTCGACGGCGACGGGCTGAGCTGCGAGTGCGAGGCCACTGGCAGCGCCGAGGTGTGTGACGGCAAGGACAACGACTGCAACGGGCAGACGGACGAGGGCTTCGACCTCGACAACGACGTCGACCACTGCGGCGCCTGCAACAACCCCTGCCCTGATCTCGAGCACTCCACCAAGGCCTGCGCCGCCGGGCAGTGCGTGTACCAGTGCGAGGACGGCTACGGGCGCCCCGGCGGCTCCAGCGATCCTACGCGCGGCTGCCCCTACCAGTGCCCGGTGTTCCCTCCGGTGGCGGAGACGTGCAACGGCGTGGACGACGACTGCGACGGCGCCATCGACAACGGACAGCCCGGCGCAGGGATCTCCTGCACGGCCCCCTGCCCCGGCGGGCAGTGCGAGGGGGAGTGTCGCCCTGGTCTCACCGCGTGCACCAGCACGGGCACTGGGATCGTGTGTGTCGGCGGCATCGGCCCCACGCCGGAGATCTGTGATGGCCTCGACAACGACTGCGACGGACAGACGGACGAGGGCTTCGATCTCCAGACGGACGTCCTCAACTGCGGCGCCTGCAACCGGACCTGCCAGTCTGGCGTCCAGTGCGTCGGCGGTCAGTGTCAGTTCACCTGCCCCGCTGGCTACAAGGACATCGACGGCGACCCTGCCAACGGCTGCGAGTACGCGTGCCCGGTGCTGCCTGAGCGCGGAGAGACCTGCAACGGCATCGACGACGACTGCAACGGCACCATCGACGACGCACCCTCGGACGTCGGCGGGAGCTGCGCCAGCGACTGCCCTGCGCCGGCCCCCTGCGTCGCGGGCGGCAACTGCAGCCCCTACGCCATCTCACCCCACACGGGGAGCTGCTACGGCGCCTGTCGCACGGGCGGCGTCTACACCTGCGTGGCCGGCGTGCGCGTCTGCCACAACCCCAACCAGAAGCTGCAAGAGACCTGCGACGGCGTGGACGAGAACTGCGACGGTCGCATCGACGAGGGCTTCGACCAGCAGAACGATCCGCTCAACTGCGGCGGCTGCGGCAGCGCCTGCCAGCGCTCCAACACGCTCGCCATGACGTGCAGCGGCGGCGTCTGCGGCAGCGTGGTGGCCTGCCAGCCCGGCTTCGCGGATCTGGACGGCAACCCCGCCAACGGCTGTGAGTACGGCTGCCCGGTCAACCCGCCCGTGGGCGAGACCTGCAACGGCAAGGACGACGACTGCGACGGCGTCGTCGACAACAACGTCGGTGGGCTCGGTCAGAGCTGCACCTCGAGCTGCCCCGCGCCCGATCCTTGCATCGCCGCGGGCACCTGCACCTCGGCGATCTCCACCAACACCGGCGGGTGCTACGGCGTGTGCGCTACGGACGGCGTCACGTCGTGCTCGTCCGGGAGCCCCACCTGCAACCACCCCAACCGCAAGACCGAGATCTGCAACGGCCTCGACGACGACTGCGACGGGCTCATCGACGAGGGCTTCAACACCCAGACCAACCCCAGCCACTGCGGCGCGTGCGGCAACGTGTGCAACCTGCCCGGCACCGCCACGGCGGGCTGCTCCGCCGGCAAGTGCACGGTGGTGACCTGCACCGCGGGCTACAAAGACCTCGACAACAACCCGAACAACGGCTGCGAGTACCGCTGCCCGGTCTTCCCCACCCAGGCGGAGAGCTGCGACGGCAAGGACAACGACTGCAACGGGCTCATCGACGACTCGCCGTCCGGGGTGGGAGTGAGCTGTCAGACCAACTGCCCGGGCGGCAATTGCCGCGGTGAGTGCACCCCCGGCACCACGAGCTGCGTCGGCGGCGCCATCACCTGCGCCGGCGGCCAGGGCCCCACGCTGGAGGTGTGCGACGAGAAGGACAACGACTGCAACGGCGTGGTGGACAACGGCTTCAACACCAACACGGACCCGAACAACTGCGGCCGCTGCGGCACCGTGTGTACCTTGCCGAACGCGGTGAGCGGCTGTGCTGCCGGAGCGTGCACCATCTTGGCGTGCAAGCCCGGCTACGGTAACCCCAACGGCCAGGCGAGCGACGGCTGCGAGCGGACGTGCGAGGTGTACCCGACGGGCCCGGAGGTCTGCGACGGCAAGGACAACGACTGCGATGGTCTGGTGGACGCGGCCGATCCCGACATGGGCTCCGTCAGCAACTTCTGCACGCAGACCGGGCCTTGCGCGGGCGCTGCCCCCACGTGCCAAGGCAGCAACGGGTGGGTGTGCAACTACCAGCAGCGCGACGCCCGCATCGAGGTGCAGCCGAACGGCAGCCTCGCCGTCGTGGAGACCAAGTGCGACGGCTTCGACAACAACTGCAACGGCCAGGTGGATGAGACCTTCAGCCAGAAGGGCAGCGCCTGCTCCGTAGGGAAGGGTCGCTGCGCGGGGACTGCCACCTACACCTGCAAGGCGGACGGGACGGGGCTCGAGTGCTTGGCGACTCCCAACCCCCTCGACGCCCGCGACGAAGCCTGTAACGGCCTCGACGACAACTGCGACGGCAGCATCGACGAGCGCGTCGTGACGGGCTCCTACACCTGCTACACGGGGCCCGGCGGCGCGGGCGCGCACGCCTGCGCGGGCTGGATCGACCCGATGGTGAAGCTGACGGGCAACACCTGGGTCTACGCCTACGAGGCCTCGCGGCTGGACTCGGACGACTCGAGCCCTGGGCTCGACAGCGCGCGCGCCTGCTCGAAGCCCAACGTCATCCCGTGGACCAGCGTCAACCGCGCGTCGGCGGCCGCCGCCTGCGCCGCGGTGCGCAACAGCGCTGGCCAGCCCATGCGCCTCTGCACCGAGGCAGAGTGGCAGGCCGCGTGCCTCGCTGGCGGCTCGGTGTCACCGGCTCGCTGGTCGTACGCCACGGCGCCCACCACCTACACGGCGGGGACCTGCAACGACTCGGACGCGCTCACGCCGGAGGGACTGTGGCCCACCGGCAGCGGCGCGCAGTGCTACGCCAACTGGGGAGCCAACGCGCGGCTCTGGGACATGTCCGGCAACGCCAGCGAGTGGACGGGCTCGTCCGTCACCGTGGACGGCAAGACCTACTACCGCGTGCGTGGCGGTGGCACGGGCAGCTTCCCCTTGGCGACCACCTGCGACTTCAACTTCGTGCTGCAAGAGCAGTCCTTCCGCAGCCATGAGCTCGGCTTCCGCTGCTGCTCGGACGCCGCTCCCTGACGCCGGGCCTTCGCGACGGCGCTACGTGGTGAAGGCCACGTAGCGCCCCCGGGAGGCGGCTTCCCCTGCGAGATGCGTCGCCAGCGAGGGCGCGCTGACGCGCGCGGAAGCGCCACGGCGTCACGACCTGGGCTAGGCTCCGCCCATGACCACGGCGAGCGGCAAGGTAGTGATCGTCACCGGCGCAGGCAACGGCATCGGGCGCGCGACGGCGCTGCTCTTTGCGCGCGAGGGGGCCAAGGTGCTCGTCAATGACACCGGGGTCGCGCGGGACGGCACGGGCGGAGACGCCAGCATCGCCGAACGGGTGGTGGAGGAGATCCGCGCGGCAGGCGGGACGGCCACCGCCAACCACGACTCGGTCGCCACCGCCGACGGCGCCAGGGCCATCGTCGCGGCCGCCGTCCAGGCTTACGGGCGGCTCGACACGCTCATCAACAACGCGGGGATCTTGCGCGACAAGACGCTCGCCAACCTGTCCGAGGCCATGTGGGACGCCGTCATCGACGTCCCTCTGAAGGGGAGCTTTCTGTGCACTCAGGCCGCCGCCGCCAGGATGCGCGCTCAGGGCGAGGGCGGGCGGATCGTCAACACCACGAGCGTCTCCGGCTTGCTCGGCAGCTTTGGCCAAAGCAACACCTCCGCCGCCGAGGCGGGGATTTACGGGCTGACCCGGACCTGCTCCATCGAGCTGCAGCGGTATGCCATCACCGTCAACGCCGTCGCCCCCCTCGCCAAGACGCGCATGACCGAAGATCTGCCCATGTTTCAGAAGCTGGGCAGCATGACGCCGGAGCACGTGGCGCCGGCACACCTCTTCTTCGGGACGGACCTCTGTGGCGACCGCAGCGGCTTCGTGCTGGCCGTCGCCGGCGCAAAGCTGAGCCTTTACAAGGTGGTGGAGACCCTCGGCCGCTACAAGGAGGCGGGGGACGGCGTCTGGGCGGCCGAGGAGATCGCGCAACACTGGGACTCCATCGCGCGCGGCTGAGGCCCCAGCGCGGCGGTTTGTCCGCCCCCGCCCGGGGTGGTAGGTACTGCTCGAGGTCGGGCGCGGCCCGAGCCCGTGCATGCGTCGCGACACCTCCATCCCCCTCTTTCTCTGGATCGCGACGGCGATCGTCGCGCACCTCTTGGGGGGTGGTGGGGTGGACCGCGCGTCGCAGGCCATGGAAGAGCGCATCGACGTCCGGCGCTTCGCGCTCGCCGTGCGGCAGCAAGTCCGTGGCGAGGGCGAGGGCTTCGAGGTCTCCCTGGTCGAGCAAGACGCGCCGCTCTCACCGAGCCCCACACCTCCCGCCACCGCGACGCCAAGCCCTACGGAGAGCCAAGAGCCCACCGAGCCCACTGAGCCCGAGGCTGCCCCCGAGCCCAAAGCGCCACGGACCATACCAGAGCCACCAGCGCCAGCGCCGCCCCCCCCTCCGCCGCCTCCGCCAGCGGCGACGCAGCCTCCACCGGCTCCTCCCGCGGCACCCACACCAACCGTAGAGCTGCCCCCGGCCAAGCCTCAGGGGCGCATCGCGGTCAAGCAGCACGTCGAAGACGAGCAGCAGCCGGACAACCCCAACGCGACGCACATCGCCGATCAAGCCAACCACGTCAAGGAGGAGACCCGCGCTCGGATCACGGCCAATGACGCCAACGACCCCAAGCCCACCCCGGGCAGCGCGCCCACCGGTCCCCAGGAGGCCCCCGGCAACGCGGAGGACTCTCGCGTAGCCTCCGCGGAGGAGCGCCGCGGCGCCGAAGAGGCCACCGCGAGCCAGGGAGAGTCCCCGCGAGCCCCAGCGCCGCCGCGTGCCGCTGCACGCTCCGAGAGCCAGCGCCCGAGCGAGCCAGGCGCTCACGGCGCCCAAGACGGCAGCGAAACCGCACCGCGCCCCGGCTCCACCGGGGCCGAGCAGAGCGTCAGCGCGCGCGCCAGGCGTGAGGCCCTGGACAAGACCGCCGAGACGGTCAACACCGAGCAAGGCACCAGCGTGGTGGCGGCGGCCCGCGAAGGGCAGCAGGGCCAGCGGGCGCGGCGTGCCCGCAAGAAGCGACTGCCTCCCCCGAAGGGCCGCCCTGACGCGCTCGGGCTGCTCGGGCTCGGAGCCTCGGGGACCAGCCTGGGAGGCATGAACCTCAACCTCTCCCCGCGCGCGGCCCTCTCCAGCATCGGGCGCGATCAGCTCGAGCGCGAGCGCCGCTCGGACACCGAGCGCCGCAAGAGCGCGCACCGTGGGTCGTGGAAGCCGGTGGGCCTCGAGAAGTGGCGCGCCGCCATCGAGAACTACGTCGCCAGCGTCAAGCCGGGCAATCAGACGGCGCTCAACACCGCGAGGGTGCCGTTCGCCAGCTACCTCAACGACATCCACCAGCGGCTCCACCCCCTCTTCGCGGACTCGTTCCTCGACTCCCTCGACGCGCTGCCTGCCTCACACCCACTCAATCAGCCCGAGCTTCGCACCAACGTGGAGATCGTGGTGTCGCGGGAGGACGGCAGGCTCGTCAAGCTGGGCGTCACCCGCGCCAGCGGCGTCACGGCCTTCGACGTCGCGGCGCTCGAAGCGGTCTCACGGGCGGCGCCCTTCGGCGCTCCCCCGGCGGCCATCGTCTCCCCGGACGGCAACGTCTACCTGCACTGGGAGTTCTACCGAGACCGCAACTACGCTTGCTCCACGTATTTCGCGCGTCCCTTCCTGCTCAAGCTGCCGCCGCGCAGCGTCCCCCCCAAGGTCTCTCCCCCCGCTGATACACCGCGGGACTCGGAGACCACCACCACGGGAGCTCGCGAGCGCCCCCGCTCGCCGCGGACCGGGGTACGCTCGGGCACGCCGCCACGCGGCTGAGGTACGTACGCCGAGGCGCTTGGTGTAGCGTTGGCCCTGGAGCCGCCTTGAACGTCACGCCCTCCACCGCCTCGCCCCCGCTCGGCGCCCCTGGCCTGCGTGAGCCCGCTGGGGCGCTGCTTGGCCTCGGCCTCGGCTTGGCGCTGCTCGCTACCCTGCTCAGCCGGGCGCTCATCCCCGCGCTGCGCGGCCTCCGGACGGGGTTGACCCCCATCATCGACGCCATCACGACGCTGTCGAGCTTCACCTCCGCGCTCGGCTTGGTGCTGCTCGGCGCCTACTGCGTCAAGACGTTGCTGCAGCTCTTGTCGAGCGCGCAGCTCCCCGCGGGCTTTCGCTTGGCCTTGGTGCCCCTCGGCACGGGTGCTTGCACGCTGGTCTTCTTGTCTCCCTTCACCCAGCTCGACACCCTGGTGATCGCCGCCTTGGCCCTCACCACGGCGCTGCTGCTGCTCGCCACCGCTCCTCCGCTGCTCGCGCGCGCGGCGACGCGCGGGGTGGGCTTGGCGCTCGCGCTCACGGCCCTGAGCGGCGTCGTCGCGCTGACCTCCCGGGGGCTCGCGCTGCGCGCCAGTGAGGCGGCGCTGCCGGGGCTCTTCGAGCGAGCGCGGCTCCTCGCGACCGCCGCCTTCGCGCTCGACGTCGTCGCCGTCGTCGTGGCTGCCGCCTGGCTGGCGGCGCCGCGGTGGCGGCTGCTCGCGCTCGCCGCACCCCTGACGCTCCTGACGGCGCTCGGGCTCACGCGAGCGGTCACGGCGGGCGGCCTCGACAGCGCCTCCCTGGGCGCGGTCTTGGTCCGCCGCGCCGTCCTCGGCCTGGCGCGGCACCCGGCGCCGCTCACGGGCCTCCCGCTCCGCATCACCCTGGAGGTGGCCACCGTCCTCCTCTGCGGCGCGCTCGTGGGCCTGCCGGGCGCGCGCCGTGAGCAGCGCGCCGCGCGCGGCGCCCTCGCCTTCGCGCTGCTCAGCCACGGCGCCCTGGACATCCCGTTCATGGCCCTGTGCGGCGTCGTCGCGATGACCCTCGCCACCGTGGCGGCGCTCCAGGCGCCCCGTTCCAACCCTCGGCGCCTCACCCCCACGGCCTCCGCCTGAGCCGCGCGGCTCGCCCCTGGGCGCGCCCGAGGGCTTCCCACCGCGCGCGCTCTTGCCTATGCGCTGACCCGTGCGCGCATCGTCTCTGCTGCTCCCCACCCTCGCGCTGCTCGCCGGCTGCAACGCACCACCTCGCACCCAGCTGCAGCGCGCCGAGAGCGCCTACCTCCGCGCCTGCTCCGGCTGCCATGGACCACGGGGCGACACGGGGGCGGCCGCGGCCGCGCGCCTGGCGCGCACCCCCGCGGACCTCTCCGACCGCGCCCTGCAGGCGCGCCTGAGCGACGAGGAGCTGAAGCACGTCATCCGTCACGGCCGAGGCGCCATGCCGCCGCACGGCGCCAACCTCTCCGAGCAGGACGTGGAGCTGATCGTGCTCTGGGTGCGCACCCTACCGCTGCGCTAGGCGCGCCCTCCGCGGCGCCCCCCACGCTCAGCCCTGGCTCAAGGCGCGCGCGAGCAGCGGGATCCCAAAGCACACGATCACGAACACCCCCCAAGCCCACCAGCGCATGCTCACGAGCGGCGCCTGCATGGCTCAGCTCGCCACCCACACGAGCGCGCCCATGACCAGCACCAGGTGAGGCATGGAGGCGAAGAAGAGCGAGCGCGCCCAGCGGTCCCCCGCGCTCCCCTCGAGCCCGAACAGGCTGAAGGCGAAGAAGCCGGCGCCGCTGGCGAGCGCGAGGGACAGGTAGGCGTCGTGCCCGATGCCGGCCGCGAGCGGCGCGAGGCTGGCCGCGACGAGCAGCAGCGAATAAACAATGATCTCCGCCTTGGTCTGCGCGACCCCGCGCACCGCCGGCAGGACGCGAATCCCCGCCTTTTCGTACTCTCGCTGCCGGAAGAGCGTGATGGCCAAAAAATGCGGGAGCTGCCACACGAACATCAGCACGAAGAGCGCCACCGCGCCGGCGCCGATGCTGCCCGTCATGGCGACCCAGCCGATGACGGGGGGCAGCGCGCCCGGCACGGCGCCCACCTGCAGCGCCAGCGGCGTCACCCGCTTGAGCGGTGTGTACGCCAGCACGTAGCTGGTGAGCGCCACGGCGGCGACCAGCCCCGTGAGCCAGTCCAGCAGGAAAGACTCGATGAGCAGCCCCACGACGCCCGTGAGCACCCCGAACACCCAAGCCGCGCGCGGGCTGATGCGCCCCGAAGGAATGGGGCGCCCCCGGGTGCGCTCCATCACGGCGTCCCCGTTGCGCTCGATGTACATGTTCAGGCTGTTGGCGGAGGCCACCACCAGCGTGGTCCCCAGCATGACCCACCCGAAGCGGCGCCAATCGACCGCGCCCGGGGCCGCGATGGCGCCAGCGGCGGTGGTGATCATCACCAGCCGCGTCACCCCCGGCTTCGTGAGCTCCGCGTAGGCGCGCAAGACCCCGCCCTTGGCCGGTGGGCTGCCGCTGGGGCTCGGGGGTGTCGAGGGAGCTGAGGCGAGGGCTTCGTCGGACATGGCTGCCGGATGGCTGCGCAGGCCCGAGCTCCCCGAGGGGTGCCCAGCCAGCGCCATGTCCTCCCCCTAGCGCACGGCGGGCCCTTCGACCAGGGGGCGCGACCGCGCTGGCGTCAAGCCCGCTCGGCGTCGAGCACGGCGGCGCGCAGCGCCGTCAGCGCCTCGTCGATTTGCGACTCCGACGCCGCATAGCTGTAGCGGATGTGACCGGGGGCACCGAAGGGCTCCCCCGCCACGGCGGCGATCCCACAGACGTCGAGCTGCCACAGGCTGACGTCCGCCGCGCTGGCGAGCAGCTTGTCCCCGTGGCGGATACCGTAGAGCCCCTCCACGTTGGGCAGCGCGTAGAAGGCGCCGCGGGGCATGTCGCAGCTCACCCCTGGGATGGCGTTCAGGCCCTCCACCATGCGCCGTCGCCGCGCGGCGAACAGCTCCCGCATCCGGTGCACCTCGTCGCGCGGACCGACGAGCGCGGCCGCCGCCGCCGCCTGCGCCACGGCCGTGGGGTTGGTGGTGGATTGCCCTTGCACCTTGGCGATCTGCTTGGCGAGCGCCGCAGAGCTGATGGACCAGCCGATGCGCCAGCCCGTCATGGCATAGGTCTTACTGACGCCGTCCACGATGACGAGCCGCTCCCCCAGCTCCGGCGCCACCTTGGCGAGCGAGTGGTGCTCGAAGCCGTCGTAGCAGAGCTCGCCGTAGATCTCGTCGGCGATGACGAAGCAGTCGTGCCCCAGCAGCACCTCCGCCAGCGCGCGCAGCTCCTCCGCCGAGTACGCGGCCCCCGAGGGGTTGGACGGCGTGCACAGGATGATGGCCTTCGTTCGCGGCGTGAGCGCCGCCCGCAGCGCCTCGGCGGACAGGCGCCAGCCGTCTTGCGCGCGCGTCTCCACGATCTTCGGGGTGGCTCCGAACAGGCGCACCTGCTCGGGGTAGCTCACCCAGTAGGGCGCTGGGATGATGACCTCGTCACCCGCCTCGAACAAAGCCAGCGCCAGGTTGAAGAGGACGTGCTTGGCCCCGACCCCGACGCACACCCTGTCCGGGCTGGGCGTCCACCCTCGGTCCCTCGCCGTGGCCTCGCACACCGCGGCGCGCAGCTCCGGCGTGCCCACCACGTTGGTGTAGTGGGAGCTCTTGGCGACCGCCTCCCGCGCGGCCTGCTGCACGTACTCTGGGGTAGGAAAATCTGGCTCGCCCACCCCAAAGCCATAGATTTTCCGGCCGGCCGCTCGCAGCTCGGCCGCCTTGGCGGTCATGGCGAGGGTGGCGCTGGGGGCGACGGCGTCGAGGCGCTGGGCAAAGGCGTGGGACATGGGGCGGGCTTTCTCCCTCTCGGGGCCTGGCCCCGCGGGCGAGGGCGCCTGTTATCACCCGTGGAACGCGCGGGCAACGCGCGCCTCGCGCCCAAGGCGCCGAGCGCCGGGGGCCGGGGGCCCGCCTCGCCTGGAGACAAAGAATTTTTCAGCCACGCTTCGAGAAGGGGGATGGCGCACCGAGGAACGAAGCGGTAAAGTGGGCCTCCTTCCAAGCTGGGGCTTGGGGTGCGTTCGGCACGCCCTTCCACCGTGCTTGGCGGTACCCTCCCGCTCGAAGCTCACCATGGTCGCTCCCAGCTACAGGTCCCTGCTCGTCGCCACCCTCCTCGGCGCCTGTGTCCTTGCGCCGCGCTCGGCCCTCGCCGAAGAGACCACCTCCACGGGGAAAGGGATCGTCGGCGGCGCGCTGCTCGGCGCCGAGGCCGTCACCCTGGTGGAGGGTGCGTTCGGCGTGAAGCCCGGGTGGGCCTATGCGGTGGGCGGCGTGGTGGGCGCAGCGGGCGGAGGCGTCGGGGGCTACTTCGTCGAAGGCGCCGTGGACCCCAAGATCTCGCTCTACATGCTAGCCGGGGGCATGGCGCTCATCATCCCGACCACGGTCGTGGTGCTGGGAGCCACCCAGTATGATCCGGCCGCGGACGTCACTGAAGATGGCCCCGTGCCGGAGGAGCCCGTCGCCGAGCCTGCCACCACGGACGCGGAGCCGGCGGCAGAGCCTGCACCCGTCAGCCAGCGTCGCCCCACGCGCCGGGCGCCCGTCGCTCCCTTGGCGGCACTCCCGCCAGCGCTCGTCGGTGTAGGCGAGGGTGCGCTGAGCCTCAGTGTCCCCTCTGTCGAAGTGCGTCAGCGCTACTCCCCGCGGGAGGTCGCAGAGTTTGGGGTGGAGCAGGCCACGGAGTACCGCCTCTCGGTGCTCAGCGTCGTCTTCTAATCCGCGGTGGTCAGCCCTCTACCCTAGCTGCGGGAGCGCGGTTGCAGGTATGCTGAAGGCGCTGCCCGTCATCGCGGGCGCCCGCCGATCATGACTCAAGCCGCGCCCCCCAAGCCCCCCACACGGTCAAAAGGCGAAGACGCAGCCCTCGGGAAGGTCATCGCTGGACGCTACCGGCTCGAAGCGCGCGTCGGCGAGGGCGGGATGGGGATCGTCTACCGCGCGCGCCACGTGCTCATCGACCGCGAGGTGGCCGTGAAGCTCATCCGCCCGGACCTTCGTGGCGAGACGCACCTGCGCGCCTGGATGCTCCGCGAGGCGCGCGCCGCCAACCGTGTGGACCACGCGCACATCATCGACATCCACGACATCGGGGAGACGGACGACGGGGAGCTCTACCTCGTCATGGAGTACCTCAACGGCATCCCGCTCTCCTCGGAGATCGCGCGGGGGCCGCTGCCCATCCAGCGCGCCGTCGACATCTTGGAGCAGATGGGCGCCGCCCTGGCGCGCGCGCACGACCTCGGCGTCGTGCACCGTGACCTCAAGAGCGACAACATCCTGCTGACGAGCCGCGGCGGCCGGAAAGATTTCGTAAAAATCCTAGACTTTGGCCTCGCCGCGCTGGCGCACGACCCGCGCCTGGCGCCCAAGGGCGCGGTGTTCGGCACCCCCGAGTACATGTCTCCCGAGCAAGCGCGCGGCGAGCAGGCGCAGCCCCAGTCCGATCTCTACGCGCTCGGCGTGTTGTTGTTCGAGATGCTCACGGGGCAGCTCCCCTTCCGCGCCGCGGATCGCGAGACCTTGCTCGAGATGCAGCGCACCGCCCCGGCGCCGCGCCCCAGCGCCGTGCGCAAGGACTGTCACCCCGTGGCGGAGCGTATCACCCTGCGCCTGCTGGAGAAGGACCCACGCAAGCGCTACCGTGACGGTCACCATCTGCTCGAAGAGCTCAAGGCGCTCCAGCGCTCCCTGCCCAGCCAGTCCTGGGACAAGGAAGAGGGGCCCCCCGCCGGCGCCGCCTTGCCGCCCCCGCCGCCGCCGCTCCCCAAGGCCCTCGGCGTGTCGGAGTGGGCGGCGCGCGCCGGCCTCTTCGCTCGCATGGCGACGCGCGCCTACCCCTCGGGGAACACGCCGCCCGAGCTGACGCAAGCCCTGGCGTCGCTCTGGGAGGTAGCGGCCAAGGCCAATGGGCTCGAGGGCGAGATCGCCAGCCACACGCGCAAGCTGGAGGCGCTCGAGCGGCGCGGGCGCGCGCTCCGCGCGGAGATTGGCCGCAAGGTGGAGGAGCTGGCGCAAGAAGAGTCCCGCGCCATGCGCGACGCCGCCGCCTACGCCGAAGAGGAAGAGACGGCGCGCAGTGAGCTGCTGCGCGCCCAGCAGGTCGCGCAAGAGAAGCTCGCGCTCGCGGATCAAGCCGAGCGCAGCGGAGGCGGCACGCGCGCCATCTACGAGACGGCCGGCGCCGCCAGCGCCATGGTCGAGGCCAAGCGCCAGTGGATGCAGACCCGCGAAGCACGGCGCACGGGGCGTGAGGCGACGGCGCGTGATCTCCGGCGGCAGATCGAGGAGCTCCGCGGGCAGCTCGCCCGCTACGCCGAGGCGCTCGAAGACGACCTCGGGCAAGGCCGGGAGCGCGTGGCCATGCGCGCGAAGGAAGGGCTCCGTTACGAGCGCACCTTCCATGAAGCCTCGGCGGTGCTCCTCGCCCACCTCAAGACCAAGCCAGAGTGCCGTGATCTGATGGCTGAGCTCCAGACGCCCTCCACGGAGGCTCGCGCTGGCGCTGGCAACACGCCCACGGCGGCACGCGCCGCGGCGACCTGAGAGGCTCCCTCCATGAGCACCGAGGGCGAGCTGCTCGCCAAGAGCCTGGCCGCGCTCGACTGGGCGGCGCTCCTCGAGCACTACGCGAGCCGCACGCGCTCGCCCGAGGCTTGCGCGCTGCTCCTGGCGCGCCAGCCCCTGACGTCCCGCGAGGCCGCCCAGGCCGAGCTGACGCTGGTGGGCGAGGCGCTCGAGCAGCGCTACGCCGGGACGCCGCTGCCGGTCCGCCGCGTGGAGCCCATCGCCGAGACCCTCGCGCGGCTCGCGCGCGCCGGCACGGCCGGCGGCCTGGAGCTCCGGCACCTGGCGCGCAGCGTGGAGGCCGCCGCCGCGCTGCGCGACCACGCGCGCGTCCGGAGGGCCAAGGCGCCGGGGCTCGCGGCGCTCCTCGACGCCGACCCACGGCTCGATCCGCTCGCGGCGAGCATCGCGCGCGCCATCGACGACGAGGGGCTGCTGCTCGACGCTGCCTCCCCTGGCCTCGCCGCGGCTCGCCAAGAGCTCCGAGGGGCCGAGCGTGAGCTCGCCAAGCAGCTCGCCGGGCTCGTGGCTCGCTACGGCAGCGTGCTCTCCGGAGAGTACTCCACTCAGCGCGATGGCCGCTGGGTGCTCCCGGTGCGCGCCGACGCGCACCTGCGCGTCGAGGGGACGGTGCTGGGGTCGAGCAGCAGCGGCAACACCCTGTACGTCGAGCCCCGAGAGCTGAGCGCCTCGAGCCACCGGCTGCGCACCCTCGAAGCCGCCGTGGCGAGGGAAGAGGCCGCCGTGCTCAGCGCCCTGTCGGCGCGCTGCCACGCGCTGCTCTCGGCGCTGGAGGCCGCGCACGCCATGGTGCTGCGCGCCGACGTCCTTGCCGCCGTGGCAGAGCTGAGCGAGCAGCTCGACGCCCACGTCATCCTCCCCTCGGAGGACACCACCGTTCGACTGCTGGGGATGCGCCACCCCTTGCTCGCGCTGCAACGTCCGGACGTGGTCCCGAGCGACCTCCAGCTCGCGCCCGGTCAGGCGCTCATCGTGTCTGGCCCGAACGCCGGGGGCAAGACGGTCGTCCTCAAGGCGCTCGGGCTCCTGAGCTGCATGCAGCGCGCGGGGCTCCCCTTGCCCGTGCGCGCGGCCTCGACGCTCGGCTGGTTCTCCAGCGTGCTCGCCGTCATCGGCGATGAGCAGTCGCTCGCGCGGAGCCTCTCCACCTTCAGCGCGCACCTGTCCGCGCTGGCTCAGGTGCTGCGGCTCTGCTCCAGCGCGACGCTGGTGCTGCTCGATGAGCTGGCGGCCGGGACGGACCCCGAGCAAGGCGCCGCCCTGGCCCGCGCCGTCCTCGAGGCGCTCGTGGGGCGCGGCGCCAGCGTGATCTGCACCACGCACTACGAGCGCCTCAAGGAGCTTGCGCCGCTGGACCCGAGGTTCGTCAACGCCAGCGTCAGCTTTGATTTTTCGAGCTTCGAGCCCAAGTTCAGGTTGGCCCTCGGGGTGCCTGGCCCCTCCAGCGCGCTCGCGGTCGCCGAGCGCTTTGGGCTCCCCGCCGCGGTGGTGGAGCGGGCGCGCCAGCTCGTCCCGGAGCTGGCCGCCGAGCGTGAGCGCGTGGTCCTCGCGCTGCGAGCCCAAGAGCAGCAGCTCGCGGAGGCGCGCGCCGCGGTCGACGCCGCCGCGCGCGAGCAGCACCAGCTCATCGAGCAGATCCGTGACGCCGAAGCGGCGCTGGAGCGTGGCCTCGAGACCGAGCTGCAGCGCGAGGCCAAGGAGCTGACAGCGCGTGTCCGCGCCGCGCGCGCGCGGCTCGCCGCCGCCGAGCGCGGGCTGGCCGGCGGAGTGCACGAGCGCGCGGAGCTGCGGCGGCTCGAGCGAGAGGTCTCGACCGCGGCGGCCGAGATCGCCTGGGGCAGCACCCTCCAGCAGCGCACGGCCGAGCGTCGCGGCGGCGACTCGGCCGCGCCTGCTCAGGTCAGCGTCGGGCAGCGGGTGCTCTTGCTCGATCTCGGCACCCAGGGGGAGGTCCTGGAGCTCCTCCCCAAGGGCAAGCTGCGCGTGCAAACTGGAGCGCTGAAGCTGAGCGTCCCACTCGCGAAGGTGCGCCAGGTGGAGCGGCAGAAGGCGGCGGCTCCGCCCCGCGCCAGCGCCCCTCGACGGCCCACGCCGCGGCAGGAGAGCCCCCTGCGCCACCAAGGCAACACCCTCGACCTCCGCGGTGAGCGGGCCCAAGACGTCCAAGCCAAGCTGGACGACTTCGTCGCACAGCTCCTCCGCCAGGCCGAAGACCATGGCTGGGTGCTGCATGGGCACGGCACCGGCGCCCTCAAGCAGGCCGTGCGCGAGCACCTCGCGAGCTCCCCTTGGGTCGCGTGGAGCCGAGCCGGGGAGCGCGACGAAGGCGGCGACGCCTTCACCGCCTTCGAGCTCCGGGGCTGAGCGCCGGCCGCACCCGCGGGGGTGTCGCTTGCCCCTGCGGGCGCGCGTGAATAGATACGCCCGCGGTCCGTCCAACGCCTTGGGCGGCGCTATCGGCACCCGCCCGGAGTGAGAACCTGCCTCATGCTGCACCGTCCCCTCGCCGTCGCCCTGGCCCTCGGAGTGCTCGCCGTCAGCGGTGTGGGGAGCGGCACGGAGCCACCCAGCTCGCTCGAGCCCGTCGTCGGGCAAGCTGACGTGACCATCAGCCACCTGCATCGCCAGACGACCGGCTGCTACCTGCACGTGGAGCCCTCCGAGACCAAGAAGGACAAGCGCGTCTGTCGGGCCAAGCGCGCCGACGCCGACGGTGGCGCCAGCGTCGTGCTCACCCCTATCCCCAGCTCGGGCCAGGTGCTCACCGGGAGTGACGGGCGGTCGCGGGTGGAGGTGGCGCTGGACGACGCCAAGGGCACCCAGCGCAAGACGGTGACGCTGACCGAGGGCCGCTGGGAGCTGCGCTGGAGTGGCCACCCCAAGCTGGAGCGCCTGGAGGTGGTCAAGGGCGAGAACTTCACCGTCGCGCTCCGCACCATCAGCGGAGACTGTGAGAAGACGAAGAAGGGCACCTGCCGCCTCGCCAGCGCTGCCGTCAGCCGCAGCGTCACCCTCCCAGAGCGGTACCGCGCGGCGCGCTGAAGGCCGGGGCGCGCGCCGAGGCGCGCCGGCCAGGCGTGCGCCAGCGCCCACCACTGGCCGATTGAAGCCGGTCGCCAAGAGGGTTACGGCGGCTAGCCTGGAGGTCAGCCATGCACCTGCGTTCTCACCACCTCGGGCTCATCCTTGGCACCCTGCTCGGCGTATCGCTCACGGCGTGCGTGAAGTCCGAGCGCACCGAGCCCGAGCCCAGCCCGTCCGCCTCCGCCAGCGCGGCAGAGCCGAGCCCCGTGGAGGCCTTCTTTCAAGACGACCGCGCCGCGCTGACCGAGGGCGTCTACGAGCAGCTCATCGTGGCGCTGTCCACCTGCAAGGTGACCGAGAGCGGTGTCGAGCCACGTTGCCCTGCCCTGGAGCAGCTCCGCAGGGCACGGAGCCGTAACACCGTGCTCAAGGACCTGGCGGGGATGAACGCACGCCTCGGCAAGAAGTACCTGACCCACGAGAGCGCCGCCGTCCGCTACCAGGCCGCCAGCATGATGCAGAGCATCTTCGGCTCCGACGAGGCGTCGCAGAAGCTCATCCTCGAGCGCGCCCGGAGCGAGCAGGAGCCCGCCGTCATCCTCGCGCTCGTCCGCGTGGTCGGCTCGCGCGTGAAGTCGGACGCCGAGGTCAAGCAGCTCCTCCTGGAGATGGGCGATCACGCCGCGGAGTCCGTCCGCCGCGAAGCGCTCGGGTGGCTCGTCACCAGCTTCGCCGAGGGGGTGACGGAGGGCTTCGACAAGGTCGCGGCCAAGCTCGAGCAGGATCCCTCGGAGGCCGTCCGCGCGTACCTCTGCGATCGGCTGTACGGCAGCTCGGAGCCGCGCGCGCTCCCGCTCCTGAAGCGGCTGCTCACGGACCCCAAGACCCCGAAGAAGGTCTACGACGGCTGCTGGAGCGGCCTCATCAAGACCTGGACCGGCTTCCCCCAGCCGAAGCACCCGTTGAAGGAAGGCTATGAGCTGACGGTGAAGCTGCTGGAAGCCACGCCGCGCGACAGCGAGCACCCCCCCTGGTCGGGGCTCTCCCTGTTACGCGCGGCCAAGACCGAGTTTCAGCCTACCGATCGCTTTGGCACGGACTGGTACGCGGCGGTCAAGCCTTGGTACAAGAAGGAGCGCCTGCTCAAGGCCCTCGAGGCGGTCGCCACGGACTCCAAGGCTCACTGGATGGCGCGCACCAGCGCGCTCAGCGTGATGCAAGAGCTGGGCACCCCGAAGGCCACCTTCGAGAAGCTCCACAAGCGGTACGAAGGCGCCACGGCGGGTGACGACTTCCAGGTCAAGCGCCGGCTCGGCGACGTGTTGGCGCGCCTGGGCGCGAGGTCCGGCCCGAGCGGCGCTGGGTCCGCGCCTCCCCCAGGGACGCCGAAGCCGCCCCCGCGCCCCGCGGCGCCGTGAGCGCGGCTCTCCCAGGAATAAGCCGTAGGGCTCGATTGCTGCGCAGCGTCCCATTTGGCTATGACCCGTCCTCGAAGAGTCACCTCCCATGCAAGATGTCCGAGCGCTCAATGAGCTAGTCGCGCAGGAAAGCGCCTTCGTGGACGACCTGACCGCCGAGATCGGGAAGGTCGTCGTCGGGCAGAGCCGCATGATCGAGCGCATCATGATCGGCCTGCTGACGGGCGGGCACGTGCTGCTCGAGGGCGTCCCGGGCCTGGCCAAGACCCTGACGGTCCGCACGCTGTGCGACGCCATCGAGGCCAAGTTCTCCCGCGTGCAGTTCACCCCGGATCTGCTCCCCGCGGACCTGGTGGGCACCGTCATCTACAACCACCAAAAGGGCGAATTTACCAGCAAGCTTGGCCCTATTTTTGCCAACCTCGTGCTCGCGGACGAGATCAACCGCGCCCCCGCCAAGGTGCAGAGCGCGCTGCTGGAGGCCATGCAAGAGGGGCAGGTCACGATCGCGGACACCACCTATCCGCTGCCCACCCCCTTCGTGGTGCTCGCTACGCAGAACCCCATCGAGCAAGAGGGCACCTACCCGCTCCCAGAGGCCCAGGTGGATCGCTTCATGCTGATGGTGAAGGTGGGCTACCCCACCCGGGAGGAGGAGCGGCTGCTCATGGATCGAATGACCGCGCCACGGCAGTACGCCGTCAAGCCGGTCACCACGCTCGCCCAGCTCAGCCAGGCCCGCCAGGTCATCCGTGACGTGTACGTGGACGACCGCGTGAAGGACTACATCGTCGACGTCGTCTTCGCGACGCGCGAGCCCGCGCAGCGCGGGCTGTCGGAGCTGGCGCCGCTCATCGAGTTCGGCGCCAGCCCGCGCGCCAGCATCGCGCTCAACATGGCGGCGCGCGCCCACGCCTTCCTACAACACCGCGGCTACGTCACCCCGGAGGACGTCAAGGCCATCGGCCCCGATGTCCTGCGGCACCGCGTGGTCCTCAGCTACGAGGCGGAGGCCGAGGAGGTGCGCGCGGACGACGTCGTCAAGCGGGTGTTCGAGGTGGTCGAGGTCCCGTGACCCTCGCCCCACCCCGGGAGGCCAGCGGATGATCCCGAAGGAGCTCCTGAAGACCCTCCGCAAGATCGAGATCACGACCTCGCGGCTCGCGACGGATCAGCTCGTCGGCAGCTACAGCTCCGTCTTCCGCGGTCAAGGGCTCTCGTTCACCGAGGTGCGCCAGTACCAGCCCGGCGACGACGTCCGCAGCATCGACTGGAACGTCAGCGCCCGCATGAACGAGGCCTACGTCAAGCTCTTCACCGAGGAGCGGGAGCTGACGGTGATGCTCGTGGTGGACGTCTCCGGGAGCCAGGAGTTCGGCACCCGCACCAGCAGCAAGGCGCGGCTCGCCGCCGAGGTCGGCGCGCTCTGCGCCTTCAGCGCCATCAAGAACAACGACCGGGTCGGGCTCATCTTGGCCAGCGATCAGGTGGAGCGCATCGTGCCGCCCAAGAAGGGACAGAAGCACGTCATGCGCGTCGTGCGGGAGATCCTCGGCGCGAGCCCCGAGCGCCGCGGGACGGATCTCGCGGTGGCGCTGGAGACGCTCTACGGGGTCGCCAAGCGCCGCAGCGTGGCCTTCGTCTTGAGCGACTTCTTCACGGACGGCTGGGAGCGGTCGCTAGCGCTCGCTTCGGCCCGCCACGACGTCATCCCGGTCGTGCTGTGCGACGCACGGGACGCCGAGCTGCCCGCGCTCGGCCTCACCAGCTTCGAAGACCTGGAGACGGGCGAGACCATCACCGTCGACACGAGCGATCCGCGCGTCCGCCGCGCCTACGCGGACCACTACCGCGAGCGGCGGCAGCGCCAGGCGCGCGCCTTCCGCAAGCTTGGCCTGGATTTTCTCTCGGTGGAGACGGGCAAGCCCTACGTCCCGGCCCTCAAGGAGCTGCTCACCCGCCGCGCCAGGAGGCAGCACCGGTGAGGGGTCTCCCTGCCCTGCTCCTCACGGCGCTGGCGGCGAGCTTCGTCCACGCCCCACTGGCGCGCGCGGACGCGGGCACCGCGGGCGCGGCGACGGGGCCGCTGGGCGACGCGGGGCCCCCCTCCCCCAGCGCTGCCGCCGCGGTCGCCGCCGGCGCTGGGGGGGCTCCGTCGCTGGACGCCGGCGCTGCTCCCGCGGCTGCGGAGGCGCCGCGCGACGTGACCTGTCAGGAGCTGCTCGGAGATGGAGCTCGCCCCCGCCTCAGTGAGCGTCTGCCCGAGCGTGGCATCGCCGGGCACACCATCGTCCTCGAGCTGGGCGTCGACCACGGCGCCGGTGAGCGCGTCCTGCCGGGAGGCTTGCACGTGGACACCACCTCGGAGGGCAGCAAGGCGCTCGAGGCCGCCGGCTTCGTCTTGCCCCACCCGGACGGCGGCGCGGGCCCCACGCTGGTCCGCCAAGCCCACGCGGACGGCGTCCGCACCACGCTCGAGATCCCGCTGCTCCTCTTGCCCTCCAAGCCCGGGAGGCAGGAGCTGCGCCTCCCTCCTCTCCCCATCAGCATCGCGCGCGCCAGCGGCGCGGTGGTGACGCTCTGCACGCAGCCGCACCGCGTCGTCGTCGACGATCCCATCGCCAATGAGCCGAACGCCGCGCCGCACGACAACCCCTCGCCGGAGCGCCAGCTCGAGAGCTGGACCTTGGCGCGGCGCGTGGCGGAGGGGGTCGTCGCCGCGCTGCTCGCGCTGGCGCTCGGCGCCCTGCTCCTGCGGCTGTGGCAGCGGCGCCCTCGCCAGCCACCGCCGCCGCAGCCCTCCCGTCCACCCTGGGAGAGCGCCCTCGAGGCCCTCGAGCGGCTGCGCTTGGAGCGGCTCCCTGAGCTCGGTCGTCACGCCGAGCACTACGAGCGCGTCGCGCACGTCATGCGCGCCTACCTCGGTGAGCGCTACGGCTACGATGGCCTGGAGAGCACCACGCGCGAGAGCCTCGGCTACCTGCGGCGGATCAGCCCCAGCATCAGCGTCCTGCCGGAGCTCGAGGGCTTCCTGAACGACGCGGACCTCGTGAAATTCGCGCGGCTGACGCCCACGGACGGCGAGTGCCAGCTCGCCATGAGCCGGGCCGAGGCCCTGGTGCGACGCACGATCCCCGGGGCGGCGCCGGGCACCACCCCGGAGGTCCAGCCATGAGCCGCTGGCGCGCGTCACGCTGGCTCGCCGTGCTGGGCGCGCTCGCCCTGGTCGCGGGCTCGGTGAGCCTATACGCGCTCGGTAGCGAGGACGGCGCGCTCCTCGCGGCGCAGTGGCAGCACCCCTGGGCGCTGCTCCTCTTGGGGCTCGTCCCGGCGCTGCTGTGGCGCGGCACCTTCGGCGAAGACGCCCGCACCCCCCACCTGCGGCTCGGCGCGCTCGGCGGCCTGCGGCTCGGGCCGCGCGGCCTGCGCACCTGGCTGCGCGACGTGCCCGGGGTGCTGCGCGCCAGCGCCGTCGCGCTCTTCATCCTGGCGCTCGCGCGGCCGGTGAGCTTGCTGCGGCCCGAGAGCACCTCCGAGCGCGGCATCGACATCATCTTGGTGCTGGATCTGAGCGGGTCCATGGAGGCCGTCATCGACAACCTCCCCGTGGACCTCCAGCACCTCGTGGAGCCCAAGCCCCGTGGGGAGCGGCTCACCCGCCTGGACGGCGCCAAGGCGGTCATTCGGGACTTCATCGCGCGCCGCAAGACCGACCGCATCGGCGTCGTGGTGTTCGGCAAGGACGCCTACGTCGTCTCGCCGCCCACGCTGGACTACCACCTGCTCGACACGCTCGTCTCGCGCATGGAGCTCCGGCTCATCGAGGGCTCCGCCACGGCCATCGGGGACGCCATCGGGGTGGCGGTGGCGCGGCTCCGCAGGAGCGACGCGCGCAGCAAGGCCATCCTGCTGCTCACCGACGGAGACAACAACGCAGGCCAGCTCGATCCTAGCTACGCCGCGCACCTCGCCAACGTGGTCGGCGCCAAGCTCTACACCATCCAGATCGGCGAGGGCGACATCGCGGTCACCCAGGAGGGGGTCGACCTCCTCGGCAACCCTCGCTTCGTGCAGCGCCGCATGCCGACCAACCCCGCGCTGCTCCAGCGCCTCGCCAACGCGACCGGGGGCGCCGCCTACGTCGCGACGGACGCGACGGCGCTCCGCGCCAGCTTCCACGACGTGCTGGACCGCCTCGAGAAGACGCAGTTTGCTGCGAGCGTGGCAAGCTACCGGGAGCTATTTTTCTTGCTCCTCCTCCCAGGGGTGCTGCTCTTGGCCTTGGAGGCGCTGCTGCGCAGCTGGCTCCTGCAGAGGTTTCCATGAGGTTCGCGGCACAGCCCTGGCTCTGGGGAGTGAGCTTCGCGCTCTTGGTCGGTGGCCTGCTGCTCTGGGGCGGCCTTCGGCTCCGTCGCTCGCGCCAGCAATTCGGTGACGAGCCGCTCGTCTCGGCGCTGAGCACCGCCGGGGACATCCGCGCGCGCCGCGTGGTGAAGGCTTCGCTGCTCGTGGTCGGCCTCGCGCTGGCCTTCATCGCCCTCGCACGACCCCAGTACGGGCGCGGCACGCGGCTCATCCCCGCGACGGATCTCGACGTCGTCATCGTACTGGATTTCTCCAAGAGCATGTACGCCCGGGACGTCACCCCGTCCCGGATCGAGCGCGCCAAGGCCGAGGTGGGGCAGCTCATCAAGGAGCTCCCGGGCGCCCGCTTCGGCGCGGTGGCCTTCGCAGGCGAGCCCCTGAGCTTTCCGCTGACGAGCGACGGCTCGGCCATCGCGCAGTTTTTCCGGCAGCTCTCGCCGAACGACATGCCCGTGGGCGGCACCGCCATCGCGCGCGCCCTCGAGGCTGGGCGCGCCCTGCTGGCGCGCGATCCGCTCTCGCGCCGTCACCACCGCGTGCTCCTGCTCATCACCGACGGGGAGGACCTCGAGGGAGATCCGGTGCGGGTGGCGGAGGCCGCAGCGCAGGACGAGACGCAGGTGTGGGTGTCGCAGATCGGAGGGCGCACGCCCGAGCCCATCCCCGCGGTCAACGAGGCGGGCGAGGTGACGGGCCTGCGAACGGACGAGGAAGGCAAGCCGCTCACCACCGAGCTGAGCGCCGAGGGCGAGGCCCAGCTCGCGAAGATCGCGGAGCTCGGGCGAGGGCGCATCGTGCGGGCGGTGCACGGAGACACCGGGCTGCGGGACATCAGCGCCGCGCTCCAGCGCATGATGACGCAAGAGCTGAGTGAGACGGTCGAGACGGTGTACTCGGACGTGTACGCCTACCCGCTCGGGCTCGCGCTGGGACTCGCCATCCTCGAGCTGCTCATCCCGCTCGCGCCACGGCGCCGCCCCTCACCGCCCGCGCCACCGCCGCCGAGGCGGGCGCGCTCGCCTCGGCGGCGAGGCGCGGCGACGGCGCTCGGCGCCTCGCTCCTGCCGCTGCTCGCCCTGGCGTTGGTCACCCCCTCCGGCTGCAGCACGCCCTCGAGAGATCCTTTCGAGCGCTACTCTCCCGTCGTCGACGACGCCATCGCCAAGCTAAGCGCCGGAGATCCAACGGCGGCGGCTGAGCTCTTGCAGCGGTATTTGAGCACCGGCGCGTGCAGCGCAGGGCAGATCGGCGCGCCGGAGACCCTCCACGACAAGCCCTTCGCCAGCTTGGATCTCGGGCTGGCGCTGTTCAAGCTGGCGGAGCAGTACGGGAGGCGCTTCGGCGACGAGGAGGCGGGCGGCGACGCGGGCACCACGCCGGAGCAGGCCGCTCAAGAAGATCAGCGCCGGGCGGAGGTCGACTGCGCGCTGCGCATCACCCAGACCATCGCGGACGACGCGAGCGTGCCCATCGCGCTGCGCGCCCGCGCTCATTACTTGAGCGGCAACCTCGAGTTTCTCCGGCGGGACTACCGCGCGGCCGTGCGCCACTACGACGCCGCCCTCCGCCTCGTCCCAGGGACGGACAGCGACGCCGGCGACCGGATCGGCGCCGACGGCGCTTGGAACCGAGCGATCGCGCTGCGGCGTCAAGAGGAGCGCGAGCGCGAGCGACCGGACGCCGGGCAAGACGCCGGGCAAGACGCCGGGCAAGACGCTGGGCAAGACGCTGGGCAAGACGCCGGGCAAGACGCTGGGCAAGACGCCGGGCAAGACGCCGGGCAAGACGCCGGGCAAGACGCCGGCGCCCAGCAGAACGATCCGGGACGCGATGGGGGCCAGCCACCGAAGCAGGACGGGGGTGGCTCCCCGCCTCCACCGTCGCCCCAGCGTCCCCCGGACACCACCGCCGATCAGGATCAGAGCCAGCTCGATCGGCTCGAGCGGGCGCCCATGCTGCAACAGCACGGACCCCGACGGCGAGGACGGGTGTTCATGGAGGACAAGTGACGGCGCCGTGGCTGAGCGCTGGGCTCGCCGTGGCGGCGCTCGTCGCCGCGGCGCCGGCGAGGGCGGAGGTCAGCGCGCGCCTCTCGGCCTCCGTCGTCGAGGCTGGGCAGCCCGTGGAGCTCGTGCTCACGGCCTCCTCCCCAGCCGGGGCTGCGGCGCCCTCCGCGCCGCGGCTCACCCTCCCGCCGAGCTTGAAGGTCGAGGGCCCGCGGGTGATGCTCCAGCAGGAGGTGCGGATCTCCGGGGGCCAGATCGAGCGCAGCGTCGGTGTCACCGTGCGCTGGACGCTCATGAGCCAAGTCGTCGGCGAGCACCGGGTCGGCCCCGCCAGCGTGATGCTCGGCGCCCGGCGCGTCGGCGCCCCACCCCTGACGCTCAAGGTGGTGGCCGCGGGCACGCTCCCGCGCGTCCCGCAGCGGCGCACCTGGCCCTTGGATCTGTTCGATCCCTTCGCGGGTGGCGGCGCCGCGCCTCGGCTCTTCAACGACGAGCCCGAGCGCCTCCCGGAGACCCCTCCGGAGCTCAGGGTGGACACCGCGCCGGATCCCACCGCCTTCTTGCGCCTCACGCGGGACCCCAGCGGGCCGCTCGTCGTGGGCGAGCCGCTGCGCGTCCGCGTCTACGCCTATGGTCGGCGCGGTGTCTTCCGGATCCTCAACATCAGCGCCTCGGCGCGCCCCGACTTCCTCTCCATCCCCTTGGACGACGATCCGACGGACGACTCGCTCCAGCGCGTCAGCATCGACGGCGAGCCCTGGCTGGCGGTCGCGCTCAGCGACACCGCGCTCGTCCCCCTCAAGAGCGGGCGGCTCGGCCTGGGGCAGGTGACCGCCGCCTTCGACGGCCGCGGCTACCCCGCACGCGATCCGCTGCAAGGGCTGCTGCGCTCGACCCCGCCGCTCGAGGTCGACGTCCGTGAGCCCCCGCTCGAGGGGCGCCCGCCCGGCTACGTCCTCGGGGACGTCGGGAGCTTCCAGCTCACGGCGCAGGTGTCCCCGCGGCGACTTCGGCGAGGGGAGTCCTTGTCGGTGGTGGCCAAGCTGGAGGGGACCGGCAACCTCCCGAGCCACCTCCCGCTCCCCCAGCAGAACGGCGTCGTGTGGCTTCAGCCCACCGTGGCGGAGAAGCTCGAACCGCAAGACGGACGGCTCGGTGGCTTCCGCGCCTTCACGTACATCGTGCGAGTCGATCGTGAGGGAGAGCTCGAGCTGGGAGCTCTCTCCCTGCCGTACTGGGATCCCGCGCAACGGGCTTACCGCGTCGCCACGGCGCCGCTCGGGCGCGTCACGGTCACCCCCGCCGCCAACCCCAGCGAGCCTCCGTCCGGCACCGCGGCGCCCACGGGCGCGCCGGAGCATCCCCAGCTCCGGCTGAGCCCGCGCGCGCTGCTCGGCCCGGAGAGCCCCCCCAGGCGCTACGCGGACGCGCCGTGGGCCTGGCTGGGGCTCGTGGCGCCGCCGCTGCTCGTCCTCGGCGCGGACGGGCTACGCCTGCTCCGCGGGCGGCTGGCGCAGCGGCGGCGACGGCGCCGTGAGGACCCCTGGTCGCGCGCCCTCGCCAGCCTGGAGGAGCTCAGCGCCGCGAGCCTCGGCCCCGAGGTCGCCAGCGCCATCGAGCGCGCCCTGTTCTTGGGCCTCGAGGCGCGGCTCGGCCTCGCTGCGCGTGGGATCCTGCGCCGCGATCTGCACGCTGCGCTCGTGGAGCGAGGCGCGCCCACGGCGCTGGCCAAAGCCATCCTGACCCTGCTCGACGCCTGTGAAGAGCGGAGGCTGCTCGCTCCCGAGCCAGCGCCCGAGCTCGTCCGCGAGGCACACCGGCTGCTCAGCGAGCTCCGTCAGCTCCGCCCCGCAGCGAGGTCCGTGTGAGATCCCACCCGCGGCTCGCTGGCCTGCTCTTGGGGCTCGTGGGGCTCCTGACGAGCGCTTGGTCGCGCGCCGCGCCCCTCCCGGTGGAGGAGCTCGAGCGCGGGCGCCAACAGCTCGAGCAGGGGCAGTTCGAGCAAGCCATCGCGGAGTACGAGCGCCTGGCGGATCGCGGGCTCGTCCACCCCGACGTCAGCTTCAACCGCGCGGCCGCCTACCTCCAGCGCGCGAGCTCACCCCAGGCTCAGCCGGGAGACCTCGGGCGCGCCGCGGCGGCGCTCGAAGAGACGCTCCTGCTCCGGCCGAACGACACCGAGGCCGGCGCCGCCCTCGACGGCGTCCGCCGCCAGATCGCGCGGCGCCTCGCCAGGAGCGAGCTGGAGGCGCAGTTCGTCCGCCCTCGCCTGGGGCGCGCTCTCGTCGGAGCGCTCTCGGAGAACACCTGGCTCTTGCTCGCCGCGCTGGGCTCGCTCCTCGCCACGCTCGGGCTGGTGCTGTGGCGCTGGTCGCGCCGGTCCACCCACCGCTTCGCCGGCGGCGTCCTGGCGCTCTTCGGCGGGCTGGCGCTCGGCCTCTTTGGGCTCGCCACGGCCTTCGCTCGCCATCAGCGGGAGCACACTCAGCCGGCCGTCGTCGTCGCGCCACAAGCACAGTGGCTGGACGCCGCGGGGGCGCCGCTGCCAGAGGGCGCTGGCGCCCTCGGAGCCCTCCCCGAGGGCGCCGCCGTCCTCGTGCTCGAGACCCAGGGCTCACGCGCCAAGGTCGAGTGGGGTGACGCTACGGCATGGGTGGCGCTGACCCAGCTCCGGCGGATCGGCCTGCCATGACCCGTAGCGACCGCTGAGAGCCCTGCGTCCCCTGAAATCCCCCCTAGACAGGGCTACTGCGGCCTCGGTAAGCTGTAAGGATGATCAATGCTCACCGTCTCGTCTCTCGTTCGCTCTGCGGACTCGCCGCAGCGGTGTACTGCACCGGGTGCGTCCAGGCCGAGCTCAACGCTGGTTACTACTATCCCACGGGCTCCAAGGGCGATGACGCGCCCGCCACCCTGGCGGAGCCGGAGCTGGAGGGGCACTGGGGGGCCGGGATCGGGATCGGCACGTACTATGATTTCATGGGTGGAAAGCTACACACCGCGGTGAGCGGGGCCGGAGACTACCTGTTCATCTCCGACCCGGAGTCGAAGGATGGACACGTCAGCCTCGCGGGTGGGCAGCTACGGGTGGACTACGCGCTCACCGGGGACGTCGTCGCGTCCCTGATGGGGCACTATGGCAACGGCACCCTCGCCCACGGGTCCGAGGAGGGGCGCAAGGCCACCAGCTTCGGCGGCTTCGCTGGCGTCGGGCTCCGCCAGGGTGACGCCGACGGCTTCGGGATGGCCGCCGTTGGGCTCCGCTACGTGGCGGTCGCCGCCGACGACCAGGCGAGCGGGCGGCTGGGGAAGTTCTCGGCCTGGGGTCCCGAGGTGAGGCTCACCCTGGGCAGCAACTGGGGGAGCGGGAGCAGTGGGAGCGACAGCGGCGGCGGTGGCGGCGGTGGCGGCAACGCGGGGCTCAGCTTCGACCTCCCGAGCAGCAACGACATCCTCCCCGCCCTCGCACACGCCGCACGACGGAAGGGCTGTCAGGTCCAGGTCGAGGACGCAGGCATCATCGCGAAGTGCTCGGAGGGGAACATCGGCTACATCCAGGACGGCAGCCGGCTCGTGGCCATCTGCTCGAACAACCTCGACAACGACGGCTGCCGCACGCTCCACCGCAGCGTGCTCGACAACGCCGAGGTCAGCCAGTAGCGCGTCGGCCGCGCCCTACCGTAACGCCGCCTAGCGCTCCTCGGCGTCGGGCGGCTTGGGACAGCGCTCCCCGGTGTAGTCCGGCTCCCCTTTGGGGATCTTGCAGGGGTGGACCTCGACCCGCCGGGGGCGCATCTTGTAGATGACCCAGCGCTGATCGCTACGCTCGGCGCCGCCCGCGAAGCGAACGCTCCGGCTGACGAGGATGCTCCAGCCCATGCCGCCGCCTTCCCTGACCTTCTCCTCTTCCGGATCGCGATCCGGGTTGGGGATGTACTCCAGCTTCGGCATCACGATGTCTTTGCGGTCCGAGCGCGTCCAGCTCACCTTACGACCGCCTGCGTCGCCGTAGAGCTGCACCGTGATCTCGGTGCCACTGTACTTGGTCCAGATCAGCAGCCCCGCGTCGCTGTCGTTGCGAAAGACCAGATCCGGCTTGGGCCAGGACAGCGTCGCCTCGATGCCCTCCGGGTAGCGCGGGAACCAGTAGCTGTGCGGCTGTCGCTCGATGACGTCGTAGCCTCCGCGGAACACGGCGTTGAAGAGCGTCGTGGTGAACTGGCTGACGCCGCCGCCGAGGCTGTCCACCATCTCCCCCTCCTCGATGGTCGGCGCCGGGACGAAGCCGTTCTTGGCCGTGCGCATCCCGATGGCTTGGTTGAGGCTGAAGGTCTCCCCTGGCCTGAGGAGCTTGCCGTGCACGAGCGCCGCGGCTCGATGGATGTTGTCCACGCGCGGCTCGCAGCACGCGTGGCGAGTGGTGAAGCTCCCGGTGAGCTTCACGATCCCCAGCGCCTCCGCCGCCTCCGTGGTGAACGCAGGCGGCGCGCCTTGCTCCAAAGGCAAGGGAGCCTGGCGCCCGGGGGTGAGGGCCGCGGCCGCAGCGGCCTCGGCGACGCTGCGGGTGGCGAGACGCTGCTCCGCGCGACCGGGGACGACGCGCGGGCGCTCCTCCTCGACGGTGAAGCTGGCGTCCTGAGCAGGCTGCTCGAACCGAGGGCGCGCCGCCTCCACCGCCTGCTCGAGTCGCTCCGGCGAGAAGCCGACCTTCAGCTCGCTGCCCTCCACGCGGGTGTCGAGCGCGTGCGACAGCGTCTCAGCGCTCAGCTCGAGCGGCTCCGTGCCTTCGGGGCCCAAGAGGCGCACCGCGCCCCCGAGCAAGGTGCGCGCGACGCCGACGGCGCGCTCGACCTCCGCGCGAGTGAGCGCGGCCCGGCGCTCCACGCGCGGCAGCTCGACGCGCGGACGCAGCTCGCTGCCGAGGGCTCGCGCGAGCTGCGGCAGGGCGGCGTCCTCGTCGAGCTCCCAGCCGTCCGCAGGCCAGACCGCGCGGAGCTGCCCGCCCTGCACCACCACCGCGCCGTCCTGCACGTGACCCTCGAGCGGCTGGCTCTGCCACTCACGGAGCTTGCTCCGGAGGCTGGGCCCCCGGAGTGACACTTGCGCGCTGACGACGTGTGGCCGAAAAAACCCACGGAGCCAGGCCCCCACCTGCTGGTAGAGCCGCCCCTCCCGCGCGGCCATGAGCACCCGCGCGCGGGTCTGCGCGACGTCGAGCGACGGGGCCAGCTCCTCCCCGCTCAACGTGAGCCGCGCGGCGCCTACGCGGACCTCGACCGCGCGCCCCTGGAGCTCGACCTCGAGCGCCTGCAAGGCCTCGTCGAGTTCGGCCGGCGTGAGCCTGGAGACGTCTCGTCCCAGGAGCTCGACGTGTCGCGCCACCCGATCGCCCGTCGCGTAACGGTCCACCGCAAAGCCGACCACCGGCGCCGCGCCGGCGCCGAGCGCGAGGCCCACCGCGACCCACGCGCGGCGCCGACCGCGGGAGCGGCTCTGTGGCGGGTCGGCCTTTGCTTCCATCGTTGATGCGCCGAGCGGACGTATAGCGCAGCGGACGCCCGTCTCAAGCTGCCATTGTGCGGTGTGCGGCGCCCACGCTCGGGCTATGCTCACGCGTCGTGTGGCAGCATCGTTACGCGCTCCACCCCGTGTCTCCGCAAGCGCGCGTCGCGGAGCGCTACGTGCAGCGGCTGCGGGACTCCCTCGAGCGCAATGACTTCGCTCCCGGCGAGCTCGAGCAAGCCGCCACGCGCTTCACACGGCTCCAACCGTGGCTCACCGCGCACCTGCGCTCTCGCCTGCACGGCACGGCGTCGGACGACGTCTTGGCGCTCGGGCAGCTGCTCTGTCTCATCGTCTTTCTGGCGTTCGAGGCCGCGCACGGAGACGCGGTGCCCGTGGCCTCCCCAGCGCTCATCACCGACACGCTGACGCTCATGGCGGCCGACCACGGCCTGCGGGAGCAGCGGGCAGACGAGCTCTGCGACAGCGACGAGGCCGTGGCTCGTGAGCAGCCTGCGCTCGTCCCGCTGCTCGACGACTACGTCGCCGCGACGCTCGAGCAGGCCGAGGAGCCGCTCGACATCGACGCGCTCGATGAGGTGTACCGGCTAGCGCTGCTCTGCGTGCTGGTGCTCTCCTACGCCCTCGACGAAGGGCGTCAAGGGGCGCGGCTGCTGTCCTAGCCAGCAGGGTGGGCGTCCCTTCCGTCCTGGGGTAGAGCGCCGTCATTCCAATGATGCGCGCAATTTCTTGTGTTGCCGCCCAGTGGTAGGGTGAGCCGACCTCCCAGCACGTATCTTTTCCGCGTCACCGCCCGCCAGCGGGACCGCTGCATCTTGTCCCAGCGCGGCGGTCCCGGGTGCGCTAGATTGCGTCGTCTCTCCCCTCCTAGGAGCTCAGCGAATGGCACACCTCAAGACTCACGGGCTTATCCTCGTTCTCGGCGCCGTGCTGTCGACGACCGCATGTGGCGGGTCCAGCACGGACATTGATTTCACCGGCGGAACCGCCGGCTCCAGCGGCGCGAGCGGCTCGGCCGGTTCGAGCGGCGCGAGCGGCGCGAGCGGCGCGAGCGGCTCGGGGGGTGGCGGTGCCGGTGTCGCCGGCGCAGCCGGGGTCGGTGGCGGCTCCGGCGCCGCAGGGCAAGGCGGCAGCGGAGGTGATGGTGGGATCAGCGGCAGCTCGGGCACGGGCGGCGTGGGCGGTGGACCGCAGGCCTGCACGCCCGCGGGCTGTCCGTCGCGCAGTCTGTTCGGGTTCACGGTGCCGGGCTGCTGCGGTGAGGGCAACGTCTGCGGGCTGGACCTCAGCAACATCCCCCAGTCGCCGGTGCAGGACTGCGTGGTCGGAGACCCCGGCGGCCGCCCAGACGCCACCTGCCCACCGCTGAGCATGGCGGGCTTCAACCTCGCCGGCTGCTGCCTGAGCAGTGGACAGTGCGGGTACCAGGAGAACATGGGGCTCGGCCTCGGTTGCGTGGATCCTTCTAGCTTCGGCCAGCCCACCGGGCAGAGCTGCGGCGGGGGCAGCGGCGGTTCGGGCGGCGGTGGTGGCACGGCAGGCACGGGTGGCACCGGCGGCACCGGCGGGGGCACTGGCGGAACCGGTGGCGGCACGGCGGGTACGGGCGGCATGGGTGGGGGCCCCGGCGGCACCGGCGGCGGCGCCTCCTCTGGCCCGGACGCCGTGAGCTGCGGCAATGCCACCTGCAGCAACGGTCAGGCTTGCTGCCTGACGTCTGGCGGCTTCGGTACGCCGCCCAGCATGAGCTGCGGGGACACCTGCAGCGGCACCGCCGCCACGCTGCGCTGCGACGCCGCGGAGGACTGCGGCACGGGTCAGGTCTGCTGCGCCACGTTCGTCCAGCAGGGCCCCATGGCCAGCTACCGCGGCTCGGAGTGTGCCAGCTCTTGCACGGGCACCGGCAAGGTCACGCTGTGCACCCCCGGCAGCACCAACCAGTGCCCTCGGGGTCAGAGCTGCCAGCGGAGCCAGACCCTCCCGGCCGGCTTCGGCGTCTGCCGCTGAGCGCCTGACTCTCCCGCCGAGGCGTAGCGCCCCCGCGCTACGCCTCGGCGCATTTCCGCCCCTCGCCGGGTGGACGTGGAGCGCTCAGCTCTCGGGCTCCGCGGGAGGCTCGGCGGCGGCCTGCTCGGCGCGCGCCGCTCGAGCCGCCTGGAGGCGCTCTCCGATGACCTCCCGGAGCTTGGCGAGGTCGTACCGCATCGGCCGGTCGCTCTCCGACAGCTCCGCGATCTCCTGGGCGATCTGGTCGGCGTAGTAGCGCGGGCGCTCCGGGACCTTCAGCGCCTCGCCCAGCTTGCCGAGCGCCTCGGTCTCCTTGTCCGTCACCACGCCGTCGAGGCGCGTCATCCACGACGCCACCGCGTAGACGAAGAGGCGGTCCTCCTTCGACAACCCGCGGCGGTCGATGACGCCGATGTCCACCGGGGACCGCGTGGCCGCCTCGATCTCCGCGATTTCGTCGAGGTCGAGCCCCTCTTCGGTGGCGGTGCGCACGATGGCGTCGGCTTCATCCGCGTCGAGCTGGCCATCGGCCCAGCCCACGGCGGCCAGGGCAATGTAGACGTCGGTTCCGAGGCGGGGTTGGTCGGTCATCTGGGTGTCCTCCGAGCGAGGCTTCTAACATAATCTCCCGTCGTTTCGCACCGGTCCGCGGACCCTGGCGCGCGCTCTTCCGGCGGCGCACACGCCCCCCCGCGGGAGACTCCTGAGGCAAACCGCGCGAAGTGCGGCTATCCTGCGAGCCTCATGGCCTTCCGCCCTCAGCTGCTCCTCCGCTCCCTCCCCCTCACGGTGCTCGCGCTCACGCTCGGCTACAGCCCCCCGAGCCTCGCCGCCGGCGAGGAGGCCCGCGCGCGCAACCTCGAGCGCGACGCGATGGACAATGACTACCTCGGAACGGATTTCAAGGCGGCCGTCGCCAAGCTGGAGAACGCGCGCCGGCTCTGCTCCAACGACCAGTGCCCCAAGGACCTGCAGGCGCGGATCTTCCGTAGCCTCGGCACGGTGTACTCCGCGGGGCTCAACCAGCACGAGGCCGCGGTGGAGGCCTTCAAGGAGATGCTGCGCTTGGAGCCGACCCTCACCCCCGACGCCAACTACCTCACCGGCGCGGTCCAGCGCGCCTTCGACGAGGCCAAGGCGGCCGCCGGTCCCGGCGCCGTCGTCGTAGAAAAGACGGTGGCCGTCCTGACGGAGACGCCCTGGACGGAGCAAGCGACCTTCCGCCCGCTGCCCATCTACGTCGAGCTCCCAGAGGGCGCCGAGGCCACGCGCCTCCTCGTGCGCTACAAGGGCCCGAAGATGGCAGACTGGGCGGAGCTCCAGCTCCCCGCGCTCGGCAAGGGCTTCGGCGGGCTCGTCCCCTGCAGCGCGGTGGAGAGCGAGGGCACGCTCGAGTACTTCGTCACCGCCTTCGACGCGAACCTCGACCGCGTCGCGAGCGCCGGGTCGGCGACCGAGCCCCGCAAGGTCACGCTCAAGAAGGCGATCACGGGACGCCAGCCCGCGCTCCCCGGCGCGGAGCCCCCGGAGGAGTGCACGCGCCCGGTGGAGCGCCTCTCGTGTGAGACGGACGACGACTGCCCGGGAGACCAGCTCTGCGACAACCTCCAGTGCGTGGACAAGGCCAGCGTCCAGCGGCCCACCGAGGACACGTCCAAGCTCCCACGCGCCAACCACCTCACGCTCAGCTTCTCGCCGGATCTCATGCTGATGGGCAACAGCAAGGGCGTGTGCACCTCGAGCGTGCAGGCCGATGGCCAGTACTCGTGCTTCTACTCTGGGCCTACCCAAGTGGACGGAGCCGACGTGGTCGGCACCGGGGGCTCCGTCAACGGTGGACTCGGCATGGGCTCCATGCGCGTGATGCTCGGCTATGATCGTGTCTTTCTCGGCCGCTTCAGCGCGGGCGCCCGCTTGGGCTTCGCCTTCCTCGGCACCCCGAAGCGAAGCGACGACGTCAGCGCGTTCCTCCCCTTCCACGCGGAGGCTCGCTTCGCCGCCCACCTCTTCTCGGACTCCTACGCGCGCACCGGGCTCCGTCCTTACGCCCTCTTGAGCGGCGGCTTCGCGAACTTCGCGGGTAAGGTCAGCTCCAAGCTCAACACCCAAGGGGAGAGCGGCGCCACGAACACCTCCACGGTGGACGTGTACCAGCAGGGCGGCGACTACTTCGGCGGCGTGGGGCTCGGTGTGGAGTACGCCGTCAGCTTGCAGCTCGCCATGCGCCTCGAGTTGGCGGTGCGGCAGACCTTCGGCGACGCCAGCGCTACCCTGCTCGCGCCCTCGCTCGGCTTCGCCTACGGGCTCTGAGCCCGCGCGCGCGGGCTGGCGGCTCACCGCGGCGTGGCGCCGTGGCGCGCGGAAATTGCGCTGGACAGCGCGGCGCGTTGCGCCATCGTGGGCCCCGGCGCCCCGGCGCTCCCCCCTTCAGCTACGAAAGTCACAGTCATGACCTCTCCCATTCGTCGCGTCGGCGTCATCGGAGCCGGGGTGATGGGCAGCGGCATCGCCGCCCACCTCGCCAACGCGGGCATCCCCGTCCTGCTGCTGGACATCGTCCCCCCGAACCTCACGGAGGCGGAGAAGACGCAGAAGAGCGCGCGAGATCGCTTCGCGTCCCGCGGGCTGGAGGGCGCCCTGAAGGCCAAGCCGGCGGCCTTCTTCCACAAGAGCCGCGCCGCGCTGGTGCAGACGGGCAACCTCGAGGACGACCTCCCGCGGCTCGCGGAGTGCGACCTCATCATCGAGGCCATCGTGGAGAAGCTCGAGATCAAGCGCGCGCTCTTCGAGCGGCTGGAGCCCGTGGTCAAGCCGGACTGCGTGGTGGCCTCCAACACCTCCGGGCTGCGCATCGTGGACCTGGTGGCGGGCCGCAGCGCGCGGTTTGCCGCCAATTTCCTGGTCATGCATTTCTTCAACCCCGTCCGCTACATGAAGCTCTTGGAGCTGGTGGCGGGGCCCGCCACCTCGGCCGAGCAGCTACGGCGCGTCAAGGTGTTCGGCGAGCAGCGCCTCGGCAAGGGCATCGTCCTCGCCAAGGACACCCCCAACTTCGTCGGGAACCGCATCGGCACCCACGCCATGCTCACCGGCATCCACCTCATGCTGGCCGAAGGGCTGGCGCCGGAAGATCTGGACGCCATCACGGGGCTGCCCATGGGCCACCCGAAGAGCGCCAGCTTCCGCACGGCGGACATGGTCGGCCTCGACACCCTCAAGCACGTCGCGGACAACTGCTACGCCGCCCTCGGCGCCGACCCGGAGCGGGAGACCTTCAAGCTGCCCGGCTTCGTGAGCACCATGGTGGAGCGTCAGCTCCTCGGCAACAAGACGCGCGCCGGCTTCTACAAGAAGCAGGGCTCGGACATCCTCACCTTCGATCCCGTGGCCCTCGACTACCGCGCCAAGGCGGGGAACGCGGAGATCAAGAGCGCCTGCAAGCGCCTCAGCGGCATCGAAGACCCGCGTGCGCGCGTCAGGGCGCTGTTCGAGGACGACGGACCCGCCGGGCGCTTCGCCTGGAAGCTCACGGCGCGCGTCCTGGTGTACGCGGCCTCCCTCGTCGGGGAGATCTGCGACAGCATCACCGCCATCGATGACGCCATGCGCTGGGGCTACAACTGGGAGCTCGGACCCTTCGAGACCTGGGACGCCATCGGCTTCCAGGCGGTCGTGGAGCGGCTCGCCCGGGACGGCGTCGCGCTGCCGGAGAGCGTCCAGCGCATGCAGGCCGCGGGCGCCAGGGGCTTCTACTCCGAGGGCCGCGTGTTCGAGCTGGCGCAGGGGCGGTACGTCGAGGCCCCGGCGGAGGGGCGCGGCGTCACGCTCCAAGCCCTCCGACGCGGTCACCAGCCGCTCCTCGTCAATGGCGGCGCGGAGGTGTGGGAGCTCGGGGACGGAGTGCTGGGGCTCACCTTCACCAGCAAGGCCAACAGCATCGATCAAGACGTCATCGCCATGCTCCACCAAGCCACGGAGCTCGCCGAGCGCCAGTACCTGGGCATGGTCATCGCCAACCAGGGCGAGCACTTCAGCGTGGGGGCCAACCTGTTCGGGGTGGTGGTGGCCGCACAGAGCGGTCAGTGGGAGCAGCTCGGGCAGATGGTCCACGAGCTTCAGCAGGCAGGCCAGCGCATGCGCTACGCGCAGGTGCCCATCGTCGCGGCGCCGTATGGGGTCACGGTGGGCGGAGGGCTGGAGGTGTGCCTCGGCGCCGGTCACGTCCAGGCCGCCGCGGAGACCTACGCCGGGCTGGTCGAGGTCGGCGTCGGTCTCGTCCCGGCCGGCGGCGGCTGCCTGCGGCTGCTCTGGCGTGCGCTGGAGGGCATCCCCGAGGGCACGGAGGCCATCGTGGACGCGCACGTCGCCCAGGTGTTCAAGAACATCGCGCTCGCTCGCGTCGCCACCAGCGCGGAAGAGGCAAAATTCTTGGGCTATTTCCACCACTCGGACGGCGTGTCCTTCGACCGCTCACGGCAGCTCACGGACGCCAAGGCGCGGGTGCTGGGCCTCGCCCAGAGCGGCTATCATCCGCCGGCCCCGCGCGCCTTCAAGCTGACGGGCGAGAGCGGCATCGCCACCCTGAGCATGATGGTCGACACCCTCGTCGCCGGGGGCTACGCCACGCCCTACGACGCGGTGGTGGCGCGACGGCTCGCGAAGGTGCTGTGCGGCGGCGCGAGCGGCGCCAGCCGGCCCGTCACCGAGCAAGAGGTGCTGGATCTCGAGCGCGAAGCCTTCCTATCGCTCTGCGGCGAGGCGAAGAGCCAAGAGCGCATGCAGCACATGCTGATGACCAACAAGCCCCTGCGTAACTAGGAGAATGCCATGACCGAGATCGTGATTGCAGAGGCCGTGCGCTCGGCGGTAGGCCGCGCCCACAAGGGTTCGCTCGCCAACAAGCGCCCGGACGAGCTCGCCGGTGAGGTCATCCAGGCCTTGTTGAAGCGGGTGCCACAGGTGCAGCCCTCCATGGTGGAAGATCTGGTGCTCGGCTGCGCCATGCCAGAAGGCGAGCAAGGGCTGAACATCGCCCGCTTGGCGGGCTTCCTCGGAGGCCTCCCGGAGCAGACCTCCGCCATGACCATCAACCGCTTCTGCTCGAGCGGGCTGCAAGCGCTGGCCATCGCCGCGGGCGCCATCGCTACGGGCGCGAACGACATCGTGATCGCGGGCGGCGTCGAGAGCATGAGCACCGTCCCCATGACCGGGCTCAAGCTGAGCGCCAGCCCACGGCTCATGGAGCTGAGGCCCACCGCCTACACCCCCATGGGGCTCACGGCCGAGAACGTCGCGCGCCGCTTCGGGATCGGGCGCGCCGAGCAAGACGCCTTCGCCTTGCGCAGCCACCAGCGGGCGGTCGCCGCGCGTGAGGCGGGCCGCTTCGAGGACGAGATCGTCACGGTGCAAGGCGTGCGCTTCGAAGGCGGCGCGCACGTCGGCTTCGACTTTCGCACGGACGAGCTCATCCGACCCGAGACGAGCGCGGAGAGCCTCGCCAAGCTCAAGCCCTCCTTCGCGGTAGACGGCAGCGTGACGGCGGGCAACAGCAGCCCGCTCAGCGACGGCGCGGCGGCCATGCTCGTGCTCAGCGCGGAGAAGGCGCGAGCGCTGGGCGTCAAGCCGCGCGCCATCTTCCGGCACTTCAGCACCGCGGGGGTGGACCCTGACGTCATGGGGATCGGCCCCATCCCCGCCGTCCGGAAGCTCCTGGCGCGGACGGGGCTCTCGCTGAGCGACATCGACGTCGTGGAGCTCAACGAGGCCTTCGGCTCACAGGCCGTCCACGTCCAGCGCACGCTGGAGATCCCGGAAGAGAAGCTCAACCCCAACGGCGGCGCCATCGCGCTCGGGCACCCGCTCGGCTGCACGGGCGCCAAGCTCGTGGCCAGCATCATCCGTGAGCTCGAGCGTCGGGGGGGCAGACGCGGGCTGGTCACCATGTGCATCGGTGGCGGGATGGGCGCCGCCGGCCTCATCGAGCTGCCTTGAGTCCTACCCAGCCAGAGGGCCCCTCATCGGGGGAGCACGCCCTCGACGTCCCGAGCGCGCGCGAGGCGCTCCCTCACGGAGCGGGCGCGATCACGCCCAAAGAGCCGTGAGTTGCGCTATGCTGGGCCATGGTCGCGACGTGGCTCTCGCGCGACGGAGGTTGCATGACGCATGGCTTCTGATCGTTCTCGCTCCTACAGGCTTGGCACCGCCTCACGCCTCTTGGCGCTGACCCTCGCCGCCAGCGCGCTCGGCTTTGGCGCCTGCTCGGCCGCCGATGAGCCCCACCAGCGCCTCCTCGGCGACGTGGACGCGGGGAGCCTCGGCGCCACGGCAGATCCGCTCGCCGTCATCACCACGCTCCAGAGCGTCACGGCACGCCACGCCGAGCTCCAGCGGCTGTTCAAGCAACGCGCGACGGTGAGCCTGCGCCCGACCGGCTCGGCGCTCGCCGCCTCCACGCCGAGCAACGGCCCGCTCGCCCTCGACATCGACGTGCGCGCGCCGCTCACCGCCAGCGGCGGCCTCATCATCCAGCCGCTGGGCTCCACCTCGGGACTGAAGCTCGAGCCGCTGGGCGCCGGTGGGGGCCGCGCCACGCTCACGGACGACGGCCGCGCCGTCTACGCGGGAGCCTTCGGCAGCGCCGCCTCGCTGGTGCGGACGGTCGAGAAGAACCGCGTCCATGAGAGCTTGGTGCTGCTCGACGAGCGCGCGCCCGACACCTTCGTCTGGAAGGTGGCCGTCAGCGAGCCGGGGCTCCGCCTGGTTCGGCAAGAGGACGACCGGGTGGCCCTCGTGGACGCGCAGGGTCACCTGCGCGTGATGGTGGGGATGGCGCGGGTGGTGAGCGCGGACGGCTCTTCCCGGGACACCCTGTTCGAGCTCTCGGAGGATGGGCACGCCGTCGTGCGGGTCGACCCCCGCCAGCTCGTCTACCCCGCGGTGATCGACGTCGGCTTCGAGGTCCCGCCGCTCGGCGTGCTCGCCGGGCCGCCTCCCCCCACGGTCATCAAGGGCCGGCTCATGGTCATGCTGGACACCTCGGGCTCCATGACCTGGCGCTTCGCCAACAACACTGCGCTCAACTGCGACAGCGACAACACGGCGGTCTTCTGCGACAACAACCTGGGCACTGGCTTCGGCTACGCCTGCAACGCCAACAGCGCCTGCACCACCGGCAACGGCGGGCGCCCCATCTGGCGCTGCGCGGACAACGCCCCCAGCCGCATGACGGCGGCCAAGCTGGCGCTCACCAACGTCATCAACGCCCACAACGCACTCCTGGACTTCGGCCTCAGCCGCTTTCGGGAGGACTCGGACTGCTCCACGGGCAACAACCGGGCCGCGTGGTGCTGCGCCACCGGCACGGGCGCTGGCGTCAGCGGCCGCTGCACCAACAACGACGCCAACTACTACCTCACGCGGGTTTGGAACCCGGGCAACAACTTCAGCTTCCACGGCGCAGGCTGCGCCCCGGACAACAGCAGCGGCGGGCGCGTGCTGGTCAGCCCGGGCCTCAATTCCGGCCTCTCCATCCTGCCGTGGATCGACTCCGTGGAGAACGCCTGCTCCAGCACGGGCGCTAACACCGGCGCGCCGCGCAACCCGGAGATCCGCCCCATGAACAGCCAGACCATGCTGGCGCAGTCCGTGCGGTTCATGCGGCTCGCCTGGTACACGCCCATTTACGACGCCCGCAACACCCCGGCCAGCCCGCTCTACGACGACAAGTTCAGCTGCCGCCCCTACGCGCTGGTGGTCATGACGGACGGCGTGGACAACTGCAACCTGGACCCCTCGGATGAGGTGAGGGATCTCCGCGCCGTCGGCGGCAGCGCCAACCCCAATCCCCCCGTCATCTACACCCTGGGCATGGGCAACGCGGGCGGGCTGGACGTCCCCGAGCTCGACGCCATGATGGCGGAGGGCGGCTCGGGCAAGACCACCGCGCCCATCGCGCAGAACCAAGCGCAGATCGAGGCGGCCTTCGCGGACATCGTCTCGCGCACGGTAAAATTCGAGGTGTGCAACGGCCAAGACGACAACTGCAACAGCCGCGTCGACGAGGGCCTCAACGCCTACCAGGAGTGCGCTACCGCGGCGGACTGCGCCGCCGGGTCCAGCTGCAACCAGGGGCGCTGCGCCTGCGCCGGCGACGCCCAGTGCTCCTCGGGCTACGCCTGCCAGGCGGGCTTCTGCCGCCCCTCCTGCACGGTGGGCGTCGGCGTGTGCCGGCGGGACGGCGTGCGCAAGTGCGCGGCGGACCCCAACGCCCCCACCGCCTGCTGCGCCAACAGTGGAGGCGCCGCCTGCACCCCCCTCACCGCGGGCACCCCCACCACGGAGGTGTGCAACGGTCTCGACGACGACTGCAACGGCATCATCGACGACGTCCCCGGCGGCTGTGACCAGACCTGCTTCCCGGAGATCTGCGACGGCAAGGACAACGACTGCGACGGCGTGGTGGACAACGCCCCGCTGGATGCCAACCAACCCTGCGGCACGAACATCGGCGTGTGCCGTCCTGGCACCACGGTCTGCGTCAACGGTACGCTCGAGTGCCGCGGCGGCACCCAGCCAGGCGCGGAGGTGTGCAACGGCTTGGACGACGACTGCGACGGCGTCGTCGACGGCATGACGCGGAGCTGTTACACGGGCCCACCCGGCACCGAAGGGGTCGCGGCCTGCCAGGCTGGCTCGCAAGCCTGCACCGCGGCGGCCGGCGGCGGGACGGAGGCCTGGGGCACCTGCCTCGGGCAGATCTTGCCGCGCGCGGAGGTGTGCAACGGCCTCGACGACGATTGTAACGGCAGCGTGGACGACGTCCCTGGCGGCTGCGACGTCCAGTGCGTCCCGGAGATCTGTGACGGCCTCGACAACGACTGCAACGGCGTCGTGGACGACATCGCCGAGGCCGGGGCTCCCTGCTGCCCGGATGGCAGCGCCGCCCCGGACGGATGCAACCGTGGGATCTGTGCGCCCGGGGTCACGGAGTGCGTGAACGGGAGCATCGTCTGCCAGGGCGGCATCGGACCAGCGCCCGAGCTGTGCAACGGCATCGACGACAACTGCAACGGCCAGATCGACGAGGACTCCGCGGTCAGCGCCGACGACGCGCGGGTGGGCGCAGCGTGTGAGCAGCCCACCGCACCTCAGGATCACCCGCCGTGCCAGGCGGGCACCGCGGCGTGCCGCAACGGCAACATCGTCTGCGAGGGCGCGGTCGGCCCGCGACCGGAGAGCTGCAACGGCATCGACGACGACTGCGACGGTCAGGTCGACGTCGGTGACGACCTCTGCGCGGCGCCGAAGGAGTGCCATCACGGCGTGTGCTCGAGCCCGTGCCGCGGCGGGGAGTTCCCCTGCGCCGGCTCGCTCGTCTGCGACGCTGAGGGCTACTGCGTCCCAGATCCCGACGCTGGCGCGGGCGGCTCCGGCGGGGGAGGAGGGAGCGGCGGCGTGGGTGGCAGCGGCGCCAGCGCTGGTACTGGCGGCAGTGGTGCGGCCGCCGGCACCGGCGGAAGCGCCGGCACGGGTGGCAGCGGAGCCCACGCGGGGACGGGAGGCGGCGCGGCCAACGCGGGAACGGGAGGCGGCGCGGCCAACGCGGGCGCCGGCGGCAACGCCGACGGCGGCGGCCTCCCCGGCTCAGGCAACTGGGGCCTGGCCAGCGGTGGCGGCGGGTGCGCCTGCCGCGTCGAGGGAGCCTCATCGTCGCGCTCGGCCCTGGCGCTCTCCCTGACCGGCCTGCTCGCGCTGGGCGCGATGCTCCGCCGCCGTGAGCGAGGTGTGAAATGAGCACGCGCTCCAGCGCGCCCCTGCGGCGCCCGTCCCTGCCCTGGGTCCTCCCCTTCGTCGCCGCGCTGACCCTCGCCGTGGGCGCCGGCTGCACCACCGAGGCCTACTGCTTCGACGACTGTGGCGGCGCCGCAGACGCCGGGGGCAGCGCCGGCGCCGGGGGCAGCGCGGGCACCGGGGGCACCGGAGGGCTCATCGATCCGGACGCGGGGCGCGACGCCGCGACGGACGCGCACACCGACGCAGACACGGACGCAGAGTGCGGCGACACCGCTACGGATCCGCGCAATTGCGGGCGCTGCGGGAACGTCTGTCAGGTCCCCGGAGGCTTCCCGGCTTGCGCGGGCGGCCGCTGCGTGGTGGGGAGCTGCGACCACGGCATGGTGGACGCCGACGGCCGCGTGGACAACGGCTGCGAGTGTGAGCTGAGCAACAGCGGCGTGGAGCTCTGCGATGGGCGTGACAATGACTGCAACGGCGTCGTCGACGACGGCTTCGACCTAGCCACCGACCCCAATCACTGTGGCGTCTGCAACCGCGCCTGCCCGCAGAAGGATCACTCCACGCTGAGCTGCGTGGCCGGCGTCTGCACCTACGCCTGTGAGCCGGGCTTCGCCAAGCCCAGGGGCGGCAACCACCCAAGCCAGGGCTGCTCCTACGAGTGCCCCGTCTATCCCACGCAGCCGGAGATCTGCAACGGCCTGGACGACGACTGCAACGGGCTCGTGGACGACCAGCCCACGGACGTCGGCACGGCGTGCGGCACGCACTGCCCCAACGGCGTCTGCGTCGGTGAGTGTAGCGCCGGCGCCGTCTACTGCGTCAACGGCGCGCCCACCTGCCTCGGCGGGAAGATCCCGTCCATCGAGCTCTGCGACGGCAAGGACAACGACTGCGACGGCCAGGTCGACGAGAGCTTCAACCTGCAGACGGACCCGCGCAATTGTGGCGCCTGCAACAACGTCTGCAACCTGCCGAACGCCGTCTCCAATTGCGCGAGCGGCCAGTGCGGCGTCTTGGCCTGCCGCCCCGGCTTCCGTGATCTCAACGGAGACCCGGCCGATGGCTGCGAGCACACCTGCGCGGTCTACCCCACCGGGCCGGAGGTGTGCGACGGCAAGGACAACGACTGCAACGGCGTCGTCGACGACAACGTCACCCCCATCTCGAATTTCTGTGCTCAAGTGGGCCCCTGCGCGGGCTCCAGCCCACGGTGCGAAGGGGCGAACGGCTGGCGCTGCAACTATCAGGCGCGCGACGCCCGCATCGAGGTGCAGGCCAACGGCAGCCTCTCCCCCATCGAGACGAAGTGCGACGACTTCGACAACAACTGCAACGGACAGGTCGATGAGACCTTCCCCACCAAGGGGCAGCCGTGCAGCGTGGGCGTGGGTGAGTGCGCAGGCAAATCCACCTTCGCCTGTGCCCCCAGCGGCACCGGCGTCACCTGCAACGTCGCGCCCAACCCGAACAAGGCGCGCGACGAGCTCTGCAACGGGCTCGACGACAACTGCGACGGTCAGGTCGACGAGCGCACCCCCTCGGGCAGCCTGACGTGTTACACCAACGACAGCGGCGGCGGCGCTCACGCCTGTCAGGGCCTCGTCGAGCCGATGATCCGGGTCGGCTCGAACCTCTGGGTCCACGCCTGGGAGGCCTCGCGCCCCGACGCCACGGGCTCGAGCTTCGGGCTCGACGAGACGCGCGCCTGCTCGAAGCCCGGGGTCTTGCCCTGGACCAGCGTCAACCGCGCCAACGCCGAGGCGGCGTGCGGCAGCATCCGAGCGGGGAACGGCACGCCGCTGCGGCTGTGCACCGAGGTAGAGTGGCAGTCGGCGTGCCGCGGCAGCGCCAACCAGGCCCAGACCACCAACCCCATCTGGTCTTACCGGACCGCGCCACTCACCTACGTGTCCCAGCGCTGCAACGACGCGAGCACCAACCTGCTCGCGCCGTGGGTCACCGGCAACCAGGCGGCCTGCGCGGCGGACTGGAACATCGGCGCGAACCCTGGCGAGAAGTACGGCTATGACTTCTCGGGCAACGTCAGCGAGTGGACCGGCACTCGGATCACGGTGGACGGCGTCAACTACTACCGAGTGCTCGGCGGCAACTACGGCGCGCAGGGTGCCGCCACGAGCTGCAACTTCACCTTCGTGCTGCAGCGCGAGACCTTCCGCAACTTCGACGTGGGCTTCCGGTGCTGCTCCAGCGCGGCGCCGTGACCCCTCACCGGCGCCAAGGTCCGCCGGAGGTGCTAGGCCTGCGCTAGCATGGGTCAGCGGAGCGCATGGACCAACGCCCTCGTCATGGCGCTCGCCGTGGCTGGCGGCGGCTGCGCCAGCGGGGCTGCCCAGCAGCTCCCACGGGCCACGAGCCCCAGCGAGGCGGGCTGCTTCGCGGAGGTGCCCAGCTTCACTGCGCGGCCACCCGACGGGCGCCCGCGCTTGGAGGGCCGTGACAGCCCTTTCTCGAGCCACGCATGGGGCATCGCTGAGGCGCTCGGGCTGAGCGCTCAGCTCCAGCTCGCCAGCAGCGCCGCCACGCACGAGCGCCGCCGTGAGGCACGCCGGCAGGTCATCGACAGGATCGCGCTCGCCAAGTTCAGGATCTCTGCGATGCGCGCTGGCTTCGACTGCGCTGGCGATCGGGTCGAGCTCGCCAAGGAAGAGCTGCGCTCCCGCGCGGATCGCCACACCACGCTCCTGACCGTGGGCTCCATCCTCATCGACGCGGTCGCGGGCATCACCGCCGCGGCGCTGGAGCTCGGCGGAGGACAGAGCCGCGCGGCGACCGTCGTGGCGCTCACGGGGGGGAGCCTCGGCGCCGCCACGGGCCTGTGGGCGCTGCTGCCGCCCAGCAGCCGCGTGGACTACCGGCACCGCAGGAACGTCTTGGCGGACGTGTGGACCGGACGCCCGAGCCAAGGGCTCTTCACCGCCGACGTGTGGCACTTGCTCCACCTCTCCGACGCGAGCGGGGTGTCGCCGAGGCAACGCCTCATCCAACGATGGCGCGCGCAGCTGGCGTCCTCACCAGAGAGCGAGCAGCTGCTCTTCGGCGCGGGAGGCGCCTATTCCGTCGAGGAGCTGAGCCTGCGCGAGGCCTTCTTCGAGCTGGTCGAGTCCGAGAGTGATTTGCTCAATCAGACCCTGGAGAGCCTGCTGGAAGAGGTCATCGCCGCTCCCAGCGAGGACGCGGCGCTCACTCCGGCTCCACCCCGGACTCTCGGAGGTACTTCAGCAGGGTAGGGTAAGAGATGCCGAGCGCCTGCGCGGCTTGCGCGCGTGGACCCCCGAGGTGCGCCAAGACGTGCGCCGTGTAGCGGCGCTCCACCGCGCTGAGCGGCGGAGGGCTCCCGTCGGGCTGGAGGCTCACGGAGAAGAAGGCGCCCGCCTGCGCGTCCGAGGGCCCGGCCTCCTCGAGCCCCAGCTCCGCCTCCGTCACCCACTCCGTCGTCGTCCTGATGACGCCCCGCTCGATCATGTTCCTGAGCTCTCGGACGTTGCCCGGGAAGGCGTAGCGCGCGAGCGCAGCGTGGGCGCCTGGCGTCAGCCCGCGGACGCTCTTCTTCACGCGCGCGCCAAAGAACCGCAAGAAGGTGTCGGCCAAGACGGGCAGATCCTCCCTCCGCTCGCTGAGCGCAGGGATCCTGACCTGATAGACGGTGATGCGATGGTAGAGATCCGCTCGGAAGCGGCCCTGCTCCACCAGCTTGTCGAGCGGGCGGTGCGTGGCGAGCACGACGCGCAGCGTGACGCTCAGCTCCCGCTGCCCCCCCACCCGGCGGATCTTCATGCTGTCGAAGAACTTGAGGAGCTTGGCTTGAGCGTGCTCCGGGAGCTCGCTGACCTCGTCCAGAAATAGGGTGCCACCGCTAGCCAGCTCCACCAGCCCACGCCGCGTGGTCTTGGCGTCCGTGAACGCGCCTCGCTCATGGCCAAACAGCTCGCTCTCCAGGAGGTGCTCCGGCAAGGCCGCGCAGTTGAGATCGACGAAGGGGGCGCTGGCGTGATCCGGATAGGTGAGCCGGTGCAGCGCCTCGGCGGCGTACTGCTTGCCAGCGCCCGAGGGCCCCGAGAGCAAGACGGGCGTGAGGGGGCTCGTCGCCACCTGCTCCAGCTCGCGCTGGACCCGCTGGGCCGCGGCGCTCCCCACGGCGGGCTGGACGGGGTGTCGCAGCGCGCCCGTGGCGTACGCGAGCTGATCGCGCAAGCGCCGGGTCTCGATGGCGCGCCGGAGCTTCACGATGAGGTCGGCCACCTGCAGGGGCTTGATCAGGTAGTCCACGGCGCCAGCGCGCAGCGCCGTCACCGCGCTCTCCACGTCACCATAGGCCGTCACCACGATGACGAGCGGCCCCTCGGGGTCCGTGGCGTGTAGCTCGGTGAGCAGGTCGAGGCCGTCTCCATCCGGGAGGCGGCGGTCGAGCAGCACGACGTCGGGCGCCGCCTGCGCCAGCTCGCTCCTCGCGCGAGCCAGCGTCGCCGCTTGCCTCACCTCGAAGCCCTCGGCGGCCAGCGCTACCTCCGTCAGCGACCGAAATCCGCGATCATCATCCACGATGAGTAAGGTCAGGTTCATGGTCCCTCGCTCGGCAGCTCCACGCGGAAGCTCGCCCCTTCCTGGGTGGGCTCCAGGTGAAGCTCACCACCATGCGCACGCACGATCTTCCGTGAGACGGCGAGGCCAATCCCCGTACCGCTCGGCTTGCCGGTCTGGAACGGCTCGAAGAGCCGCACCCTCGGATCGACGCCCGGGCCGTCGTCCTGCACTCGGATCAGGGTGCGCTCGCCCTCTCGCCAGAGCGTGAGCCGCACGTGCCCCGGCGAGCCGTCACCGCGGCTCGCCACGGCCTCGATGGCGTTGTTGACGAGGTTCGTGAGCACCACCCGCAGCAAGGTCGGGTCGACACGGACCCGCAGCGGGGCTGGTGGGAGGCACATCTCCACCTCTATCCCCAGCTCCGTGCCAGCCTCTCGCGCCACCGCGGTCAGCTCGGGGAGCAGCTCCACGAGGTCGAGAGACACGGGCTTGGGGACGATACCCTTGGAGACGAGCATCAGCTCCCCGGTGAAATCGGCGAGGTTTTTCATCTCCCGTCGCAGCAGCGCCAGCACCGCGAGGCGCTCGCCTTCGCTGCGCCCCTGCACCCCAGCGACCAAGTCCAGCCCTACGCTGACGCCGTTCAGCCCGTTGCGCACCTCGTGCGCGATGAGGTTGGCGGCCTCCCCGAGCCGCTGGAGCTGCTCCTCGCGCAGCGCCGCCTCCTCGGCTTCCCGGTAGAGCCTCAGGCTCCGTCGCTGCAAGAGCACCAGTAACGCCAGCGGCGCCGCCAAGAGCGTCAAGCCGATGGCGAGGCTGGAGTAGAGCCGCTCCCGCGCTGGGCGCAGCAGCTCGAACTCCTCGGCCACCAGCACGAGCTGGAGCTGCGTCCCAGCGACCGGCGAGGTGGCGATCACGCGCGGGCGCCCTTGCAGCACCACGCGCTGCGTCCTGGCCTGCGCCTGCTTCGCGTCGAAGAGCTGCCTGTACGCCTCCTCTTCGGCGAAGCGGGGCTGCCGTGGCGGAAAGATGACGGTGCCGTCCAAGGTGGCGACCAAGGTGCGCGCCGCGGCGATCTCGGCGCGCGCGGTGTGGTAGCGCTGCCCGCTAAGATCGATGGCGCCCACCAAGGCGCCGGCGAAGGACTCGTTCCTCAGGACCGGCGAGACGACGTAGAGCAGCGCGTCGCTCGCGCGCTCCGGGTCGACCGCCACGAGGCTGGTCTCCCCCGTCGACTTCACCTCCTTGAACCACGCCTCCCCACCGAAGCTCGACTGGCTGACGAAACCACGAGGCTCCTCCCACTCCACCACGCCCCGAGCGTCGAGCACCGCCACCCCCACGTCGAAGATGGCGCTCTTGCCGTGCGTCAGCTCCAGGAGCGCCTGCTCGGAGACCGAGTCTGCGTCGCCGGGCTTGAGCTCCTCGCGCTTGCCGAGGCGCTTCAGCTCGCCGACCAGTAGGTCCACCAGCTGCGCCAAGGACTGCCCGCGCTCCACCGCCGCGAGCAGCAGCCGCTCCTCTGCCTGCTCTTGCTCGTGTCGATGGTCCGTGAGCAGCGCCGCCACCAGAAATCCCAGCACTACGGCGACCGTGCCGGAGTAGACCGCGATGGAGGTCCGCGCGAACCGCGCGTGGGCCGCCGCCAGCGCGGAGGTGGAGGCGAGCGGCGGTGAGGCGTCGGGCACTGCGTGCTCAACCTATCACGCTGCCCTCGACACCGTCGCTCCCCGACGTGCGCGCCACCACGCGCTCAGCTGCTCGCTGGCGACGCAAGCGAGATAGTAGGTGACCGGCAGCAGCACCAGTGTCAACAGGGCAGCGGAGATGGTGCCGCCCACCACGACCACCGCGATGGGGCGCTGCGTCTCGCTGCCGATGGCCTTCGACAGGGCCGCCGGCAACAGCCCCAGGGCCGCCAAGAGCCCCGTCATCAAGACGGCGCGGAGCCGCTCTCGGGTGCCTTCGGTGACGGCGACCTCGAGCGGCTCTCCAGCGTCGAGGCGCGCCCGGATGGCCGCGACGACGAGCACTCCATTGAGCACCGCCTGCCCCAAGAGCGCGATGAAGCCGACCGCCGCCGAGACGCTCAGCGTGAGGCCCGCCACGGCGAGCGCCCCGACGCCGCCCACCAGGGCGAAGGGGACGTTGACGAGGATGACGCTGGCGTCGAAGAGCCGCCCGAAGGCAGCGTAGAGCAGCAGGTAGGTGATGAGGAGCGCGATCGGGATCACGATCTTGAGCCGCGCCATGGCGCGCTGCTGGTTCTCGAACTCCCCTCCCCAGGTCGTGGAGCACCCCTCCGGGACGGTCACCTTCGCCGCCACCGCGGCCTGCGCCTCAGCCACGAAGGAGCCGAGATCCCGGTCTCGCACGTTCATCCGGACGCCCACGTACCGCCGACCGTTCTCGCGGGTGATGGCGGCGCGGCCCGTCCCCATGCTCACCTCGGCGACGGCGGAGAGCGGCAGGAGGGAGCCGTCCTCCAAGGGCAGGACGATGCGCTGGATGGCGCCGATGTCCTCCCGCGTGGACTTCGGCAAGCGCACGGTGATGTCGAAGCGCTTCTCGCCCTCCCACAGCTCGCTGGCCACGTGCCCCCCCATCGCCATCTCGATGTAATCTTGGACCTCGGCCAGATCCAAGTTGTGCCGCGCGAGCGCCGCTCGGTCGAGGTGCACGGCCAATTGTGGGACCACCCCGGACTTGACGAGCGCGACGTCCGCGGCGCCGGGCACCTTCGCGACGATGTCCCGCATCTGCTCGGCGGTCTTCGTCAGCTCCGTGAGATCGTCACCGTAGACCTTCACGGCGATTTGTCCCTGCTGCCCTGCGATGTTCTCCGCCACGTTGTCCCGGATGGGCTGCGAGAAGTTGAAGTCGATGCCTGGCACCTCATGCAGGCTCCGGCTCATCTCCGCGATGACCCGGTCGAGGTCACCCCGCAGCTCCGGGCGCCACTGCGCCAGGGGTCGCAGGCGGATGAAGATCTCGAGGTTGTTCGGGAGTTTCGGATCCGTCCCGTCTTCGGGGCGCCCTAGCTGGCTGAGGGTCGCGTTCACCTCTGGCGTGCGCTCGATGAGGGACACGAGCCGAGGCGTCAGCTTTCTCCCCTCCGAGATCGAGAGGTTGCCCGGCAAGGTGACGGTGACGTACAGCGCTCCCTCGTTGAGCGCAGGCAGGAACTCCGAGCCCAGCCGGGGCGTCAAGGTGAGCGCCGCCACCAGCGCCCCCGCGGCCACGACCAGCACGGCCGGCACGTTGCGCATCGCGTAGCGCAGCACCGGATCATACGCGCGCTGCGCCCACCGCAGCAGCGGCGACTCACGCTGCACCCGGGGGCGGCGCAGCGCCCAGAGGCACAGCACGGGCACCAGCGTGAAGCTCACGACCAACGCCCCCACCAGGGCGCTCACGACCGTGTTCGCCAGCGGCGAGAAGATGCGCCCCTCGACCCGCTCGAGCGAGAAGATGGGGATGTAGGCCGCGATGATGATGAGCAGCGAGAACAAGGTAGGTCGCGCCACTTCCTTCGCCGCGTCGAACAACCGCGTGGAGAGCGGCGCGTCCGACGCTGTGGCGGGCTCTCCCGGCCGCGGTGACAGCTTGTGGAACAGGTGCTCCACCAAGATGACGGCGCCGTCCACGATGATCCCGAAGTCCACCGCCCCCATGCTGAGCAGGTTGGCGCTCATGCCCCTGAGGTGCAGGTACGTGAACGACGCCGCCAGCGAGAGCGGGATGACCGCCGCCACGATGAGCGAGGCGCGCAGCGAGAGCATGAAGGCGAAGAGCACAGCCGTCACGAGCAGCGCGCCCTCGACCAGGTTCCCGAAGACCGTCTCGAGCGTGGTGTCGACGAGCTCGGTGCGATCATAGAAGGGGTCCACGCGCACCCCCTCTGGCAGCGCCCTGGCGTTGAGCGTGCCGATGCGCTCTCGGAGGGCCTCGAGCACCGTCGACGGGTTCTCACCGCGCCGCATGAGCACGATGCCCTCCACCGCGTCCTGATCCTGACCGCGGGTCGCGACGCCCTGGCGTGGCGCGTAGCCCTCCGTCACGCTGGCCACGTCCTTGACGAGCACCGGGACGCCGGCGTGGTAGCCGACGCGCACGTTCTCTACGTCCGCGGCGCTCTTGAAGATCCCGATCGAGCGGATGACGAACATCTCCGAGCCGCGCTCCATGGTGCCGCCGGTGGCGTTGGCGCTGGCCTTCTCCAAGGCCTCGAAGACGCCCGTGAGCCCGACGCCGAGCGCCGCCAGCTTGGTCGGCTCTGGCTGGACGTGCAGCTCGCGCGCGAGCCCGCCGATGGTCACGACGTCCGCCACGCCCGGCACTTGCATGAGCTGGGGGCGCACCGTCCAGTCCTGCAGCGTCCGTAGCGTCATCGGATCGGAGCGTGGGCCCTCGAGGGTGTAGCGATAGATCTCACCGATGGGCGTCGCCATCGGCCCCATCTCCGCCTGCACGTCGGGCGGAAGATCGGCCTGCCCCATCCGCTCGGCCACCTGCTGGCGCGCGTGGTACACGTCCACCGCGTCATCGAAGGTGAGCGTCACGAAGGACAAGCCAAACAGGGTGATGCTCCGCAGGCGCGTCAGCCCCGGGGTCCCGTTGAGCGCTCGCTCGAGGGGCAAGGAGACGCGCCGCTCCACCTCCTCCGTGGGCTGCCCGGGGAAGATCGTGATGAGCTGCACCTGGGTGTCCGTCGGGTCCGGGAAGGCCTCGATGGTCAGCCGCTTGAACGAGTGATAGCCGCCGAGCGCCAGGAGCACGGCGAACAGCACGGCCGCTAGGCGATTGCCTAGCGAGAAGCGAAGGAGCCTCTCGAGCATGGTGTGGCTCAGCTCTCGAGATCGATCTGGTTGTCGAGCAAGGTGGCGCCCTGTTCTACGACCTCGGCCCCGGGCTCGAGCCCCTCGAGCACCAGCACGCGACCACCGCGAGAGGAGCTCGCGACGACGCGCCGGCGCGCGAAGTGGCCCGGGCGCTGCTGGACGTAGACGTACTGCTCGGCGCCGTCACTCACGAGCGCGCTCGTGGCGACCTCCACGGCCCCCGAGGGGACGCTGGTGCGGAACCGCACCTCCGCGTAGGCGTTCGGACGGATCTTCCCGGCCTCGTTGGGGAGGCGGATCCTCACGCCGACGGTGTGGCGCACGGGGTCGACCACCGCGGAGACCATGTCGACCCTGCCCTCGGCGCTGAAGCCCGGCAGCGTGGGGCTCGAGATCTCCGCGGGCGTCCCGGACTGGACGCCCGCCGCGTCCGTCTCATAGAGCTCGGCCACGACCCACACTTGGCGGACGTCCGCCACCCCCACCAGGGTCACGTCTGGCGTCACCTCCTGGGCGAGCAGGACGTTCTTCTCGATGATGGTGCCCTCACGTGGCGCCACCACCAAGAACTCGCTGTCGGACTTCGAGGAGACCTTCAGCGACCGCAGCTTGGACTCTGCCAGGCTCAAGGCGAGCCTGGCCTGGCGCAGCTCGGCGTCTGCCGTCAGCTCGTCTTTGGCGGGCAGCGCGCGCGCCGCGACCATCGCCTGCACTCGCTCGAGAGACGCCCTGGCGAGCTGCACCTCCACCCGCGCCTTCTCGCGGGCGGCTCGTAGCTCCGCGATGTCCGGGCTCGACACCGTGAACAGCGGATCACCCGCCTTGACGGCTTGCCCCAGCTCCACGAAGACGGCGGTGACGCGCCCAGCGAGGGGCGAGCCTACCTTCGAGGCCTGCGTCTCATCCACCATGAACCGCGCGGGGTGAGCGTCTCCCAAGCGCTCGGCGGGCGTGAGCGCGCGCCCGAGCCGCAGCGTGCTCCACTGCGCCGCGCCCTGCGCCAGCTCGAGCTCACCCCGCTCGACGCGCAAGCCCTCCGCCCCGGGGACGGGCGCGGGCTCGGGGCGGAGATAGCTGGCGGCTGCCGTGACGGCCACGGCCGCGGCGACGAGCCCCAGCGCCAGGCTGAGCTTGCGCGAGCGATCCAGCCTGAACAGCTCCGCGAGGGAGGGGCGAGCGGCCGTGGGGAGGGGGGGAGCGGCGGAGGGATCGGGGGGGGACGTCATGAGGGTTCCTGGTCGAGGGCAACGGCGTCGACACCTGCCGCGCGGCGCAGCTCATTGGTGAGGACGAACAGCGCGTGGCGACTGTCGAGCAGCTCCAGCCGTAGCTGGAGCTTCGCGCGGCGCGCGAGCAGCAGGTCGGTCAAGCTGGCTCCCCCACGATGGAAGGCCGTCTCGGAGGCCGTGAGCACGCTCTCCGCCAGCGGGAGAGAGCGCTGCTCGATCGTCTGGATGTTGTGGCGCACCGCCTGGAGGCGCGCCCGCGCCAAGGAGAGCGCGACGCGAGCCCCGCGGAGGCTCGCTTCAGCGCTCGCCTTCGCCTCGGCGGCGCGAGCGCTCGCCTGCGCGGCGGCCGCCTGTCCATGGTCGAAGAGCGTGATCGGCATGGCGACGCCGAAGCTGAAGACATTGGGGTTGTCTCCCGAGCTCTGGAAGTGCGAGTGGGTGTAGCCGACCCGCAGGGAGACGTCCGGGATGGCGCGCCGGCGCGCGAGCGTCTGCTCCTCACGCGCTGCAGCGGCCTCCAGGCGCAGCGCCGCGACGTCCGCGCGCCGCTCTTCGGCGCCGTCGGGGACGGCGGCGGGCAGCGCGGTGTCGAGCGAGTGTTCGTCGAGGCCCACGAGATCACAGGACGCCAGCAGAAAGGCGTCACAGGAGGCGCGCGCCGCCGCGACCTCCGAGCCGAGGGCCTCCACCTGCTGCTCGAGCCCCACGACCTCGAGCAAGACGCGATCATAGTCCACCCCGGAGAGCTCTTGTTGCTCGTGGCGCTTGGCCTCTAGCCTCGCCACCTCGCGGGCGTCCTCCAGCGACTCCTCGAGCAAGTGCCGGCGCAGCGTCAGGTAGAGCAGCGCGCCCATGCTCTCCCGCGCCAGAAACACGCGCTCGGCGAGCTGGTCACGCGCCTGCGCGCGCGCGGCGCGTAGCCGCAGCGTCGCGGCGCGCTGGCGGGGGCCCCGCTTGCCGAGCTCGACGGTCTGGCTCAGCCCGAGATCCACCGTCGCCGTCTGCTGCCAGGTGAGCCCCCGCGGCTCGGTGTGGCTCCCAAGCGCCAGGTTGCCCAGGGCCGCGTCGAGCACGGGGTTGTCCCAGAGCCGGCTCTGCTGCTGTTCAGCCTGCGCGCTCGCCACCCGGGCGCGCGCAGCGTCGAGCACGGGGCTGCGCGTGAGCAGCCAGCTCCGGAGCTTCTCGGGCTCCCGGAGGAGCGGCGCCACCACGACGCTACGGGAGGTGAGCCCTCGAGGGCTGGCCTCCGCCACCCTCGTCCACGCCCCCCCCACCAGCAGCGCCGCCAGGGGGAGCCGAAGCAACCATCTCGATGTCCTCGACACGACAGCCCCCACTAAGCAAGCGTCGAGCCAACGGGGGCGATATAAATTAATCTATTAAATCAAAGTGATACCTGGTAGCTCGCGCTCATGGAGCCGTGACCGGAAAGAATCTTTCCTGAGTCGTATGAAAAACTTTTTCTGGTGCTGAGCCCAGGCTCTCCGCGCAGGTGACGCGGGTCATGGCAAGCTGCGGGGACGCTCTCGGTGAGCGTTGGCCTGGCCCCTTGGCTCCTCACTCGTGACCCTGACGATGGCTCCCTCGATGCTTCGCGTGGGCGTGGACGAGAACGGCCTCGGCGCGCAGCTCGGGCCCCTGGTCGTCACGGGCGTGCTCGCGCGCGTCAGCCCAGCGGGCGCGGCGGAGCTGAAGGCGCTGCCAGCCCAGCTCCGGCCTTGGCTCGATGACAGCAAGCAGCTCGTGCGTCATGGCAAGGTCGCCCTCGGAGAGGCCTGGGCCCGGAGCCTAGCCAGCGAGGCGCGCTCACCCGCGGAGGTGCTCGAGCGGCTCTCCCTCGAAGGCGTGGGCGCGCTGCGGACCCGCTGTCCGCCGGCGGCGCGCGGCATGTGCTGGCAGACGGACGGCGAGCTCTTCGAGGCCCCCGACGAGCTGCTCCGCCAGGTGGCCGAAGCGCGCCGTGAGCTCGCGGCCCTGGGGATCGAGCTGCTGACGGCGCGCAGCAGCCTGGTGTGTACCGGGCAGCTCAACGAGGCCCGCCACGCTGGCGCCTCACGCTTCGACTGCGACTTGCACGCCATGGAGCGCGTGGTGCTGGCGCTCCAGCAGCACGCCGGCGTCGAGCTCGAGGCCGTCTGTGGCAAGGTCGGAGGGATCACCGCCTACGGGGACTACTTTGGGCCGCTCGCCGGGCGGCTCCACACGACGCTGGCGCAGGCGCAGGCGCGCAGCAGCTATCACTTCCCCGGCTTGGGGACGCTCCACTTCGTGCGCGACGCGGACTCGCTCGATCCGCTGGTGGCGCTCGCCTCGCTCATCGGCAAGTGGCTCCGAGAGCTGACGATGGCGCGCATCGTGCGTCAGTTGGAGCCTGGCGGACGCGCCAGCGGCTACAGTGACCCCGTCACCCAGCGCTTCATCGCGCGGACCGAGGCGCGCCGACGGCAGCTCGGGGTTCCCGAGTCCTGCTTTCGTCGCAGCCGCTCCTGAGCACGGCGCAGGCGGCGCCCCTGACCGAGCTACACCAATCCAGGCAAGCTCCCGAGTGTGCGCCCACGCGGCGCGCCACGCGCGAAGCGTGCCTTGGCAAACCGGAGGGCCTGCGCCTATCGTCATGGGCTTTCATGGCTACGCAGCGCGATCACTCTTGGCGGTTTTTCAGGGCGGGCGGCGTCGATCAAGTGCGGCTCGGGACGGGCCAAGATCTGCTCGCCCTCGGGCAGCTCGATCAGAAGCTCTGGATGGCGCTCAGCTGCCCCACGACTGGGCTCGCGCTCGACGCGCGGACGCTGGAGCTGATGGATCGAGATCGAGACGGTCGCCTGCGTGCGCCCGACGTCGTCCACGCCGCCGAGTGGCTGGGCGCGATGCTGGAGGACGCCGAGGGCTTGGTGGCGGGCAGCGCGCTGCTCCCGGTGGCGCAGATCTCCGAGCGCACCGAGGAGGGCGCTCGGCTGCGTCGCGCCGCCCGCTGGCTCCTCGATCGCCTGGAGAAGCCGGAGGCCACGGAGCTGTCCACCGAGGACGTCTTGTCGGCCGTCACGGGCTTCGCGGCGAGCCGCTTCAACGGAGACGGCATCCTCCCGGTCGCCAGCGCCGGGACCCCGGAGCTCGAGCGCGCCGTCCAAGCGCTGCTGGACACCGTCGGGAGCGAGCCGGACCGCTCGGGCGAGCCCGGGATCTCGCTCGCGCTGCTCGAGCGGTTCTTCACCGAGGCAGAGGCGCACCTCACCTGGCAAGCCCGCGGCACGGCCGATCCCACGGAGCTCTTGCCCCTCGGGGCGGACACGGAGGCGGGCGCGGCGCTGCTCGCGTCGCTCCGTGAGAAAATCGACGACTACTTCATGCGCTGCCGGCTCGCGGCCTTCGACCCGCGCGCCACGGCGGCCCTCAACCGCGACGAGGCAGAGTACGGGGCGCTCGCCAGCCAGCTGCTCTCGCCCTCGGGGCAAGAGGTGCGCGCCTTCCCGCTCGCGCGGATCGAAGCGGGCCGCCCCTTGCCGCTGGTCCAAGGCGTGAACCCGGCGTGGGCCCAGCCGCTCGCGGAGCTCACCGCCAAGGTGGTGACGCCGCTCCTCGGCGCTCGCAGCACGCTGCCGGAGGCCGATTGGCTCACGCTGTGCCGGCGCTTCGACGCTCACGCCGCGTGGCAGGCCGAGCGCCCGGAGTCCAAGGTGAGCACGCTCGGGCTCGACCGGCTCCGGGAGCTGACCACGGGCGACACCCGCGCCGCGCTCCAGGCGCTCATCGAGCAGGACGCGGCCCAAGCCGAGGAGGCGGCGCTGCTCGAGTCACTGGAGCGCCTGGTGCGCTTTCGCCGTGACCTGTTCAAGCTGACGCGCAACTTCGTCAACTTCGAGGACTTCTACTCCATGGGCTCGGGGGCGGTGTTCTTGGCCGGCGTCTTGTACCTGGACGCCCGCGCCTTCTCCCTGTGCGTTCGCGTCAACAGCGCCGATGGTCACGCCACCCTCGCCACCCTGAGCCGCACGTACCTGGCCTACTGCGAGTGCACCCGCAAGGACACCCACGAGAAGATGCTGATCGCCTGCGCGGTCACCGCCGGGGACGCGGACTCGCTCATGGTGGGCCGCAACGGCATCTTCTACGACCGTGACGGCGTGGACTGGAGCGCCCAGGTCGTCAAGCTCCTGGATCACCCCATCAGCATCAGCCAGGCCTTCTTCCTGCCCTACAAGACCGTGGCCAAGCTCATCGGGGAGCAGGTCGAGAAATTCGCCAGCGCGCGCGAAAAGCAGGTCCAGTCCCAGGCCGCCGCCAACATCAGCGACGTGGGCGCCAAGGCGGACGCCGCGCCAGCGCTCCCCGCCGAGGCTCCAGCCGCCAAGCCTCCCGCGGCGACGCCAGCAGCGCCGCCCTTCGACATCGCCAAGTTCGCCGGCATCTTCGCGGCCATCGGGCTCGCGCTCGCCGCCGTCGGCTCGGCGGTCACCGCGCTCATCACGGGCTTCATCGGCCTGCGCTGGTGGCAAATGCCGCTCGCCCTCCTCGGGCTCATGCTGCTCATCTCTGGCCCCTCCATGCTGCTCGCCTGGCTCAAGCTGCGGCAGCGGAGCCTGGGCCCCATCTTGGACGCTAACGGCTGGGCCGTGAACGCGCGCGCGAAGATCAACCTCCCCTTCGGCGCCGCCCTCACCGCTCAGGCCAAGCTGCCGCCCAACGCCGAGCGCTCGCTGACGGACCCCTTCGCGCCCCAGCGCGGGCCTTGGCGCTGGCTCCTGGTGCTGCTCCTGCTCGCGGGGCTGGTCGCGCTCGGCGTGTACCTCGGCGTCCCCCAGCGCTGGCTCGCTGGCGCCGCCCCGTGAAACGCCGCGTCCCCCGGCCCACCCACGCCACGAAGCTGCCCGGACGGCTCGAGCTGGGCTACCGTTGCTGCGATGTCACGACGCTGGGCCTCTTCCGTGCTGCTGCTCGGCTTGGCGCTGGCCAGCGGAGCGGTCACCGCGGCGAGCTGCAAGCGCCCTGACGTGCCTGCGAGCGCCAGCCCCAGCGCCCCCACGCTCCGCCTCTACCTGCTAGGCACCCTCGCCGGCGCCCTCGAGCCCTGCGGCTGCACCAAGGACATGCTCGGCGGGCTCGACCACGCCGCCGCGCTCATCACCGCAGACCAGGCGCCCGTAGCGCCGCGCCTGGTGCTGGGCGCCGGCCCGCTGCTGTTCATGGAGCCCAGGCTCGAGGGCCCAGGGCGCCAGCAAGATCTCTGGAAGGCAGAGGCCATCGCCAGCTCCCTCAAGGAGCTCAAGCTGTCGAGCTGGGCGCCCGGCGCCAACGACTGGGCCGGGGGCGCCCACACGCTCGCCCGGCTCCGCGAGGCCACGGGGGCGCGGCTCCTCGCGGGGAACGTCAGCGCTCCTGGCGTCCCCGTCGAGGCCCTCCACGTCGAGCGCCTCGCCAACGTCACGGTCGGCCTCGCGGGCGTCGCCGCTCCACGCCACCGGGGTGAGGCGCCGAGCGGCGTCGCGATCTCGGACGCCGACGCGGCGCTCGCTCGCGCCGCCACCCAGCTGACCGAGCGCGGAGCGCAGCTCAAGGTAGCGCTCGTCGCGCTGCCGCGGGGGGAAGCGCTCCGCCTGGCGGAGAGGCACCCCGCCTTTCAGCTCATGGTCGTCGGCAAGCCCTCCGACGCTGGAGACTCCAACGACGCTCCGATGCCCCCGGTGATGGTGGGCTCCACCCTGGTCGTCCAACCGCCCAATCACCTCACCGCCGTCGGCGTCGTCGACTACTTCGTGCGGGGCGACAGCTTCTCCTTCCAGGACGCCGCCGGGATCTCACAGCGCGAGCGGCGGGCGAGCCTGGAGTCCCGGATCGGCGAGCTGCGTGCGCGCCTCGCCAGCGCCGAGCGCCACGGCGCCGCCGAGCAAGATCTGCAGGCGCGGCGCGCCGATCTGAGCCGGGCGGAGGCCGAGCTCGCCAGCTTGACCCAGCCACCGGCGCCGGAGCAGGGCAGCTACTTCCGCTATCAGCTGCTGGAGGTGCGCGAGTCGAACGGCACGGACACCAACGTCGCCGAGCGCATGAGCCAGTTCTACCGGCGCGTGAACGAGCACAACCGCGAGGCCTTCAAGGACCGTCGGCCCCCCGCGCTAGAGCCCGGACAGGCGGCCTACGTCGGCGTGGCGACGTGTCAGCGCTGCCACGCGGCCGCGACGGAGTTCTGGCGCACCACCGCCCACTCCAGGGCCTACGCGACGCTCACTCGTCAGCACAAGGAGTACAACTTGGAGTGCGTGAGCTGCCACGTCACCGGCTACGAGCGACCGGGGGGCTCCACCGTCACCGCGGTGACGGGCTTGACCGACGTCCAGTGCGAGGCCTGCCACGGGCCGGGTGGGGAGCACGTCAAGGCGCCCACGGACGACTCACGGCTCGTGAAGAAGCCAGCTCCGTCGCTCTGCGCCGAGAGCTGCCATCACGCACCGCACGTCCCGCTCGACTGGAGCGCCAAGGACGCTTGGCCACACATCCTCGGCCCCGGACACGGGAGGTAGCGCCGGCATGCCCACCGTCAACCATCACCGCAAGGAGCTGCTGCTCAAGCTCGTGTACTACGGCCCTGGCTTGGGCGGGAAGACCACCAACCTCGAGCTCATCCACGCGCGCAGCCGCCCGGAGTACCGCGGCAAGCTGCTGAGCCTCAACAGCGAGGCGGAGCGCACGCTGTTCTTCGATTTGCTCCCGATGGAGCTCGGGAGCTTCCGTGGCTACACGATCCGCCTGCACCTCTGCACGGTGCCTGGGCAAGCGCACTACGATCACACGCGCAAGCTCATCTTGCGCAACGTCGATGGCGTCGTCTTCGTGGTGGACAGCCAGGCGGGGACGCTGGACGCCAACGCCAACAGCTTGCTCAACCTGCGCGCCAACCTCCGGCTGCAGGGCACCGACCCGGATCGGGTGCCCGTCGTGGTCCAGTACAACAAGCGCGATCTGCCCACGGCCCTGGAGGTCGAGGAGCTGCGCCAGGCCCTCGGCGTGCCGGAGGGCGTGCAGGAGGTGCTGGCCGTCGCCACCAAGGGGGAGGGCGTCTTCGAGACGCTCAAGCTCATCGTGAAAGAGTGCCTGAAGCTCGTGGGTGATCCCACCAAGGCGCCAGCGGGGCGCAGCCCCTCCATCCTCCCCGGCTATCGCCCCTCCATGTACCCCGGGGCCCTGGCCGGCAACCTCCCGGGAGGGGCGGACTCCATCCCCAGCCACCTGCCCCCGGTGCCGCGCGTCCCCAAGGTCGAAGAGCCTTGAGCCCCACGCGATGAAGCTCCCGCGTCGTCGCTTCACCACGGGCCTCGCCACGCTCGGCGGCTCCTGGCTGCTGGCGCCCAAGCACGCGAGGGCCGAGGCCCCGCCGCTCACCTTCGTCGCCGGTGGGGACGTGGTGTTCACCCGAGATCTGAACGCCGCCCTGCACGAGCAGCCCATCCTTGAGCCGCTGTCCGGCGTCCAGCGCTGGTTTCGAGCGGCGGACGTGGCCTTCGTCAACCTGGAGAGCCCGCTCGCGAGCGACACGCTCCCACGCCGAGCGCACCGTGAGCGTGCGCCCATCTTGCGGGGAGATCCGGCGGCCGCCCAAGCGCTCGCGCGAGGCGGCGTCGACGTCGTGAGCGTCGCCAACAACCACGTCTTCGATCTGGGGGAGGCGGGGCTCGCGGCCACCCTGGAGCACGTCGAGCGTGCCGGCATGACGCCGGCCGGCGCTGGCCTGACGCGCGAGCGGGCACTCGAGCCCGCCATCCTGGAGGTGCGGGGCCGGCGCTTCGGGCTGCTCGCCTTCACCTACGGGACGAACCATCGCCCCGAGCGCTCGGGGCCCCACGCGGCGCGCCTCGGCGAGGCCGCGGAGCGGCTCCGCCAGGTCCGTGGGCAGGTCGACACCCTGGTGGTGAGCCTCCACTTCGGTGAAGAATTCACGTCGACCGTCAGCTTGGACCAGCGCGTCTGGGCGCACCGCTGCGTGGACGCCGGCGCCGACGCCGTCATCGGGCACCACCCTCACGTGCTCCAAGGGGTCGAGGTCTACGCGGGCAAGCCCATCTATTACTCCTTGGGCAACTTCATCTGGGGCCTGGCGAGCGTGAGCGCGCTCTCGGCCATGGCCTACGTGGAGTTCGGCGGCGACGGCCGCCAGGTGCTCAGCGCCAAGGTCTTGCCGGTGCTCCGCGGCCGAGGTCACGCCCTGCCCCGCGTCGTCGACGCCAAGCGGGGGCGCTACGCGCTCGCGGCGATCCGCGGCTCGAGCTACGCGCTCAAGACGAAGCTCCGCGCCACGGAGGAGGCGCTCGAGCTGGTGCTGGGCTGAGCGGCCCGCGCCGCCGCCCTGCACGGACGCCGCGGCTCAGGTGCCCGAGGGCACGAAGGGCAACACCGTCTTCAGATCCTCGTCATCGAAGCGGAGCTGCAGGCCGACGAAGTAGTCGCGGCGATCTGGGCTGAGCAGGTCGTCCACGCCGCCCATCAACCACAGGCGGGAGATGAAGCGGTACCCGAGGCCGATACGCCACCGCGGGAGCACCACCTCCCCGAAGCCAAAGAGATCTTGGCGCAGCTCGAAGCTGTCGTCGAAGAGGTTGAGATCGAGCCCTAGCCCGCCCGTAGACTCCTTGATGCCGAAGCGACCGGTGAACGGCCCCATCACCTGCGCGAACTGCAGGCTGAAGCGGAAGTCATTGGTGGTGACGGTGCGGACCTCTCGGTAGTAGCCTGGATCATTGGGGTTGGTGGTGTTGACGTTGGTCTGCTCGATCCGCGTCATGCCGCGCGGATCATTGATCATCTCCACCACGTAGTACTTGTCTTCACGTGGCTGCAGGCGCAGCTCCACGTAGCTCTTCACCGTGCTGGAGAGGTACTGGTAGTCCATGCGCAGCCCGACCACCGTGCGGAGCCGGCGCACCCCACCGACGAACTCGTTGATGCCCTCCGCCGCGCCCTCCACCTCGTCGATGAGGCGTGAGTCCGTGCTCAGCCGCCCCAGCGTCCCCTCGCCCTCGTCCACCCGCCGCGCCACGCGATCCACGCTGGCGAGGGCGCTCTCCAAGCTGCTGGCCGCGCGGTTGACCCGCTCGATGATCTGCCGCACCTCCCCCGGCTTCGAGGCCACCGCGGCGCCCCCCGCGGCGCCCCCCTCGGCGCTCGCTCCGCTCGCGGCCAGCAGCTCCCTCAGCTCACGGGTCGTCTCGCGGACGTTGCGCAAGATCGCGGTGACCTCCGGGCGCCCATCGCGCGTGGCGCTCTGGACGTCCCCCAAGATGGCGCGGATGCTGCCGCGGTTCTCGCGCACCACCTCGTTGAGCTGCTCGGTGGCCTCCGACAGGTTCTTGAGCGTACCGGAGATGTTGGCCTGCCCCTCGTCCGAGCCCACGCTCTTGGCCAGACTGCTGGTCACCTCCTTGACGTCCTTCATGATGGAGGCCACGTCCTTCATGAGCTGGTCGGTGGTGGTCGCCTCGGTGATGAAGCGGATCTGGTCTCCATCGCCGAGCACGCGCTTGCCCGCGGTGCCGGGGGCGAGCCCAATGTAGTACTCGCCCAACAGGCTCGCGCTGATCTTGGCCGCCGTGGCGTCGTCGTAGAGCGGGACGTCGCCGCGCATCCGGATGTCCACCCGGGCCTTGTCCCCCTCCAAGCGCACGTCGGTGATCTGCCCGACAGGGATGCCCGCCATCTTCACTTGGGAGAACTTCGCGACCCCGGAGGCGTCGCCCAAGATGGCGTAGACGCTGTAGCTGCCGTCCTTCGCGACGGAGCTACGATCCACGAAGCGGTAAATCAGCAGCCCAGCGACGACCGTGACGATCGCGAAGATCGCCACCTTCGCTCCTGTCGTGAACCGCTCCATCTGCTTCGCTGCCGAAAGACGCTACCAACGGACGCGCGGCGCGTCGACCGCGGCGACCAAAGCATGGCATGATCCCTCGGAGATGCGACGCCTGGCACACCGGCAGCTCGGCGGTGGCCTGGTCATGGGGTGGCTGTCGGTTGCGTGCGTCGCCGGACCCCTCGGGCGGGCGTCCCGCGCCGAGCCAGGGAGCGCCGCGTCCCGGTCCTCCTCGCCGGCGCCGGCGCCGGCGCCTCGGAGCTGGGCGCCAGAGAGCGGCGGCAGGCCGCGGCCGCCCCTCACGGTCGACCCGCGGAGCGAGCGCGGCGGCGCGAGGGCTCGCCGAGCGGCGGCTCGAGGGGCACATGCCCGACGACCCCACGGCGCTGAGCTTCTTTCTCCGGCGCGCTGGCTCCCCCTACGTCTGGGCTCGACAGTGGGCGCTCTACGGGCCACGGCTCACGGAGCCGGACGTCGCGGCGCGGCTCGAGCGCTGGAGCGCAGCGGCTCCCGCCCAAGGCGAGCGTCGCTGCGGCGTGGTCCGTGTCGACGCCCCGGACGGGCAAGAGCTCATCGTGGCGGTCAGCGTCGACGCCATCGCGTGGCTGGCGCCGCTCCCCACCCACGTCCTCCCCGGCGCTTGGCTCACGGTCGAGGCCACGGCCAGGGCTGTCCCCGTGACGGCCGCGCACGTCGTGGTGCTCGGGCCCCGGGGGCGCCCGCGACCGCTCCCGACGAGCTTCTTCGAGGGGCGCGTGCTGGCGCGCTTCCGCGCGGACACGCCGGGGCGCTGGCTCGTCCAGGTGCTGCTGGAGACCACGGGGGGGCCACGCCCCGCGCTCGAGGCGCTCGTGTTCGCCGGCGTGGAGGGCTCGGACTCCCCAGACCCGACCCCCGCCCCCGGGGAGGCGGCAGGCGCGGCCGAGGGCGACCCTGCCCACGCGCTGCACGCGATGCTCGACGCCGCGCGCGCGAGCGAAGGCTTGGGGCCGCTGCGCCGCGACGACCGGCTCGACCAGGTCGCCCAGCAGCACGCCGAGCAGCTCCTGGCCGCCGCGCGGCTCGCCCACGACGTCGGCGAGGGCGATCCTCGGACCCGAATGCAAGCGCTCGGGCTCGAGCCCTACCTCGTGGGCGAGAACGTGGCGCGCGCCGCGAGCGCGACGCGCGCGCACCGCGCGCTGTGGGCCAGCCCGTCCCATCGCGCCAACCTCCTGGACGAGCGCTACCGCAGCGTCGGCGTGGGGGTGGCCGCGGACCCGGGTGGTGGTCTCTGGGTGGTGGAGTCCTTCAGCTCCGACGACTGACCAGTAGGCCTTTCCAAGGCCCCTCGGCCTCGGCTAGCTTATCCCCGTGCGCGCCTCGAAAGCCTCTCGCCGGACCGGGCTCCTCGCTCGACTCCTCCACCTCGTCACCCACCGTCACCTCGCCGTCGGCGGGACGCTCGGCGTCCTGGCGATCACGCTCACCGCGACGGAGGAGGCCCGCGCGCAGGAGCACACCTTCTACCTCGATCGCGCGCAGATCTCCGGCGCACCGGACGACGGCTTCATGGTGTGGCGCCCGTACATGTTCGAGCGCACGCGCTTCTACGGAAACCTCGCGCTCGGCTACACGCTGAACCCGCTGCGAACCACCACGGTCACGGACAACGGCAACGTCCAGAACCAAATGGAGGATCCGGTGCAGCACCAGCTCATCACCTACCTCCAGGTGGGCACGGAGATCGCCAGCCGCGTCGGCTTCAACGTGGCGCTGCCCATCGCCGTCTTCCAGGCGGGGGGCGACGACGGCACGCGCTTCGGCGTCGGCAACGGCACGGATCTCAAGACCGCCGCCATCCACGATCTACGGCTGGATCTCCGGCTGCGCGCCTGGGAGAACGACACGCGCACGCTGCGCGCGGGCGTGTCGGTGGGCGCGTGGCTCCCGGTGGGCAACACCCGCTCCTTCACGGGTGACGGCAGCACCGCCTGGGGCGTGCTGGGCGCCTTCGAGTGGCAGCCTGGAGACTTCCTGCTCACCGCCAACCTCGGCCCACAGTTCCGGCCCTACAACGGCATCGGTGGGGAGCGCGGCGTGCTGCGGCTCTCGGACGAGCTGCGCTACGCCGTCGGCGGGTTCTACACGCTGCGCGACGGCAAGCTCCGCATCGGCGCGGAGCTGTGGGGGAGCACCGGCCTCACGAACGACCGCGACGGACGGCGCACCTTCCTCCGGGGACGCAACACGGACGTGGAGTGGCTCGGTCAGGTGCGCTACCCGCTCGGTGAGCGCCAGCGGATGTACGCCAACTTCGGCGCGGGCACCCGGCTCGCGGAGGCCTACGGCTCACCGGACGTGCGCGTGCTCGTGTCGTTCGGCGCCTTCGCGACGCTGTCGGATCTTCCCCCCTCCAGCCCCGCGCAGCGGAGGGTCAGCGAGGACGTCGTCGACCGCGAGCCGGATCGCGACGGGGACGGCTTCCCGGACAGCATCGACAAGTGCCCGGACGACCCCGAGGACGGTAAAGAGCCGGATCCCACGGACGGCTGCCCCATCCCGCCCGATCGAGACGGGGACGGCATCCCGGATCATCTCGACAAGTGCCCGGATCAGCCGGAGGACTTCGACAACATCCAAGACGCCGACGGCTGCCCGGAGGAGGACGCCGACAACGACGGCGTCCCCGACGTGGAAGACCGTTGCCCCGGAGAGCCCGGCCCCAAGAACCGTGACCCGAAGAAGAACGGCTGCCCCTCGCTCACGCGCGTGACGGAGGACGGCGCGGTGGAGCTCCTCGAGAACATCCAGTTTGACACCGGCAAGGCCACCATCAAGCCCGTCAGCTTCCCCATCCTGGACGAGGTCCTCACGCTGATGGAGGCGCGGCCGGAGTATCGCATCGGCGTCTACGGGCACACCGACAACCGCGGCACGCCGGCGCTCAACTTGAAGCTCAGCAAGGATCGCGCAGCGTCCGTCGTGCGGTACCTCGTGAGCAAGGGCATCGCGGCGTCACGGCTCGAGTCCGAGGGCTACGGGCAAGAGCGCCCCATCGACACCAACGACACGGACTCCGGTCGCAGCAAGAACCGCCGCGTCGAGTTCAAGATCCTCAGCGGCGCGGACTGAGCCACCGCCGCCACGGGGCCGCCGCGCGGGCGGCCCCTGCCTCTGTGGACGACGCCGTGGTCCAGCGCACAAAATGCGAAGGCGGAGGCGCTTGCCTCCGCCGCTCCGCTACGCCAACGCGGCGCAGCGCTGGATGCCTCCATCGCTACTTGCTGTGCGGAGGCATCTTGGCCTCCTTGAACAGCACGTGCTGACGCACCACTGGATCATACTTCTTGAACTCGAGCTTGTTCGTCTGCGTGCGCTTGTTCTTCTTCGTGTAGTACGTGAAGCCGGTGCCAGCGGAGGAGACGAGGCGAATGTTGTCTCGCATGGTACGCGCGGCATACCGCTCGACGGGCGCACGATCAAGCGTCCAGCGAGGGTAAGCGCACCGCCCACCCGAGACCCCTGCGCGCTACTGAACGCCTGGCCAAGGCACGAGCTGCTTGACGAACGGCGCGCGGCGTGGCTGACTCCCGGGCCCTTGCAGCGCGCGGGGCTCCACCCGCGGCGCGTCCCACCCTCCCGGTGCTGAGCCCAGCACCTGCCTCGAAGGCTTACGATCATGAAGCGCACGTTCCAGCCCAGCAACACCAGCCGCCGCCGCACCCATGGCTTCCGCAAGCGCATGAGCACCAAGGGCGGCCAGAACATCTTGAAGAACCGTCGGCGCAAGGGTCGGTGGCGTCTCACGGTCTCCACCTACGAGAAGTGAGCGCGTGGCTGCGCGCCCGACGGGGAAGTTTCCCGCCGCGCAACGCGTGAAGAAGCGCGCTGAGTACGTCGCCCTGCAGGCCTTGGCTCAGCGTGTCACCACGCCGCGGTTCACCTTGCTCATCGCTGCCCGTCCGGACGACGGCGCGGCGCGGCTTGGCGTCACTGTCTCTAGGAAGATCGGCAACGCCGTGGCGCGCAACCGGATGAAGCGCCTGCTCAGGGAGGCCTTCCGCGCCACTCGTGAGCTCTGGCCCGCCGGCATCGACGTGGCCATCATCGCCAAGCGCCCGCCCGCCCGCAGCGGCCTGGAGGACGTCGTCACCGAGCTGCACGGCGCGTCCCGCTCCATCACGCGGCGCTGCCGTGAGGCGGAGCGGCGGCCGCTCCCGCCGGGAGCGCCATGACCACGGAGCTCACGCGCCTCGAGCCTGCCAGCTCGGCGAGCCTGGACCCGAGCACGCGGGGCTCGCTCGGGCCGCGCTCGCTGCTGGCGCGCGCGCTCTTGCTGCTCATACGCGCGTATCAGCTGAGCTTGTCACGGCTCCAAGGCGACGTCTGCCGCTTTCATCCCTCGTGCTCACGCTACACGGCCACCTGCATCGAGCTCCACGGCGCGCTGCGCGGTAGCCTGCTCGGCTTGCGACGGATCGGTCGCTGCCATCCCTTCCACCCCGGCGGGTTCGATCCGCCCCCGCTGCCCAAGCCGCGCTCGCGCCGCTGAGGCCCTACGAGAGCTGACGGACCCATGGATCGTGGCGGTTTGATGCGCTGGCTCTTCTTGGGCCTCACTGCGGTGGTGCTCGTGTTCGCGCTGCCCAAGCTGTTTGGCGGTGGCTCGCAGGAGCAGCAGCCGCTGAGGTTCGAGAGCAACGTGGAGCAGCCGGGGCGGCAGGCGGAGCGCCTCTGTGACCTGTGGGGCCAGGGCTTCCGCGCGCAGCTCAGCTCGCACGGGGCCAGCCTGGTCCACTTCGAGCTGACCACCGCCAAGTACAGCAAGGGCGGCGTGCCGATGGACCTCTCCACGACGGGTCGGGTGGAGAACCGCCGCCAGCTCCGGCTCTCCCTGCGCAACACGGCGGCGCTGCCGAGCAAAGACAAGGCCTGGCAGACCGCCTGGGACGCCCTCGACTATGAGCTGCTCGCGGCGGACGGCAAGCGCTGCGTCTTTCGCCACCGGAGCCCGGAGCTCGAGCTCGAGCAAGAGATCTCGCTCTCCAAGAACCCTTACGAGCTCTTGCTCGCCGTCAAGCTGACCAACACTGCCGGGGAGCCGCGCAAGCACGCCGCCACGCTGGAGACCACGGACTGGCGAACCAGCGCAGAGGTCAGCGGGCACATGTTCCGCCAGAGCCCCTTCCTCACCCACGTGGAGTGCGCCCCCACCGAGGGCAAGGTGCTCCGTAAGCTCGAGCAAGACTTCGCGCCCAAGCGCTTCTCGGAGCCGGAGTTCGCTGCCAGCAACCTCAACAAGGGCGACTGGATGAACTCCGCCGGCGAGGTGGCCTTCGCCGCGGTCAGCAACGCCTACTTCACGCACGCGCTGCTGCCCATCGCCTCGCCGGAGCCGCCGAGCTGTCAGCTGCAGATCGAGGAGCGCTTCGACCAGCGCCTCGGGAGCAAGGCCAAGGACCCGAACGCGGGCGCCATGTATCGGGCGCGGCTCGCCTACCCGCTCCGTGAGCTGGCGCCCGGGGCGAGCGCGGAGTACCGCGTGGCCAGCTACATCGGCCCCAAGGAGCGCGACGCCCTGCTGGCCGCGGGCGACGGGCACCATCGCACCTCGGAGCTCATCGACCTGGGCTTCTTCTCCTTCATCGCCGAGGTGCTCACCGGCTTCTTGCTCCACGCCCATGGCGTCATCCCCAACTGGGGCGTCGCCATCATCTTGCTCACGCTCACCGCGCGGGTCTTGACCTTCCCGCTCAGCGTGCCGTCCATCAAGAGCATGATCAAGATGCGCGAGCTCAAGCCTGAGCTCGACGCCCTCAACGAGAAGTTCAAGAACGACCCCCAGGCCAAGGGCCTGGCCCAGATGGAGCTGTGGCGCAAGCACAACGTCAACCCAGTGAAGGGGTGCTTGCCGCAGATGACCAGCATGCCCATCTGGTTCGCCCTCTACACCACCCTCCAGACGGCGGTGGAGCTCTACAACATCCCGTTCCTGTGGTTCCCGGATCTGTCGCAGCCAGATCCTTATTATGTCTTGCCGATCATCATCGGCGCGACCAACTTCGCACAGCAGAAGCTGATGCCGATGAACGCGGGGGACCCGACGCAGCAGAAGTTGATGCTGTACTTCATGCCGGCCATGTTCACGGTGTTCATGTTATTTTTGCCAGCGGGGCTCGGCGTCTACATGTTCACCAACGGGATCCTGGGCATCGCGCAGCAGCAGCTGGTGGAGCGGCACGTCCGTCGCACCACGGGGCGAGACGCCAAGGGGGAAGCCCGAGACATCGGCGTCAAGCTCTCCCCCGCGCAGGACGACAAGAACAATAGGCGCTTCGGCGCATGACGCCACCATCACCGTAAGTTTTTGGAGAGACGCGGAATCTCCTCCAGAAGGGAAGAACTCAGCGTGACGACCACCGACGACAATTCCAAGATCGACGAGAGCTGGGACGAGGACTCCGAGGCCAGCGACGACGGCGCCGAGGCGACCTCGGAGCAGGACGGCGAGACCCCCTCGGCGGAGGGGAGCGAGGCGCGGCGCAAGCGCCGCCGCAAGCCCAAGGCGCCGGACTGGATGCCCGAGGACGACGAGCGCGCGGTGCGCGCGCTCGAATTCGTCCAAGGCGTCCTCCGGGAGATGAGCTTCGACTGCCGCGCGCGGCTCAAGCAGCCCAGCCCCGAGGAAGAGAACCCTGAGATCAAGATCGAGATCTTGGGCAACGACACGGCGCGCATCATCGGCAAGAAGGGTCAGGTGCTGGGCGCGCTGCAGTTCCTCGCTCACCGGGTCATCAACCGCCCGGGCTTGGAGCGGCGTCACGTCTTGGTGGACGCCGAGGGCTACCGCAACCGGCGGGATGACTCGCTCGCGACCATGGCGCGCCGGCTGGGGCAGCAAGCCGTGGAGCTGGGCAAGGTCATCACCTTCGAGCCGATGAACCCCCGCGACCGGCGCGTCGTGCACCTCGCCCTCGCGAAATTCGAGGGGGTCATCACGCGAAGCGATGGCGAGGGCGACGATCGCCGCGTGCAGATCATCCCGGTGCGGCGCAGCGTCACGCCGTGAGACCGCGCCGCTCCCGGGGCGGCGCGGCGCGACCCGCGCGTCGATGGCGCCGCCTCGGACGGCGCCCCGTAGGGCTGGCAGCGGCTCGGAATTGAGCCAGGATTGGGGTACTCAGGGGGCCGCGGCGCCCCGCCGTCAGGAGGTCTCCCCATGTCGCTCACCTACGCTGCTCGCCTGTTGCTCGGCGCCCTGCTGCTCACCGCCGCGTGCGGGGGACCGCGCGCCATCCGTGGGGAAGAGGAGCCGGGCTTCGACGACCAGGCCATGAGCACTGGGCTAGACTCGCGAGATCTCCAGAAGCTCCTCCACGAGAACATGCAGCGCCTCCAAGACTCTCCCGTCATCCAGCGTTGGCAGGGCGAGCAGCAGCCCACGGTGGCCGTCTTGCCGCTGCGCAACGAGACCACCGAGCACGTCGACAGCCAGCTCCAGGCGCTGATCAGCGACATCGAGACGGTGCTCGTGAACGCCGGCGGCTTGCGCGTCGTTAGCCTCGAGCATCAGCCCGCGCTGCTGGAGCAGATCCGCTCGCAGTACTCCGACGGCTTCGACGCGCGGCAGGTGGCGGCCTGGGGGCGACAGCTGGGGGTGCGCTACATCGTCACCGGGAAGGTGTTCACCGCGGACGAGCGCACGGAGGAGGAGCGGCGTGTGCAGTACTTCATGTTCTTGCAGGTGCTCGAGGTGGAGACGGGGGCCATCCTCTTTCAGCACAAGTCCAAGCTGACCAAGGGGCTCATCTGAGCCGCAGGCCGTGGCCAGTCCAGGCGCCGGGTTGATACACGCGGTCGCGGCGGCGCTGCTGCTCATTGGCTGTAGCGGCGGGTTCGCCGATCGCACCGCCTTGGCGCGGGACGCGCTGGATCGACGGGATCCCGAGCAGGCGCTCCGGTTTCTCAATGAGGAGCTGGGGGTCTCGCGCGCCGAGCAGCTCCCGCCGGACCCCTCCGGGGACGCCGCGCTGCTCCTGCTGGACCGCGCCATGGTGCTCCAGTCCCTCGGTCGCCTCGAGCTCTCCAGCCGCGACCTCGAACTGGCGGACAAACAGATCGAGCTGCTCGACTTGAGCCACGGCGCGGCGGACAGCTTGGGGCGCTACCTGTACTCGGACGAGGTGGGGCGCTACCAGGCGCCCGCCTACGAGAAGCTGCTCATCAACACGCTCAACCTCGTCAACTACCTCGCCCGAGGACAGCTCGGCGGCGCGCGGGTCGAGGCGCGGCGGCTCGCGGTGATGCAGCGTTTCCTGGCGCGCAGCGAAGACCCGCAGGCGGTCTTCCTCGGGGCCGGCAGCTACCTCGCCGGCTTCGCCTTCGAGCGCAGCGGCAGGCCGGAGGAGGCGCTCCGCTGGTACGACGAGGCGCTGCGCCACGCGGACTACGGCTCCCTCGATCGCGCCATCGTCCGGCTGAGCGCGCGCTCGAGCGTCCGCTCACCGCGCCTGAACGAGGTGCTCCGGCGCGCCACGGGCGGCGCCCGCCCAGCGGGAGCGCGGCTCTTACCCTGGAGCCCTGCGCCGCTCCAGGCCAAGCAGTGGTGGGCCCCGGACGGGGCGAGCGCTGCCGGCGACGCAGCGCCCTCACCCGCCGCGCCCGCCGCCGCGGACCCAGCGGCCCAGCTCGAGAGCTCGGCGCCGTCGAGCGCGGCGCTGCCCAGCGGGCAGTCCCCCGCCGAGCTGCTCGTCATCTTCGGCTACGGGCGCGTCCCACCGAAGCTCGCCCAGCGCGTTCCCATCGGCTTGGCCCTCAGCTACGCGAGCGGCGCCCTGAGCCCCGCGGACGCTGCGCGTGCCGACGCCTTGGCCGCGCAGGGGCTCGTCACCTGGATCAACTACCCCGAGCTCGGGCGTGCCCGCGGGACCTGGGGCGTCCCCCGCGTGTCGCTCGACGGTCGAGCCGCGCCCATCGAGGGGCTGCTGGCCGTGGACTCGGAGGCCTACGCCACCTGGGAGCAGGCCAGAGGCGCCGTGATGGCGGCGGCGCTGACGCGCCTGCTGACCCGCGTCGTCCTGGGGGAGGGAGTGCGGCACGCCACGGGCGGCGGGGTGGAGGGGCTGTTCGCGAGCCTCATCACCCAGGCCTCCCTCGCGGCGGCGGACACGCCGGACACCCGGAGCTGGAGCACGCTGCCCGCGCGGCTCGCACTGGCGCGCTTGGAGCTACCCCCTGGGAGCTATCGCCTGCGGCTCAGCGTCCGTGGGGAGACCCTGGAGCAGCAGGTGGAGCTGGCGCCGGGGGGATGGCGCGCGCTGCTGCTCACGGCGCTGCACTAGCGCCGCGCGGCCTCGCCTCCCCCGGCGCCCCAGGGCCGCCGCTGCAGCGCCCAGCGAGCTGTCTGGCGCCGAGCGCTCTGCGCCTCCGCGTGGAGGCCCGGAGCCGTCGCGTCTCCGCTGGGAGCCGAGCGCCACAGCCCCTGGGAGCCGCAGAGAGGCTAGGCTAGCTTAGCGAGCGTCATGTCCAAGCCGGAGCTCATCCTCACCTCCCTCGACTACGAGCGCCTGACCGAGCTCCTCTCCACCGTGCCGGAGAAGTACGCCGCCGCCGCGGAGCAGCTCGACGCCGAGCTGTGCCGCGCGCGAGTGGTGGCGCCGGAGGAGGTGCCCCCGAACGTGGTGACGATGAACTCCCGCGTGCGCTTCGAGGAGGTCGCCACGGGCGTCCAGCGCGAGCTGCGGCTCTGTTATCCCGATGACGCCTCGAAATCTGAGGACGCCGTCTCCGTCCTCGCCCCGATCGGCAGCGCCCTGCTCGGCCTGCGGGTCGGGCAGACCATCGAGTGGCCGTTGCCCGGCGACCGCCACAAGCTCGTGCGGATCTTGGAGGTGACCTACCAGCCGGAGGCCTCGGGCAAGCTCGACGAGTGAGGCTCTCAGATCCGGCTCACTGCGCGTCGAAGCGCTCCCCCGTGAACACGTAGCGGCGGACTCTCGGCTTGCTCCAAGGCAGGAGCAGGGGCTCGAGCCCGCCCACCGCCGTCGTGTCTGGAGGGAACGGATAGCTGCGCTCCGTCCAGCCCACCGCGCGGCCAGCCCGCAGCTCGAGCAGCGTGCCGCGCTCCGACGGCTTGAAGGCCAGGGCCCCTAGGACCTGCTGGCTCCCGAGCTGCCGCCCCGTCTCCGCGGCGAAGATCCGCCGGAGCCCCTGCTCGGTGACCTGGTAGACGAAGAGCGCGTGGCGGAGGACCTCTTGCTCGCCGAGCTCTCGGCTCGCCTTGGCGTGGAGCACGCCGCGCACGATGATCTCCGCCTTGCCATCTCCCGTGAGGTCACGCGCACCGACGTCGAGGACGTCCTTGGCCTCCTTGAACCCCAGCGTGATGTACGCATAGCGCGTCCCCCCCAGGTAACCCTTGCCGAAGGCCACGATGTCCAGCCCATGCACGAGGACCCGCTCCAGCTCCCCACCTCCGGCGACGTCCGTCACGAAGTCGAACCGCGGCGCGCGCTCCGGCACCCCTCGCTCCTTGCGGTAGAGGGCATACACCTGATCGAGCAGCTCCTCCGCGCTGGGACGCCGGGGCGGAGGGGGCGCCGCGGGGAGCGCCCCCGACGGGCTTGGTCGCGCGGCGGCGGGCTTGAGCTTCGGCGTGCCTTGCCTCTCCGAGACCGCGACGAAGCCGTCGCCCTTCCACTCGAAGCGGCGAGAGAGGATGGGCTCCCACGGCAGCAAGGCCGACGGCATGTCCGACGCCTTGGGCTCGCGGAACGCGCCGGGCTCGAAGCCCGAGGCCTCCGCCTGCGCCACCTCGATGGCGAAACCCGCGCCGGCTTTGACGAGCTGCACGCGGTTGCTCACCTTGCCAGCAGCGGTGGCGATCACCAGCTCATGCACGAAGACCTGACGTGGTGCGTCGTCCTCGCCGACGCTCAGCACGCTGAGCCACTCGCGGTACTCTGGGCCCTCCGCGCTCCGGAGCGTGAGGAGGATCTCGTCACGACCGTCGCCGTTCAGGTCCTTGAGGCTCAGTTCCCTCACGCCAGACGCCGCGACGCCGAGCTCGCCAAAGTAGTACTGCGAGCCCCCACGGTAGTGGGGGCCCACGATGGTGAGCAGCGACCCATACTGCGCCACGCGCTCGAAGAAGCCGTCGCCGGCGACGTTGCCGTAGAGCGCGCGCGTGGGCTCACTGGGCAGCCCCTTCGGCCGCAGGAGGCCGCTCTCGAGCGCCTCCTCGCTCTCCAGGCGCAGCGCTGGGAGCTGCGTCCCCCGCGTCTGCCTGCTGGAGGCGAGCTTGGCCTTGAGCTTGCCACCGTCGTAGTCCGTGTACTGCAGCGCGGCGCGCAGCCCGACGCGCAGCTTGGCGGTCTCTGGCAGCGCGCTCCACGGGATCTGCGCTTCGAAGTCGAGCCCCGCCGCGGTGGGTGCCTCCACGAGCTTGGCGCCAGCGACGGGCGCGCCGCGCAGCTTCACCACGCCCGGCAGCTTGCCGGGATCTCCCGGATGCAAGGTCAGCGAGTAGTCCGTGGTGCCCCCTCCGGGCTTGGGGACGGCCAGCAGCAGCGTCGCGTGATCTTCGGCGGCGGAGGCCGCCGGGGTGCGGTGGATCCGGTCGTCCTTGAGCTTGAAGGCGACGTAGAGGTAGCGCTCGTCGTAGCCGAGCTGCGCTGCGGCGCGCGGCTCACCGTCGGTGACGGACCCGGCCAGGACCTCCCCCAAGCTGACCAGCTCCCCCTGCCACTCCTTGAGCAGCCCATCGAGGAGGACCTTCTTGCCCTGGAAGGGCTGCGCCTCGAAGCTGCGCTCCCCCTCCGCCGCCCCACCCTGCGCCGTGACGCCCACGAGCGCGAGCAGCGCCCACCAGCTCCTCCACGCGCGCCGCCGCGACCGCTCGCTCGACATCAGCGCTTCAGCTCCAGCTCTCGTTGCTCTTCGGCCTCGAGCTCCGCGAGCGCCATGGCCAGCTCGTCTTGCTCGGCCTGCTCGGTGGAGCTGACCTCCGGCACGCGCAGCGCCTCCCGCGGCGGTGGGGGTGGCGCCGGCGGCGCCAGGCCCATCTTCCGCTTGAGCTCGAGCAGATCCGAGTCCGCGCCGGCCGTCTGCTCGAGCTCGCTGAAGCGGTGCGCCAGCACGTCCCCGGAGTACTCCTCGGCCAGCTCCGCGCCCGCCTCCGCCTCCGCCTCGATCTTGTCGACCTTGGCCGCCATCCGGTCGAAGGCCTCGAAGGCGCTCGCGTTGCGCAGCCCGCTCATCGTCTCTTGGATGGCCTTCTGCGCCTCGGCGCGCTTCTGCCGCGCGATGAGCAGGCCCTTCTTACGCTTGGCCTCCTCGATCTTGGCGTTGAGCGCCCGCAAGGCGAGCTTGAGCTGCTCCACCGCCGCCTTCTGTTTTTGCCACTGCTGCCGGTAGGCCTCGGCGAGCTGCTCGTGCTCCTTCTTGCGCGCGAGCCCCTCTTTGGCGAGCGCGTCGTCACCGGAGCGCACCGCGAGCATGGCGCGTCGCTCCCACTCCGCGGCGTTGGCCGCCTCTTGCTCCACGTTCTTGGCGAGCTTCTTCTCGTCCGCGATGGACGCGGCCACCTGTTTTTTTGCCTCGATGAGCTGCGCGCTCATGTCGATGACGATCTGATGGAGCATCTTCTCCGGGTCCTCGGAGCGGCTGATGAGATCGTTGAGGTTGGATTTGATGAGTGCGGCGAGCCGGGCAAAGATCCCCATGTCAGTCTCCTCAGCGTAGCTTGGCGGATGTTGCGGGGCGCCGAGCGGGGCGCGCGCCGCGCGCGGGTCGTCGCGCCGTCGTCACAGGGGCCGCAGGCTTGGCGGACGGCTTGGCCTTGACGGCAGCGGGCTGCGTCGAGGCAGGCTTGCCGGACGGCTTGGCCTGGACGGCCGCGGGCTGCGTCGAGGCAGGCTTGCCGGACGGCTTGGACTTGGGGGCAGCGGGCCGGGTCGAGCTGCGCTCACCAGCCGGCTTGGGCTTGGCCACGGTGCGCTGGGCGGCCGACTTGGGCTTGGCTGGAGCGCGCTTTGCCGCAGCGCGCTGGGTCGCAGCGCGCTGGACGGGAGCAGGCTCGACCCTCACCCGTGCCAGCGCCCTCAGCCTGGGGAGCTGCTCGGCCAGCGCGACGTCCAGCTCGGCGAGCAGCGCCTCGAGCTCGTTGGGATCCAAGCTGGAGGACTCCAGCGCCGCCGACAGCACGATGTCCTCACCGGTGAGCCCGTACGACGCGTGCACCAGCTCCGTGGCGTTCAGCTCCAGCAGGGCCCGCAAGAGCGGCGCCGAGTGCTGCGCCGGGAGGCGCCCGATCGACACCCTGGCGACCACCACCGGCGCCGCGAGCCGGAGCGCGACCGGGATGGGCGAGCCGCGGAGGGCGACGAGGAAGGTGCCGTCGGCGAGCTGCTCCGCTCGGTAGCCGAGCTTGAGCAGCAGATGGTTGAGATCATCGTTGGCGGTGACCATGGGGCTCCCAGCCTATCATGAGCCCCTCTGCCTGCCGCCGCTCGAGTGCAGGCGTCCGCCTCAGCGGCGCCGCGCCCGTCGACGCGCCGCCCCCAGCAGCAGCGCCCCCACGACCCAGGCGAGCGGCTGGCGGACGCCTCCCCGCGCCGGGTGCGCGGCGAGCGCGCAGCCGCCCGAGGCCTCACTGTCCGGCTCCGCGAGCCGAGAGGTGTCGAGGCAGGCGTTGACCTTCGGATCGCAGCGGAAACCGCTGGGGCAGGTGGTGTTCTCCGCGCTGCACGGCGGCACGCACTCCCCGACGCCGTGGGCGTCGAGCTGACAGGGCCAATGCTTCGGGCAGCGGTCCTCCCAGCCACAGCTCCGACCCTCGGGGTCAGGGATGCTCTCCCCCGTGCTCACCCAGAAGGGGGCCTCGTAGCCGCCCTCCGCTGCAGCCTGGCGCGCGGTGTCGATGATGAGCGTCTTCCAGGACGCCACGTTGCCGTAGACGCTGTAGACGCAGCCTTGGGGGCCGCGCGAGAGCACGCCCATCACGCGCCCCTCCGCGTCGATGGCCGGCCCGCCGGAGTCGCCGGGGCAGGTGTGCGAGGTGCCCTGCCACTCCGTCTCCTTCACGCTCGAGTTGCAGTCACCGTTGGAGCACTGCACGGTGTTGCCCTCGAGCCGCATCCGAGTATCGCCCGAGCGGTTGTCGTTCGGATCTTGGAGGCCGTAGCCGATCGCGGTGAAGACCTCGTCGGCTTCGGGCGTGCTGTCGATCCGCGGGACGATCGGGGTGGCCACCTCGGCGGGGATGCCCGCGCCCTCGAGCTGGATGAGCGCTACGTCGTTGCCGCAGAGGTCGTCATCCTCCGGGACCACGACCGTCCCGGTGCCGCGATAGAAGTCCGGGCCGTCGCTCTGCGGGCGCACCGTCAGCGTCGTCGCTCGGAAGATGGTGGCCGGCCCCGCGGGTCGGAAGCCGCTAGCGCCGCACACCACGCCCTGCGACTGGCTGGCCTGCTGCGCGACGCAGTGACGCGCGGTGAGCACCAGGTTCGGCGCGATGAGCGTCCCCGTGCAGTGCCCCATGAAGAAGGAGGAGCCGAAGGCCATCCCGAGCCCGACCACGCCCTTGGAGGCGTCGTCCTCCACGCCGCCGACGATGGGCGCGGACCGCTGCCGCGTGAGCTCGGGGGGCTGCTCGCCCGCGCTGCAGCCCATCGCCAGCAACAGGGCGAGGGCGAGGACGCTGCGGGGCCGCTTCGGCTCGAGGGGGGCGCGACGAGGGGGGGAGAGGGGGGTCACTGGGCTCCAGGGAGGGCGAGGGGCAGCGTGGACGGCGCCGAGCGCCGAGGCGTGGAACTTAGGGCAATCCCCCGCCGTGCGCTACGCCCACCTCGGGGCCGTGACCTCGCCCGAGGCGTGGAGTATGGAAGGCCATGTTCGACCGGAACTTGCGAGAGTGCCTGACCTTCGACGACGTGATGCTGGTGCCCGCCTACAGCGAGGTGCTGCCAGCGGAGGTCGAGCTCAAGACCCGACTCACGCGTGAGATCGAGCTGAACGTCCCCATCGTCAGCGCAGCGATGGACTCTGTCACCGAGGCGCGCGCCGCCATCTGCATGGCTCGCTGCGGCGGGCTCGGCATCATCCACAAGAACTTGGACCCGAAGAGCCAGGCGCACGAGGTGGACAGGGTCAAGCGCGCCGAGAGCGGCATCATCTTGGATCCGGTGACCGTGCGCCCCTCCCAGACGCTCCGTGAGGCGCTCGACATCATGCGCCGCAACGACGTGTCCGGTGTGCCGGTCACCGAGGGCAACACCCCGGTAGGGATCTTGACGGCGCGCGACATCCGCTTCGCCAAGAACCTCGCGGAGCCGGTGAGCAAGCTCATGACGACGGAGCTGGTGACGGTCAAGCCCGGCTGCAGCCCCGAAGAGGCGCGAGAGCTCTTGCACCGCCACCGCATCGAGAAGCTGCTGGTGGTGGAGGACGGTGAGCTCGTCGGCCTCATCACCATCAAAGATCTCCTCCAGGCGGACCGCAACCCGCTCGCCGTAAAGGACGAGCGCGGGCGGCTGCGCGTCGGCGCCGCCATCGGCCCAGGGCCGGATCGCCTCGCCCGGATGGACGCCCTCATCGAGGCCGGCGTCGACGTCATCGTGGTGGACACCGCGCACGGCCACTCGCGCGGCGTCCTCGACACCGTCGCGGAGGTGCGCCGGCGCCACCCGGGCGTCCAGCTCATCGCCGGGAACATCGCCACCGCGGCAGCGGCCAGCGCGCTCATCGAGGCGGGCGCCGACGCCATCAAGGTGGGCATCGGCCCGGGGAGCATCTGCACCACGCGCGTGGTGGCGGGGATCGGCGTGCCGCAGATCACCGCCATCGCGGACTGCGCCGAGGTCGCCCTGCGACACGACGTGCCGGTCATCGCCGACGGCGGCATCAAGTACTCCGGTGAGATCACCAAGGCCCTGGCCGCCGGCGCCAGCGCCGTGATGATCGGCTCGCTCTTCGCCGGAACGGACGAGGCCCCCGGGGAGCTCGTCCTCTATCAGGGGCGGAGCTACAAGGTCTACCGCGGCATGGGCTCGCTCGGCGCCATGAAGCAGGGCAGCAAGGATCGCTACGGGCAAGGCGGCACCGCCGACGAGAAGCTCGTCCCCGAGGGCATCGAGGGCCGCGTCCCTCACCGTGGCTCCCTGGCGAGCATCATCCATCAGCTCATGGGGGGGCTCCGCAGCGGGATGGGCTACACCGGCTCACGCTCCATCGGCGAGCTGCGCGACACGGCGCAGTTCATCCGCATCACGGGCGCCGGGCTACGCGAGAGCCACGTGCACGACGTCATCATCACGGAAGAGGCGCCCAACTACCGCGTCTGAGGTGGCGGGGCGCCGGCGTCCGGTCAGAGCTCGAAGTGGTAGGCGAGCCCGAGCCGCGCCCCGAGGGCGACGACCGAGCCGGCGCCGCCCACGCAGCCCTCGAGGACGTCGCCCGAGGTGCGGTGTGCGCTGAAATCCCCGAGCGCCACGAGCGAGAGCCGGGGCGCCACCCGGTAGTCCGCACCAACGCCTGCCCCCAGCCCGAGGGCGGGGCCGTCCGTGGCCGAGCAGCTGAAGCGGTGCACGCGCGCGTCCGTGACGGCGACGCCGCTCGCCAGGACGTGCTGCCAGCCCAGCGCGAGCCCCAAGCTCACGAAGGCTCCCAGCTCCGGCCCGCGCCACAGGCTCGCGCGGAGGTCGAGCCACGCGGAGGTCAGCGAGGAGCGCGCGCGGTAAGACCCTGCGTCGAAGCTCACCGTCTCCGCGCCGAGCCCGGCGTGCTCAGCGCCCAGGCCGAGGGCCCAGCTCGCGCTCGGGCCGTACCAGAGCTGGAGCCGCCCCACCACCCCGCCGCTCTCGGCGCGGCCCGGGGAGGTCTGGTCCATCCCCCAGCGATCATGCGCGCCCAGCGACAGCTCCGCGGACAGCTCCGCCGCGCCCGAGCCCCTGGGCTCCTCCGCGCGTGCGACGCTCGCCCCCGTGAGCTCCAGCGCCAGCCCGACGGCGCCGGCGGCCACCCCACGACCGCAGCCCCACCGCCGCACCCGAGCGAGACGCGCCATGCCGGGGAGTATCACGCAGCGACGTGGCCCCTGACAACCGCGTGCCGCGCCCCCGTCAGCGCCTGACGCCGCGGCGCGGCATGAGGCGCAGGAGGTGCGCCAAGGGCGCCACGGTGACGACCCCGACGACCGCCAAGAGCATCATTCCCGTCCAAATGGGGCCAACAGACTGAAACAGCACCTCAAACATGACAGTCTCCAGTGTAAATCTGACCGCTGTGACCGTTTTCATAACGCAGCGACGCGCCGTGTCAAGTTTGTGCCTGGAGAAATTCTCGTGGCTCACCTGCCCTGCCGGAGCTCCGTTCCCGCTGGGTGCTCCAGGCCCCTACCTCCCGAGCCACACGCTCGAGGGCCTCAGGGGGGGGCCGCTCGGCGTGCTCCCTGCCCCCGAGCGCCGCTCAGGAACCATGGAGCGGCGGCGGGGGCGCCGGGGCGCCGCGGGCGAAGCGCACCCAGGCGTGCGGAGCGCCGTCAGCCAGCGCGAGCTGGGCTTCAGAGGAGCGACGCCGCCACCTGCTCGACCGCTTGCTGAAGCTGGTCTTCCATGGCGGGCGAGGGAGGATCGAAGACGTCGTGCAAGATCATGCCGTGCACCGCGCTGAGCAGGAGGCGCGCGGCCACGGCGGGCTCCAGCCGCGGGACGAGCCCGAGCTGCTCCACGATGAGCCCGAGCTGACGCTCCACCTCCAGGCGGATGCTCTGCAGCAGCGCCCCGATGGGGGGACGCAGCGCGGGCCGGCTGCTCGACGCCACCATCAGCTCGCCGATCACCCGCAGCTCCGGGGCAGCGCCCGTGCGCAGCGCGCGGAGCTCCAGCAGAGCATGACGGAGCCGCTCCACGGGCGAGCCGGGGCGCTGCCAGGCCGAGAGCACCTGGGCCTGGACGCCCAGCACGGCGTGCTCCAGCACCTGCAGCACCAAGTCGTCCTTGCTCTCGAAATGGTAGTGCACGGCGCCCTTGCTCATGCCGGCCTCGCGCGCGATGTCGCTCACGCTGGCCTTGGCCCAACCTTGGCTAGCGATGCAGCGCAGGCCGGCCTCCACCACGGCGCGGCGGCTGCTCTCGCTCTTGCGGTAGGTTCCACGGGTCGTCATCGAAGCGGGCTCGCGATGGGGGGCGCGGCCCCACCCTAACACCCCTCACGCCGAGTGGCGGGAGCACGCTGGTCGGTCGTTGACAGCACGCAGGACCGCTGCCATGGTGCGCCGCGGAGAGATGTCCGAGTGGCCGAAGGTGCCTGATTCGAAATCAGGTGTACCGCAAGGTACCGCGGGTTCGAATCCCGCTCTCTCCGCCAGCGGCAGGAGCCGCGGCGCCCCCTCCCCGCGAGGGACAAGCCCGTGGTCCGTCGCCCCCCACCCCGCACCCGCGGCGGTGAGAGGCCTCCCGCCCCTGGAGAGGTGACCGAGTGGTCGAAGGTGCATGATTGGAAATCATGTGTACGGGCAACTGTACCGCGGGTTCGAATCCCGCCCTCTCCGCTAGCCAAGGTCTGCTACCGGCCCCCAGCCCTCACGACGGGGCCACCGGGGCCGCGGGACGCGGGCCTCCGGCGCGCTCAGTCGCTGGCCGGCTCCGGCGTCCAGCGTAGCCTCGGCTTGCGGGCGGCGCGGGCCTCGTCGAGCCGCCCCAGGCGCGTGAGGTGCGGCGCTCCCTTCACGAGCGCTGGGTCGGCCTCCGCCTCGGCCTTGATGGCTGCGATGGCGTCCACGAAGGCGTCTAGCGTCTGCTTGGTCTCGGTCTCCGTGGGCTCCACCATGAGCGCACCACGGACCACCAGCGGGAAGTAGACGGTGGGGGGGTGGAAGCCGTAGTCGATGAGGCGCTTGGCGAGATCCAAGGTCTTGATCCCGGTGCTCTGCTCGAGCTCCCGATCGGTGAACACGGCCTCGTGCAGCACCTCGGCCTCCACGCCGAGCGGCAAGATCTGCTCGAGCTTGCGCTTGAGGTAATTGGCGTTGAGCACCGCGAGCTCACTGACGGCGCGGAGCCCCTCGGGGCCAAGCTCCCGGATGTAGCTGTAGGCGCGCACCATCATCCCGAAATTGCCGTGGAAGGAGCGGACCCGACCGATGCTCTGGGGGCGCGCGGTGTCCACCACGAAGGCCTCACCCTCGCGGCGCAGCACGGGCCCGGGCTGGAAGGCGGCGAGGCGCTGCTTGAACGCCACCGGACCGGAGCCCGGGCCGCCACCACCGTGCGGCGTGGTGAAGGTCTTGTGGAGGTTGAACTGCATGACGTCCACGCCGACGTCCCCCGGGCGCGCCTGGCCGAGCACCGCGTTCATGTTCGCGCCGTCGCCGTACACGAGCCCCCCCTTGTCGTGGATGAGCTGGACGAGGTCCGCGATGGCGGGCTCGAACAGGCCCAGCGTGTTGGGGTTGGTGAGCATCAGCCCGGCGACGTCGTCGCCGGCGGCTTGCACGGCCCGCGCGAGCGTCTCGAGCTCCACGACGCCGCGCGGTCCCGCAGGGAACGCCACCGCCTCGAAGCCGTTGAGCGCGCAGCTCGCCGGGTTCGTGCCGTGGGCGCTGTCCGGGATGAACACCTTGCGGGGCGAGCGCCCCTGGGCGCCGTGGTAGGCGCGGATCATCATCAAGCCGGTGAGCTCACCCTGGGCGCCCGCGGCCGGCTGCAGGCTGACGCCGTCCATCCCGACGATCTCCGCGAGCAGCTCCTGCAGCCGCACGATGAGCTCCAGCGCGCCCTGCGCCAGGTGCGGCGGGGTCAGCGGGTGGAGCGCGGCGAAGCCCGGCAGCCGCGCGGCCCACTCATTGACCTTCGGGTTGTATTTCATGGTGCAGGAGCCCAGCGGATAAAACTGCGAGTCGATGCAGTAGTTCCACTGGCTGAGCCGCACGTAGTGGCGGAAGACCTCCGGCTCGCTCACCTCGGGGAACCCCGCCGCCTGCTCGCGCAGCAGCCCGCCCAGGGCCGCCGCGACGTCCACCTCCGGGACGTCCAGCGCGGAGGTGGAGTGACCACGGCGCCCCACGGCGCCACGCTCGAAAATGGGGGGCTCACGGAACGCGATGCCGCTGGCTGCTTCACTGGGCATGGTGGGTGGTCTCCTGGGAGGGGGCTCGTCCGGGGGGCGTGGCTGCTCAGTCCCAACCGCCGCCTTGATGGACACCCTCGGTGGTGTCCGGCACCACGCTGGCAAGATCCGGGAGCTTGTCCTTCTGCTTGACGGCCACCCAGGCATTGCCGGCGTCCGACTCACCCAAGCCCCACTCACCGTGCAGCTCGTGCGCCTCACCGGCCTTGGGGGTCGTGTACCGGAAATAGCCGTGGCCGGTGCGCTTGGCGGCGGCGCCTACCATCCCGATGGTGTGCTCGGTCCACTCGAAGCGCAGCACGTCTCCCGTGACGGTGCCGGCGAGCTGCCCCCACTTGTCGCCGTTGGTGTTGCGCCAGCGACCGCTGACGGTGTTGCCGTCCTTCACGAGGTGAAGGTTGCCGTAGAGCGCCGCGAAGTAGACCCCGTTCCAGTCACCGTCGGCCGGCATGTTGCCAGGCTGGACGTTGGCGTGGACGGCGGGCTTCGACGAGCCACCACAGCCCGTCACGGCGAGCGTCAGGGGGGCGCAGAGGACCAACGCGAGGACCGAAGGGAGAGCACGCGAGAGCGACATGCCGCGCACCATACCACGCAGAGCCCCGCCACCGGGAGTCTGGTCGAAGGTCGGCCCGGGTGCCTCGAGCGGCGCCCGGACCGCCCGCTCCGGCGGCCGCCCGAGTGGGCGCGGGGGCAGCCCGCCCGACTACGCAGAGAGCGGCGGGGGCAGCCCGCCCGACTACGCCGAGAGCGGCGGTAGCAGCCGCTTCAGCTGCTCCTCTTCTGGCTCGGTGAGCTCCGGGCGCTCCACCGGCTCCACCGGCGGCACGAGCGTCCCCACCCAGCCCGGCACCAGATCGTACGCGCTGTCGCCGAGGATCATGGAGTCCCCCAGCACCTCCGCGCCGAGCGCCTCCAGGTAGGTCAGGGACTTGACGCGCCCGACGAGGTCGTCGTCGTCCGGCGCCCCGGTGACCTCGGCCACGACGTAGGCCGCCTCCACCAAGCGGTAGCGGCGCGGGTGCGAGCTGATGCAGAGCTCCCGCTCGATGACCTCCAGCCGCCCCTCGGAGAGCCACTGATCGACGGCGGCTTGTGGGAAAAAGACGCGGTTGGGTCCCATCGCAGGCCGCATCTTGCGCTCATCGCGCCCGGGCGGCAACGCCGCGGCGCGCGGCGCTCCCCGCGTCGCGCTCAGTACCCCTGCTTCATGACCGCGCGATCTCCGGCCTCCAGCTCGCGGTCCGAGGCCGTGATGAGGGCCAAGGAGCTCTTCTTGCGGGTCCGCAGCACCCGCAGCTCCCCGACGATCTCCTCGGGGAAATCATCGTCGCTCCGGGGGGTGGGCGTGGTCTCCACGGAGACCTGGCTCGGGTCGTCCATCCGCAGCCGGTCGCGCGCCATGCCGGAGGCCGAGCGTAGGCTGCGACGCCAGGTGTCGCCGCGCCGCACCACGAACAGGCGATGGCCCGGCTCGATGCCGTCCTCGGACCCGCGGTCGATGAAGACGACCTGATTCTGGGCGACGAACACGTTGGGGTAGAGGCTGGTGAGCACGCGCGCCCAGACGTCCTTGGTGGCCTTCCGAGGCGGCACCACGTCGAAGCGGCGGCCGACGTTCCCGAGCAAGGCACCGCGCTCGATGACGTCGATGGACTCGATGATCTCTCCCCGCGCGATCCGCCGCTTCGCATCCCACTGATCGATCCGCACCGTCCCCAGCACCTTCACGATCTCTCCGGGTGGGCGGCGGGCGCCGCTCACGCGCTCCGGGCGGCGCACGGGCTTGAAGATGGTCAACCGCATCCCCTCTTCCAGGTCCACCCCCTCCTTGATGGACATGTAGATGCGGTTGCCGTCGCTGAGCAGCGCCTGCTCTTCACGGGAGCCGACCACCTGGCCCAGCGTGTCCCGCTTGAAGTCGTCGAGGTAGCCTTGATCACGCAGAAAGACGGTGCGGCGCGGCACGAGCGAGCGCGGGGCGCTGAAGTGCCCCTCGGCCATGGCCTCCGAGGCGCCGTCGCTGCTGCCCCGCAGGCGCAGCTCGTCTCCCGGGTAGATCCAGTGGGGGTTCTGGAGCTGCGCGTTGTAGCTCCACACGCGCGGCCACTGGTACGGGTCGCCGTAGAAGCGATCGCACAGGCCCCACAGCGTGTCTCCACGCTCGACCGTGTACACGTCGGGGACGCGCATGGCTCGCGAGACGACCCCCGGGGCCCCCTCGCTGCCGCGCAGCACCGGCGACGCGCCGCCGCTGCGGTCGAAGTCGAAGGTGTCCGACTCCCCGGGGCCGCGAGCGCGCGAGCTCTGGCTGAGCCCCGCGTTGGGGTCCGGCGCCTGCGCGGGCGGCGGCACGTACACCCCCCCGGCGGGTGAGTCGATGGGCGCCTCCGGGGTGCCCGCGGGTTGTCCGGCCTGCTGAGCACCAGCGGTGGCGCTCAGGGAGACCACCGCCAGCGCGCCCAGCCATCCACTACGAAGCTGCGTCATCTCTTCTCGCTCTCCTGCGCCGGCCGAACGCCCTCGAAGCTACGCTTGGCGGGGCGGCCACTGCCATCCACCTTGATCACGGGGCGCTCCGGCTCCTCGGCCTCCTCGGCGCTCGGCTCTTCCGCGCCGGGCTCCGCCACGCCTGGTGCCAGCTTCACCACCTTGAGCGCGGGGCGCTCCACCCGCGCCGCCGGCGCGCTCGCCGCAGTGGCGGCCGCGGCGCGCCCGCTCTCGACGATGGCGAGCCGCTCCTCGAGGCGATCTTGCGTATTTTGAAGCCGCACGACCTCCGAGCGCAGGCTGGCGACCTCACGCTCGAGCGCCCCCGAGCCACACGCCACGCTCGAGAGCGCGGCCCCGAGCAGGAGCCCCGCGGACGCCCAGCGCCTCCAGAGCCCCCGCAAAGGAGCCCGAGCCTCTGGCGGAAGGACGCGTGACGCTGGCATGGCGCCGCCCATGGTAGGAGCTTGTGAGGCCGCTGGCCAATATTGCGCGGAGCGCGCGACGCCCACGCGCCGCCGCCAGCCGGCCATGGCGAAGGCCCGAAGGATGGCGTAGCCTCCCGCCCGTGCAGCCCCGTCGTGGTAACTGGCTGAAGGCCCGGCAGCGTCGTTCGCTCGACCTCCGTCGGGCGCTGTTCGTGCTCCCCAACGCGCTGACCTTGGCCAGCATCTTCTGCGGGTTCAACGCCATCATCATCGTGGCGCTGGATCAGCCGACCAGCGAAGATTTTTACCGTGCAGCGGTGTTGCTCATCTTCAGCATGTTCTTCGATCTGGTGGACGGGCGGGTCGCGCGGCTCACCAAGACGCAGAGCGCCTTCGGCCTGCAGATCGACTCCCTGGCGGACGTCCTCTCCTTTGGAGTCGCCCCCGCCCTGCTCATGTACAAGTGGGTACTGCACCAGTATGGCCTGCTCGGCGTCCTAGCCTCCTTCCTGTTCGTGGCCTGCGCCGCCATCCGGCTGGCGCGCTTCAACGTGCTGTCGTCCAGCCCGGAGGGCACCCCCACCAAGCCAGGGCGCTACATCATCGGGCTGCCCACCCCACCGGCGGCCGGCGTGCTCATCTCCTTGATGGTGGCCAACCACGCCTCCGACGGGCTGCTCAGCGAGCGGAGCTACGGGCTGCCGCTGTTCGGCGTCACCCTCCTGCTCAGCTTCCTGATGGTGTCTACCGTCAAGTTCCGCTCCTTCAAAGATCTGAAGCTCGACGCGAGCACGCTGGTGCTCATCTTGTTCACGGTGGGCTCCAGCCTCTACATCGGGCAGCGCTACCGCCCGCAGTTCGTGCTGGTGTGGTTGCTCGGGGTCTACCTGATGGTCGGCTTCCTCGAGACCGGCAAGCTGATGACGCAGCGGCTGCGCAGCCCCCGGGACTCCGTCCCGCCCACCAAGTAACCGGTCCCCCGCGCGAGCCGTCGCCGTCGGTGCTCCACGGAGCCGATCGGCGCGCAGCTCACGCCCCCCCCTTGGAGTCTCTACGATGAAGCCACTGAGTCTCTGGTCCTTCGGCCTCGGCGGGATCGCCGTCCTGCTCTCCTCCCTCCCCGCGTGCGGCGGCGCTGCAGCGCCTCGAGCCCCGGCAGGCAGCGCGGAGCGGGCGACGCCCAGCGCACGCGCGGGGGCGCCGACGGGCGAGGGCACGGAGCAACCGAAGGCCCCTACGCCCATCGCGTGCATGCCCCCGCCCCTGCAGACGGAGGACGGCGCGGCGCTGCTGAGCGCCGCGACCGCCTACGCGGAGGGGCGCGTGGACGAGGCCATCCTCACCCTCGAGCGGCTCGTGCGCACGCGGCCGGCGGACCTCACCGGCCAGCTCCTGCTCGAGGCCGCCCTGGAGCGGCGCGCCGCGCTCTCCGTCCTTGCAGGGGTGCGCACGGACGCGCTCTCCGCGGTGACGCTCGCCACCCCGGCCGCCGAGGCGGCGCTGCATCAGCCGGCGCCCGGCGCCGGGCCCGCGCCGCCCACCACGCTGAAGATCGGCTCGGACAAGAAGAACCTCATCACGGACGAGGCGGCGTGGCGCGCCGAGCACCAGCTCGAGGTGCCGCTGCTGCCGCTTCGCTTCGACACGGCCGTCCCCTCGCACGTCCCGCTCTTCCTGGGCGGCGCCAAGCTCGAGGGGATCTTGCGACGCGGGAGCTACGACGTGGGGCTCTACGCAGAGCGCTTCGGCGTGTTCGCGCCCGGGCGTCAGCCGCGCGTCTTCGACGCCCGAGGCGCGCGCTCGGCGGGCCCGAGCTTCGAGGTCTCCGACGCGGCGCTCAGCGGCGACGTGCTGGTCGTGCAGTACTCGCAGCGGGGCTCCGCGCGCAGGCTCGGCGGGCTGAACGGCCACCTCGCCGCCTACGACGCGTCGAGCGGCGCCTTGCTCTGGCAGACGGGGCCGCTCGTGGGCAACGCCAACAACTTCGTGCTGAGCAGCGACCGCGTCATCACCAGCTACGGCGCCGGCGGTGAGGCGAAGCACGTCTCCGTGATCGAGCTCGCGACGGGGAAACTCCTCGCGAAGGCGGCGATCCCCGCCACGCCGGAGACCTTGGTCTGGAAGGGCGACGCCCTCTACCTCCGCAGCTACGATCACGATCTCATCCTCCAGGTGACGCCGCCGCTCACGGCGCCCACGCCCCCGCGGCTCGCCGAAGGCCCAGCGTCGAGCGACGCGCTGAGGGGTGACCAGCCGTGCTGGCTCGCCGCGGCCCTGCACGCCGCGGCGACGCGCGACGCCAAGGGCCTGGAGCGAGCGCGGGAGCAGCTCGGCCAAGGGGGAGCGAACGCGGTCGTCATCATGTCCGCGCTCGAGCGGATCCAAGCCTTCCTGGCCCGCGCTGGCAGCGCCACCGCGCCAGTGGATCTGTGGAGCCGCCCGGTCACGGTGCCCGAGGCGCCGCCCTGGGAGGCCAAGCTCGGCGCGGGCGAGGCGCTCTCCCCGGTGAAGCTCGTGCAGGTCAGCCAGCGCCCACTCGACCCAGGCCGCGCGCGGGACGCCATCGTCCCGGGCCAGCCGGTGCTGCTCGCGCCCGTCAAGCGCGGCGTCCTGCCCCCGGGGGTCTACCCCGACGTCCCCAGCACCTTCGGCGGCGAGAGCCTGCACGCCGTCATCCCCGACGGGCAGCGGCGCGTGCTGATCTACGGCGGGCGCTACGTGTTCGTCGTCGAGGGCAGCCAGGTCGCTGCGGCGCTGGACGTGGAGGCGTACCGACACCCGCCGAAGGCGAACCCCCAGTGGGCAGAATTCGCCACTCAAGACGCCACCTTCGCGCGCGAGCGCGACGGCGTCGTGTACGTGTGCAACGGCGGCGGCTCCTACGCCAAGGAGGTGTACGGCAAGAAGGGCTACCTGAGCGCCATCGACGGCCCTTCCGGGCGCCTGCTGTGGCGCAGCGCGGCGCTCACCTGCAATTCTACCATCGAAATCCTGGATGATCTCATCGTCACGGGCTACGGCTTCACCTCCGAGGCGCACCGGCTGACGGTGCTGTCCAGGAGGACCGGGCGACCCGTGGGAGGCGTCCAGATCCAATCCAGCCCGGAGCGGCTGCGGCTCGACGGCGCCACGCTGCACGTCGACGCCTACCGGCACCGCTACGAGTTCACGCTGCAGCGGTGAGGCGCCCGTGGCACTGCTGGACGTCGCTCATCTCTCGTTCGGTTACACCGAGCCGCCGCTCTTCGATGACGTCAGCTTCCGCGTGGAGGCGGGCGAGAGGGTCGCCCTCGTGGCGCCCAACGGCGCCGGCAAGAGCACGCTGCTGCGCCTCATCGCCGGGGAGCTCGCGCCCGACAAGGGCAGCGCCCTGCTCCAGAAGGAGCGCAGCCTCGGCTACTACCGACAGAGCCACGAGCTCGTGGCCGAGGGGACGGTGCTGGAGACGCTGCTCTCCGGCTTCGGTCACCTGCTGGAGCTGCGCCGCACGCTGCGGCGGGCGGAGGAGGGCGCGGCCAGCGGCACCGAGGCGGCGCTCGAGGCGCTGGCCGCCGCGCAGGAGGCCTACGCGCACTCCGGCGCCGACCAGCTCGAGCGGCGCGTGGAGACCATCGCCGGCAAGCTGGGCTTCAGCGGCGCGGCGCTCGACCGCCAGATCGCGTCGCTGTCCGGAGGCGAGCGCGGCCGGGTGCAGCTCGGCGTCGTGCTCGCGCAGGAGCCCGACCTGCTGCTGCTGGACGAGCCCACCAACCACTTGGATCTGGAGACCATCCGCTGGCTGGAGACCTACCTGACCGGGCTCCGCAGCGCCGTGCTCCTCGTCTCGCACGACCGCGCGTTCCTCGACGCCACCTGCCCCAGCACCCTGGAGCTGGGGCGCAGCGCGCTGCGGATCTACCCGCTCCCCTACAGTCAGTACTACGAGGCGCGCGCGGCGGACCTGGAGCGTGAGCGCCGGGCGGCCGAGGAGCAGGCCAGCTTCATCGCCAAGACGGAGGACTTCATCCGTCGTAACCTCGCCGGGCAGAAGACCAAGCAGGCGCAGTCACGCCGCAAGATGCTAGACAAGCTCGACCGCCTCAGCGGCCCGGAGGACGTCTGGGCGCGCGCCGAGCGGGTGGCCTTCCGCTTCGTGGAGGCGCCGCGCAGCGGAGATCTGGTGCTGGACGCCAAAGCGCTCGGCGCCAGCCGCGGAGGGCGCCAGCTCTACCACGGCGTCGAGCTGCTGGTGCGACGCGGGGATCGCGTCGGGATCGTCGGACCCAACGGCTCGGGCAAGAGCACGCTGCTCAAGCAGCTCGCAGGGCAGTCGCACCCAGAGGACGTCGGCGAGCTGCGGCGCGGCAGCCAGCTCCGCGAGGGCTACTTCGATCAGCAGCTGGGCTCGCTGAACCTCACCTCCACCTGCGTGGAGGAGATCCGTGGTGTCCGTGGGGAGCTCAACGTGGACGCCGCTCGCCAGTACCTAGCGCGCTTTCGTTTCTATGGAGACGACCCGCTGCGCCCCGTCAGCAGCCTCTCCGGCGGCGAGCGCACGCGGCTGGCGCTGGCCAAGCTGCTGCTCGAACCTCGCAACCTCTTGTTCCTCGACGAGCCCACCAACCACCTGGACATCCCCGCCGCGGAGATCTTGGAAGAGGCGCTCACCGGGTTCGAGGGGACGGTCGTCCTGGTGTCCCATGACCGCCGCTTCCTCGAGACCGTGACGACCCGCACGGTGAGCTTCGAGCCCGGGCACGTGGACGTCTACGAGGGAGGGTTCAAGGACTTCATGGACATGAAGGCGCGCCTGGCGCGCGCCGAGCTCGACGCGCCGGCCGCCGCCGCCGCGCCCACACGCGCGCGGACCACTCCGGCGCCGAGCGCGGAGCAGCAGCGGGAGCTGGCCAAGGCGCTCGCGCGCAAGCGAAAGCGCCTGGAGCAGCTCGAGGAGAGCCTGGCCCGCAGCGAGGCCGAGCTGGCAGCGCTGCGGGCGCGGCTGGCCGAGGTCGGGGCCGACTGGGAGCAGGCGCACGTCTGGGCTAAGAAGGAGCAGGCGCTGAGCCAGCAGGTCGAGGAACGCATGGCGGAGTGGATGAGCCTATCGGAGCAGCTCGCGGCAGCGGGTGAGGTGCCGTCGTGAGGCTGGGCGCTCGGGGCTGGCTGCTCGCCGCGCTCGTCGGGCTCGCCGGCTGCCAGCAAGAGCGGGACGCCGGACCGGCTGCGCCCACGCCGGTCTCCACGGAGCTCCCGGCGCTCACCTTGAAGGACGACAGCCCGAGCCTGCTCCTCACGTACGTGGATGAGCGGGGCGACTTCCACGTCGTGCAGAGGACGCTCGACGTCCCTGAAGCCCACCGCGCCCAGGTGCGCGTGGTGGACACCACGCGGGAGGCCGGGACGGGCGCGCTCGTGTACGTGGCGGACCTGCGAAAGAAGGCTGCCGACGGAACGTACCCGGTGACCACGCTGTCGCGCAGCGGCTGGGACGAGCTCGGCGCGGAGCGTCGCAAGGCTCGCCTCGAGGCGCTCGCTCCGAGCGCGAGCGCCTCGGCCTCGGCGGCGCCGGCCAGCGCCCAGCCCTCGGCGCCCACGCCGCCCGAGAAGGCCGGCCCGAAGAAGCTCTACGCCATCGTGTACGGCGCCTCGTGGTGCAAGCCCTGCCACGACGCCGCCGAGTACCTGAAGCAGCGCGGCGTCACCGTCAGCTATCGCGACATCGAGACCAGCGACGCGGTGGCCACCGAGCTACAAAAGAAGCTCGAGCGCGCCAAGATGGGCGGCGCCAGCATCCCCATCATTGATTTTGGCGGACGCCTGCTCGTGGGCTTCAGCCCCAGCCAGCTCGACCGCATCATCGCGGCGCAGGGCGGCCAGGTGCCGCTCTAACTGAAAGCCTCCACCGCGCCTGTACTCAGGGTGGGCTTCGCACACCGCGTCATGAGCGCGTCGTGCTGCGTCGTGCGGCTCTCGCCCATGGAACCCACGCTCTCCCACGCAAACTGGGCTACGCTCAGGCCACCTGGTCTCACTTGGAGAGGTGGTCACAATGAGCAAGATGCGTTGGCGTACTTTGAGCTTGGTCAGTGGCGTGATGCTCGTGGGCAGCACCCTACTCACCGCGTGCGGCAGTGACGATGGCGACAGCGGCGACGGCAAGGCCGGCAGCAGCGGCACTGCCGGCTCCAGCGGCACTGCCGGCTCCAGCGGCTCCTCCGGGAGCGGCGGCTCCGGCGGCGGTGACGCTGGCTCTGGCGGTGACGCCGGCGGAGACGGTGGCACCGCCGAGTGCGGCAACAGCATAGTGGAGGGCACGGAGCAGTGCGACGACGGCAACACCGTCAACGGCGACGGCTGCGACTCCAACTGCTCGTTCTCGTGTACCGCCGCCAACCAGGGGCGCACCTGCGACGACAAGGACGCCTGCAACGGGGTCGAGACCTGCGACGAGACCACCCACACCTGCCAAGCCGGCACGGCGCTGGGTGACGGCGAGAGCTGCGGAGACAACGGCGAGGTCTGCAAGAACGGCGGCTGCGTCCTGGCCTCCTGCGGCGACGGCATGGTGCAGGGCGGCGAGGAGTGCGATGACGGCAACGCCACCCCCGGCGACGGCTGCGAGGCAGACTGCCACTTCTCCTGCCTCTCCACGGACACCGCGCGCGACTGCTCGGGCAGCGCAGCGGCCTGCGTCAACGCTGGCACCTGCGACGACACGACCCACACCTGCACCCCGGGCGGCAACGTCACCGACGGCACCGCGTGTAACAACGGCGCTGGCACCTGTCAGAGCGGGAGCTGCGAGGCCATCACCTGCGGTGACGGCCGCAAGGAGGGCACGGAGGAGTGCGACGACGGCAACCTCACGCCCGACGACGGCTGCGAGCCCAACTGCCGCTTCACCTGCCTCGCCACGGACACCACCCGCAACTGCTCCAGCAGCGCCTCGGCCTGCGTCAACCCCGGCACCTGCAGCAGCACCACCCACACCTGCACCCCGGGCGGCAACGTCTCCAACGGCACCGCGTGCGACAACGGCGCCGGGACCTGCAACAACGGCGTGTGCGCCCACGCCTCCTGCGGGAACGGCACCCTCGAGGGCGGCGAGGAGTGCGATGACGGCAACGCCACGGCGAACGACGGCTGCGAGCCCAACTGCCGCTTCACCTGCCTCGCCACGGACGCTACCCGCAACTGCTCCAGCAGCGCCTCGGCCTGCGTCAACCCCGGCACCTGCAGCAACACCACCCACACCTGCACGCCGGGCGGCAACGTCTCCAACGGCACCGCATGCCAGAACGGCGCCGGGGCCTGCAACAACGGCGTCTGCGAGCCCAACCGCTGCGGGGACGGCCGGGTCACCGCGCCGGAGGAGTGCGAGCCGCCCAACACCGCCACCTGCGACGCGCAGTGCAAGACCATCGCGGCGGCGGCGTGCGGCAACGGCACGCTCGACACCGGGGAGCAGTGCGACGACGGCAACACCAGCCGCCTCGACGGCTGTGACTCGGACTGCAAGTACGAGCCCATCTTCCGCCTCACGGATCTGGACATCAAGGGCGGCAACCGGCCGGCCTTCTGCTCCTCCACGACCAATCGCCTCGGCCAGGCCATCAGCAGCACCGCGCTCGGCCAGCTCAACCCGCCGCTGCAAGACGGCATCGCGGACGGCAGCACCAACATCCTGGTGCAGGCGCTCGGCCTGGATGACCTCACGGGCACCGCGGATCCTAGCCTGGAGCTCGGCATCATGACGGGCGCACCGGATCCCGCCAAGGGCACCTGGCCTGCGGCGGGCAACCCGCTCGACTGGTGGTTCTTGGTGGACCCCTCCACGGTGAGCGCCCAGGGGCTGCCGCTCGGTATCATCCCGAACGGGAGGCTCGCCGCCCGTGCGCTCACGGCCGGCCCCGGCACCGTCACGCTGTCCTTGCTGCTGTCCGGGAGCCCGGCCAAGCTGGCCATGCGCAACACCAAGATCAGCGCCACCATCAACGGCAACCCAGCGCCCAACCGCCCGGCGCCTCCTCCAGGTAGCCTGGCGGCAGGTCTCGTGGTCGCGCAGACGCTGTCGGCCACCGCCGCCAACCAGGGTCTGTGTGGCGACGTCACGGTGGAGTCCCTGGCGCAGATCCCGCTGCCCGAAGCCCTCACGACCGGCACCACTGCGTGCAGGGCGACCAGCGGATCGCGAAAGTACACCTACTGCGGAGCCGGCAACCCCGTGGGGCCGGGCTGCAACTCCCTGCTGGACGCGCTGGTCGGCGGCTGCAAGGTCACGATCCTCAACGTCGTGGCCATCACCCCGCAGCAGCCGGACGTGACCGGAACGGACGGGGACGTGGACACGCTCACGCTGGACGCCGCCAACAAGGTGCCCGCCACGCAGACCACCGGCAACGACGACGCCTACTCCGCGTACCTGACCTTCACGGGCAACCGCGCGCACATCACGGGGCGCAGGCCCTGAGCCTCGAGCCCTAGCGGCTCAGCGGCTCACTCCCGAGGGGCTCGCGCCACGGCGCGGGCCCCTCGCGTCATTGCTGGGCCCTAAGGCCGGAACTCCGAGTGGCAGCCGTTGCAGCCCTTCAGGATGCCCCCCAAGGCCTCCGCGGCGGCGGGCACGTCGTTCTTGCGGCTGGCGATGACGAGCTTGACCAGCTCTTCGTGGAAATCATGATCGAGCTGCTGGAAGCGCGCCACCTTGTCCGGGTTCTTCTTGAGCTGGTAGCTGCCGCTGCGCACGGCGGCGTCCGTGGCCTCCTTGGCGCCGTGCAGGCGGTGGATGTCGTGCTCGATGCTGGTGACGTTGCCCAGGCCGATGGCGCGCACGGCGTTCTGGAGGGTCTGGGTGAGCATCACCATCTCTTGCTGCACGACGTTGCCGGCGGGTGCCTGCGCCGCGGGGACTGCCCCGGGGGCTACGGGCTCATGCCCGGCGTGCGCGGCGTGCTCCTTGTCCGGCGCGCAGGCGAGCGCGAGGGCCATGAGGCTGGCGGCGGCGAGGGAGGAAGTTCTCACGAAGGGTCGCTCCTGACGTTAGGGTTGGTCTCCCTTAGCAGGGTTCACGCCAAGAGGCGGCTGCGCCGGACGTGGGCGCCTCGACGGCCACCGCCGCCGCGCCGTGAGTTCCACGCTGGAGCAACTGGAACAGCTCCTGGCTCACCCGCGCCGACGCGCGCCGGGCGCGCTCATGGCGTGACGCCGCGCGCCACCTGCTCCCAGTCCGTCCCCGGCGGGAGGCGCCCCTCCGCGCGCTCGGGGCGACCGCCGCCACGCCCGCCGAGCTGCGCCGAGAGGCGCTTCAGGTAGGCGCCGCAGTCGAAGTCGACGTCGGCCGAGCGCGTCACGAGCGCGGCGCAGCCCTCGGGCGAGGGAGCGGCGAGCAGCGCCAGCACGCCGGGCGCCGCCGTGAGGCGAGCCCCGAGGGCGCGCAGCAGCTCCGGCCCCGCCCCCTCGACGCTGGCGATGATCGTCGACTGCCCGGCTGCTCGCGCGCGCGCGAGCAGCCGCTCCGCTTCACGCTCCGCGTAGCTCAGCTGCAGCGCGCCGTAGCGCTCGCGCAGCTCGTGGAGCTGGTGCTCGAGGCGCTCGACGCCGAGCCACGCCTCCTCCGGTGGGGTGGAGAGCGCTCGCCCGAGCCGGTGCAGCACCCGAGACTCCGCCGCCAGCAGCCGCCGCGCCGGCGCGCCCGCCGCGAAGCCGATCCGGCTGCCGCCCTTGTAGCGCTCCACGCCCTGGATCTGCACGAGCCCCGCCTGCGCGGTGTGCGTGCAGTGCGTGCCGCCACAGGGCGAGACGTCGTAGTCACCGAGGGCGACGACGCGCACGCGCCCCGTCACCTTCGCCTCGCGGCGCAGCGGGAGCCGCGCCAGCTCCTCCGGCGAGGGGAACCACTGCCGCACCGGCAGATCCTCCTCGATGAGCTGATTGACCCGCTCGCTCACCGCGTCCAGCAGCTCAGTGGACAGCTCCGCGCTCGCGACGTCCACGGTGCACTGGGTCTCCCCGAGCCGGGACGAGCGCGTCTCGGCGCCCGCCAGCTCCAGCAGCGCGGCGGAGAGCAGGTGCTGCGCCGTGTGCTCGGCGCGATGCCGCCACCGCCGTCGCGGCTCGATGCTCCCCGTCACTGGCTCCCCGACGGGCGGCAGCTCACCCTCGAGCGTGTGCCAAATGACCCCGCCCGCGCCGAGCTGCACGTCGACGACACGCGCGCCGCCGAGCGCACCATGATCGGCCATCTGGCCCCCGGACTCCGGATAGAACGCGGTCTCCTCGAGCGCCACGCTGCGCCGCTCTCCGTCTTGGCCATGGGCCACGACCCGCGCCTCGAACGTGAGCAGGCTAGGGTCCGTCCAGTAGAGGCGCCTCGTCTCTTGGGGGCTCATCGTCAGGCTTGGGCTCGAGAAAGGGCACGCGCCGCGGGCGGCGCGCCGCAGCTTAGGCCGAGCCGCCCCCGCTTGGCGACCCACGCACCAGGGTGCCCTCGCGCCTTCCCTGTTTTTCCCAGCCGGGCGAGCATGGCGACACCATGGCCGAGTGGAATTTCGACGGGCTGACGGGGCCGACGCACCACTACGCGGGGCTCTCGCCGGGCAACGTCGCGAGCGAGCGCCACCGAGGGCAGGTGGCCAGCCCCCGCGCCGCCGCGCTGCAGGGGCTCGGCAAGATGCGGCGCCTGATGGAGCTCGGCGTACCGCAAGCGGTGCTGCCCCCCCACGAGCGCCCCCACCTGCCGTCGCTGCGCGCGCTCGGGCTCTGCGGCACGGACGCAGAGGTGCTCGCGCGCGCGGCGCAGGGCGACGGACACTTGCTGCGGCTCGTCTCCAGCGCGTCGGCCATGTGGACCGCGAACGCGGCGACCGTCGCGCCCTCCAGCGACACCCTCGACGGCCGCGTGCACCTCTTGCCCGCCAACCTGTCGGCGATGTTCCATCGCAGCCTCGAGGCGCCGCTCACCACGCGCGTGCTGCGCCGCGTCTTCGCGGACGAGGCCCGCTATTGCGTCCATGAGCCGCTCCCCCCCGGGAGCCACTTCGCCGACGAGGGCGCCGCCAACCACACGCGGCTGGTCACCGAGCAGGGCACCGTCCACGTGTTCGGCTGGGGTCGGCGCGCGTGGGGCACGACCCCCGGCGCTGGTCCCCAGCGCTACCCCGCTCGCCAGACGGAGGAGGCCTCGCTGGCGGCGGCTCGCCTGCTGGCGCTCCCGGAGGCGCTGGTGCTCCCTTGGCAGCAAGCCGCCCGCGGCATCGACGCAGGCGGCTTTCACACGGACGTGCTCGCCGTGGGCCACCGCCGCTGGCTGCTGCTGCACGAGCTGGCCTTCGAGGCGCCAGACGCCCTGCTCACCGAGCTCCGTCAGCGCCTCGGTGCGGAGCTCGAGGTGGTCTGGGCCGCCGAGAGCGCGCTGCCTGTCGCGGAGGCGGTCGCCGCCTACCCCTTCAACTCTCAGCTCGTCAGCGGCGGCGACGGCACGCGACACCTCATCGCGCCCTCGGAGAGCCAGCAGGCGCCGCGCGCCGCCGCGTACCTCCAGCGCCTGGTGGACGAAGGCGTGGTCGCTGCAATCCACTATCTGGATCTGAACGCCTCCATGAACAACGGCGGGGGCCCCGCCTGCCTGCGGCTGCGGGTGGAGCTGAGCGACGCCGAGAGCGCAGCGCTCGGTGCGGACGTCACCCTCACGCCCGCGCGGCTCGCCCAGCTCGAGGCGTGGGTGGAGCGCCACTACCGCGAGCGGCTCAGCCTCGCAGATTTGGCAGATCCTCTGCTGTTGGAGGAGACGCGGAGCGCGCTCGACGCGCTGACCGGGCTGCTCGGGCTCGGCTCCCTCTATGATTTTCAGCGCTGAGGACGTTGACGCGAGGCGTCGAAAACGGCACATTTTCGCGCTCGTTCATGCTGACGCCCAATGAACCCACCGTCCTCGGCGACGATGCCCGCTACCGGGTGGAGCGTCGGCTCGGCGCTGGCGCCTTCGGCGTGGTCTATGCCGCGCGTGATCGTCGCCATGACGTCCCCGTCGCCATCAAGCTGCTCAGCGGCGTGGCCGGCAGCGCGCGCGCCCAGCTCGAGCGAGAGCTGCAGCTCCTCAGCGGGGTCGAGCACCGCAACGTCGTGCGCCTGCACGAGCTGGGCGAGGACGACGGTGACGTCTTCCTCGTCATGGAGCGGGTGGAGGGCGTGGACTTCGTGCGCTACGTGCGGGCGGATCTGGAGCTTGGCCCGGGCTCCCAGCGTCCGCCGAGGCGGCTTCCCATGGTCTTTGGGCAAGAGCCCAGCGAGGCGGAGAGCTCGAGCTTCATCCCGCCGTCCGAAGCTGGGCTGAAGCGCCTGCAGCTCGCGCTGCCCCAGGTCTTCGCGGGGCTCGGCGCCCTGCACGCGCGCGGGGTCGTGCACCGGGACGTCAGGCCCGCCAACGTGCGTGTCACGCCCGGCGGCCGGGTCGTCCTCTTGGATTTCGGGCTCTCCGCCACGACGGAGGAGGGCGGAGAAGCGGTGGGCTCTCCGGCGTACATGGCGCCGGAGCAATTCAACGACGCGGACGCGGGCCCCGAGAGCGACTGGTACTCGGTGGGCGTGCTGATCTTCGAAGCGCTCACGGGCAGCCTGCCCTTCGTCGGCGGCGGGCAAGAGGTCTTCGTGCGCAAGCGCACCGTCAGCGCGCCGCGGCTCAGCCTCGTCTTGCCTGACGCACCGCGCGCGCTGGATGAGCTCTGCGCCGCGCTGCTGGAGGCGGAGCCCCAGCGTCGTCGGGAGCGCGCCGCGCCGCTGCTCGAGCGCCTCTGAGGCCGCCGCGGGCGCGCCGGCGCTCAGCAGCCCGAGGGCACCACGAAGCCGCCTCGGAAGGAGGTGGGCTTGTCGCCGTCCGCGCCGTCGAGCATCACCCCCGCCACGCGCGCTCCACCGGCGCACAGCGCGGTCACGGTGGCGGCCTCGAGCAGCGTCCGGTGCACGAAGGAGTAGTCGAGGCGGCGCGACTCCCCTGGCGACAAGCTCACGTCGCCCGTGGGCGGCTCGGGCGTCAGGGGCCCGAGCGAGCTCCCATCGGACAGCAGCAGCTCGAAGGTCTCGAAGCGCGCGGTCGCCGGCCGGCTGGCGTACTCACCCAGCGACACCTCGACCCGAAAGCCGCCGCTGAGCTGGCTACCGAGCGCCGCCTGCTCGAGCTTCAGCGTGACCTCCTCCACGCGCGCCGACAGGCTGACCGCGTCCTTCGTCCCGCACCCCGCCACGCTGGCCGCCGCCAGCAGCATCGCCGCACACGTCCGGTTCATGATACCCCTCAGCCTGCTTCAGCTTGGGCTCGAGATCGAGCCGCCCTATGCTGGGATCGATGCGACACCGCGTGCTCGGCTCGCTCGGCCTCGTCGTGCTGGGCTGTACGGCCTCGGGCGTGCGGCCCCCGAGCGCGACGCGCGCCCCACCCCCCAAGCCGGGAGCACCGCCCACGAGCGCCTCCGCGGCGTCCGCCCCGCCCAGCGCCAGCTCCGCCGCCCCACGCCCGCTGCCGCGAGCGCCGCGGAGCCTCGGCCCCCTCGGGCACGCGGGCCCCCTCCAGCTCGGGCCGGTGAGCCCGGACGGGGGCTGGCTGCTGCTCTGTCAGGCGCCCGCGGCAGCCGAGGACGCCGGGCCCAGCGCTGGCCCCCCGGAGGCGGCGTGGCTCCACGTCGGGGACGCCCCCGGTGAGCGCGTGGACGCCGTGCTGGCGCACGATCCCACCGGGCGCTGGCTGATCGTCCTGACGCAGGGTCGCGCCACGCTGCGTGACGCCCACACCGGCGCGCAGGCTCCGCTCGACGCCGACCTGCGCGACGACGCCTCGCCCTTTCGAGGGCACCGCTCCTTCGCCTTCGATCGGCTCGGACAGCACCTGGTCTACCTGCGCGGCGCGCCTTCACGCGCCGTGGTGCGGACGCTGGCGAGCGGCGCGGAGCTCACGCTGGAGCACGGGCCCGGGCTGCTCTGGCGCGCGTCGCCCAGCGCGGATGGCCGCTGGGTGACGCTGGAGGTCGTGGAGGCCGACAGCGACGGTGACGGCGCGCTCGAGTGGCCCGTCCCCGAGCGACGGCAGCCGCGCCCCGCATGCCCCACGAGCCCCGCCACCTTCGCCACCTGGCCGCAGCGCGGTGACGTCAGCACGCTGCGCGTGAGCGCCAGCAGCGGTGGCCCGTCGCTCGCGGCGCCCGGGCTCGTCACCGCGCTGGGCGCGGTGCTGGTGGTGCGCGGATCGGACGGACAGCTCGCGCTGCGCGCCGCGGACGGCAGCGAGCAGGAGCTTTCGCCGGCAAGCTGCGGGGCGCGCGTCCTCCACGCGGACGCGGCGCGGCAGCGCCTGCTCGCGACCTGCAGCACGGTCGAGCCGCGCACGCGGCGCCGCCGGCTGGAGCTGGAGCTGCTCGGGCCCGGGCTCCGCGCACCGCTCGGCGCCACCCTGGGCGCCGCCCCGAGCGACGCTCAGGCAACGCTCTCGTCCAGCCCGTGGGTGCCCGTGCTCGCAGGCCAAGAGTCGCTCATCGTCTCCTTGGAGAGCGGCGAGGTGGTGCGGCTCGAGCGGGAGGCCATGGTGGTGGCGCTCTCGGACGACGCAGCGCTGCTGCGGCAGGGCACGATGCTCAGCCTCCGGACGCTGCCGCGCGGCGCCGAGCGCGTGCTCGCCGAAGAGCTCCCGCGGATCCCCGAGGAGCTGCTGAGCGCCGGCCTGGCGCTGGTGGAGCCTTGGGTAGTCGACGTAGCGACGGGTCAGGTGCTCGGGGCAGTGAGCCAGCGCCCGCTCGCCCTGGCCCCCGATGGACGCGTGCTGATCGCCCTCGGGGGCGATCCGGATCTCGGCAGCTTGGCGCAGGGGCCGCTCGAGTGGCTCGCCCCTGCCGCGCCGACCGCGGCTCCCCCGAGCGGGCCCAGGTAGCGGCGGCGCTCGGCGGCCGGCGTCACGTCGCGCCGGCGGGCGCGCCCCAGCTCCCGAGCACGTAAGAGAAGACCAAGGGCGCCACGATGGTGGCGTCGGACTCGATGATCCAAGCCGGCGTGTCCACGTCGAGCTTGTGCCAGGTGATCTTCTCCTTCGGAGTGCAGCCGCTGTACGAGCCGTAGGAGGTGGTGCTGTCCCCCACCTGACAGTAGTAGCCCCAGTACGGCACCTCGTCCTCGAGATCCAGCCGGAGGAGCGGCACGGTGCAGAGCGCGAAATCCCCTGCGATGCCGCCGCCGATCTGGAAGAACCCCGCGCGGGCCTCGCGGCTGACGCTACGATACCAGTCGATGAGCGCCGTCATGTACTCGATGCCCGTCTTCAGGACGTCGATGGACAGCTCCCCTCGCACCACCCGGGCCGCGAACACGTTGCCCAGCGTGGAGTCCTCCCAGCCTGGGACGAACAGCGGCAGCCGCCGCTCCGCCGCGGCCAGCAGCCAGGAGTGCCGCGGATCGATCTGGTAAGACTCCTGGAACACCCCCGCGCGCAGCAGCTCGTACAGGTACTCGTGGGGGAAGGCGCGCCGCCCGCTGGCCATGGCCTGCCCCCAAGCGCCCACGACGCGCGCCTCCACCTGCCGCATGGCCATCGCTTCGGGGATGCAGATGTCCGTCACGCGGTTGAGGCCCTGATCTCTCAACGCCGCCTCCTGCTCCGGAGACAGGTTGCGCCAGTTCGCGACGCTGACGTACTCCTGGTTGGCGACCAGGTTGAAGAGATCTTCCTCGAGGTTGGCGCCCGTACAGCTGATGGCGTGCACCTTGCCCTGACGGATCAGCTCCGCGAGCGAGACCCCAAGCTCCGCGGTGCTCATGGCGCCGGCCAGGCTCAGCAGCATCTTTCCACCGCCCTCGAGGTGGGCGACCCAGCCCTCGGCGGCCTCCACCAGGGTCCGCGCGTTGAAATGCCGGAAATGGTGGCGCAGGATGGCTCGGACCGCGTTCATGGCGTCTCCTCTTCGCGGGCCCGTCGCCGAGCGGGTGATCACGCCGACTCGGCTCGGGATGGCTAGGGGCGGCGTGCCGCCGGTGTAGACAACGCGCGGCTGCTGGACGCACACCACGCACATTGCATCACGAGATGCCGAGCTGCCCACGGCTCAGCAGAGCACGCAGGCAGCTACCTTGACGCTATGAGCTACCACTGCCACCCCACCACGTCAACGCCGCGGCCGGCGCGCCTCACGCGCTGAGGAGCGCCGCCCCGTCCGCCGGGCTGGGCTCAGGGGATTTCCGGAGGCAGCACGCCCTTCTGGCGCGCCAGCTCACAGCCGCGCTCGGCGTCCGTGGTGCCGTCCTCCGTCTTGACGATCTTGAACTCCACGCGCCGGTTCTTCTCCCACGCGGCGTCGGTGTGCGCGGGATCGAGCGGGCAGTATTTTCCGTACCCCTGTGAGACCAAGCGCGAGCGCTGGACGCCCCGCGCGACGAGCGCGTCCACCACCGCGGCGGCGCGCGCTCGGGTGAGCCGCAGGTTCAAGTCCTCGTTGCCGCGCTCGTCGGCGTGACCCGCGACCTCGAGGACCAAGAACTCCGGGTGCCCCTTCAGCGCCGCGGTGACGGCGTCCAAGATCTCATCGGACTCCGGCAAGATCTCCGCGCTGCCGCGCTTGAACTGCACCTTCTCCAGGATGACGATGTCGCTGCCTTCGATGACCACCTTGCCCTCGTCCGGGCAGCCGTCCTCGTCGTCGAGCCCGTTGAAGGTCTCCGGCTCGTTCGGGCACTTGTCGCGCACGTCCGGGATCCCGTCGCCGTCGTTGTCGGGATCTGGGCAGCCGTCCGCGTCCTGGAAGCCGTCGCGATCTTCCGGCTCGTCCGGGCACTTGTCGAGGGAGTCGAGGATGCCGTCCCCGTCGCGGTCGCCGTCGGAGCCCTCCGGGCAGCCGTCGTCGTCATGGTCGCCGTCGAAGTCCTCAGCGAGGTTCGGGCACTGATCGTCGACGTCGAGGATGCCGTCGTTGTCGTTGTCGGGATCCGGACAGCCGTCCGCGTCCTTGAACCCATCGAAATCCTCGGGCTCATCCGGGCACCGATCGAGATCGTCCTTGATGCCGTCACCGTCGCGGTCCCCGATGGAGGGCTCGAAGATGAAGCCGAGGAAGAGCCGCGCGTCGGCCGCCTCGAAGCCTTGGTTCGCCGCGGCGAAGCGGCTGCCGCCGCCCAGCATGAGGTAGCTGTTGCGCTCGACGAACAGCTTCATCCCCGCCACCACCTCCTGGCTATGACGCTGCTTGCTGCTGGAGTCCCCGCCGAGCAGGTAGCTGCCGTAGGTCTCGGCGATGAGATCCAGTGGCTCGAGCACTCGGTACGCGAGCCCGACGCCGTAGGTGGCCTGGTTGGCGTACTCCAAGGTTCCAGCGGCGAGCTGGCTGCGCCCTTGGGCGTCCTGCTCGAAGCGTGGGTTATCCCCCGTGTGGCCGCGATAGCCCACATCGGCGCCGATCTTCAGCCGCCGGGTGCGGCCGAAGCGCTTCTCCGCGGCGAGCCGCGGCCAGTACCAGACGCCTGGATCGGCGGCCATGGAGCGCGGCATGTCTCCGAAGGGGAGCCCGACCTGCCCGAGGAGGGCGAGCCCGAGGGCGCCATCCGGACGCAAGAGGCGCAGCTTCGCGTGCAGCGCCCCATGCCCGATGCCTTGCGCGTCCACCTTGCCGCTGTCGTAGAGCCCGCCGCTCGGACCGAGCCGGTACGCCTCGTCAGCCGCCATGAGCACGATGGGCGCCGAGAGCCCGACCACGAGCAGGTTGGCGATGCCGTAGTTGAACATCAGCGTCCCTTGGAAGGAATGCTGCACGAGCCAATCGACCCCCCGCCCGGGCTCCACCGCTGGATCGGCGCTGGGCTCTCGGTCCTGATTGGTGCGCAGGAGGCCGTACCCGTAGTCGAGGACGAGCCCGAAGCTCACGTCGTTGTGGCCCAAGACGTCCGCACCGTTGGTGGTGAAAAACCCCTTCGAGTCCAGCGCGGGACGGAAGAGGTGCGTGTCCATCCCTGCCCCGTTGGACTCCGGGACGCGCTCCTGCGCTCCGCCCGACGTCGCCAGCAGGCTCGAGATGAGGGTGAGGCTGACGCCCCAACGGCGCGCCAGGGTGGCGTGTAGGCGAGGTGACATGATGGCTCCAGGGCGAGGCTAGTCCGAGATCGAGCTACGATAGACGTAAGTGCAGCGGGTAGGCAAATGTAGGCAAGGCAGTCGCGGCGGGGGCTGCCCCCAGGGCCAGTACGGGCCGGGGCGAGCGGGTCGGGGCGCGCTGTTGGTCGTCGCCTCCCTCGCGCTCGGCGCCTGCTCCACCGAAGCGCCGGCCGTTGCCAGCTACCACGCCCGGGGCCAAGCGCTGCTGCAATGGACCACCAGCGTGGTCTGCCTCGGTCTCGGGGCCGTGGGCTTCGCGCTCCTCCGCCGGGAGCGACGGCGTCGGGCCGCACGCGCTCCACGCTGCAGCGCCCCGCTCCCGCCCGCGCCACCCGCGCGCGTCTGCCCGGCGTGCCATCGACGCTACCTCGGCGGGGAGCGCCAGTGCCCCCACGATGGACAGCCGCTCGCGCCGCTGAACTAATTGCGCGTGGCCGCCACAAAGAACACGGCAAGCTTGCCGACAAGCCCCTGGTTTTCGCTATGCTCCCTGGGTCATGAAGGTCTCTTGCACGAGCTGCAGCGCCAAGTACACCATCGCGGATGAGAAGGTCCGTGGAAGAAAGGTAAAAATCCGCTGTAAGTCCTGCAGCAGTTCCATCACGGTGGATGGCACGCTCCTCGACGACCCCACCGGCGGGCTGATGGACTCCGACGATGACGACGCGACGCGCGTCATGAGCAGCCCGCCTGCCTTCGATCTTCATAGCGGTGCAGCGGCCTCCGCGGCGCCCGTGGCCGCGCCCACCCCATCGGAGGAGTGGAGCGTCAACGTCTCCGACTCCGATCAACGGACCCTCGACACCGCGGGCATCGTCGCCGCCTGGCAGGCCGGCGAGCTCAGCGCGGAGACCTACGTCTGGCGAGAAGGGATGGCGGACTGGCAGCCGGTGCTCGACGTGCCCGAGCTCGCGCGCGCCCTCCAGCCCGTCCAGAGCGCTGCCCCAGCCCCCACGCCGCCCCCAGCGGCCGCGCCGCTCTTCACCTCCCCTGCACCGCCTGCGGTCCGGGCGTCGGTGGCGCCGCCGCGGGCCGCCGCGGCGCGGCTCAGCGGCGGGCGCGGCGCCGGAGCGGATCTCTTCGGTGGCGGAGCCACCGCCCACGAGGCCCCCGCGGGCCCGGCGCAGGCCGGCAGCTCGGCCTACGACGACAAACCCACCGGCGCGCGCAACGAGAGCTCCGTCCTCTTTTCCTTGGATGCGCTCAAGGCCACCACCAGCGCGAGCCTGCCAGCCCCGGCGGGTCGCAAAGGGGCACCCACCCCGAAGGGCAAGAGCGGCGGTGGCTTCGACGACCTCATGAACCTGACGGCGGGGCCCGCGCCCACCATCAACCTCAACGCCACCCCGGACTTCAGCCAGCCACCGCCTCCCGTGGTGGTCGCGCCCGCCGCGCCCGTCCCCAGCGTCGGCGGCGCGCCCAGCACCGTGGAGACCGGCGCGCCCGCGAGCGCCGGCGGCAAGTCCAAGCTCGTCGTGGCGGGCGCCATCGCGGCGCTGCTGCTCGTCGGCGGGATCGCCTTCGCCCTCTCCTCCGGCAAGAAAGGCGGGGAGTCCGAGGTGGCGGCGACCACCACGAGCGAGGGGGCGTCGAAGCCCGTGACCGCGGAGGTCGCCAAGGACCAGCCCACTGAGACGCCCCAGGCCGCGGAGCC
>CAUJEM010000076.1 GCA_963169915.1 Myxococcota bacterium
GAGCATGGTCGAGACCGCTTCGCCCGGCTACGCCTCCTGGGTGACGGCGTGCTCTACGTGTCGGGGTTCTTCGCCGAGCACCTGGAGCGTCGCGGCGTCCAGCAAGACTACGTGAGCGCCGTCGGCGCCAGGGCCTACTGGGACGCGGCGGCCATGCTCCCGAGCGGCGCTCCCGGCTCGGTCGACGTCATCGTCGAGCTGGCTCGGGGGTTTCGGACGCTCGTCGCGTGGCTGCGGGACGTAGCGGAGCGCCTCGCGGCTCGAGCGGTGTCTACCGACGCCGACCGCCTCAGGCTGTACGAGCGCTGGCGTCGCACCGGCTCCGGGGTGCTGCTGGAGGCCTTGGTCCGCCAGGGAGTGGCCCCGGTGCGAGCCGCCGGCGGCCTCCAGTAGGGCGCCCGGCGTGGCGGCCGCGCCCGCGCGCGCCGCGGCGCGCTCAGCCCTTCTTGGCGAAGTCGATGATGACCGCGCCGGGGGAGCGCTCCTCGTAGCTGATCTCCACGGCTTGCCCGTGGCGCGCTTGGAGCTGGGCCAAGAGTGGCAGCGGATCGTGGTCGTTGCAGAAGCGCATGGTCTCGCCGGGCTGTAGGGAGTCCAGCGCCCCGAAGATGGCCGCGTGGCGGAAGCGCTTGGCGATGCCACGGGCGTCGAAGGGGTAGAGGGAGTCGGCGCGGAGGTGCTGGTGGTCGTGCATGGGGATCTCTAGGCGGAGGGGTAGGGTGCGCGGCGGGGTGGAGGGGCTCAGGAGTCGCTACCGAGCCGCGCGCGCAGCTGCTCGGTGAGCGCCTTGGCGCCGGCGGGGCCGAGCGCGCTGTCCGTTCTGGGGTAGAGGATGCCCTCTTCCTTGCTGTTGTGGACACCAAGGAGATCCGCCAGCTCGGCCACGGCCTCACGCGCCGCCGACGCGTCTTCCGCGCCGAGGGCCGCCCCCACCGCCTCGAGCAGGCGCTTGATGTCCACGTGCTCGTTCCGCATCACCACGGTGGGGCCGCTGGTCATCCCAGTGGCCCGCTCGAAGGCCGGGAAGAGCAGCTGCTCTTCGGCCTCGATGTGCTGGCCGAGCCCGTGCACCACCTGGCGCCAGAGGGCGCTGGCGTCCGCGAAGGCTCGCGCCGAGAGCGCGGAGCGCGCCTCGTCGATGAGGTCATCGAGGCGGGTGTGGTCGTCCTGAAGTAAGCCCGTGACGGTGTCGTCTCGCATCCTGGGGTTTCCGCGCAAGGCCCGTGCCGTCGCCTGCAGGGCCGGTTTATCGTCTTGGGTTTGGCGGCGACGGTCGATAGTGGAGCACCACGGAGCAAGCTTTGGAACACCCCCCGGCGGAACGGCGCCGAGGCCCGGCGTGTGCCGCGCTCAGGGGAGCGTCGGCGCAAGCCGCTGGGGCGTCTCAGAGCCCCATGAGCTTGGCGAGGTAGTAGCCCATGGTCTCGCTGGCGCCGCCCCCGATCTTCAGCAGCCGCGCGTCGCGCCACGCGCGCGCGATGGGGTACTCCTCCACGTAGCCCCAGCCGCCGTGCAGCTGCAAGCAGGTGTCCATCACCGAGTTGACGAGCTCACCGGCCACGATCTTCGCCATGCTGACGAGCTTGACCGTCTCCATGCTCACCTCGCCCTTGGCGACGTACTTGTCGTGGTTGTAGCGGTCCACCACCTTCTCACAGAAGGCCTCGGCCATCTCGATGCGGGTGTACATGTCGACGAAGCGGTGCTGCCACAGCTCGCGCTTGATGAGGGGCTTGCCGAAGGCGCTGCGCTCGGAGGCGTAGTGGCGCGTGAACTCCACCGCGTAGCGCGCGCCTGCGATGCCGCTGACCGCGCCGATGAGCCGCTCGCTCTGGAAGTTCTGCATCAGGTACATGAAGCCGAGCCCCTCCTCGCCCAGGCGGTAGCGCTCCGGCACCCGCAGGTCTTCAAAGAACAGCTCCGCGGTGTCGGAGGCGTGGTTGCCCACCTTGTCGAGCTTCTTGCCGACGCGAAACCCCGGGAGCTGGGTGGGCACCAGGAAGAACGAGCAGCCATGCGCGCCTCGCTCCGGGGAGGTCTTCACCAGCATGGTGATGAAGTCCGCGCGCGTGCCGTTGGTGATGAAGGTCTTCGAGCCGTTGATGACGTAGTCGCTGCCGTCGCGGCGCGCGTGCGTTCGGATGGCCGACACGTCGCTGCCGGCGCCGGGCTCACTGACGCCGATCGCCGCGATCTTCTCGCCCGCCAGCGCCGGCGCCAGAAACTCCTGAATCTGCTCCTTCGTCCCGAGATCCGCGATGACCGGCGTCGCCATGTCGCTCTGCACCAGCAGCGCCATGGTGACGCCCGCGCTGCGCCCGCGCGGCAGCTCTTGCGCCTTGGCCACGCTGTACCAGTAGTCGCCGCCCGCACCGCCGCAGGCCTCCGGGTAGTGCGCGCCGAAGATGCCGAGCGCCCCCGCCTTCTTGAACAGCTCCGAGGGGAAGAACTTGGCCGCCTCCCACTCGTCCACGAAGGGCTCGATCTCTCGATCGACGAACTGTCGGACGCTCTGACGAAACTGCTGGTGCTCTTCGGTGAACGGCTGGAACATGCTGCGGCCCTCCAGAAAAAGACTCCAGCCGTGTCCTACACGAAAGCCCGGGCCACCTGAAGCGCTCGCGGCGCCGCGGCGCGGAGAGCAACCCGGGCGGCGCTGGGCCGAGCAGCGGCGACCCTCATGACCCGGCCCGTCTCGAGCGCGGTGCGCTCCCCCCTGCACGACCCTCTCGCCTCCTCGGAGCCCACGCCGTCCGCGCCCGCCGCGCCCGCCGCGCCGCCCGCGCCGCCCGCGACCCCGGCCCGCGCCACGGCCGCCACCGCGCTGGCGGCGGCGCACTCCAGGCGCGGCGCCGCGCCGCGCGCGCCCGCGGCGGACTTGCCGGCGGAGGCGCGCGTGCAGGTGGCGGCGCAGGCCGTGGCGGAGCTGGCGCGCGCGGCGGGGCACCCCGCGGCGGCCTTCGCGGCGCGCTACGCAGGCCCGCGCCACGAAGGCCACGACGCCGTCCGCTTGGCGGCCGAGGCGCGCTACGCCTTCGTGCGGGAGACGCTGACGCGCGCGCCCGAGCTCGCCCCGCGGCTCATCGAGGCGCGGCTCCAAGGGGCCAGCGCGGCGCAGCGCGCGCTGGTGCAGGCCGTCCTCTCACGCAGCGGTGAGGTCGGGCTGAGGCGCTATGAGCTCGCGGAGCGTAGCCTGGTCGCCGCGCGCGGCTTCGACGCCGAGCAGCTCGGCGATCTCACGGGGCTGGTGCGCGCCGGCGCCACCCTCGGCGCCGCCATGGACGCCGAGCGCGCGGAGCTGCGGCGCGTGGCGGCGCAGGTCGTGGCGTCTCCCGCGTCGCCCGCGCCGCTGCCGGATCTGCGGGCGGGCCTCACCGCCACGCTCGGAGCGCAGCAGCAGCGCGTGCACGGTCACGAGCGGCGCTGCGCGGAGCTCGTGCGGGCAGCGGGCAGCGTGACGCGCGGCGCGGAGCTGAGCGTCGGGCTCCTCAACGCCAGCGGAACGGTGGGGGCGGTCGCCTTCGGCGCCCTCGAGAGCGCGGTGGCGCGCAACGGCGCGCTCGGCAGCGCCGTGACGCAGGCGGGGGAGGCCGCTGGTCATCTGCTGGGTGAGCTGACGGCCGCCCAGACGCGCCTGCGCGGTCACGAGGCGGCGCTGCGGCGCGCGGTGGGCGCCTACGACGCGCAGGCGGCGCGCGTGCTCGAAGACCTCCGCGAGCGTGGTCAGCTCGCGCCGGCCAGCTCGCGGGAGCTGGCGCGGCTCGAGCGCGAGGTCGTCCGCGTCGCCCAGGCGCTCGAGCCCGCCGCGCGCGAGCTGCGCGAGCGGCAAGGGCGCTTCGACGCGGCGACGAAGAGCGCGGCGCGCGCGCTCGCCGTCGGCGCGGTGTTCCAGGGTGTGGGCTGGGCGCGGGGCGGCGGGGCAAGCGTGGCCTCGCTGGCCCGCGCCGGCGCGC
>CAUJEM010000077.1 GCA_963169915.1 Myxococcota bacterium
GTGTTTCTCCTGGGCTCGCTCAGCTCCGCCTTCGCCTGGAGCATGCCGAGCCTCATCGCCTTCCGCGGGCTTCAAGGCCTCGGCGCCGGCGCCATCTTGGCGACCGTCTACACGCTGGCCGGAGATCTCTACTCGGTGAAGGAGCGCGCCACCGTGGAGGGCTGGCTCTCGAGCGTGTGGGGCGTCACCGCCATCGTGGGACCGACGCTCGGCGGCGCCTTCGCAGAGTACGCCTCGTGGCGCTGGATCTTCCTCATCAACCTCCCCCTCGGCGTCCTCGCGCTGCTCTTGCTCACCAAGTACCTGCACGAGGACTTCGAGCGCCGGGAGCACTCCATCGACTACGCGGGGGCGCTGCTGCTGCTGCTGACGGGCAGCACGCTCATCTTCACGCTGCTCGAGGGGGGGCAGCGCTGGCCGTGGTGGTCGCTCCCCACGCTCGCGCTGCTGGTCGCCTCCCTCCTGCTCGCCACCCTCACGGCGCTGGTGGAGCGTCGCGCTCCCGAGCCCATCTTGCCGCGCTGGTCCTGGGGGCGCCGGGTGCTCGTCGGCTCCAACGTGGCGACCTTGGGGATGGGCATCGTGATGTTGGGCCCCAACACCTACCTGCCGACCTTCGGGCAGGCGGTCCGAGGGCTAGGACCCATCGACGCGGGGCTGCTCCTGGCGAGCATGAGCATCGGGTGGCCCCTCGAGGCCACAGCGACGCCCCAGCTCGTCACCGAGCACTTGCGCCAGGTGGTGTCCACCGCCACCCATGAGGTCTACCGTGGCTTGCTGCTCGTCTCGCTGGCCACGCTGGGCTTGGTGCTGCTCATCCCTCGCCACTTCCCGCGCAGCACCGAGCCTCAGTCCGGCTGATGGAGCACCTGCTGGGAGCGATCGATGAAGTAGTACTTGGCGAAGCCCGCGCGCTCGAAGCTCAGCGCTCCAAAGGCGTTGACCAGGACGCTCCAGGCGGCGGCGAGCCAGAACAGCTTGCCGAAGCGCCGACCGCCCAGCGCCAGCAAGGCGAACAGGAACGGCGCGTAGTCGTTCGAGAACCGATACCCAAACTGCACCCAGCCGGTGTTCTGGTAAAAGAGCGTCGGCACCGCGACGGCCAGCGCGGTGACCCAGAGGCCCATCAGCTCGCGCTGACGCCGCGCCGGCCAGAGCAGCCAGAGGTAGAGCGGCGTCGTGACCCACAGCGCCAGCCCGTGCCCATTGATCTGAAAGGGCGCCGCCGCGGGCGGCAGGGTGCGCCAGGGCAGGCTGGTGAGCACGACCCCCAAGTTTTTCCCGAGGTAGTGGTAGTGAAAGAGCCCCCAGCGCTGCATCCGCTCCGCCCACGCCACGGTCAGGTAGCGGTAACCAAACTCCGTCGGTGACCCGAAGCGCGCCTGGTTGTGCCACGCGGTGAAGGCCAGCGCCGCCACCACCGGCAGCGCGAACAGGCCCCACGCCGCGGCCAGGCGCCGCCACCGCGCGTGGCCTGGCTCCGCAGCCAGGGCGCGCCAGCTCTCGAACAAAAAGTAGGGGGCCGCGAACAGCAGCGGGGAGCGGGTGAGGTAGCCGAGCCCGAGGCACAGCCCTGCCGCCAGGGGGTGCCGCCCCCCGACGCTGCCGAGCAGGTAGAGCGCGCCGAGCCCCGCGCCCACGACGTGCGCGGCGAACCACACCGTCCCCTGCTCCGCGCTGAACCAGTAGACCGTCCCCAGCGCAAACAGCAGCGCCAACGCGAGGTGCTCACGCACCCTGCGCTGGCTCTGACCGAGCCGCCTCAGGGCCTCGAGCGCCAGGAACAGCGCCGCGGGGGCCACCCCCGCGAGCCACAAGAAGACCTGACCGTCGTAGACGCGCTCGGCGCTACCCCCGAGCTTCACCAGCGGGACGAGCAGCAGCGCCGGGAACGGCGGGAACACGACGAACCAGCGGCCGTCGTGCAGGGCGAAGTCATTGTTGCCGGCGTAGGCGGGGGGCGGGCCAGCGAGCGCCAAGCGACCGTCGAGCCAGGCCTCCGCCAGCAGCGCGAAGTGATTGTAGGGGGTGTGAGAGGTCAGCCGCTCGCGCGCCGCGAAGGCAAAAAACACCGACGTGGTCAGGGCATACACGCCCAGCGCCAGGAGCCATCGGCGCCGACGCGTGTCATGCTGGAGGAGGGCCCACATGCAAAGCGAGGCCAGACCCTAGCACGCGTTGCTCAGCGGGCGGGTGAGCGCTAGCTTGCGCGTCGCCATGCCCACGGAGTTCCAAGTCCCCATCGCCGATCTCGAGCGAGGCCCGAAGCACTTGGAAGCGCCGCTCACCCTCGACTGGCTGAGCTGGGCGCTCGAAGGCACGGAGGCGAGCGCCCGAGGCCCCGGGCAGCTCAGCGCGACGCTCACCAAGAACGGCACGGAGGTCCTGGTCCAGGGTCGGATCACCGCACCTCTACAGATGCCGTGCATCCGCACGCTGGATCCCGTGGAGGTCGACGTGACGAGCGACCTCTGGCTCTTGCTCGAGCCCCGCGCGTCCGAGCCGCGGGCGCGCCCGCCGCAGCGGGGCACGGCCCGGCTCGCCCGTACCCCCAGCGCCCCCGCCGCCAAGCCGCCCCGGCGGCGCGCGGACGAAGACCCCGAGCTCAGCCTCGAGCGTGCCGCCCGGGACACGTTCAGCGGAGACCGTGTCCACCTCGACGACTTCATCCGAGAATTCATCCTCCTGGAGCTTCCCATGGCCCCCCTGAGATCCGACTTGCGCTCGGAGGCGGAGCAGGCTAGGCCTGCGCCCCTCGTGCCGCAGGTCGGTCCCGGCGGCGCGGCGGACCCCGTGGAGCTCGATCCTCGGTTGGCTCCGTTGGCGGCGCTAGCGAGCCGCCTGCGTCAGAACAAGGAGTAGTCTCGTGGCAGTTCCGAAGCGCCGTAAGTCCAGCAGCAAGCGTGACATGCGCCGAGCCAACCATGACAAGGTCGTGGCGCCCAACGTCGTGCCCTGCCCCAACTGTTCGGCCCCCATGATCTCGCACCGCGCCTGCGTCAGCTGTGGCCACTACGGCGGGCGAGCGGTCATCCAGCAGGAGGAGAGCGCTCCGGAGAGCTGAGCCTCACGGACGCCGCTCCTCCAGCGCCTCGGCGCGGCGCCCTCGCCGCCCCGAGGCGTTGCGTATTTTGTTTCACGCTTGGCGCTGCCGTCGCGACCGAGCGGTCAGTAAATGGTTGAACCATTTTCGTGACTCCCCAGCCCACGCTGGCTAGACCAGCCGCATGGCCATGGAAGCCCGAAGCCGGATCGTGGGGACCGGCGCCTACACTCCCGCCCAGGTGCTCAGCAACACGGACCTCGAGCGCCTGGTCGACACCAGCGACGCATGGATCACCGAGCGGACGGGGATCAAGGAGCGGCGCATCGCCGCGCCCGAGCAGGCCGCGAGCGATCTCGCGCTCCATGCGGCCCAGCGCGCCCTCGAGCGCGCCGGCCTGAGCGCCACCGACCTCGACATGATCATCGTCGGCACCATCAGCGCAGACATGCCGCTGCCCGCCTGCGCGGCGTTCCTTCAGAAGAAGCTAGGGGCCGGCCCCATCCCGGCGTTCGACGTCGCCGCCGCCTGCGCCGGCTTCCTCTACGCGCTCTCCATCGGAGATCACTTCATCCGCGGCGGCACGTGCCGCCGCGTCCTGGTCGTCGGCGTCGAGCTGCTCTCGCGCGTGCTCAACTACGAAGACCGCGCGACCTGCGTGCTGTTCGGGGATGGCGCGGGCGCTGCCATCCTGGAGGCGACGGATGATCCACGGCGCGGCGTGCTGTCGACCAAGCTGTACACGGACGCCACGCTGGCGGAGTCACTCTGCATCCCCGCCGGTGGCAGCAGAGAGCCGCTCAGCGCCGCTGGGATCGCGCAGCACCGCGACAAGGTGCACATGAACGGCAGCGACATCTTCAAGGTAGCGGTGAAGAACCTCAGCCAGGCGAGCCGCTCGGCGCTGGACGCCGCGGGGATGACCGCGAGCGAGGTCACCTGGGTGGTCCCCCACCAAGCCAACCTGCGCATCTTGGATCAGGTGGCTCACCGGCTCGACATCCCGCTCAGCCGCTTCGTCATCAACATCGAGCGCTACGGCAACACCTCGAGCGCGTCCATCCCCATCGCCCTCGACGAGGCGTGGCGCGAGGGTCGCTTTAAGACGGGCGACACCGTCCTCATGTGCGCGCTCGGCGCCGGGATCTCTTGGGCGAGCGCGCTGGTGCGCCTCTGAGCGCGCGCAGCTCTCTCCCCTCCCGGAGAGAACCCGGCGCCCCCTCGCAGGAGCCGCTGGCTCGTGTAAGCTAGCGCCGTGGGTTACGCGTGGCTCTTTCCGGGACAAGGTTCGCAGCAGGTAGGGATGGGGCAGCGGCTCGCGGAGCTCTCGCCCGCGGCGCGCGCCATCTTCCGGCGCGCCGATGACGCGCTCGGCTGGTCACTCTCCACGCTCTGCTGGCACGGCCCTGAAGAGCGCCTGACGCTCACCGCCAACGCGCAGCCCGCCATCGTGGCCACCAGCATCGCCACGCTGGCTGCGCTGAAGGAGCGCTGGCCGGAGCTGCCGGCGCCGGACTACGCCGCGGGACACTCGCTGGGAGAGTACTCCGCGCTCGTCGCGAGCGGGGCCCTCGATCTGGAGGACGCCGTCCGGCTCGTGCATCTCAGGGGCCAAGCCATGCAGGACGCGGTGCCGGACGGGGTGGGCGCCATGGCCGCCATCCTTGGCGGCGACGCCGCTACGGTGGGTGCGCTCTGCGAAGAGGCCGCGGCGGGAGAGGTGCTCGCGCCCGCCAACTTCAACGGACCTGGGCAGGTCGTCATCGCGGGCACCGCCGGCGCGGTGGAGCGCGCACGCGCGCTCGCCGCGACGAAGAAGCTGAAGGCCATCCCGCTGAAGGTGAGCGCGCCCTTCCACTGTGCCCTGATGGAGCCGGCTGCCCACGCGGTCGCCGCGGCGCTCGCGCGGCTTCGCATCACGCCGCTGGCCTTCCCCGTCATCGCCAACGTCGACGCGCGTCCCAACCAGGCCGCCGCCCGCGTCCCAGAGCTGCTCACGCGCCAGGTGGCGTCGCCGGTGCAGTGGCACGCCAGCGTCCAGTGCATGACGCACGCCGGCGTCACCCAGGCGCTGGAGTTTGGCGCGGGCAGAGTGCTGGCGGGGCTGGTCAAGCGCATCGATCCAGCGCTGGGCGTCTTCGGGGTCGCGGAGCCCGAGTCCCTGACCAAGGCGCGTGATTTTCTGGAGCCCTCACTCGCCTGAGTCGCGCGCGCCTGCGGTGCGAACAGCACGGGGTGAGTGCGAAGCCAAGGTGGCGGTCGATTGCGGCTTGGAGCCCCGGGGCTTCGTGGTAAACCCGCGCCCGCCCCTCAGGGGTCTTGGGTCAAGCGCGGGATGTTCGATCTCACGGGAAAACTTGCGGTCGTCGTCGGCGGCTCGCGCGGCATCGGTCGCGCCTGCTGTGAGGCGCTGGCTCGTCAGGGGGCTCGCGTCGTCGTCGGCTACGCGCAGCGCGCGGACGCGGCGGAGCTCGTGGTGCAGCGCGTGCGTGAGGCGGGCGGCGAAGCCGAGTCCCTACGGCTCGATCTCAGCCACCCCGCGGAGGCGGAGGCGACGCTCGCCAAGACCATCCAGCAGCTCGGACGCCTGGACATCCTGGTGCTCAGCGCTGGCATTTCCATCGATGGCCTGCTGCTTCGGCTCAAAGAGGAGGACCTCGAGCGGCAGCTCACCGTCAACGTCAAGGGCAGCCTCGGCTGCGCGCGCGCCGGTATCAAGGCGATGATGCGGGCGCGGCAGGGGCGCGTCATCTTCCTCTCCAGCGTGGTGGGGGAGACGGGCAACATCGGGCAGACCGCCTACGCCGCCACCAAGGCGGCGCTGCTCGGGATCACCAAGAGCCTGGCGCGGGAGTACGCCTCACGCGGCGTCACCGTCAACGCCGTGGCGCCTGGCTACATCACCACGGAGATGACGGCCTCGCTCCCCGAGGCCGTCACCTCCGCCATGCTCCAGGGGATCCCCCTCGAGCGCGCCGGCACCCCCGAAGACGTGGCCGCCGCCGTCGTCTTCTTGGCCTCTAGCGAGGCCAGCTACGTCACAGGGCAGACGCTCAGAGTCAACGGGGGCATGTACGTGTGAGCATTGGTCGCTGAGGTGTCCCAGCCAGCTACTTTGCCGCTGCCGCGGCGGGGCACTTCTGGTAGGAGAGCCTAAGAAAGAGGAGCACGATGGCCGATTCCAAGATTGAAGCCGAGGTCAAGCGAATCATCAGCGAGCAGCTGGACGTCAAGGAGGGAGACATCACCCCCAGCTCATCCTTCATCGATGACCTGGGCGCCGACAGCCTCGGCCTGGTCGAGCTGGTGCTGGCCTTCGAGGAGGAGTTTCAAATCGACATCCCCGACGAGGACACGGAGAAGATCCGTACCGTCCAGGACGCCATCGACTACATCGAAAAGCACGCGGCTGGCTGAGCCTTGCAGCGCGAGCGCGTCGTCGTCACCGGGGTCGGACTGGTCACGCCCAACGGCGTGGGCACGTCCGCCACCTGGGACTCTCTCGTCCGCGGTGAGAGCGGCGCGGGGCCCATCACCTTGTTCGAGGCCACGGAGGACTTCACCACCCGCTTTGCCGCCGAGGTCAAGGGCTTCGACCCTACGTCCTACGTGGAGAAGCGCAAGCTCAAGGAGATGTGCCGCTTCATCCCGTTCTCACTCGCGGCCACCAGCATGGCGCTGGAGCAAGCGCAGCTCGAGCTCACGGAGGAGGAGCGGCAGGACGTCGGGGTCTACATCGGCGTCGGCCTGGGAGGGCTGGAGAACCTCGAGCGCATCTCCGTGCTCCTGAGGGAGAAGGGGCCAGGCCGCGTGAGCCCCTACTTCATCCCGTCGCTCATCGCCAACATGGCGGCGGGGCAGGTCGCCATCGCGCACGGCTTTCATGGCCCCAGCCTCTGCACCACCAGCGCGTGCAGCAGCAGCGCGCACGCCATCGGGGAGGCGGCGCGGCTCATCCAGCGCGGGGATGCGCAGGTCGCCGTCGCCGGTGGAGCGGAGGCCACCATCACCCCCATCGGGATCGCGGGGTTCAGCGCCATGTTCGCGCTGAGCCGCCGCAACGACGCCCCGGAGCGGGCCAGCCGCCCCTTCGATCGCGGGCGGGACGGCTTCCTCTGTGGTGAGGGCGCGGGGACGCTCGTGCTGGAGTCGCTCACGCGCGCCCAGCGCCGCGGCGCCACCATCTTGGCAGAGGTCACCGGCTACGCGGCGACGACCGACGCCTACCACATCACCAAGCCCAGCCCAGACCACGCCCACGCCCAGCGCGCCATGCAGGGCGCCCTCCGGGACGCGAGGCTCTCCCCCACGGACGTGGACTACATCAACGCACACGGCACCTCCACGCCCTCGGGGGACACGGAGGAGGCGCGCGCCATCCTCAGCGTGTTTGGCGCCCATGCCCTCGACAAGAAGCTGTGGGTCAGCTCTACCAAGTCCATGATGGGGCACCTGCTGGGCGCGGCGGGGGCGGTAGAGGCGGGGCTCTGCGTCCAAGCGCTCCGCACCCAGCTCGTCCCTCCCACCATCAACCTGGACGACCAAGACCCGGAGTGCCCGCTGGAGCTCGTCGCCAACACCGCCAGGGAGCGCGCGCTGACGCACACGCTCACCAACTCCTTCGGCTTCGGCGGCACCAACGTCGCGCTGGTCCTGTCGCGCTTCCAGGGGTAGCGGAAAGGTCCGGCGCGGTGCAGTGCCCTTTCTGTCGTGAGAACGAGAGCCGGGTGGTGGACTCCCGCCTCGCGTCGAGCGGCAGCGTGGTCTGGCGCCGGCGCGAGTGCGACGCGTGTCATCGCCGCTTCACCACCTACGAGCGGGTGGAGTGGTCACTCCCCACGGTGATCAAGAAAGACGGCACGCGTCAGCCCTTTGACCGGGACAAGCTCTCACGCAGCCTCGCCATCGCCTGCCGGAAGCGGCCCGTCTCCGCGGACGCGCTGGAGGGCATGGCCGAGGCGCTCGAGCGGGAGCTCGCAGAGCGGGGTGACAAGGAGATCCCCAGTCAGGTCATCGGCGCGCGCGTCATGGAGCTGCTCAAGGACTTGGACGAGGTCGCTTACGTGCGGTTCGCGAGCGTCTACAAGTCGTTTCGTGACATCGACGACTTCATGCGAGAAATGGGCGCGCTTGTGAGAGCCAGGTCCTCGGAGTAACTTCCCCGCGAAATGGCGGACTGTGACGTATCCATGATGAGCCGCGCGCTCGTGCTGGGGCGCAAGGGGGATCCCTCCCCCAACCCGCACGTCGGCGCTCTGGTCGCTGACGGTGACGTCGTCCTGGGGGAGGGCTTCCACGCCTCCGCCGGCTTGGAGCACGCCGAGCTCCTCGCGCTGCGCGCGGCCGGCGAGGCAGCCCGCGGCAAGACGCTCTACGTCACGCTCGAGCCCTGTAACCACCACGGGCGGACGGCGCCCTGCGTGGACGCCATCATCGCGGCGGGCATCGCGCGCGTCGTCATCGGCTGCCGAGACCCGAACCCGAACGTCGAGGGGGGCGGCGTGGAGCGGCTCCAGTCCGCCGGGATCGAGGTGCTCACCGGCGTGATGGAGGCTGAGAGCCAAGCGCTCATCAAGCCCTGGACGAAGTACGTCACCCGCGGCAAGAGCTACCTCGCGCTCAAGCTCGGCGTCTCCCTGGACGGTCGGATCGCCACCCGGAGCGGCGCCTCCAAGTGGATCACCAGCCCGGAGTCGCGCGCGCGCGTCCAGGAGCTACGCAGCGCCCACGACGCCGTCCTCATCGGCATCGGGACGGTGCTCGCGGACGACTCCCGCCTGACCGTCCGAGACGTGCCGGGTCGCAACCCCATCCGCGTGGTGGTGGACAGCCAGCTCAGGCTCCCGGTCAGCAGCCAGCTCGCCCTCACGGCTCGCCAGGTCCCCACGTGCGTGGTGACCACGGAGGTGGCGCCTCGGGCCCCCGCCGACGCCCTCGAAGACCTCGGGATCGCGGTCATTCGAGTCCCGGCCACGGCCGAGGGCCGCTGCGACGTCCGGGAGCTGCTCAAGGAGCTGGCCGCTCGGGAGGTCGTGACCGTCCTCTGTGAAGGTGGCGCCGAGCTGGCGGGGAGCCTGCTGGCCAACGCCCTCGCGGACGAGCTCCACGTGTTCGTCGCGCCCGTGTTGCTCGGGCCGCGGGGTCGCCCGGGCGCGGTGGACTGGGCTGGCGCGGAGACCCCAGCCGACGCCCCGCGCATCCACCCGGTGCGGTGGGAGCTCTGCGGTACGGACGCCTACGTCAGCGGCCCGGTCTGCTACCCGAAGAAGGCCGCGCGCACCCCCACCTGAGGCGCCGCCGCGACGTTGCCGAGGCCGCTCCCGAGTGTTACCTGAAGGGGCACCATGGCAAGGCTAGAGATCCTGCGTTACCCGGACCCCAGGCTACGTGAGGTGGCCGAGCCCGTGGCGGCCGTGACCCCGGAGATCCAGCGCTTGGTCGAGGACATGGCGGAGACCATGTACGACGCGCCGGGCGTCGGCCTCGCCGCCACGCAGGTGGGGGTCAAGCTGCGCATCTTCGTCATCGACATCGCGGACGAGGACGAGCCCAGCAACTTGCTGGTGTTCATCAACCCGGAGCTCCTCGAGCGGGAGGGCACCCAGATCTGGAACGAAGGCTGCCTGTCGTTTCCCGGTGTGGCCGAGGAGGTCAAGCGGGCAGAGCACGTCAGGGTGCGAGCCCTCGACGCGCAGGGCCAGCCCTTCGAGCTCGAGGCGGAGGGGCTGCTCGCCGTGGCCATCCAGCACGAGAACGACCACCTGGACGGCGTCCTCATGGTGGACAAGCTCAGCGCGCTCAAGCGCAAGCTCATCGGCCGAAAGCTCGCCAAGCAAGCGAGCGCCAGCCCCTGAGGGGGAGCGCTGCTCAGGGCGGACGCGCCGTCAGCGGGAGGGGGGGCGACTGAAGAGCGCCATGTCCACCGCGAGCCCGCGCGCCTCCAGAGACTCCACGAAGCGCGGGACGAGGCCGGTCGCGAGAAAGTTGCCTTCGACGGTGTCTGCGGACGCAGCTCGCTCCACGGTGAAGGTGAACAAATCTCGGACCAGCACGCCGCCGGCGCTGAGCCCCTCGGCCTGAGAGATCCGCATCACTCGCTGACGGCCGTCTCGGAGGCGATGGACCTCCACGACGAGATCGAAGAGCCCGCCGACCAGCTCACGGGCGACGTCCAGAGGGATGGCGCGCTGCAAGCTGGCCAGATCTGCCGCCAGCCGTAAGAGCGCCCGCGGGGCGCTCCCCGCCAGGACCCGGACGACCGCGCCATCGGCGCCCTCCAAGAGCGCGTCGAGCACCGCGGTCGCGGGGAGCGCCCGGTTGGCGTCCACGACGAGGCGCGCCGCGCGCGTCCGAGCCGCCGTGCTCACGACACCGCGCGTCTCCGCGCGCGCGCCGTCCAAGGAGAACACGGGCGTGCCCCCCCAAGGTTTGATGAGGCGCTCTCCGTCCTCCACGAGCAGCAGCGGCGCCTCCGTGATGCCGTCCAGCAGCGCGCTGACGACCTGCTCCGTGCCAGCGTCCCGTGGCCCCGTGACGAGGATGTTGGCCCGCGCCGCGACCGCCTGGGTGAGGAAGCTCGCCATCGCCCGAGACACCGTCCCGCGGCGCACCAGCTCTTCCATGGAGGTCGCGGGGGCCGCCTCACGGCGCAGCATGAGGCTCGCCGGGCTCCGCGGGGTCTCTCCCAGGACGGCCAGCAACCAGCCCCCCTCGGGGAGCCGAAATTCGACCACGCCGGTGGTCGCGCGCGGGATCCCGGCCGCGCTGGCCAGGCGCGCGATGATCCGTCGGAGTGAGCCCTCCGAGGCGAAGCTGGTGCTGGAGGGCTCCGTGGCGTGGTCACGCATCACGAGCACGCGGTCGAAGCGTGGCACGTACACCTCACACACGCTCCGATCCGCGAGGAGCTCCCCGAGCACGCCGTGCCCCAGCAGCTCGTCGAGGGCCTCCTTCGTCACGACCTCGAGCGGTGGCTTGCTGGTGGACTCCACGCTCAAGCTCCGCGCCTCTTCGCGGACGAGCTCCTCCACGCTAGCGCGCACGGATGCGTCGATGGTGTTGTCGAGCGCCCCGGTCGTCAGGCGCGCCTCGACGCGAGCCATGAGCTGCGCTCGCCACGACAGCGCCTCGTCATGGCCGGCGGGTGTGATGGGGAGGCTGCTGTAGAGCTCGGGCTCGGGCGGTGGGCTCGGCGCGACCAACTCCACCGCGTCTACCGCGGGCTTCTCGGCAGCCAGGAGCTCCGCGGCGGCCTCGGGGAAGGACTCCCGCGTCGAGCGCTCGAGCCGCAGGTTCTCACTGGTCGCGTCGACGCTGGCGCGCTCCCCGCTGGGCTCTCCCGCCTCGAGCCGAAGCACGTAGTCGCCGACATAGATCCGGTCCCCCTCCCGCACGATGGTGGGTTGCGCGATGCGCCGCCGGTTGACGTACGTCCCGTTCGTGCTGTTGAGATCGGTCACGATGAAGCGCGAGTCCCGAAACACGAGCCGCGCGTGCCGCTTGGAGACGTTCCCTCTCGGGAGCACCAGCTCATTGCCCTGGACCCGGCCGAAGGTCACCTCGACCACGTCGAAGGTCTCGCGCCGCTCCGCGCCGCCCTTCTCGCTGACGACTATGGTGAACAAGGGTGGAGCCGCCTTTGCCTGCGGATAGCCAACGCCGCAGCCTCACAAAGGTTTTCCAGGATCTCCCGCCCCTGTCAACTCGCTCTCGGGCTAGCCTCCCCCGCCAGCCGGCCCGCGCCGCTCCTGAACCTCGCGCGTCACCAGCTCGAGCAGCGCCCCCGCCAACGCCATCACGTCGTGCTCCGCCAGACCCGCGCCGCGGAGGTCGCGATAAATGCTCTTCGCGAGGATGTTCACGACCCGGGGGTCACGGGGATCGAGGTCGGGTTGGGTGAGGGCCACACTGCCAGCCTTTCAAGAACGATGCCGCGCTCCCCACTGAACGCCCTAGCCACTTTCTGTGGGAGTTCCTCCTCACGGCGCTGGACGACCGCGAACCGAGCTTCGCCGCTCGACCGCGAAGCGCTGGCCCCCTTCGCGGTGGCCCTACCAGTCCTGCGGTGCGCTCCGCGACGACGCAGCGCAGCATGAGCCCCCCTCGCCCCACGGGAGCGACACCTCCGCCCCGCCCTGCTCCTCGGGGCGGACGGCCCGCCGCGGCGTGGTGCCCCCACGGGCACGCCGAGGCGCACCACGACAGAGCTCGACCTCAGGCGCTCGGCCGGCGACGGCGCGACGCTGGGGCACCCCAGCTCCACGGACGGACACCGCCCCCGCGCGCGCTCAGCCCGCCGTCCAACACCCCGCGGAACCTGCAGGCGTGTGCGCGCGCGGCGAGGCACCACGCGCACGCGCGAGCTTCGTCGCCCCGCGCGCGAGCTTCGTCACTTCGCGTGCGCGCTTCGTCACTTCGCGCTCGCGCTTCGTCACCGCACGCGCTTCGTCACCTCACGCGCGCTCGCGCTTCGTCACCTCGCGCGCGCTCGCGCTTCGTCACCTCGCGCGCGCTCGCGCTTCGTCACCTCACGCGCGTCGTCACCTCACGCGCGTCGTCACCTCACGCGCTTCGTCACCTCACGCGCGTCGTCACCTCACGCGCGTCGTCACCTCACGCGCGTCGTCACCTCACGCGCGTCGTCACCTCACGCGCTTCGTCACCTCACTCGCGCTCGCACGACACCCTCGGCACGACGCTCCGACCATCACCGAAGCGCGCGCCGTGAGGCGATGCCAGCCGCGTGAGACCCCAGGCCCTCGCCTCCACCACGCGCGCTCGACGGTGGGTCACGCCCGGAGCACGTCAAGGGAAAACCGACGCCGCTGGGGAGCGCACGACGTCACGCTCGTCAAGCCTCTCCTGCACCACGTGCGTTCTGGCGTCACCTCACGACGTCGCGGTAGATCGGCCTCAACCTCCCTTGCTTCCCGCACAATCACCGCTCGGCTTGACAGCATGGGCTCCACGAGAGAATGGACCCGTCTCGCGCGAGCGCCTCGCTCGCCCGAGCCGTGATCATGGGCAAGAGCAAGCGCCGTTCAGAGAAGGTGATCCACGTCGTGTTCGGTCCCGGTGGCGGCAGGATCACGCGCGGCTCGGAGGCCGGCGCGGCGAGCTCCACGGCGCTCACGGGGCGAGAGCCGGTCACTGATCTGTTCACGCGCGGGGAGATCGGGCGCTTGCTGTCGCTCACGCCCACGCGGCTCCGCACCCTCGATCGCGCGGGGGTCGTCTCGCCCAGCGGGCGACGGCGCGGGCGGCGCGCCTACACCTTCGAAGATCTCATCCAGCTCCGCGCCGCGCAGGCGCTGCTCGCCAACAAGGTGCGCCTCCGCGACGTCACCCGCGCGGTCGGGATGCTCAAGCGCAGCTTGCCCAAGATCACGCGGCCGATGGTGGAGCTGCGGATCGTCTTGGAGGGCAGCAAGGTCGTGGTCAAGCCGCGCGAGGGCGGCGCGTTCGAGCCCACGACCGGGCAGCTCGTCCTCGACTTCGAGGTCAAGACCCTACGTGACGACGTGGTCCGCGTCCTGCGCCCTACGGCAGGCAGGGAGCGCGCCCGCACCGCGTACGAGCTGTACCTCCAGGCGTCCCAGTTGGACGAGGATCCTGCCACCTTGGAGCAGGCGGAGGGGCTCTACCAGCGCGCCATCCAGCTCGACCCTTGGCTCGCCATCGCCTACACGAATTTGGGCAACATCTGCTTCCGCCGCGCCGAGCTGGAGCGCGCGGAGCAGCTCTATCGCCGCGCCCTCGAGATCGACGCTCGCCAGCCCGAGGCGCAATACAACTTGGGCTACGTGATGCTGGAGCGCGGAGAGCCCGCGCGCAGCGTGGAGCTCTTTCACGGCGCCATCGAGAGCGATCCAAAATTTTCCGACGCGTACTTCAACCTGGCCATGGCCTACGAGCAGCTCGGGGAGCCGAGCAAGGCGCGGCCCTTCTGGCGCAGCTACATCGCGCTGGAGCCCCACGGCACCTGGGCGGAGATCGCCCGACGACACCTCTGAGGGGCCAGCGCGCGCCCCGCTACAGCCTACGGTGTCTCAAGCTCGGTAGCAGGCTCCGTGTCTGCTCGAGCTGGGCGCGCCGCACGGCGCCGCTGACGACGCCCACACCGTCACTCGCCTCGGACACGACGGTGCCCCACGGGTCGGCGAGGAGGCTGTGCCCGTAGCACGCGCGGCCCCCGGGGTGCCTGCCCCACTGCGCGGCCGCGAGCACCCAACACTGGCTCTCGATGGCGCGCGCGCGGAGCAGGACGTGCCAGTGATCTTTGCCCGTCTGGAGGGTGAAGGCCGCGGGCACGACCAAGAGCTCCGCCCCAGCATCCACCAAGCGACGATACAGCTCGGGGAACCTCAGATCATAACAGATGGAGAGCCCTACCTTGAAGCCGTCGATGTCCACCACGACGGGCTCGCGCCCGGGGCTCGTGCTCTCCGACTCTCGGAGCTGACTGCCGTCCGGGAGGGTGACGTCGAACAGGTGCAGCTTTCGGTAGCTCGCGCACACCTGCCCCTCTCGGTCGAAGACCACGCAGGTGTTGAAGGGCCGCGCCTCGTCCGGGCTCCGCTCTGGCATGCCTCCAGCGAGGAGCCAGAGGCGCCGCCGGCACGCCAAGGCCGAGAGGCGAGCCTGCAGCGGGGCCCGTAGGTCCCCGACCTCCTCCGCGAGCCCGCGCTTCCCCGCCTCGGACCCCATGGACGCGAAGTTCTCGGGGAGCAAGACGAGCTGCGCGCCAAGCTCCGCAGCCTCCTCCACCCCGCGCTCCACCGCGCGCAAGTTCTCCTCCACATCGTGCTGTGAGCTCAGCTGTACCGCTGCCACCCTGAGGCTCTCTGTCTGGCTCATGTCGGGGCTCCTGGCGTGCCGCCGGTGAGCAGCCTGGCGCGGGCGCTGGCCAGCGGCAAGCTTGCTGACTACTCTGAGGGTGCATGCCCAGCGGGCCGACCGGCGCGATGCGCCAACTCGAAGATCACAAGCGCCCCCGAGACGCTGGGCTGGTGCTGCTCTACGCCGAGGAGTACCAGAGCCTCCCCGCGGGCTACCTGCTGCCCGAGCAGGGCGTGGTGGTCGTGGGCCGCGGCGAGGGGGTCGACATCTCCCTGAACGTCGCGGCCGTCTCCCGTCGCCACGCCACGCTGGTCCTGGAGAGAGGCCGCGCCCTGCTCCGAGACACCGGCAGCACGAACGGCACCTTCGTGGACGGCGTCCGCATCGGCGAGCTAGAGCTCGAGGCCGGCATGGAGGTGCGGATCGGCGACGCCTTCTTCAAGTACGTCGAGGAGGAGGCCTCCTGCTACATCTGCCACCGCCTCGACGGCTCCATGATGCCTGGAGCGCGCCGCAGAGCGCCCGCGGACACCGCCCTCATCGGCGGCTTTCAAATGGACCGCATCGCCAGCGAGCTGGCGCAGGTGGCCAGCTCCGAGCTGAGCGTGATGATCCTGGGAGAGAGTGGCACCGGCAAGGAGGTCGCCGCCAGCGAGCTGCATCGTCGCAGCGGCCGGCGAGGGCTGCTCTGCGCAGTCAACTGCGCGGCGATCCCCGCCAACCTCATCGAGAGCGAGCTCTTCGGCTACAAGCGCGGCGCCTTCTCTGGCGCCGAGCGCGACAAGCCGGGCATCATCCGCACCGCGCACGAGGGCACGCTGCTCCTCGATGAGATCGGGGACATGCCCCTGGAGGCCCAGGCCAAGCTGCTCCGGGTCATCCAGACCAAAGAGGTGCTCCCCCTGGGCGCCTCCACGCCGGAGCGGGTCAACGTCAGGATCGTCTCGGCGACGCACCGCGATCTCGAGCGGCTGCAGCGCGAGGGCAAGTTCCGGGAAGACCTCTACGCGCGCCTCAACGAGCATCAGGTGCAGCTCCCCCCCCTGCGGGATCGCAAGGAGGACATCTTGCCGCTCACGCGCGCCTTCCTCCAGCGCTACGGACAGCCGCAGGCGGAGCTCGGGTTCCGCTTCGTCCTGGCGCTGCTCAGCTACGACTGGCCCTACAACGTGCGTGAGCTCGAGGCGTGCATCAAGCGCAGCCTCACGTTGAGTGAGGGGGCCGTCCTGGCGCCCGAGCACCTGCCGCACGCCGTCGCCGAGGCGGCGCGCAACCCCGCTGAGCGCTCCGAGCGCGAGCGCCCGGAGGCGACCCCTCCGGAGCCACCCCGCCCAGGCCCACCCACCCGGGAAGAGCTGTGCCAGCTCCTCACCGAGCACAAAGGCAACGTGGCGGCCGTCGGGCGTGAGTACGGCAAGGCGCGGATGCAAGTGCACCGCTGGATGAAGCTCCACGGCATCGAGGTGGAGAACTACCGGGAGTGAGCGCGCGGTGGCCAGGCGCGGGCCTCGTCGTGATGCTGCTCGTCGGTTGTCGCCAGCAGGAGCCCCCTCAGGAGCGCTCGAGCGCCGAGGCTCTCGAGGTGGGTGGAGCGGCCCTCGAGCACAGCGTGCTCCAAGGGGAGCCGTGGGAACCGGGCGGGTTCACCGCCTGGCGACTGGAGCGGCTCGGCGCGCGAGCCCCCCGGGGAGAGGCGCCGGATGGCGCGCCCGCGGGCTCTCCGTGCTCCGCGGCGCGGGTCTGTCAGAGCGTCACCTGCGCGTGCCACGGAGAAGAGGCCCGTTGGCGAGCGCAGCTCTGCGTGCGAGAGCGGTGCGCGGGCGCGGCGGAGGGCTGTGGGCTCATCGGGGCCGCTCGGCGCCTCGCGGCGCTCCGCTGCGCGCCAGCGCCCTAGCGCGTCGAGGAGCGTCAGACGTCGAGCTCGGCTTGGTCCGCACGCGCCATGATGAAATCGAAGCGCGCCGAGGGCTCCTTGCCCATGAGGTCGCTCATCACGCGGTCCGTCGTGAGGCTGTCAGCGATGGAGACCTTCAAGAGCCGCCGCGTCCTCGGGTTGAGGGTCGTGTCCCACAGCACCCCGGCCATCATCTCCCCCAAGCCCTTGAAGCGCGTGATGTCGACGCGCTGGTTGCCCTTGCGCCAGGTGCGCAGGATACGCTCCTTGTCGTCGTCATCGGAGGCCCAGTGTGTCTCCTTCCCGATCTCGATCTTGTAGAGCGGCGGCAGCGCGACGAACACGCGCCCCTGCCGGATGAGCTCCGGCAGGTGCCGATAAAAGAAGGTCAGGAGCAGGACGGTGATGTGGTGCCCGTCCGAGTCCGCGTCCGCCAGCAGGATGACGCGCTGGTAACGTAGCCGCGCGAGATCGAAGCTTGGGCCCATGCCGCAGCCGAGCGCGGTCAGCAAGTCCTGTAGCTCCTTGTTCTCCAGCACCTTGCTCGGCGCCAGGCCCTCGGTGTTGAGCACCTTCCCCCGCAAGGGCAAGATGGCCTGCGTCGCGCGGTCTCGCCCTTGCTTCGCCGAGCCTCCCGCGGAGTCTCCCTCCACGATGAACAGCTCGGTGTTCTCGCGGTTGACGCTGGAGCAGTCGCTGAGCTTGCCGGGCAAGGTCAGCCGCGAGCTGGTGGCGCTCTTGCGCACCACGGAGGCCGCCGCCGCCCGCGAGGCCTCCCTCGCCCGCGCCGCCGCGATGATCCGGCCCACGATGGCCTCTGCCACGCTGCGGTTCTCGTTGAGCCACTGCTCGAGCGCGGGCCGCACCGCGCCGTCCACCGCGCTCTGCACCTCCGGGTTGTTCAGCCGGTCCTTCGTCTGTCCCTGGAACTGGGGCTCAGCGAGAAAGACGCTGAGCACCACCACGCAGCCCTCGTGGATGTCATCGCTGTTGATGGTCACCCCGCGCGGGCTGAGCTGATGGACCTCGATGTAGTTGCGGACGGCCTTCACCAGCCCGCTCCTCAGCCCGTTCTCGTGCGTCCCGCCGCTGCCGGTGGGGATCCCATTCACGAAGCTCCGCAGCACGCTGTCGGTGGACTCCGTCCACTGCAGCGCCACCTCCAAGCGGTGCTCCCCCTCCTTGGAGAGCACGAACGGCAGCTCGTTCGTCACGGGGCTCTTGCGCGCGGCGACGATCACCCGCAGGTAGTCCGCGATGCCTGCGTCGTGCTTGAAGACCTGCTTGTCCTTCTTCGCCTCGTCGATGAAGGTGATCTCGAGCCCCTTGTGCAGGTAGCTGGCGACCTCCAAGCGCTCCCGGACGATCGCCGCGTCGAACTGCACCTTGGGGAAAATCTGCGGATCTGGCTCGAAATACACGCTCGTCCCCGAGCCCCGCGCCGCGCCCAGCCTCTTCAGCTTGCCCTGGGTCACACCCCGGGAAAACTCGATCCGATGCTCGTGGCCGTCGCGCTTGACGGTGGCGACGAGCCGGCTGGAGAGCGCGTTGACCACCGAGGAGCCCACCCCGTGCAGGCCCCCCGAGGTCTTGTAGCCATCCCCGCCGAACTTGCCGCCGGCGTGCAGGGTGCTGAAGATGATCTCGATCGCGGGCTTTTTGTGGGTGGGGTGGGTGTCCACGGGGATGCCTCGCCCGTCGTCCGTGACCGTGACCGCGCTCCCCGAGGCGTGCAAGGTGACGCCGATCTTCGAGGCGTGGCCGTTCATCGCCTCGTCGATGGCGTTGTCGACGATCTCCCACACGAGGTGGTGGAGCCCAGCGCTCCCCACGCCCCCGATGTACATGCCGGGCCGCTTGCGCACGGGCGCGAGCCCCTCCAAGACCGTGATGTCTTTCGCCGAGTAGGCCATCACCGCTCCTCCGTCAGCGGAGCCGGCGCTGCCACGGGCTCCGCAACCACCGCCACGAGCTGCCCCCGGCTCATCACCTCATGCCCCTTGCCGCCTCGCCCCGTGCGCTTGTAGCGCGCGGTGTTCACGCGCTGCTCCCCCCCCAAGCTCGTCGCGAGCACGAGCGTGTCGCGGTCGTCCGTCGCGGCCTTGAAGCCCACCAGCGTGTCCCCCTCCGCCAGCTTCAGTAGGATGACCCCGCGCCCCGGGCCCGTCAGGAAGCTCACCTCGTCCACGCCGCAGAGCAGCGCGCGCCGCTGCCGCGAGGCCGCGATCAGGGCCTCGTCCCCGTGGACGAGCTGCACCCCGAGCACCGTGGCGCCGTCCGCCACGCGCGCGAAGCGGCGCCCGGACTTCGTGCTGGGCTCGACGAAGGGCGCCAGGGAGAACGCCAGCGCGTAGCCGTCCGTCGTGGCGGCGACCGCGTACAGCTCCGGCAAGAACGCCTCGGAGCCCAGCAGATCCCCCGTGAGGCGCGGGTCCAGCGACGCCGCCGAGACGATCCGCTCGCCATCCTTCAGCTTGAACAGCTTCTGCACGGGCTCCCCGTGCCCCGTGGTCGCCGGAACGTCCACGATCCGGCACGTGTAGGCGCTGCCGAAGCTCGAGAACAGCACCAGCGTCGCGCGGGTGGAGCCCGCGAAGCACGCCAGCACGCCGTCCCCCTCGCGCAGGCGCGTCGCCTGCGGATCTTTGATCTCTCGCTGGCGCTTGATCCAGCCGTCCTTCGTCAGCAGGACGTGGTTGTCTTCGGCGACGATGAGCTCCTCCGCCGAGAACTCCGGCTCGTCCTCGAGCGCGGCGATGACGGTGCGACGCTTGTCACCGCGCCCATAGCGCTGCCCGAGCTCCTCCAGCTCCTCCCGCACCAGCGCCCAGCGGCCCTTGTTCGTGGCGTCGGACAGCAGCCGCTTCAGCTCCTTCTGGCGCCTCCGCTTGTCCGCCAGCTCCTGCTGGATGACCAAGATCTCCAGGCGAGCCAGGCGGTAGAGCTTCAGCTCCAAGATGGCGTCCGTCTGCTCCGCGTCCAGGGCGAAGCGCGCCATCAGCTTCTGCGCCGCGTCCGCCTTCCCCTCGCTCTTCCGGATGAGCTTCAGGATCTCGTCGAGCGCATCGAACACCTTCTCGAAGCCGCTGAGGACGTGGATACGACGCTCGATTTTGCCGAGCTCGTGCTGGAGCCGCCGCGTGACGACCTCCAGCCGGAACTGCAAGAAGTGCCACAGCATGCTCGCCAGATCCAAGCGCTCCGGCCGCCCCACCTCGGGGTTCTCCGTGGGGACGAGGCAGGTCAGGTTCACCGCGTAGCTGGTCTGGAGCGGGGTGTGCTTGTAGAGGTAGGCGAGCACCTTGTGCTCGTCGGCCTCCTTCTTGAGCTCGAGCTCGATGCACACGTCGTCGGTGGAGATGTCCCGCACGTCGACGAGCAGCGGCATCTTCCGCGAGAGCACCACCTCCGCGATGCGCTCCACGAGCGTGGCCTTGTTCACCGCGTAGGGGATGCTCGTGATGTGGACCCGCTTCGCGCCCCGCTCACCGTCCACCAGCTGCCAGGTGCCCCGCAGCTTCAGGCTCCCCTGGCCGGTCTCATAGACCTGCTTGACCTCCTCCGCGGTGGCGACGAGCTGGCCGCCCGTCGGGAAATCTGGGCCCTTGATGGTGCGCATCAGCTCTCGGGTGCTGAGCTGCCGCCCCTCCACCAGCGCGTCGAGGAGCCGCACGCTGGCCTCCAGCACCTCCTGCGGGTTGTGCGGCGGGATGCTGGTCGCCATCCCGACGGCGATGCCGGTCGCGCCGTTGATGAGCAGGTGCGGTAGCCGCGACGGCAAGACCACCGGCTCGGTCCGAGTCCCGTCGTAGTTTGGGCGGAACGGGACCGTGTCGTCGTCCAGCTCCGCCAGGATCTCCGCCGCCACCGGGCTGAGCCGGCACTCCGTGTAGCGCATGGCGGCCGCTGGGTCCCCGTCGAGCGAGCCGAAGTTGCCGCTCCCGTCCACGAGCGGCACCCGCAGGTTGAAGGGCTGTGCGATACGGACGAGGGCGTCGTAGATGGAGGCGTCGCCGTGGGGGTGATAGCTGCCCATCACGTCCCCGACGATCTTGGCGCACTTGCGGTGCTTTTGGTCCGCGGTGTTCCCCTGCTGCCACATGGTGTAGAGGATGCGCCGCTGGACGGGCTTCATGCCGTCGCGGACGTCCGGTAGGGCCCGGCTGGTGATGACGCTCAGCGCGTAGTGGAGAAACCGCCCCTGAGCCAGCTCATGCAGCGGCTGGACCTCCTGCTCGAGGGCTACCGGCGCCGGCGCGGCGTCCCGCTTGCCGCCACCCCGACCGCCGGCCGTGGGTCGATGCTTCTTGCTAGCCACTGTGAGACACTCCAAAAAGGCAGGACGAACAGGGGCGACGGGCGCCCCGACGCGGCTCGGAGAGGAGGGCTGCTCGGGTCAGCCCGGACCCGCCGAGGTGCTGGGCGCGGCACTAGAAGCGCTCGCCTGCACGCATGTCAAGTTTCCGGGCGGAGTTGGCTTGTGACGTGCCAGCGTCTGAGCTACGGAGAGGCGCGAATTTCAGGATTTTTCCGCGGCGACCCGCCCCGTGAGAAGGCCCCCCTTGAGTCGTCACCTAGCCGGCCGCTTGCTCCTCCTGCTCTGCTGCCTGTGGACCAGCCTCAGCGTGTCCGCCGCGGTCGCGGCGCCCCGCCGTGCGCCTGGTGCGGCCCGCGCCGCCGCGAGCCCGGGGCGCGCGGCGGCCGAGGCCGAGCGCGCACGTGGCGCCACCGTGCGCCAGATAGAGATCGCCGGCAACAACCGCACCAGCCGGGAGGACATCCTCTCCTACCTTCGCCTGAAGGAGGGGGGAGAGTTCGACCCGGAGACGCTCACGGGAGACGTCCGGGAGCTGTTCGACTCCGGCTTCTTCGACGACATCGAGGTCGACCTCAGCGTGGACGGGGACCAGGTCACCCTGCGGTTTCTCGTGCGAGAGCGGCCGACCATCTCCGCCGTCGAATTCGAGGGCAACTCGGGGATCGACGACGAGGACCTCGCCGGAGGCGTGGACGTGAAATCCTCCGCCGTGCTCAGCCGGCCCGCGCTCCGGCGCGCGGTGCAGAAGATCCGCGACATGTACGCCGAGAAGGGCTTCTTCCTGGCGGAGGCCGAGGCGGAGGTCGTGCCGCAGAAGAACAACGAGGTCTTGATCCGCTTCAAGATCAGGGAGAACGGCCAGGTCAGCGTCAAGCGCATCAACTTCATCGGGAACGAGCACATCGCCGATGAAGAGCTCCGCGAGGTGATGTTCACCGGCAACGCTGGCTTCTTCGCCTTCGGCTCGGGAGGGCCCTTCCGGCAGGACGCCTTCGAGCGCGACGTCTCGATGATCAGCGCGCTCTACTACGACCGCGGGTTTCTCTCGGTGAGCATCCACACGCCGCGCATCATGCTCACGCCGGATCGCAGCGGGATCGAGGTCACCATCAGCATCGACGAGGGGCCGCGCTACCGCATTCGCTCCTTCCGCATCTACGAGCAGGGCCCGAACGGCCAGGAGGTCGAGCCGGTCGGCGGGCGGCGCGCCCTCCGCTACATGGTCCGGGCGCAGCCGGGTGACTACTTCAACCGCGCTCAGCTCATGGAAGACCTCGGGGCGGTCAAGAGCATGTACCGCAACGAGGGCTTCGCGGCGGTCGCGGCGAACCCCCGTACCCGGCTGGACGCGGAGCACCATGAGGTGGACATCGCCGTCCCCATCGTGCGGGGCCCGCTCGTCCACTTCGAGCGCATCGAGGTGCGCGGGAACACCAAGACGCGCGACAAGGTCATCCGGCGGGAGCTGGAGATCGCGGAGACGGAGACCTTCAGCGAGGCCAAGCTGGACAAGTCACGCGCGCGCATCACGAGCCTCGGCTACTTCGAGCGCGTGGACGTCAGCACCGAGGAGGGCAGCGCCCCGGACAAGATGAACGTCTACTTCGAGGTCTCCGAGCGGCCCACGGGGACCTTCCAGGTCGGCGCCGGCTTCTCGAGCATCGAGAACTTCATCGCGACGGCGCAGGTGCAGCAGGCCAACCTGTTCGGCAACGGCCAGAGCCTGAGCCTCCAAGCGCAGATCAGCGGGCTCCGCCAGGCCGTCAACCTGACGCTCTATGAGCCCTACTTCCTGGACAGCCGCTTCAGCAGCTCCATCGATCTCTACGATCAGCTCCGGATCTACAACGACTTCTCGCAGCAGAGCCGCGGCGGCGCACTCACCTTCGGCTACCCCCTCATCTACCCCACGCTCACCGCCTCCCTCACCTACACCGCGGAGCACGAGGAGGTCTCGACCCAGTCGCAGAGCACCTTCCTCGGCACCGCGAGCAGCGTCAGCGTGTTCACGCGCTTGCCGCTGGCCAACCTCTTCAACGCCGGGCTCACCTCCAGCCTCCGGCCGGCGCTCACCTACGACACCCGCGACAACCGGCTCTTCCCGTCCAAGGGGATCTACCTGCGCGGCTCCACCGAGTACGCCACCCCTACCCTGGGCTCGGACAACCACTTCCTGCGCCACCGGCTCCAGGGGCGCTTCTACTACCCGGTCGGCGGTGGGGTCGTGCTGAAGCTCAACAGCGAGGCGGGGCTCGTCACCAGCCCCAGCGCTGACGGCGTCCCCATCTTCGCGCGCTTCTTCCTAGGGGGCATCTTGGATCTGCGCGGCTACCGCTTCCGTACCGTCGGGCCACGGATGCCGCTCACGCGCACGACCGATCCGAACAGCGCGCCCATCTTCAACGGCGCCAACATCGGCGGCAACGCGCTCTACTTCCAGAACCTCGAGCTGGAGTTTCCCATCTTGGAGAGGGTGGGGATCCGCGGCGTACTGTTCACGGACGCCGGCAACGCCTGGAACCTGGAGGACAACTACTGCAAGACGGGCGGCGTGAGCGTCCGGTACGAGGAGATCAGCCCGTGCTGGCGGGGCCTGAGCAGCCTCACGGCGCTGCGCACCTCCTACGGCTTCGGCCTCCGCTGGTTCTCCCCGCTCGGCCCGCTCCGCTTCGAGTGGGGCTTCCCCATCCGCCCGCTCCCCTACGAGGAGACCAGCGTCTTCGAATTCACCATCGGCAACTTCTTCTGAGGTCGCTGGCCCACGGCTGAGCGCGCCTCTGCGGGACTGACATGAGCAACGAGAACACCACCACGCCGTCGAACGTACATCCCATCAGCATCCAGGACGAGATGCGGACCTCGTACCTCGACTACGCGATGAGCGTGATCATCGGGCGAGCGATCCCGGATGCCCGTGACGGCCTCAAGCCGGTCCACCGGCGCATCCTCTACGCCATGAACGAGATCGGCGTCACGCCCAGCGCCTCGTACCGCAAGTGCGCCAACGTGGTGGGCGAGGTGCTAGGCAAGTACCACCCGCACGGTGACTCCAGCGTCTACGACGCCCTCGTCCGGATGGCGCAGTCCTTCAGCATGCGGCACCCCTTGGTCGACGGCCAAGGCAACTTCGGCAGCGTGGACGGCGACGCCGCGGCGGCCTACCGCTACACCGAGAGCCGGCTGGCGCGCATCTCCATGGAGCTGCTCGCAGACATCGACGAGGACACCGTAGATTTCTCGCCGAACTTCGACGAGCGCATGCAAGAGCCCGTCGTCTTGCCGGCGCGCTTCCCGAACCTGCTGGTGAACGGCAGCGGCGGCATCGCCGTGGGCATGGCCACCAACGTGCCTCCCCACAACCTCGGGGAGGTCATCGACGCCACCATCCACCTCATCGGCCGGCCAGAGGCCACGGTGGAGCAGCTCATGGGCTTCATCCAGGGCCCTGACTTCCCCACGGGCGGCTTCATCTACGGCCGCGCCGGGATCTACCAAGCCTACAAGACGGGGCGCGGCTCCGTGGTGATGCGGGGGCGCAGCCACGTGGAGAAGGTGGCGGGCAGCCAAGACCGTGAGCAGCTCGTCTTCACGGAGCTGCCCTATCAGGTCAACAAGGCGAGGCTCCACGCCAAGATCGGCGAGCTCATGCGCGACAAGCGCCTGGAGGGCATCCGGGAGGTGCGGGACGAGAGCGACCGAGAGGGGATGCGCCTCGTCATCGAGCTGAAGAAGGACGTCTTCCCGCAGGTGGTGCAAAACCAGCTCTTCCGGCTCACGGACGCCCAGACCTCCTTTGGGATCATCAACCTTGCCATCGTCCACCAGCGGCCGGAGCTGCTGGACCTCAAGCGGACGCTGAGCGTCTTCATCGACCATCGGCGCGAGGTCGTCAGCCGGCGGACCCGCCATCGGCTCACCAAGGCCGAGGCCCAGCGGGAGCTCGTGGAGGGCCTCGGGATGGCCGTGACCGAGGTCGACCTCGTGGTCAAGACCATCCGGGAGTCACCCGACCCGGAGGTGGCGCGGACCCGCCTGATGGCGCTCCCGCTGAAGGGGCTCGAGCACTTCGTGCGGCGCGCGGGCCGCCCCGAGGCGGAGCTCGAGGCGGCGCGCGCCCGCGGCGACTACACCCTCTCCGAGCGGCAGGCCAAGGCCATCCTGGAGATGCGGCTCTCCCGGCTCACCGGGCTGGAGCAAGAGAAGCTCGCCACGGAGTACGCGCAGCTCTCGGACACCATCGCGGAGCTCGAGCTCATCCTCGCGGAGGAGACGCGCCTGATGGCCCTCATCGTGGAGGAGCTGGAGGAGGTGCGGGCCAAGCACGCGGAGCCACGCCGCACCGAGATCTTGGACGACGAAGCGGAGATCCAGGTGGAGGATCTCATCCAGGAGGAGGAGATGGTGGTGACCATCTCACACCAGGGCTACATCAAGCGCACCGCGCTCTCCGACTACAAGGCGCAGCGGCGAGGGGGCAAGGGCAACAAGGGCATGGAGGCGCGGGACGACGACTTCGTCACGCAGCTGTTCGTCTCCTCCACCCACAGCTTCGTCTTCTTCTTCAGCAGCAGCGGGAAGGTCTACGTCAAGAAGGTGTACGAGGTGCCGCTGGCCGGACGCAGCGCGAAGGGGCGCGCCATCGTCAACTTCATCGGGATCGAGGCCGGGGAGAAGGTCGCCGCCATCACGCCCGTGGCGCGCTTCACGCCGGACACGTACATCGTGACTCTGACCCGCCGCGGGCAAATCAAGAAGACCGAGCTCCTCGAGTACGAGAACTACCGCGAGCGCGGCATCATCGGCGTCAAGATCGAGGAGGGGGACCAGCTCCTCACCGCGGCGGTCACGGACGGCACCCGAGAGTTCCTCGTGGCGACCAAGCTGGGCCAGAGCATCCGCTTCGACGAGGCGCAGGTGCGCCCCATGGGGCGCAACACCACCGGCGTCAAGGCGGTGGAGCTGGTTGACGACGACGAGGTCGTCGGGCTCGTCGTCACCGACCCAGAGCGCACGCAGGTGCTGTCTGTCTGCGAGCGTGGCTACGGCAAGCGCACGCCGCTCGAGGAGTTCCGCAGCCAGAATCGCGGCGGGCGCGGCATCATCTTGATCGACGCCAGCGAGCGCAACGGCCCCGTGGTGGCCGTCGCCTTGGTCAAGCCCACCGATGAGGTCGTGCTCATCACGGACCGCGGTCAGATCATCCGGACGCGGGTCGGCGAGATCCGCGAGACGGGGCGCAACGCTCAGGGCGTGCGCGTGATGAACGTGGCCGAGGACGAGCGCGTGGTCGGCTTGGAGCCCGTGGGCGAGTCGAGCAGCGACGACGCGAGCGACGACGTCACCGAGCCGGAGACGGGGGGCACGCCCGTGAGCCCCCCGGTGACCGAGGACCGCGAGCCTTCCCGTGAAGACTGATGCCTGAGCGTCGGGCGGCGAGCGGTCAGGGCGCAGCGGGCGCTCGAGCGCTGGCGACCTTCCGGCGCCTGCAGGCGCTCCACCCGGACGCCTGCTGCGAGCTGCAGCACCGCTCCGCGTTCCAGCTCCTGGTCGCGACCGTCTTGTCGGCGCAGAGCACCGACGTGTCGGTCAACGCCGTCACCCCCGCGCTGTTCCAGCGCTTCCCCGGGCCGAGAGAGCTGGCGGAGGCGCCGGTGGCGGAGGTGGAGCGGCTCTTGGGCAGCCTCGGGATGTTTCGCCAGAAGACTCGGCACCTCATCGCGCTGTCGCGGCGTCTCCGGGACCACTTCGATGCCCAGGTCCCGAGTGAGCTCGCGGCGTTGATGAGCTTGGCGGGGGTAGGTCGGAAGACCGCCAACGTCGTCTTGGGCGTCTGGTTTCACCGCGCCGAGGGCGTGGTGGTCGACACGCACGTCCAGCGCGTCTCGCAGCGGCTCGGCTGGACGGCAGAGTCCCTCCCGGAGAAGATCGAGCCCGCCCTCATGCGCCTCTTTGCTCGGGAGGAGTGGGACGCGCTCTCCCACACCCTCATCTTTCACGGGCGCCGCGTGTGCAGCGCCCGAAAGCCCGCCTGCGCTGCCTGCCCCCTCAGCGACGGCACCTGCCCCAGCGCCTTCCACGCGGAGCTCATCGGGAGAAAGCCTCCGCGTGCGCGGGCTCCGCGGTCTGCCGAAAGCGCCTCATCAGCTGGTCGCAGGCCTCGTAAGGGGCCAGCTCCCGCTGGGTGACCCGCGTGGCGGCCCGCTCCAGCTCGGGCCCCAGCTCCGCGAGCGCGGCCTCTGCCAGGGCGTCTCGAAGAAACCCGATGAGCTGGAGCTTCTCTCGCTCGAGCCGGCGCGCCTTGCCCGCCTCCGTCTGCTGCAGGTAGGTTCGGTGCGCGTCGAGCGCGGCGCAGAGCTCGGTGAGCCCCTGGTCGCGCGTGGCGACGCACTTGATGATGGGAGGCAGCCAGGTGTCCCCAGCGGCGAGCGCCGTGTGCTCCCGCACCGACGCCATCCCAGCGGCCGAGTGTCCGCGGCCTCGAGTGGCGCTGATGAGCGCCTGGCTCCCCAGCGCGAGCATCAGCTCGAGGTCTCTGACGGTGACGTCCGCGCCCTCCCGGTCCGCCTTGTTGACCGCGAAGACGTCGGCGCACTCGAGGATCCCCGCCTTGATGGCTTGGACGTCGTCCCCGAGCCCGGGCGCCATGACGACCAGCGTGGTGTGCGCCGTGCTGGCCACCTCGAGCTCGTCCTGACCGACCCCGACCGTCTCCAAGAAAATGGTCTGCGCGCCCCACGCCTCCAGCACGCGCACGACGTCCGCGGCGGACCGGGAGAGCCCACCCAAGGCGCCCCGCGTCGCCAGCGAGCGGATGAACACCTCGGGGTCCTCGAAGTGCTGCTGCATTCGGATCCGATCGCCGAGGATGGCGCCCCCCGTGAAGGGGCTCGTCGGATCGATGGCGACCACCGCCACTCGCTGCCCACGCGCGCGGGTGTGCTGCACCAAGCGATCGGTCAGAGAGCTCTTGCCGGCGCCAGGGTTGCCCGTGACTCCCACGACGTGAGCGGCGCCCGACTGCCGGAAGAGCAGGTTGAGCAAGCGCTCGAAGCCCGGCGCGCGGTCGTCCACCAGGCGGCAGGCGCGCGCCGCTGCGCGCACGCTCCCGGCCCGCACCTGCTCGGCTAGTTGCTCCACTGCTCGTCGTGTACCACTGGCCGCGTGGGCAGGCTACGCCCGCACCTCCGCCACCACCCGCTCGACGGTGCGCGTCGTCATCGTCCCTTCGATGACCTCGGCGTCGGCGAGCAGCCGCCGCTGGAAGTCGATGTTCGTGCGGATCCCGCTGATGATGAACTCGTCCAGCGCTCGACGCATCCTCACGATGGCGTCCGCCCTGGAGGGCGCGTGCACGATCACCTTGGCGATGAGGGAGTCGTAATTGGGCGGCACCGTCCAGCCACCGTACACCCCAGAGTCCACGCGGACGCCGGCCCCACCTGGAGGATGGTACTCGGTGATCTTACCCGGCCAGGGCGCGAAGCTGACGGGGTCCTCCGCCAAGATCCGGCACTCGATGGCGTGCCCCCGAAAAGACCAGCGCCGCGTGTCGGGCAGCTCGAGCTTCTCCCCGGCCGCCACCATGATCTGCTGCTTGACGAGATCTACCCCGGTGCACATCTCCGTGACGGGGTGCTCCACCTGGACCCTGGTGTTCATCTCCAGGAAAAACAGCTCTCCCCGCTCGTCCATCACGAACTCGAGCGTCCCGAGGGACTCGTAGCCCGTCTCGAGGAGCGCGGCGCGGATGACCTCCCCCATCCTGGCGCGCAGCTCCGCGCTCACCACGGGGCTCGGCGCCTCCTCCATCAGCTTCTGATGGCGTCGCTGCAGCGAGCACTCGCGCTCACCCAGCGTCCAGACCTGCCCGTGGCGGTCGGCCAGCGCTTGAAACTCGATGTGCTTGGGCTTCTCGACGAAGCGCTCGAGGTAGAGCTCAGGGTTGTTGAACGAGCTGGCCGCCTCCGCGGACGCCGCCTCGAAGGCACGGCGCATCTCCGCGGCCGAGCGGACGACGCGCATCCCGCGCCCGCCCCCTCCCCCCCGCGCCTTGACCATCACGGGCCAGCCCGCGCGCTCCGCCTCCTCGATGGCGTGCTCGACGTCGCGCAGCCGGTCACTACCGGGCAGCAGCGGCAGCCCACAGCGCCGCGCGGCCTCGCGCGCGCGCAGCTTGTCCCCCCAGAGGTACATGGCCTCGGCGGGGGGCCCGATGAAGCTGAGCCCGCAGCGCTCCACCACGCTGGCAAATTCGGCGTTCTCCGACAGGAACCCGTAGCCGGGATGGATGGCGTCGGCGCCGGTGATCTCGGCCGCGCTGATGAGCGCAGGCATGCTGAGGTAGCTCTTGCTGGGGGCGGCGGGGCCAATGCACACGGCCTGATCCGCGAAGCGGACGTGCAGCGCGTTGGCGTCTGCCTCGGAGTGGACGGCCACCGTCTTGATCCCCATCTCACGACACGCGCGGATGACGCGCATCGCGATCTCGCCGCGATTGGCGATCAAGATCTTACTGAACATGCCGCGCCACCCTCGAGGCTACTGAGCGCGCCGGAGCTTGAACAGACGCTGCCCAAACTCCACGCTCTGCCCGTTATCGACCAAGATTTCCATGATGACGCCCGTGAGCTCCGACTCGATCTCGTTCATCAGCTTCATCGCCTCCACGATGCACAGCACCTGGCCCTTGCGCACCGTGGCCCCCACGTCCACGAAGGGCTCGGCCTCGGGGCTGGGAGCGCGATAGAACGTCCCCACGAACGGCGACGTGACGTAGGCCGTGGTCGCGTCCTCCTCCGCCACCGGCGCCGCCACGGACGCCGCTGGGCTCACCGCGGCCGCGGCGACCGTGGTGGTGACGGTGGCCCCCTGAAAGGCGACGCGCAGACGTATCGCCTCGTCCTCCCATTCGAACTCCGTGACCCCCCGGGCGGAGAGGGCTTCAAACAAGGCGTCGAGTTGCTTCAGCGGGATGTCCATCTTCTCGTTTGCCCCTTGCGAGCCAGGCCACGCTAGCGTGCTGACCGCGTCACAACAACGGCGCGCCGATGACGCACCGGCGTGTAAGCCCGTTCGCGCGGCTGCGGGCGGGTCTAGCGTCGCACGTCATGGGCGATGAGCCCGCGATGACGTGCGAGGCCGACTCAGTCGAGCTCTTCCAGCAGCTTGGGGGCGGCGACCCGCATCAGGTAGCGCGCCTTGCCGAGGTTGCCGCCCGGCCTGAGGGTGACGGCCAAGAAGTAGTTCTGGCTGAGGACACGGATGACGGTGAGCATCTGCTCGCTGTTGAAGGACACCTCGCGCGTCTCTCCGGCGCCCAGGTTCTCCGTGGCGCGCTGGATGGATTTGACGACGACGCTGACCTCCGCCCCTACCGTCTCGATGTCGAATTCGGAGTCCTCGCGGATGAAGGTCTCGAGCGGGATGCCCTCGAAATCCATCAGCAGGCCAGCGATGCCGCCCTCGGTGCCGGCGACCACGCCCTCTAGCGCGTCCTTGAACATGGCCCTAGCCTACCAGCGCCGGCACGGCGTGAATAGCAACCGGTAATTTCGAGCCTCTAGGGTGGGAGGCCTGTTTCGCTTGCGGCCGACGCCGGACTGATCCATGGGCTCCAGGGTGGTGTGTCTAGCTGGCGCTTGACCTGCCTACGGCCGGCCGACTAGCGTCTGGACATTCGCCCGGAGGTTCCGGGCCTCACCAACGGGCGGCCGACAGCACATGCGAGCGCGCGCGGGGGACCCGCCCCGCACAATGACCCAGAAGATCTTGGCGGGGCGAGCGGAAGATCCTTCGCTCCGCGGAGATCTCGTGCGGGTGAAGATCGACCAGGTGGCGCTGGCGCGGTCGCCGGCCAGGGTCCTGGCCGAAGCGGCGAGCATCCCCTTCAAGAAATGCGCGGTGGAGCTCGGGATCGTCTACGACACCCGCTGCATCACCCACTCCCAAGAGCCCGCGCCGGGACCCCTCCCGCGCGAGCTGACCTCCACCGGCGTGCTCCTGGCGCGCCCGGGGATCGGCTTTCCTGGGCCCGTCCACCTGGAGCGCTTCGCGAGCCCGGCGCGGCTCGCCCTCACGGATGAGCCCCGCCTCGCCTCGGTGGGCGGCATGGGGATGCTGACGCTGGTGGTGTCACCCGCGCAGCTCGCGGAGGCCTTGGTGACGGGCTCGACCTTGCTTCGCCCACCCAGCAGCGTCCAGGTGCTGCTCTCCGGGCGACTCCGCCCCTTCGTCTGTATACGTGACGTGGCGCTCGAGCTGCTGCGCCGCGGGCTCAAGCAGATGGTGGAGGACGTCGACCGCGCTCGGGGCGCGCCCGTCGTGCTGGAGTTCGGAGGGCCCAGCGCCCGCTTGCTGACGGTGTCCGAGCGCGCGGTGCTCGCGAGCTTGGCGCCGATGGTCGGAGCCGCCGCCGGGCTATTTCTCAGCGATGAGAAGACCGAGACCTACTTGCGAGACCAGCGGCGCTCCAAGGCGCACCGCACCCTCAACGCGGACGCGGGCGCCCCGTCGGAGGACGTGCTCACCGTGGATCTCTCCGCGGTCGATCCGCTCCTGCTCGATGAACAAGGGATCGTCCGTCCGGTGCGTGAGTTCGCGGGGCGCCCCGTCCAGCAAGCGCTCCTCGGGGGCGACTCAGGCTCGTCCCTGAGGGATTTGTTGGCGGCGGCGGCCCTCCTGAAGTCCAAGCGGGTGCCCCCGCGCCTGGACTTCCTCTTCGCGCCCCCTTCCCGCCAGACGCTGGAGCTGCTGGCCCACGTCGGGGCGCTGGGTGACCTCATCGCCACCGGCGCGCGCCTGCTCGAGCCGGACCATCGCGTGGTCACGGGTGAGCTCTATCCGTCCCCCGCCGGGGGTACCTCGCTGCGCTCGCAGGATCCGGAGCCCGCCGCCCATCCTCAGGAGCGCTTCATCACCACGTCGCCAGAGACGGTGGCCTACGCGGTGGCCACGGGCACCATCGGCGACCCACGGAGCTTCAAGCGCCCCGTGCGCATCAGCGTTCCCCGGGCCTTGCCCACGGACGACGTGCTCATCGAGCGCAAGAGCAAGGGCAAGGCCAAGGCCGACGGCGAGCCCAACCCCAGCAAGCCCCTGGGGCCGCCCCCACGCTACGGGTGGACCGCGGCGACGGCGCTCCCCTTGGCGCCGGCGCGCACCCTGCCTGCCACGCCGAGCGTACAGGTGCTGCGCTCACTCGAGGACGTGCGCTGGACCGCGGTGCGGGCGCCGGCGCTCAACGCCACGGTGAGGGCCATCATCGCCCCCCACGTCCCGGCCGATCTCGTCTCCACCTTCGCCAGCCTGGGCATCCTCGCGCTCGCCTGCCCCACCGACGAGCTCGAGCGGCTCGACGGCCCGCTCAGCTTCGGCGAGCCCAGGGGCTGGGACGGGGAGCCGCAGCTCGCGGTGCAGGCCCCCAGCGGCGCCCTCCGGCTCGAGTGGCGAGCGGTAGGGGTCGAGCGTGACTGGGCCGTGGCGGGCGGGCCACGTCCCCCCACACCAAAACCGCCCCGCTGAGCCGACGCTACGCACCAGGCGCCGAGCTGCGGTATGCTCGCCCGCATGCGCTTGGCATCCCTCGTCACGACCTCTCTCCTCGCCACGCTGCTCTCGTCCACCGCGCAGGCCGCGGCGCCAGCCCCCGCGGCGGGTGCGAGCGCCTCGACCACCGCGGACGAGGACGAGGACGAGGAGCCGCCCCGGGCAGAGGACGCCTTCGGCCACCAGCTCCAAGTCGGCGTCCGCGGCTCCATCGTGGGCGGCTACCGCATGGTGATGCGCTACGACGACTCCCCGTTCTGTGCGCCGCCCGAGGCCACCAATGCCCAAGGGCAGCCCCTGAAGGCCAAAGAGCAGAAGAAGCTGTGCGGGCATGGAGCGCCGCTCGCGCTCGATCTGGCGCTCTCCTTCGCGCCCTTCGACAGCCTCGAGCCCTACCTCTGGACGCGGCTCGGCCTGGCCGCCGAAGACGCCACGGACACCGAGCGGCAGCTCGCCTTCGGCGCCGGCGTGCGCATCTACACGATGAGCGACTCCGCGTTCAAGATCTTCGTCCAGCCCGCCGTCGGCATGTCCGTGGAGGGGAGCAAGGGCACGCCCGCCTACGGCAGCGAGGCCACGGCGCAAGACCCCACCTACCACCCCGAGTGGAAGAAGGAGCTGCTGTTTCAGCTCAGCGCTGGCCCACAGTACGATTTCGCCAAGTACGTCGGGGTCTACGCGCACGCGGGGATGACGCTGGGGATCCTCCGCGCCCTGGCGGGGAGCTTCGAGCTGGGGGCGGGGCTCCAGCTTCGCCTGTGACGGCGCCGGCGGCACACGACGCGTCGACGCCCAGCGAGGGACGAGACCCCAGCGGTTGCCCTCGAGCCACGGGGAAGCTAACCCCTCGCCCGATGTCCCATCGGCCATTCGAGATCCTTGGAGTGCAACAGATTGCGGTCGGGGGCGCGGACAAGCGCGCGCTGCGCCGGCTCTGGGTCGAGCTGCTCGGGCTCGCCCCCAGCGGCTCTTACTCGAGCGCTCGAGAGAACGTGGACGAGGACATCACGCGCTGCGGCGTGGGCCCCTTCGCGGTGGAGGTGGACTTGATGCAGCCGCTCGATCCGGACCAGAAGCCGCGCGTGCACGAGCCGCCGCTCAACCACGTGGGCCTGTGGGTGGACGATCTCCCGGCCGCGGTCCGGTGGCTCGGCGAGCAGGGCGTGCGCTTCGCGCCCGGAGGCATTCGCCGAGGCGCCGCGGGGCACGACGTCACGTTCATTCATCCACGCGGCGACGCAGCCGCGCCCCAGGGCGGTGAGGGCGTGCTCATCGAGCTGGTGCAGGCCCCACCCGAGGTCATCGCGGCGTTCCGCGGCCTAGCCGCTGGAGGCTGAGGCGCCGACGGGCGGCGCGTGGAGGAGCGCCAGCGCCCGGCGCGCCGCTTCGGTCGGGGTGATGCGCTGCTCGTCGACGGCGCGGCGCAGCTCCGGCAGAAGGCGCGCGACGTCCGCGCGCGCCTCGAAGGCCTCCCGCAAGCCATCGTTCAGCGCCTCCTCGAACCACGTCCGGCGCTGCGCCGCGCGCTGCGCGTCGAGCCGCCCCGACGCCTGCTGCTGCTCGCGGTGCGCCTCGACGACCTCCCACAGCGCCGCGAGGCCGCGCCCCTCGAGCGCGCTGACGGTCCCCACGACGGGCTCCCAGCCCTGGCCCCGCCCCCGCAAGAGGCGCAGCGCCGCGCGCGCCTCGGCGGCGGCTCGCTCCGCGCGGACGCGGTTGTCCCCGTCGGCCTTGTTGAACATCACCGCGTCGGCGACCTCCAGGATGCCGCGCTTGATCCCCTGGAGCTCGTCCCCACCCCCGGCGAGCCCCAACATGAGGAAGAAATCCACCATCCCGGCGACCGCGACCTCGCTCTGCCCGACGCCCACCGTCTCGACGAGGACGACGTCGTAGCCGGCCGCCTCGCAGAGGAGCAGGGCCTCGCGCGTGCGCCGCGCGACGCCCCCCAAGGAGCCTCCGGAGGGGCTGGGGCGCACGAACGCCGCCTCGTGGACCGCCAGCCGTGGCATGCGCGTCTTGTCACCCAAGATGCTGCCGCGGCTGCGGACGCTGGAGGGGTCGACCGCGAGCACGGCGATCCGGTGCCCAGCCTCCACCAGCATCAGCCCGAAGGCCTCGATGAAGGTGCTCTTGCCGACCCCGGGGACGCCCGTCACGCCGATGCGTCGCGCCTTGCCGGCGAAGGGCAGCAGCTCCGACAGCAGCCGCTGCGCGCGCTCCTGATGCGCTGGGAGGGTGCTCTCCACGAGCGTGATCGCCTTGGCCAGCGCGCGGCGCTCACCCTCGAGGAGCCGCGCTCGGAGCGCGGCGAGCTCAGCGTCCACGGGCGTCCAGGGCTCCAGCATGATGCGGCACTGCGCTCAGCTCGCCGTGGGCGCCTCGAGCACGTCGAGGACGGCCGCCGCGGCCTGAGGGATGGGCGTCCCTGGGCCGAAGATGGCGGCCACCCCGCTGGCGCGTAGCGCGGCGTAGTCACCCTCGGGGATGACGCCGCCCACGATGACCTGGATCCCCTCCCCGCCCGCGTCCCGCAGCGCCGCGAGCAGCGCGGGGACCAAGGTGCCGTGCCCGGCCGCCTGCGTGGAGACCCCCACGACGTGCACGTCGTTGTCGACCGCCTGCCTGGCTACCTCCTCCGGCGTCTGGAACAAAGCCCCCACGTCCACGTCGAAGCCGAGATCCGCGAAGGCCGTGGCGATCACCTTGGCGCCGCGGTCGTGGCCGTCCTGACCCATCTTCGCGACGAGCAGCCGAGGCCGGCGCCCCTCCGCCCGCGCGAAGCGCTCCACGCGCTCCCGCATGGCCTCCCAGGCGCCGTCGCCCTCATAGTAGCTCCCGTACACGCCCGTGATGCTCCTCGTCTCCGCCGCGTGTCGACCATAGGCCAGCTCGAGCGCCGCGGAAATCTCGCCCACGGTCGCCCGCGCACGCGCGGCCACGATGGACAGCTCGAGCAGGTTGCCCTCGCCGGCTCGCGCGGCCGCCGTGAGCGCCTCGAGGGCGCGCCGACAGCCCTCAGCGTCTCGCTGACGCCGCACCTGCTCGAGCCGCGCGAGCTGCGCCTGACGCACCGCGGAGTTGTCGACCACGCGCACGTCGAGCGGCGGCTCGTCCGTGACCTGATAGCGGTTGACCCCGACGATCACGTCCTCGCCGCGATCGACCCGAGCCTGGCGCCGCGCCGCGGCCTCCTCGATCCTGAGCTTCGGCATCCCGGACTCCACCGCGCGCGTCATCCCCCCGAGCGCCTCGACCTCCTCGATGATGCCGCGCGCCTTGGCGGCGAGCTCGTGCGTGAGGCGCTCCATGAAGTACGAGCCCGCCCAAGGATCGACCACATGGACGATCCCCGTCTCGTGGGCCAGCACGAGCTGCGTGTTGCGCGCCACCCGTGCCGAGAGATCCGTCGGCAAGGCGATGGCCTCGTCGTAGGCGTTGGTGTGGAGGCTCTGCGTGCCGCCCAGCACGGCCGCCATCGCCTCCACGGTGGTCCGGATCACGTTGTTGAACGGATCTTGCGCGGTCAGGCTGACCCCCGAGGTCTGGCAGTGGGTGCGCAGCATCATGCTCTGCGGGCTCTTCGGCTCGAAATGCTGCCGCATCAGCTCCGCCCAGAGCAGGCGCGCCGCGCGCAGCTTGGCGATCTCCATGTAGAAGTTCATGCCCGTGGCGAAGAAGAAGCTGAGGCGCGGCGCGAAATCATCCACCAGGAGCCCCTTCGCGAGCGCCGCGCGCACGTACTCCAGGCCGTCCGCCAGCGTGAAGGCGAGCTCCAGCTCACAGGTCGCCCCGGCCTCTTGCATGTGGTAGCCGCTGATGGAGATCGAGTTGAAGCGCGGCAGGTGCTGGCTCGTGTACTGGATGATGTCCGCCACGATGCGCATGGAGGGCGCCGGCGGATAGATGTACGTGTTGCGCACCATGAACTCTTTGAGGATGTCGTTCTGAATGGTGCCGGACAGCGCGCTCTGCGGGACGCCCTGCTCCTCCGCCGCCACGATGAAGCTCGCGAGCACGGGGAGCACCGCGCCGTTCATCGTCATGGAGACGCTCATCTCTCCGAGCGGGATCCCCGCGAACAGGACGCGCATGTCTTCCACGCTGTCGATGGCGACACCGGCCTTGCCCACGTCCCCGACGACCCGCGGGTGATCGCTGTCGTAGCCACGGTGGGTCGCGAGATCGAAGGCGACCGAGAGCCCCTTCTGTCCTGCCGCCAGGTTCTTGCGGTAAAAGGCGTTGGACTCCTCCGCCGTGGAGAAGCCCGCGTATTGCCGGATGGTCCAGGGGCGCTCCGCGTACATCGTCGCGCGCGGCCCCCGCGTGAACGGATACTCCCCAGGGATGGAGTCCAGGTGCGCGAGCCCCTCGAGGTCCGCCGCCGTGTACAGCGGCTGGAGGGAGAGGCCCTCGGGGGTCTCCCAGGTCAGCTCCTCCGGGGGCTTGCCCTTACGCTCCTGGGTGGCCAAGGCGCGCCAGCGCGCTACGGGATCGGGGGGGCGGTGTGCGTGGGTCGTCATGGTAGGTTCTCTCGAGGCCCGCTGGCTCAGCGGAGCTGGTTGGCTTTTCGGCTGATGAGGAGTTGCTCGAGCGCGGCGCTGGCGGCGGCCGCCCAGCCCTCGAGCGCGTGGTCGAAGCTGGCGCGCAGCGTAGGCTCGGCGACCAGCACGACGAGCGCTGGGCGGCCCTCCACGGCGATGACCCGCGCATGAGCCTCGTCGCTCGGCCCCAGCCCCAGGAGCCGACCGAGGCGCGGCTCGTCGGCCAGGGCGACCAGCGCTCCCCGGTGCGCGCCCGCGGCCAGCGCCGCCGCGAGGCCGGCGCCGATGGGGAGCCGCAGAGCGCGCACCTCCTCACGCTGGTCCGCCAGCGAGCTGGCTCGCCCCTCGAGCCTCCCGGACCGCACGCTGAGCACCAACGCCACGCGCGCCAAGCGCGCGAGCCCGCGCGCCAAGCGCTCGGTGAGCTCCTCGGGGCTCGTGGCCCCGCCGAGCGCCGCGGCGACCTGCGCGACCTCGTCCTCAGCCGCGCCGAGGAGTGGCGCCGACGCGGGACCACCGCTCGCCGTGGGCCGCGCTCGCGCGAGCGACGCCAGCCGGTCGAGCAGCTCATCGAGCGGCGCGCCCCAGCGGCGGATGGAGGCGCGGAGCTGGTGCCCCAGCTCCGCCTCGACCGTCGCGTCGTCCGGATCGGCGCAGGCGACGTCCACCGTCCCGGTGCGGGGCTCTTGCGCGATGGGGACGGCGAGGAGCCGCTCGCAGCAGCCCGGCGCCAGCCGCTCGTAGAGCGCGCGAGACGGCGCCCAGGCCCGAGGCGCTCGCGGCGCGAAGGCCAGGAGCTGCCGCTCGACGCCCTCGAAGAGCGTGGGGCGCTCCTCACCGAGGATGGCCAACAGCGGGCGCTCACGACGCAGGGCGTCGAGGGCGAGGCGCGTGAGCTCCGCCTCGGGCAGGGCGCCGCTCAGCCTCAGCCGTTCGTAGAGCTCGACCGTCACCTCGGCAAGCGTCGCTCGCCCCCGCCGTCAAGGCAACGGTCACTCACGAAACTGGAAGACGACCTCGGTTTTTCGCACCAGGCCGAGCCGGTCCCTCGCCACCCGCTCCACCGCCCTCGGGTCGGCCTTGCTGCGCTCCACCTTCGCCCGAAGCTCACGGATCTGCTGCGTGAGCTGGGACTGCTCGAGCTCGGCCCGTGCGCGCTCCTGCCGTAGGCTCTCCAGGCGCCGCAGACCCGAAGGGGCGAGCATCATGACCGGCACCGAGACCACCGACAGGCCCAGGAGCGCGATGGGGAGCGCTCGCTGCAGCAAGACAGCCCGAGGTGACATGCCCGGAGGTTTCCACGGCCGCGGGAAGAGCGCCAGAAAGCTGCGGTTCCCCGGCTCAGGCCAATTCGGCGCCAGCCAGCACTTTCCCTTGATTTGGGCGTCACTTCGCTATGATGCGCTCCCCCGCCCTGCGATGACCCGGGTGGGCCATTGAAGCTGGTGCCCGCGGTCGCGGCGCCCTGCCCCGCCAAGGAACGACGATGAGCATGGATATCCTGCGCGCCGAACTCGAGCGCCTGTTCGAGCTCGACGAGCTGCTCTCCCTCAGCCGAGATCTTCTCGGGTTTGACCCCGAACACGTCGGCGGTGCTGCTGCGAAGGGCTCCTTCGCCAAGGCGCTGGCCCACCACTGCCTCCAGGAAGACGCCGTGGAGGCGCTGTGTGACGTCCTGTTCTCCATCCACACGGACGTCGATCCTCGACTCGAGCAGCTTCGGACGGACGGGCCCGTGGCGGATGAGGAGCTCAAGCCGGGCGACACCTTCGCAGGGCACACCATCGTGCGCAAGCTGGGCGACGGCCGCCTCGCCATCTCCTACGTGGGCCGGCGGGACGGTAAAGAGGTGCGACTGAAGGTGCTGCGGCGTGAGGCCACCCGTGATCGCCGTGGCCTCCAGCGCTTCTTGACGGTCAGTCGCCTCGTGGGCGGCATCGACCACCCGAGCTTGCCACGAGAGCTCTTCGCGGGGCTGCTGGGCGGGCGCTTCGTCGTCACGCACGCGCACGTCGACGGACAGCCGCTGTCCGCGCGCATCGCGCGCACCGGCCCCATGCACCTCAATGAGGCGCGGCCAGTCCTCAAGGCGGTCCTGGAGGCGCTCCAGCAGGTCCACGGTCGCCGGCTCGCGCATGGCGCCGTCCGCTTGGACAACGTGCTGCTCCAGCGGGTCGCCGACGGGAGCCAGCACGTCGTCCTGCTGGACGCGGGGATGGACCGCCTGCGCGCGCGCCCGCGCGTCATCAACGGCGCAATGGAGCTGTTCTCCACGGTGGGCTCACCGCGGGCGGTCGCGCCGGAGCAAATCAAGGGCCTGCCGGCCACGCCACGGAGTGATCTCTACTCCTTCGGCGCTCTCCTCTACGAGCTGTTGACCGGCAAGCCGCTGTTTTTCGACGCTACCGTGGCTCAAGACATCGCGGCGGCGCACCTCGGGCGCGTCCCCCCTGCGCCCAGCACGGTCGCGCCGCGGGGCTGGGTCACCAAGGAGCTGGATGACTTCGTGCTCTCGCTGCTCGCCAAGTCTCCCGAGGAGCGACCGGCCGGGGCCGGGGTCGTGCTGGAGGGGCTCGATCGGCTGGGTCGCGCCAGCGCGGCGACGTCCAGCGCCAAGATCTCGGAAGAGCAGCTCAACGAGCTCATCGACGCGCTCGTCGCCGAGCCGGAGAGCGACGACGCCGCCATCGCCCTGGAGGCCGCGCTCGAAGACGGCGCGGACCCTGCGCGCGTCGCGGAGGCCTTCACGGTGGCCGCGGAGTCGGTAGAAGCGGGGGACGAGGCGTCGCGGCGCGCCGTGCGCAAGAGCCTGTGGTTCCGCGCGGCCCGCTGCTGGGAGCTCGGCGCCAAGAACCTGGAGGGGGCCGAGCAGGTCTACGCCCTCATCCTGGAGCAGGACCCCAACGACGACATCGCCCTCACGGCGATGGAGGACGTTCGCCGCCGCCAGGGCAAGCACGAAGAGCTCATCGAGATGCTGCTGGCCCGCGGCGAGAGCGCGTCCAGCGCCGCGGAGCGCGCCCGCGCCTTCGCGGAGATCGGCAAGCTCTACGCGACCGAGCTCGACGACAAGGAGCAGGCGCTGGTGGCCTACGGGCAGGCCTACGCCGAAGACCCCGGCAACGCCAGCTACGCGGAGGAGGTCGAGAAGCTGGCCGGTACGGACCAGAGCGCGTGGGGGGACGTCCTCACGGCCTGCAACGACGCCATCGCCGGCGAGTCCCTGGAGGCGGACCTCAAGAACCTCCTGCTCGTCCGGGTTGGGCGCTGGTACGCCGAGAAGCTCACGCGCCCGGACCTCGGCTTGCCCTGTTTCCAGCAGGTGCTCGTGAGCGAGCCCTCGAGCGAGGCCGCCCTCGAAGGCATGACCCAGATCTACCGCAAGGCGCAGCAGTGGGTCGAGCTCGGGATGGTCCTGACGCGACGCGCCGACGCGGCGGCGCCCGCGCAGGCGCGCGACCTCAGGGCAGAGGCCGCGGAGATCTTGGAGATTCAGCTCAACGACGTGGGCCGCGCGCGAGATCTGTACGAGCAGATCCTGGCGGAGGACCCCGGGCACGCCAAGGCCAGCGAGGCGCTGGCGCGCATCTATGAGCGCACGGAAGACTGGTCCAGCTACTCCAAGCTCCTGCAGCGGCGCGCCGACGCGCTGCGCGGTGAAGAGCAGCTCGCGGTGCTGTGTCGCATCGCGGAATTGACCGAGGATCATCTGCACGACGACGCGGAGGCCGCGCGCCGCTACGAGGCCGTGCTCGCGCTCGACCCTGCGCACCTGGACGCCCTGCGCGGCCTGGATCGCCTGTATAGCAAGGCGGGGCGCTTCGGTGAGCTGCTCGACAACCTCCGACAGCAGGTCAAGGTCGCCGCCACGCCGCGCCAGAAGATCACGCTCTGGGAGCGCATCGCTGGCATCTACGACGAGGAGTACCTCGACCATGAGAAGGCCGCCGACGCGTGGGAGCAGATCCTCGGCATCGACGGGGCCCACGAAGGGGCGCTGACGGCGCTCGTGCGCCACTACCGCGCGCTGGATCGCTGGGAGCAGGTGGCCGCTCTGTATGAGCGACACCTGAAGCTGGTGACGGAGAGCACCCAGCGGGTCCAGCTGGGGCTCGCGCTCGGGCGCGTCTTGGCGGAGCAGATCGGCTCGCCCGAGCGCGCCACCACGGCCTACGAGCGGGTCCTCGAGGCGGAGCCGACCCACGCCGGGGCCCTCGAGGCGCTGGCGCGGCTGCGCGAGAGCGTGGGCGACGCCGACGCCGCCCTGACCGCCATCGAGGCGCTCGCGGAGAAGGCCGAGGGGGCGCAGGCACGCGCGGAGCAGTGGGTTCGCGCGGCGCGGCTCCTCGAGGGTCGCGGGGATCGCGACGGCGCCATCGAGCGCTACAAGCGCGCGCTCGACGCCAACCCCGCGGACACTGGAGCCGCGCTCGCGCTGCGCACCGCCTACGTGGCGCGCGGAGACGTCAACGCCGCCATCCAGCTGCTGGAGCGCGAGGCGGAGAAGGCCGAAGGAGAGCGTCAGCGCGCCAAGCTCAACGCAGAGATCGCGGTGCTCTCGCGGGAGAAGCTCAAGGACGACAAGCGCGCGGAGGAGGCCGCCAAGCGCGCCATCGGCTTCGATCCGACCAACCTGCAAGCCCTGGGCGTGCTCGGGGACATCGCCTTCGAGAACAAGCGCTTCATCGAGGCCACCCGCTACTACGAGCAGCTCGCCGACAACGCCGGCTCGCTCGAGAAGAGCCACGCCAGCCGCCTGCTGGTCCGCTACGTGGACGCCCTGGCCCAGACGGGCTCCACGGAGAAGGCGCTGGCCGCGATGGACACGCTCCTGCGCGTCGCCCCGGACGACGTGGAGGCCCTGCTGCGCGTCGCACAAGTGACCTTCGAGGCTGGCTCCGCCAAGCGCGCGGTCGATCTCTACGACGACATCTTCAAGCGCTTCGGCGAGACGCTCAAGGGCGCAGAGCGCGCCCTCACCTGCTACCGCTTCGGCGAGGCGCGGCGCCGCGCAGGAGAGCTGGAGGCCGCGCGCCCCTTGCTCGAAGAGGCGATGGACCTCGACCCCAGCGCGACCGAGCCCCTCATCGCGCTGGCCGCGCTCCACCTCGCGGCCGAGCAATGGGAGGCGGCGCTCAAGATCAAGGCGCGGCTACTGGATTTGGTCTCCGGTGACGAGCGCATCCAGCTCCTCCTGGAGATGGGAGATCTCGCGGCCAGCAAGCTGAGCGACCGGACGCGGGCCGCCAAGAGCTACGTGGCGGCGCTGGACGAGCGCCCGGACGATCGACGCCTGCTCACCAAGCTGATGCAGCTCTACAGCGAAGAGAAGGACTGGACCAAGCTCATCGAGGTCGTCGTCCGGCTCGCGGACTTCGTGGAAGACGACAAGCAGAAGGCCAAGTACCTCCAGACGGCGGCCGGCATCGCCGCCCGGCAAATGTCCGACGTCGACAAGGCGATGCAGTTCTACGAGCAGGTCCGCAAGCTCGACCCGAGCAACTTCAAGGCGCTCGACGAGCAGATCGAGCTGGCGCGCGATCAGCACCGCCACGAGGAGTTCGAGCGCTTGCTCAAGCGTCGCATCGAGCTCGCCAGCCAACGGGAAGAGGAGCGCCCGCGGCTGCTGGAGTGTCTGACGCTCTTGGCCGAGCTCTACGAGCACCAGCTCGGGGAGGTCGAGAAGGCCATCGACGCCTACGAAGCGGCCCAAAACCTCGAGCCGGACGATCGCGTCAGGAACGAGCGGCTGGCGGAGCTCTACGCCTCCGATCCGGCGAAGTACCTCGACAAGGCGGTCAGCGCTCAAGCGCTCATCTTGCGCCAGAACCCCCACCGGGCGGAGGCCTACAAGCTGCTACGTCGGCTGTACACGGAGACCAAGCACGCGGACGCCGCCTGGTGCATGTGCCAAGCGCTGTACGTGCTGAACCTCGCTGAGCCGGACGAGGAGCGCTTCTACAAGCGGATGCGGAGCGAGACCGCGGCGCCCGCCACCGCAGCGCTGGAGGCGAGCCACTGGACCTCGGCGCTGACCCACTCGGACGCCGATCCGCTGCTCACCAGCCTCTTCGCGCTGATCGAGCCGGCCGTGATCGCGACGCGCTCCGAGCCCGCGGAGGCCTCCGGCTACGATCCTGCGTTCATCGTGGACCTCGAGCGGCACCCCTACACGATGAGCCAGACGCTCTACTACGCGGCGGGCGTGCTCGGGCTCAGCCCGCCCGTCACCTACGAGAACCGCAATGACCCGGGCGGGCTGTCCTTCTTGCACGCGCAGCCCCCAGCCATCGTGCTGGGCATGGCGGCGCTGGACGCCGAGGTGCCACCACAGGCGGCTGGGTTCATCGCCGCCAGGCACCTCACGTACTTCCAGCCAGGGTTTTATCTGCGCCAGCTCGTCCCCACCGCCACAGGCCTGAAGTCTTGGCTCTTTGCCGCCATCAAGCTCATCGTCACGCAGTTCCCCGTGGCGGCGGACCTCGAGGGACCCGTCACCGAGGCCCAGCGGGCCCTCGAGAAGCACCTCTCGGCCAACGCGAAGGACGAGCTGACGCGCCTCGTCGGCAAGCTGCTCCAGTCCGGTGCCTCGCTGGATCTGAAGCGCTGGATCGCCGCGGTGGATCTGACCGCCGACCGCGCGGGCTTCTTCATCGCCCATGATCTGGAGACCGCCGTGGAGATCGTCCGCGCCTCCGACGAGGGCTCCAGCGCCGTGGCGGCGCCGGAGCGGCTCAAGGAGCTGGTCCTGTTCGCCGTGAGCAAGCACTACTTCGCGCTCCGCGCTCACAGCGGGATCACGATCGACACCTGAGCGAGCGCGGCGCTCGGGACAGGGAGGCGCAGCGCCCGCGTGGTGGGCGCTGCGCTCACCCCTCGGCGCGGCGAGCGCGGTGCTCGCTCAGTCCGCTGCGCGGGTAGGGCCCACGAGGCGGGGCCGCGCGGGGGTCGCGCCGCCGACGGTGGCCGCGGCGCCCGGCTCGAAGACGAGGTGCGCCAAGGGGCCGCTGATCCGCCACGCGTAAGAGCCGTCGGGGCGCTTGGAGCGGCGCACCTTGGGGTCCATCTCGATGAGCGGCGTGATCTTGGAGCCAGGGGCTCCGAAGATACTGCGCGTCATTTCGTTCTTGTCCTTGTACTTCTCGCTGACCTTGAAGCGCGCCGTCAGCTCCGCCACCGACGCGCTGAGCGGCTCGCGGAGCCGCACCTTCCCGCCTAGCTCCAGGTCGAGGTCTCGCCCGGCCGCGGAGACTTTCTCCAGCTCCAGCCGCCCCTCGACCAGCTTGCCGGAGAGCGTCATGGTGCCGACCTCCAGCCGAGGCAGCGTGATGGCGCTCATGACCTTGGCCTTCCCATCACCCAGCGCCAGCTCACTCAGCTCCAGCGCCACCTCCCCTTCGGCCTTGGAGAGCTTGCCTTCGGGCAGCACCACCTGAAGGCTCCCGTCGAGCGCGCCTTCGACGGGGACGCCGAGGGCCTGGCGGAGCGGTGGGAGCTGGCCGAGGGAGATCCCGTGGAGCTCCGCCTCGACGGCCTTCTCCGAGCGATCGTCGCGGTAGCTGCCGCGGACGCTGCCCCCCAGGCCATCCAGGGAGAAGCTCAGGTGCAGGCTGCCGACCAGGAGCCGCAGCAGCGAGGCGCGCACCGTCACCGTCTCGATGACGACGTCGCGCGGAGGTGGGGGCTGCGCGGACGCACCCCCGGCGCCATCGCTGGCCGCGCTCGCTGCTGGGGCGGCGCTCGACGCGGCGTCCTCCGCAGCAGCGGTGGGCGCGGGTGAGATCAGTCGAACACCGCTGAGCTCCAGCCCGCTGAGCCAGTAGGTGCTCACCTCGTCAATCTCCACGCGCACGTCCGACGGGCCTCTGCCCGCGTTGGCCTCCGCCAGGAGCCGCTGACGTAGCTGCTCGGTGGGCAGCGTGAGATAGAGGCAGGTCAACAGCGCGACGCCATAGAACGCCGGGAGCCAGAGCGCGCGCCCGAGCTTTCGGAGCCAGTCCGTCATAGCGCGCCGCTCCCGGTGGGGCTCGTGCTCGCCTTGGCGCCGGCAGCGGCCTTCGCCTCGGTGGCCTTGCGATCGTAGGCGCTGACGATGAGCTCCACGTCGTAGGAGTCCGGCTCGCTCCCGCGCTTGCGGATGTCCAAGCGTGAGAAGCTCAGCGGATAGGGCGCCTGCGCGATGGCCTCCATGAACTTCACGAGGTTGAGCATGGGGACCTTACGCAAGAGCAGCTTGGTGCTGCGCTCTTCATAGCGCTTGCCGTGCGGCACCATGGGCCTGTCTTGGCTCTCTGGGATCTCGACCTTGTGCTCGCTCGCCACGGTGGCGAGGTAACCAGCGAGCGGAGGCGCCGGCGTGGCGTAGCGTGCGCTGAGCTGACGACGCTGCTCCGCGCGCTTGTCCAGCGTGGCTTGGGCGCCGTCGATGCTATCGAGCGCCTCCCTCAGGCGTTGGTTCTCCTCACGCTCCGCCGCGACCCAGCGGTTGAGCCCCACCGGCAGCCCGAGGAGCAAGAACCCCGCCACGATGCCCCCCAGGACGCCCAGCAGCCGCCGCTCGCGGGGGTCGAGGCGCTCGAGCCGCTCTTGGAGGCTCATGGTGCTCCCTCTGCCACGGGTGCCTCGGCCTTCTTCTTCTTCGCTGCCGCCTCCTCGGGGCAGCGCACGTCGAACTCCATCGTGTACTTCTGGCGCTCCGAATTGACGACCTGCGTGAGCTTCCCGATCTTGGGATCCACGATGCAGGCGTTCGCCTTGAGCACCCCCGCGACGAGCTGCGCGTCGCTCGCGGTCCCGACGATCCCGGTCATGCGGACGTGGGCGCGCTGCATGTCGAATTCCTCGATGTCGTGCGTGACGGAGAGCGGGATCCCCTTCGAGAGGACGACCAGGACGTCAAAGGCGTCCATCATCGGGAGGGGGTCCGCCTCTTCGGCGGCCTTGGCCTTCTCCAGGAGCCCCGCCACTCGCTCGGGGTCCGAGGTCTCCTCACCCAACACCTGCTTGCTGCTCGTGGCGAGGCTGGCCTCCAGGAGCTGCCGCTCCTGAGCGATCCCGCGCAGCTCCGCCCAAGTGGAGAACGCGAAGCTGACGAAGAGCGCTACGACGAGGCCCGCCACCACGGGCAGCTTCTCCTTGAGGAACCCGAAGCCGCGCTGAAAGCCCAGCTCCCCCTGCCGCAGGTTCAAATCCCTGGGGCGCTGCAGCAGGCCCGCCGCCAGCGCCACGGACTTGGCGAAGCGCGCCGTCAGCTCCCCCAGCTCCGGGCTCGCCAGCTCGACGGAGAGCGGAGGCAGGCTGGCGACCTCGACGCCAAGCTCCCGGGCCAGGTAGGGCTCCGCCCCAGGCATGCTCGCGCCGACGCCTACGAGGAGCACACGCGTGATCTCGGGCTCCCCCGTCGCGGCCCAAGCCCCCAGGGTCTGTCGGAGCTCCGCCGCGAGCTGCGGCGCCCCCTCGGGGAGGCTCGCCACACCACGAGAGAGGGTGCGCGCCAGCGCCGGGCGCCCCTCGAGCAGCACGAGTGCCTCGGTGCGAGCGCCGCCCAGGTCCACGATCATGCAGGGTGCCGGCCCCTCCAGCGCGGGGCAGAGCGAGGCGAGGTTGCTCAGGGGGAGCGGGCCGCAGCCCACGCGCTCCGGCTCGCGACCGAGCGCAGCGGCGACCTGCCCGATCTGCCCGCGGACGTAGTCCGTGCGCGCCGCGGCGGTCAGCAAGCGGATCCCCGAGCCGCCGAGCACGGTGGGCAGCCGCTGGCTGTCGTAGACGAGCTCGGAGAACTCCAGAGGGATCTGCGCTTCGAGCTCGAAGGCGAGCACCTCGTCGAGCTGCTTCTGCGCAGCGACCGGCAGGGTGAGCCGATGGATGAAGGAGCGCTCCCCCTCCACGGCGATGGCGACGGGCTCCGCGCCGGCGCCGAGCGCGCCGACGCACGCCGCGATGGCCGCGGGGACACCGCCCGCCTCCGCCAAGCTGACCTCCCGCAAGGCCTCGATGCTCAGCTTGCGGTAGCTCCGCTGAAGGAGCACGGCGCGCACCTGCGTGCTGCGCACGTCCAGCCCAATCGCCCTAGCCACGGCGCACCGCCAAGATCCGTGTCACGCCGTCGTCCTTCATTCGTACCTGTAATAGACGATAGTGCCAGCCGCGCTCGGCTGAAACGCCCCAGTGATGGTGCCTTGCCCGGCCCCCTCCGGCAGCCCCGCGAGCTGGGCGGCGCCGGCCTTCGCTGAATCCGCGGCGGCGCCGCCCCCGGCGAGCTGCTCGGCCAGCAAGGGGTTCATGCCCGGAGGGGGGGCGCCCCGGAAGTCTACCACCGCGTGGAGCCGCAGCCGCGCCTCCCGCGTGCCGCTCTTGACGGTGCCCGTCGCGTAGATGCTGAAGACCTTGCTCTCCGTGGCCACCGCCTTCAGCAGCTCCGCCTCCGACAAGAGCTGCACGGGCTGCATCTCCATGGAGGCGAGCGCCGCGCCGAACATCCCGCGCCCCTTGAGAGCATTGATGAAGGCGCGAGGACTCCCGAACAGCGGCGCGCCCGCCGTGAAGCCCCGCACGAGGGACATGACGCTGAGAAATTTTGCGGCTTCGAGCGGATCCGTACACAGAGGGGTCCCCGGCACCGCGTAGCCACACACCAACGCCAGCACGGTCTGGGGGTTGGCGGTGTTGACGTTGATGGTGCCCTGCCCCCACACCGTGAGCACGCGCTTGCTCGGGTTGTCCGGCTCCGGATCCACGAACGTGGCCCAGAAGTCGTCGCCGATCCCGCGGACGAGCCTCAGCTCCTCCAGGCTGTCGAAGGCGGCGTTCTTCCGATGGTAGGGGCGCTCGAGCCGTTCATAGAAGGCGTCCTCCGCGCCCGCCTGCTGCGCCACGCCACCGTGCGGATCGCAGGTGTAGGCGTCGGCGTCCGGATCTGCCCAGTCGATGAGCGCGGCGCAGATGGTCTGGCGATCGGAGAACTGCCCATCGGCGTCGCGCCCCTCGAAGAGCGGATCGTACTGCGGGCCATTCATCAGGCCCAAGAGCTGCGCCGCGAGCCGCGCCTTGCTGATGGCGTCCGCGCGCGCGGCCGCGTTCACGTTGATCTTCGAGTCTTCATCGACCACCTGGAGCTCGAAGGAGGCGCCCTCGAGCCCCAGGTTCTTGCCGTCCGCCACGCGGACGCCAGCCAAGGTGGCGAAGCTCTCTGCGCCGGCGGCGTCATTGAAGGCTCCCAGCACGCCATCGGCGAACTCCCACACGGGGATCTGCGGGGGCCCCTGCCGCATCATCAAGAACAGGGGCGCCATGGCGCGGCGCACGGTGGGCTCCGCCGCGATGAGCAACCTCGCCAAGTTGAGCCCGCTCTTGGCGGCGTACTCCGCGGCGAGCTGATCTCGCTCGACGAGCGAGCTGCCGAGCTCCGCGCTCGTCTCGTCCTGAAACTCCGCCAGCATCACCGTCAAGACCGTGATGCTCCCCAGCACCAGGAGCAGGGCCACGCCACGCCGCTCCCGGAGACGGCGGCGCCGCGCTCGCAGATCTCTCGGTTGGGCTCCTGAGGTCGTCATTGGATCGCGAAGCTCAGCTGTCGTTGCGCGGCGATGGTGACGCTGGTGGAGTACCTCAGGGGGGCGCGCTCCCTGCCTCGCTCCCCGCGCCGCCCGCCGTTGAGGACGAGCGTGACGCGGACCATCAGCGGCAGGCGCCCCGCCTGCCCGATGGCTTGCGTGGTGTCCCAGCCGTCCGTCCACTCCCCGGAGAGCGGATCCAAGAATTCGACGTCGAAGAGGTCCACGTCCGTCGCGAGCACCTCGACCCGGCCTCCCCTCCCCGGCTCTGGGCTCATCTGCGTCCGCACCCTCCGCGCCAAATCCATGACCCCCGAGCGCTGCGGATCGGGCGAGCCGAAGAAGGACACGTCCGCCTGGTCCGACTCATGGGCGTCACGGTCGAGCCGGCGATTGGAGAAGGTCGAGAAATCCAGGCGCGACATGGGCGACCCGCGCTTGCCGAAGAAGGCGGTCTTCTGGACTTGCAAGGAGAGATCCAGCGGGGCGTGCGCGGAGACGTAGGCGCTCTCGAGCTCCCGCGCGATGCGGCTGAGCGCCACGCGGGCCTCGTGGTGGCGATCATTGAGCCGCGCGAGGCCCTGCTTGCTCCGCGACAGCCCGTCGAAGGCTTGGTAGATGAGGGTGGACACCATCGCCAAGACCCCGATGGCGATGAGCACCTCCATCATGGTAAAGCCCCGCGCTCGGCTCACCGTGCCCCCTCGAGCTGATCCAGACCCGCCGCGGCGTTCGGCGCCAGGCCTCCCTGGAGCGGGTTGGTGAGGTACTGCGTGATCACGAGCTGCCGCGGCACCTGGCCCTCTCTCCAGGCGACGGTCACGGTCAACTTCCGGATGCTGGCCTCGAGCATGGGCTTGAGGTCCGGGTAGACGAGCCCCATCACGAGCGGCGCCATCCCCGCCGTGCCCATGCTCGCCGCGCTGCCGAGGAGCCCCGAGAGCCCCGCCAGGCCTTGCCCGCCCTCGAGCGCGGCGCCGCCGCTCTGCTGCAGCTGCGCCAAGCCCCCCAGCGCGCCGAGCCCGCTCGTGGAGTCCCCGGCGCCGCCATCCATGGAGGCGACGTCGAGGGGGCTCGGCAGCTCGACGGTGTCCAGCACCCAGGAGCAGGCGTAGAGCGGGTCGTCGGCATCGGTGCAGCAGGGCCCGCTCTCCTCCTGGCGCGTGAGCGGAAAGCCATTCTTCATGACGTCCAGCTCCGAGGCGTTCATCCGACAGCGCAGCAGCTGCGTGGCCATGCTGATGTTGCCGCTGCGCTGGGAGCTGGTGAACAGCCCGAGCTGCGAGCTCAAGATGACGGTGAGCGCGAGCCCGAGGATGCTGACCGCGATCAGCACCTCCAGCAGCGTGAACCCAGCGCGTGCGCGGCGCGGGCGGCTCATCGCAGCTCCTCCTCACGCTCGCTGAAGCCGTCGTCGGAGCGCGGCGCTGGCAAGTCGAGCAGCCCCTGCTCGATGCGCGCTCGCCCGCTCAGCCCGCTGACCATGATGGTCACGCCGTCCTTCGCGCCGTCCCGCGCGAGCTGGATGGCGGCGCGCTCCGCGGAGCCTCCAGGCCAGAGGTACAAGTAGACGCGCCCCTCCTCCGCGGGGCTCTCGTCGTGCTCCACGTGGACCTTGCGGTAGCGGACCCCGGCGCCCAGCTCTCGGCCCAGGCTTGGGTCATCGCCGTCGTACCCAAAGTCCGCGATGGGCGTGAAGGCAGCCCGCGGCGCCCGCGGCCCCTTGAGGATCCGATCCGCCTCTGCCTCCGCCTCTCGCTCCGCCTCCGTGGCCGCCTCGGCGCCCGCCGCGCGGGAGTCTCGCTCGCTGGTGCCCTTGACCCGGAGCATGGCTCCGCCCGTCCCCTCCTCCAGCCCGAGGCGACGCCGATCCAGATCGAAGACGACCCTCACCGGCTTGCCGGTGGCGTTGGCCCGCGTGAGCCCCATGCGCACGGCGCTCATGACCAGCGACGCCGCGGCTCGCTGCTTGGCCCCGATGAGCATGCCGGAGCCGAACACGATGGACGCCGTCAACATCGAGACGAGCACCACGACGATGAGCACCTCCACCAAGGTGAAGCCACGGCGAAGCCCGTGACGCTCACCGGGGTGGAGGCGCTCCGCGAGCGTCATTCAGCTCCAGGCGCCGCCGCCCCTTGCGGGACGCGGATGTCGTCGGAGGTGCCCTTCTTCTTGTCCGGCCCCGCCGAGCTGACGATGACCTCGTCGTCCTCACACGTGAGCGTGTAGGGCTGGTTCCAGGGGTCCACCGTGGAGGCGCCCGGGTCCAGGTACTTCTCCTGGATGAGCTGGTTCATGGTGGGGCAGGTGCTCTCGTTGTTGGTGGATTGCCACTGCTGGATGGCGCCACGGATGACCTGCGCCCCCGTTCTGGCGCTCTTGACCTGCGCTCTGCCGTAGGCAGGGAGGGCGAACACCGCCACGCCGCCGGCCACCATCGCGATGATGGCCACGACGATCAGCACCTCGACCAAGGTGGCGCCCCGCTGGCGCGCCGCCTGCTGCAGGCGCTTCAGGGTGGTCAAGTTGGGGGTGAATGCTAGCGGCTCTCTACTCATGACTTCTCCTCAATAGCTCACTCGATGCGATCGAGCCCGCCGGGGATCCCGTCAGGGCCATCGCTGCTCAAATCGTAGGCGACGTCCGGGCGCCACCCTGGACAGCGGAAGCGCAGCGGGCGCCCCCAGGCATCGACCGGCTCGACGCTCGGCGGTCCGAACGCGCCGGTGAGCGCGATGTCCGGAGGACAACCTCCGTCGTGCTCCGCCAAGTAGGCGTCCACCGCCGCGCGCACGTCACGGAGCGTCGCCTGGGTCTCACGCACGCGCGTCCGCTGCCGCTCCGCGAGCGCGATCCACACGACGAGCGCCACCCCCATGCCGGCCAGCACGACCGAGCGCGTCCGACGGCGCATCAGGAGCAGGCTGAGCAGCCCCCCCCGCCGTTCCCAGGGGAAGAAGATCCGTGGTTCGAGGCGCTTTCTGCTGGCCATGGCTCACTGCACCAGCTGGTTCATTTGGATGAGGGGCATGAGGATGCTCATGGCGATGAAGCCGACCACCACGCCCAAAATGACGATGATGAGGGGCTCGAGCATGCTGGTGAGCGCCGAGACGCGGGTCTCCACGTCCGCCTCATAGGCGCGGCTCACGTTCTCCAGCATCTGCTCGAGGGCGCCGCTGCGCTCACCCACCGCGATCATGTGGGTGACCATGGGTGGGAACTGCCCGCTGCGCTTCAGCGGCTCCGCGATGCTCTCTCCCTCCCGGATGGACCCGATGGCGTCCGCCACGACGCTCTCCAGGCGCACGTTGTCGAGCACGCCCTTGCCGATCTCCATGGCGCGCAGCAGATGCACTCCGGAGGAGAGCAGCGTCGCCAGCGTTCGCGTGAAGCGCGCGACGGCGACGAGCAGATTGAGCCGCCCGAACAAAGGGACCCGCAGCAACCATGAATCCCACGCCAGGCGACCCTTCACCGTGGACCGCCAGTGGCGCCACCCGAAAAAGCCGCCGAGGCCCAGGCTCAGCATGAGCCACCAGTAGCTCCCCACCGCCTCCGAGGTGAAGATCAAGATCTTGGTGTACCAGGGCAGCTCCTGCCCCACGTTCTCGAAGATGCCCACGACCTTCGGCACCACGGCCACCATCAGGACGGTCACCATGATCGTCCCGACGACGCTCATCAGGATCGGGTAGGCCAGGGCGGAGCTGACCTTGCCCTTGAGCCTCGCCGAGCTCTCCATGAAGTCCGCGAGGCGCTCGAGGACGGCCTCCAGGGTGCCGGACTCCTCCCCCGCCGCGACCATGCTGATGTAGAGCGGTTGGAACACCCCCGGGTGCTGCTCCAGGCTCTTGGCGAAGCTGGTGCCCGTGTTGAGCGACTCCCGCACCGCCGTGAGCACCCGCACCAAGCTCTCCTTCTCCACCTGCTCGGTGAGCGCCTCGATGGCCTCCAGCAGGGGGATCCCAGCCCTCACCAGGGTAGCGAGCTGCCGGGTGACGATGGCGATGTCGGAGGTGGTGGGGCGCCCCAGCCACTTGAAGAGGCCAAGCTCCCGCTTGGCGCGCTCCTTGCGCTCGCTCTCCTCCGTGGCCTGCGTCAGCAAGACCCCGTCGCGACGGAGCAGGGCGCGCAGCGCCTTCGCGTTCTCCGCGTCACGGATCCCCTTGACCGCCTTGCCGGACTCGATCTGAATCCCGCGGTACTCGAAGACGGCCATGAGCGTCGCCCGCCGACTCAGTCGACGTGCGTGTCCTCCTGCGTTGCGGCGAGCACCTCTTCCACGGTCGTGCGCCCTTGCAGCACCTTTCGCGCGCCGTCGTCGCGCAAGCTGTCCATCCCGTCTTGCTGGGCTCGACGCTTGATGCTCTGCGCGTCCGCCTGGCTCAAGATGAGCCCCGCCACCCCGTCGTCCACGATGAGCAGCTCATAGATGCCGCGGCGGCCCGTGTAGCCGTTGCCGCCACACTGCTCGCAGCCCTTGGGGCGGTAGAAGGTCGGCAGCCCCGGCCCGGTCCAGCCGACCGGCTGGTACTCGATGTCCGGCACCTGATAGCTGCGGGTGAGCTGACGCTCGGCGCGGCGCTTGGTCGCCACCTCGTCGATCCCGAGCTGCTCCAGCTCGAAGGGGGTCGCCTCGTACGGCTCCTTGCAGCTTGGACACAGCACGCGCACCAAGCGCTGCGCCAAGATGCCCGCGACGGTGGAGCGCACCAAGAAGGGCTCCACGTCCATGTCCGTGAGCCGCGCGACCGCGCTGGCCGCGTCGTTGGTGTGGATGGTGGAGAGCACCAAGTGCCCCGTCATGGAGGCCTGGATGGCGATCTCCGCCGTCTCCCGGTCACGGATCTCACCCACCATGATGATGTCCGGATCTTGCCGCAAGAAGGCCCGCAGCGCGCTCGCGAAGGTGAGCCCAATCTTCGGTTGGACGTGGACCTGGTGGATTCCGGCGATCTCGTACTCTACGGGATCTTCCGCCGTGAGGATGTTGACGTTCGGTTGGTTGATCTTGTTGAGGCAGGCGTACAGCGTGGTGGTCTTGCCGCTACCCGTCGGACCCGTCACCAAGATGATCCCGTCCGGCTTGGCGATGAGCCGGTTCATCAGGTGGTAGTCGCGGTCGGCGAAGCCGAGCTCGGTGAGGTCGAGCAGCGTGTTGGCCTTCACCAGGAGGCGCATCACGATCCGCTCGTGGTCCCTGCTCGTCGGGATGGTGGAGACGCGCACGTCGATGGCGCGCCCGGCGATCTTCAACGAGATGCGGCCGTCTTGCGGCAGGCGCTTCTCCGCGATGTTGAGCCCCGCCATGATCTTCACGCGCGCCACGACCGAGCTCATGAACTGCCGGGAAGCGCGGCGCGCGATGTAGAGCTCACCATCGATGCGGTACCGGACGATGACCTCTTTCTCCTCGGGCTCGATGTGGATGTCGCTGGCGCGCTCCTTCATGGCCTGAGAAAATAGGGAGTTGACCCAGCGGATGATGGGGGCGTCGTCGTCGGAGTCGAGGATGTCCTCGTCGTCCTCCGCGACGTGCTCCTCACCCCCGCCGAGCTCGCTGGCGGTCTCCAGGCGCTCGTAGACCCGGTTGATGGCGTCGACGACCACCTCCACCACCGCCACTTGCGCCACCACGGGCTTGCCGAAGATGGCCCGCACGTCGTCCAGCGCCGCGGTGTCGAAGGGATCCGCGCACACGACCTCCACGTGCGCGTCCGTCTCCGCCGTGACGAGCAAGCGCCGCGAGCGCGCGTACCCGATGGGCAGGTGCGACGCCGCGGGCAGCGACACGCTGGCGGCGTTCACCGCCGTCAGGAAGGGGAGCCCGCACTCCGCGGCCAGCGCTCGCGCGACGCTCACGTCCGTGGCGATGCCCGACTGCACCAAGAGCTCCATCAAGCCCACCGCGCGCTCGCGCTGCTGCGCGTAGAGCGGCTCGAGCGCCTCGGGCGTCACGACGCCGTGACGGGTCAGCACCGATCCCAGCGCGCGTTGCTCGAGCATCCCGCCCCTCTTCCTCAGCGCTCGATGTTGACGCTGCGCGCCATCGGGTTGATCCGAAACGGCGGCTCCAGCGAGCCGTGAGGCCCAGGGTTGGCGCCCGGCGCGGCCGCCCCGGGGTTGGTGGTGTTGGGCGCGGTGACGCGACGCCGCCGCGTCGGCGTCGTGGCCGGGAGCGTCGTGGCGGGGGTGGCCCCCGGCGCCGGCGCCGCCGTCGAGGCGCCAGCGGTCGTCCCCCGCACCGAGGTTGGGAGATCCAGCGGCTCGCTCGGGGCGTGCTCCACGGGCTCCTTCGGCTTGCTCTCCTCCTCCAGTCGGATCTGCTCCTCCACCTGGAAGTAGGCCTGCCGGATGTCCTCCACCAAGCCGTTGGCGCGCGCGTAGTCCCGCGGCGGCTCCCAGTCTTGCCCGCTGAAGACGAAGTAGCGATCCAAGAACTCCTGCCGCTCTTGCATCTTGCGCTCGAAGATCTTCCGGAGGTCCGCTTGGTCTCGGATGATGTACGGCGTCAAGATGAGCAGCAGGTTGGTCTTGCGGTTGGCCGTGGTGGTGCTGCGGAACAAGAACCCGAGCAGGGGCAGGTCACCCAAGACGGGGATCTTGTCGCGGCTCTTGACCACCGCGTCGCGCATCAAGCCGCCGATGACGACCGTCTGCTCATCGTCCACCACCACCTCGGTGCGCGCCGTGCGCTTGGTGATGGAGACGACCCCGAGCGTGCCCGACGCGGCCCCTTGCTCGCTGATCTCCTGGTCGATCTCGAGGCGGATCTGGTTGGCCTCGTTCACGTGAGGCGTCACCTTGATCTTGGTGCCGACGTCCTGCCGGGGCGTGGCGTAGCCGCCGA
>CAUJEM010000078.1 GCA_963169915.1 Myxococcota bacterium
CACTACCACCCCCCTCCTCCAGCGCCGACCACGATCGTGCACGCGCGCGTCATGGGCTCACCGCCGCGGCCGCGTCAAGCCCGGCCGCCTCGGGAGCCGTCGCCTCCACCGCTTCAGCGCAAGACCGACAGCTCGTCGGCGATGGCCTCCCACGCCGTCGGGGCGTCCTCCGTGTGCAGCTCCACACGGCCCTGCACCCTCCTGCCCTCGCCGGGCTGGAGCGGCGCGGTGAGCGGGAACTTGACCCAGCCGAGCTCGGTGGGAGCGTCGGCGGTGGGCTGCGTCTGCTGCAGCGCCCCGCCGAGGGCGCGGAGCCCGAGGCCGAGCTCACCGCGCCGAGCGTCGCTCACGTTGTGGACACACGCCTCCACCACGCGTTGCTCCCCCTGGCTGCTCACCCGCAGCTCGCACACGCGCAGCGGCCCCGTGGCCTCCACCACGCGCCGGAGCCACACCGACTCCTCGTCCCGCTGGGTGTCGAGCAAGGCGAGCGCTCCCTCGCGCCCGCGCGCGTCACCGAGCCACGCCAGGAGCATGGCGCCGTAGAGCCGCACGGGGCGGTGGTTGGCGCGGAGCAGCTCCGCCAGCGCGCTGGCCGGCGCCACGGTGTCGGGTGTCAGGGGGGCAGGGTAGGGGTTGTCGATGCGGTAGTCCGCGCCGCGACCGTCGAGCGACCACTTGATGGCCGCTCCGGGGCCGAGGGGTCCCTCGAAGTAGAGCGCCCGGGAGCTGGTCACGACGACCTTGACGGAGGGCGCCGGCTGCCGCTCGATGAAATCGACGCGCAGCGCCAGCTCCTTCAGCTCCGTCGCGCCGGCGTTCACCGCCGCCAGCTCGAGGAAGAGGCGCGGGCGCGTCCCATCCTGGACCAACCGCCGCGAGAGCAGGACGAGCCCGAGCTGGGACGGCGGAGTGCTCCACAGCGGCGAGCTCGCGCGCTCGCAGCGGCACGCCTCCCCGGCGGCGAGCCGGCCTGGCAGCGCTGGCGGAGCGGCGACCGCCGCCGAGGGCTCCGGCGCTGGCGCCGCCGTGGCGGTGGGGAGCGCCGGCGCCTCCGGCTCCGGGGCGGCGACTGGCGCCTCCGTGGGCGCCTGCTCCCAGGGCGCCGAGCCGCGCGCCATGGCCGTGCGCTCTGCCGTCACTCCCTGCTTCCACACCAGCAGCGACGCGAGCCCCACACCCGTGAAGGTCAAGGCGAGGGCGAGCACCGTGCGCGGCAGCGCGCGCTGAAACGAGGGGAGCGTGAGCGGCGCGCGCCGCGGGTTAGGCGCGCTCGGTGAGCGTCGGAACTCGGGCAGGTACGACGCCAGCTCGGCGACGAAGCCCTCCCGGACGGCGAGCCCCTCCGCGGGGCGGCCCAGGCGCCGCTCGGCGAGCCACCCCAGGGAGGCGATGAGCGCAGCGACGCCCGCGCCGATCCCGAGCGCGACGGCTCCTCCAGCGCGCGGGGCGAGCCGCGGGACGCTGAGCAGCGCTACGAGCAGCGCGACCGTGCCCGCTCCCAGCGCCCCCAGGCGCAAGAGCAGCCGCTGGCGCGCGAGCTCTCGCTCGTGCGGGAGCTCACCGGTGGAGAAGCCGACCAACACCAGGCGGCTGAGCGTGGTGAGGCTCGGATCGAGCGCGAGGTAGAGCTGCTCCCCGTCGAGCCGTGCCTCTTGCACCTGGCCCCACGGGACGATGAGCTGCGTGCCCACGTTGAGCGCCGCTGGCGCGTAGCCGTCCTGGAACGCTCCGACCCCCAGGAAGCTCACGCACAGCCCCTGCGGGGCGCACTCGAGCTCCACCACGCCGATCGCGTTGCTGCGCTCGGTACCCAGGGCCGTGGCTCGGACTCGCATGGCGCGCCTAGCCTAGCCGGGAGGCCGCGCTCTGGCGAAGTCTGCGGCGTGCCCGTCCAGCCAGGAGACCTCGGCGCTGGGCGCGCGCCGCGACGGCCTCTGCTCGGTCGCCCCCGTCACCTGCGCGCCCCGGGAGCGCCAAAGCCGCCGCGTCGAGGTCGGGCTGAGGTAGAGTCCGCCCGGAGGGAGCGCCAGCTCCACGACCGCATGACCCACGATCCCCGGCAACCCCACACGCTCCTCCGCGCGCTGCACTGGGCAGAGCAGGGGACCCGCAACGCCATCGAGGTGGCCCGGCTCGGGCGGCTGACCGCCCGTCACGGCGAGAGCTACGAGGTGGTCGAGCGCGAGCGCATCTTCAAGCTGCGTCACTACGCGCCGCGCGCGCAGGCGCGCGTCGAGGGGAGCGCGCCGCTCTTGCTGGTGCCGCCGCTGATGCTCACCGCGGAGATCTACGACGTGGCCCCTGGCAACAGCGCCGTGGCGTTCCTGGTGCACCAGGGCGTCGACGTCTGGGTGGTGGATTTCGGCGCGCCCGAGCAGGAAGACGGCGGGATGGAGCGCACGCTGGACGACCACGTGCGCGCCGTCGCCACCGCCGTGGGTCGGGTCCGCGCCGCCACGGGCCAAGACGTGCACCTGGCCGGCTACTCCCAGGGGGGCATGTTCTGCTATCAAGCCGCCGCCTACCTGCGCGCGGAGGGGTTGCACTCGGTCATCACCTTCGGCAGCCCGGTGGACATCCACCAGATCATCCCCATGGTGGGAGAGGACACCGCGCGGGAGATCTTGCGCGTGCTGCGGCTGGTGATCGGCTACCCCTTGGACCACGTCCGCGGGCTCCCCGGGGTGCTCACCAGCTCGGCGTTCAAGCTCCTCAGCTTCCGCAAGGAGCTCCACCAACTGATCGAGTTTCTCAGCAAGCTCAACGACCGTCAGGCGCTCGAGCAGCGCGAGCAGCGGCGGCGGTTCCTCGCGGGGGAGGGCTTCGTCGCCTGGCCGGGCCCGGCGCTCCGTAAGTTCGTGGACGAATTCATCGTCCACAACCGCATGGCCTCGGGCGGCTTCGTCATCGATGGTCGCACCATCACGCTGGCGGACATCTCCTGCCCCATCTTGGCCTTCGTGGGCCTGCGCGACGACATCGCGCGCCCCGCCAGCGTGCGCGCCGTGCGCCAGGCCGCCATCAACGCCGAGGCCTTCACCGTGCCGCTGCACGCGGGGCACTTCGGGCTGGTGGTCGGCTCCACCGCCAACCGTGAGACCTGGCCCACCGTCATCGAGTGGTTGAAGTGGCGCGCCGGCGCAGGCCCTTGCCCGGAGCTGCTGGAGGACCCGCACACGCCCACCGCGGCGCCGCAGTCCGAGGTGGAGGACCTCGCCTTCACGGAGCCGCTCGACGTGGAGCTGTTCTACGACACCGCGGCGGACGCGGCGCGGGAGCTGTGGAGCAAGCTCGAGGGCAAGACGCGGACGCTCGGCGCCGCGGTGGACAACCTCCGTTGGCAGGCTCCCCGGCTGGCGCGGCTCGAGCGCCTGAGCCAAGACGCCAAGATCGGCCCCGGGCGCTCGCTCAGCGAGCAAGCGCGGCGCATCCCCGAGCAGACCTTCTTTCTGTGGCGAGGGCGCGCGTTCAGCTACCGAGAGGCCAACACGCGCGTCAACCACGTGGTCAAGGGGCTCATCGCCAGCGGGGTGACGCCCAGTCAGCTCGTCGGCGTCGTGATGCAGGGGCGGCCCAGCTTCCTGTCGGCCGTCACCGCGCTCAGCCGCCTCGGGGCGGTCGCGGTCATCATCGACCCGGGCCTGCCCCCGGACGTGCTCCGCGACGCGCTCGCGCTCGTCCCGCTCACGCACGTCCTCACGGATCCGGACAGCGCCGCGCGGGTGCGCGACGCCCATGGGCGAGACGTGTTGGTGCTCGGCGGCGGCGGTGAAGAGCGGCAGCTCGGCCCGGGCATCATCGACCTGGAGCGCATCGACCCCGCGCTCATCGCCCTCCCCCGCTGGTACCAAGAGAACCCGGGGCGCGCTCGAGAGCTCGCGCTCGTCTTCGTCAGCTTCGCGCAGGGCCGCGGGCTGCGCGCGGCGAGGATCACCAACGGGCGCTGGGCGTTCTCGGCGCTGGGCGCGGCGGCGGCGGCGACGCTCACGCCGAAAGACACCGTGTACTGCTGCCTCCCGCTGCACCACCCGAGCGGGCTGATGGTCACGGTCGGCGGCGCCCTCACGGGCGGCGCGCGCCTGGCGCTCGCCACGCGCTTCTCCACCCAGGACTTCTGGCCGGAGGTCCGCCGCTACGGCGCCACCGTGGTGTTCTACGCGGGCACCCTCGGGCGCTGGCTCGTCAACACCCCCCCGGGCCCGGCGGATCACGTCCACCCGCTGCGGCTCTTCGCCGGCTCCGGCGCGCGCCTGGACGACTGGCATCGGCTGATGGAGCGCTTCGCCCCCGTGGCGGTGCTCGAGTTTTACGCCTCCACGGAGGCCAACGTGGTGCTCGTGAACGCCTCGGGGGCGAAGGTCGGCGCGCTCGGCAAGGAGCTGCCCGGGAGCGCGGAGCTGACGCTGGTGCGGGTGGACTTCACCCAGCGTGCTCCGGTGCGTGACGCGGAGGGCAAGCTGCAGCGCTGCGCCCCGGAGGAGCCGGGGCTCCTGCTGGCCCGCGTCGACGACGCGCACCCCGCGCCGCCGCCACGCCTCGATCGCCACGGCAAGAAGCTCCCCAGCGCCGTGCTCGAGAGCGTGTTCGAGCCGGGCGACGAGTGGTACCTCAGCGGTGACGTGCTGCGCCAAGACACGCAGGGAGACTACTGGTTCGTCGATCGCTTGTCGGACATCGTCGTCCTCGGCGCCCAGTGGGTCTCCCCCAGGCTCGTGGAGGACGCCCTCTACCAGCTGCCCGGCGTGGCCTTCGCCGCGGCCTACGCCGCCCACCTGAGCGACGCGGCGGAGCCGGTGCTGTGCGCGGCGCTCACGCTGCGAGAGGGCGCCGCGCTGGAGGCGGCCGCGCTCACCGAGCGGCTCGTGGCGCGGCTGCAGCCCCATGAGCGTCCGAGCGTCGTCCGCTTCCTGACGGAGATGCCCTTCAACGACGGCCTGCGCATCCTCAAGGGGGTGCTCAGCCAGCAAGATCAGACGCGCGAGGGCGCGGCGCCGCCGCTCCATTACGACGCTGCCACGCAGCGCTACCGCGACCGCCCTTGACGGCGTCCGCGGCCCGCTGACCTCAGAACAGCGTCCCTTGGCTCGCCTTGCCTTCGTCCGGCAGCGCGAGCTCCAGGTGCTCATAGGCGCGGCGCGTGGCGACGCGGCCGCGCGGCGTGCGCGCCAGGAGCCCCTGCTGCAGCAGGTACGGCTCGTAGACGTCTTCCAAGGTGTCGCGCGGCTCGGCGAGCGCCGCCGCCAAGGTCTCCACGCCCACGGGGCCGCCGTCGTGGTGCTCGATGAGCACGCGCAGGAGCCGTCGGTCCATCTCGTCGAGGCCGGCGGCGTCCACGCCGAGGCGCAGGCAGGCGCGCTCCACCAGCGCGCGGGTGATGACGCCGTTGCCCTCCACCTCTGCGAAGTCCCTCACCCGTCGCAGCAGCCGGTTGGCGACGCGCGGGGTACCGCGTGAGCGCTGCGCCAGCGCCAGCGCGCCCGGCGGATCACAGCGGATGCCCGCCTTGGTGGCGCTCCGCTCGATGATCTTCTGGAGATCTGACACAGGATAAAATTCGAGCCGCAGCGAGATACCGAAGCGCTCTTGGAGCGGCTTGGTGAGCATGCCCGTGCGCGTGGTGGCGCCCACCAGCGTGAAGGGGCGCACCCCCAGCGAGAGGCTCTCGGCGAAGGCCCCCTCACCCATCATCACGTCGATGCGAAAATCCTCGATCGCCGGGTAGAGCGCCTCCTCCACCGCGGGCGTCAGCCGGTGGATCTCGTCGATGAAGAGCAGATCTCCACGCTCCAGGCGCGTCAGCAGCCCGGTGAGCACGCCCTTGTGCTCGATGGCGGGGCCGCTGGTGACGTGCAAGTTGACGCCCATCTCTCGCGCCAAGATGTTCGCCAGCGTGGTCTTCCCGAGCCCTGGCGGGCCACAGAGCAAGAGGTGGTCCAGCGGCTCACCCCGCGCCAAGGCCGCGCTGAGGTAGACGCGCAGGTTCTGCTTGTGCTGCTCTTGCCCCACGAAGTCGTCCAGCGTCTCCGGGCGGAAGGTCCGATCGAAGCGCTGCTCGTCCGGCTCGAGGGCCCCCTCCACCACGCGCGAGGCGGCGCTCTCCGGGGGGGTCTGCTGGCTCTTGCGCTTGCTCGCCACCTTCGCACTCTAGCGCGGGATCTGGAGCGGGGTCCGGCTGAATTCACCCTGGACCGCCGGCGCCTCACCGCCGCGCGGCCCCCCCCGGCTTGAACCCCGAGGGTGCGGTCTGGCACGCTCTGGCGCGCCATTCCCATGAGCGAGCGCCCCACGGACCGCTACGAGCGACTTCGAGACGAGCTCCACCGCTCGAGAGCGGCGGGCAGCGCCGTGCGCGCCGAGCTGCTCGCGCGCTGCCTCGACACCATCGACCTGCTCGCGCGACCCCAGGCCTGGAGAGCGGAGAACCTCAGCCGGGAGCAAGAGACGCTCCGCCAGCTCAGCGTCAGCGTGGAGGGCGCGCGCCATCACCTCGACCGCGGGCTCGTCCCAGCGCATGACATCCCGGAGGTCCTGGAGACCATCGAGCTCTTGAGGTCCCTGCTCCCGCCGCCGCTGAGCTCCGCTGAGCTCGACGCCGCCGTCGAGCAGGCCCTCGCGGAGAGCGGCGTCACCGAGCGTGCCGCGCTCGACGCCGTGATGAGCGTGCTCTGGCCGCGGCTCGTGGGCCGCGCAGACTACGAGGACGTCTCCCAGCGCGTCTGGCGGAGGCTCCCCGCCTCCAGCCCCAAGCGGTCGCGCGCGCGCGCGCGGCGGCTCGAGGCCATGGTTGTGGCGGCGCGCCAAGCGCTGGAGCCCGAGGTCACGAAGGCCGCTGGAGCGCCAGCGCGGAGCCTGCACTTCGGCAGCCTCGGGGACTCCCCCGGCAGCCTCGCCGTCGCCTTCGTGCTCCCGCGCCGCGCTCAGGTGGAGGCGCTCAAGGCCTCCCCGGAGTGGAGCGCGCTGACCCTGCGCCTGAAGCAGCGACTGGCCGAGGCGGGCTATCCGGTGACCGCGCTGCGCGGTCAGTGGGTCGACGTTCACAGTCAGGAGGACTGCGACGCCCAAGCGGACGGCAACTGGTACCGCTATTTCAAGTAAAGCTGACACCTCCGCGCGCTCCGCGTTAGCGTGGCGCGCACGATGAGCCCTCCGCTGAACATCGTCTGTCTGTCCTCGCAGCCCTGGGAGGACGAGATGTGGACGAACAAGCAGCACATCATGAGCCGCGTGGCGGAGCAGCACCGGGTGCTGTACGTCAATTTCGGAAGCATGAGCCCGCTCAAGTTCCTCGCGCGGGCGCGCCAGCGCGAGCAGCGCCCTGGTGTCCTCACGCCGCGGCGCCTGCTGGAGCCGGTGAGCTACCGCGTGAGGGAGGGGCTCGAGGTGGTGGAGATCTGGTCACCGCCCTGGTTCTCCTCGCTCGAGCCCAGCCATCCCCTGCGGGTCGAGCTGGAGTTCGATCGGCGCGTGCGGGCGCTGGGGCGCTGGCTCGCGCGTCGCGACATCTCGGACGCGGTGTTCTGGGTGTACCACCCAGGCTACGGGGGCTCCGTCGCGAAGCTGCCGCACCGCGCGGTGCTCTACGATTGCGTCGACGAGTACACGGCCTTCCCCGAGTTCGCGCGCGCGCGCGGCTGGATCCGGCGCCGTGAGCGCGCGCTCTGTCGCGTGGCCGACGTCGTCAGCTGCACGGCGCCTGCCTTGTATGAGGCCAAGCGCAGCCTCGCCCCCGGGCGGACGCACCTGGTCCACAACGTGGGGGACGCCGAGCACTTCGAGCGCGCCACCCTCGCCAGCACCGAGGTCCCGCGGGAGCTCAGCGAGCTGCCGCGCCCCATCTTGACCTTCATCGGTGCCGTCAGCGACTACAAGCTCAACCTCGACTGGCTCTACGCGCTGGCCACCCAGCGCCCGGAGTACACGCTGCTCGTCATCGGACCGGTCGGCGTGGCGGATCCAGGCACGGACGTCGCAAAGCTCTCGGCCTTGCCCAACGTGAAGCTGCTGGGGCACCGCAGCTACGACAGCCTCCCCGGCTACCTCAAGGGCACGGACGTGGCCCTCATCCCCTACCGCATCAACGACTACACACGCGCCGTCTTCCCCATCAAGTTCTTCGAGCTGATGGCCACCGGCAAGCCGCTCGTCATCAGCCCGCTGCCGGCGCTGGAGGCCTTCTGGGACAGCGTGCTCGTCGCGCACACCGCCGAGCAGTTCATTCAGCAGTGCGACGCGGCCCTCCAAGAGCACGCCGCGGAAGCGCAGGAGCAGCGCGTGGCGCTGGCTCGACGCCACAGCTGGCCCGCGCGCGTGCGGCAGCTCCTCGACCTGCTCGAGGCAGCCCTGGCGGCGCGTCCCTGAAGGAGGCTCGCCCCGGGGCGGCGCCGCCGCTATCCTCCGCTCCGTGCAGAGCTCTCGGTGCTCCGCCCCACGTAGGGCCAGCCTCACGCTCGCGCTGTGCGCGCTCGGCGCGGTGGCGCCGCTGCGCGCGGAGGGCGGCGCCGCGAGCCCGACGCCGCCCTCCGCGGGCGTGGTGTGGAGTCAAGGGATGGAGACGTGGATTTGGCCGGAGCCGCGCAAGGGGAGCGAGCGCACGCGGCTCGGCTATCTGCGCGCCGGCGCGGCGCTCGCGCTCCGCTCCACCGAGCGCGTGATCGGCCCAGGCTGCGCCGGCGGCTTCGTCCCCGTGCGGCCCCAGGGCTGGGTCTGCCTCGACCGCAGCGCCACCCTGGACGGCGGGGCTCACTACGTCCGCGCCATGCAGCACGCGCTCCCCAGCACGGGGCCGCTGCCTCTCCGCTACGCGCTCTCCAACGGCGCGCCCATGTATCGGCGCCTGCCCACGCGCGCGGAGTGGGAGGCCACCGAGCGGTCGCTGGGGCCCGCTGGGAGCTTCCGCCCCCAGAGCTGGGGCAACCGTGGGCACGAGCTCCTGGCGGAGCTGCGCGTCGACCCCCCGAGCGCTGGGATCCCGGATTTTCTGGCGCAGGGCGGCTCCGTCAATGGCCCTCGGCCGTTGGCGCTCGTCCGGCGGCAGCTCCCGCATGGTTCCATGCTGGCGTACACCGAGAGCTTCGAGCACGAGGGGCGCGCCTTCTTGCTCAGCGCGGACGGCACCGTGGTGCCGGCCGACCGCGTGCGCCCCTTCCGCGCCTCGAGCTTCCGCGGGCTGGAGCTGCCCACCGAGGCCCGGCTCCCGCTCGCGTTCTTCCGCGCGCGTCCACGCACGCGGTGGCGGCAGACCAGCGCCGGCTTCGAGCCGGACGGCGCCTGGCCCGCGCGAGCCCACGCGGAGCTGGATCCCGCGCTCGAGCCGGTGGGCAGCGGCGCCGAGCGGCGCCTGGCCACGCGCGAGCGGGATGGCTCCGGCCGGCCCCTGTGGGTGCTCGAGCAAGACGCCACCGTGCTGCGCGCGCGTGAGGCGCTCCCCATCGGGGTCCCTCCTGGGGTGCGCTGGCTCCTCGTGAGCATCACGCAGGGCACGCTCGTGGCCTACGAGGGGCTGACCCCCACCTTCGCCACGCTGGTGTCACCGGGCGCGGGCGGGGTCCCGCGGCGCGGGGTCGATCCGGTCAAGAGCAGCTCCACGCCGCTCGGCGTCTACCGCATGACGTTCAAGCACCGCGCCAGCACCATGAGCCCGGAGTACGGCGAAGACCGCAGCTTTTGGATCGCGGACGTGCCCTTCGTCCAGTACTTCGCGGCGCCCTTCGCGCTGCACGTCGCGTACTGGCACGAGAACTTCGGGGAGCCGATGAGCGCAGGCTGCATCAACGTCTCACCCAGAGACGGTGAGTGGCTGTTCGACTTCACCGGGCCGACGGTCCCGCCCGGCTGGTGGGGCGCGAGCACCGCGGCGCCGAACACCCCGGGCACCCACATCGTCATCACCCGCTGAGCGGAGCGTGGCTCACAGCGGGTAGTCGCTGAGGGCGAGGCGGTTGCCCTCGGGATCGCGGTAGTAGCTCGTGTAGCGCGAGCGCTCCTCGAGCGCGCTGCCTGCCGCCTGGAGCCGCTGCTCGAGCGCTCGACGCTGCTCACCCGTGGCGCGGAGCGCGAGCAGAAAGAGGCCGGCGCCCACCCCCTCGACCGGGCGCGGCGCGGCGTGGGTCCGCTCGATCATCAGGACCGCGCCGCCGAGCGCGAGCCACACGGAGAACAGCCCGTGCTCATCCTCCCGCCGCTTCAGCTCCGGGAGCCCCACGACCTCACGATAGAACGCGGCCAGACCGTCCACGTCGCGCGCGCCGAGCGCCAGGTGATGCAGCTCAGCCGTCACCCTGCCCTCCGCCACGAGCCGCCACCCGGGAGGCGCGACGGCGAGGCCCGCTCACTCGTCGTCGTCGCCCTGCTCCTCGGGATCACCACCGACCCCGCAGTGATAGAGAAAGCGCAGGGTAAACTCGACGATCTCCTCCGGCCAACCCTGGCTCTCACCGTACTCCACGATGCGCTCGAGCTGCTCCTGGAGCGCGTCGATCTGCTCGGGAGAGAGCCGCGACGCATACAGCCCAACGTGCTCGAGCACGCTGACCGCCGCGTCGGGATCGACGACGTCGTCCTCCCCGAGGTCCAGGAAGGCAGCCGCCTGCAGCAGCGCCGCGAGCAGGGGGTCGATGCCCAGCTCCGCGGGGATGACCGGGAACATCCCGGGGAGCTCGAGCGGCTCGGTCATACGGCCTCCTGGGCGGCGCGGGGTGAGCCGACGCAGGAGAGGCGCTGAGCCGCCGGCGTGGAGGCGAGGGCGGGCGAGGGCACGGACCCGAAGGTCATGGCGTGGTGACTGACCATTGTTCTCCTGGCCCGCTGAGGGCGAACGGGACTCTAGGGAGGCCAGCGCAGGTGCGCAACTGGGGCCCTCGACGGGCACGCCACCGCACAGCGCCGAGGGCTCGCGGACGTCCTACCCCAGCCTACCCCATGACAGCGTTGCCCTGGCCGCACCCGAGCGCCTGAGTGCGTCGCCCCGCCCGAGCGTGAACCTCGGGCAGGAAATACGCCGCCACTTGTTGAAGGAACACTTCCTGCAACTTCAAGCGTCAGAGGCAGCATGAGCCATCCAAGTCTTCGACCCGCCCCCGACGATCGCCCCTCCGAGGGCGAGGGCTCCGAAGTGCGCGTCCGTACCCCGCCCGCACCGCGGAGCACCGCCGCTCGACCCAGCGGCGCCCCTACGGAGGCGGCGCCGTACCAGCCCCTGGCGCAGGCGCTGACCGAGGTGCTGGAGACGGAGGAGCGTTGGCTGCGCGCGCAGCGCCTCGAGCAGCTCGGAGCGCGCGTCCTCGAGACGCTCAGCCCCACCGACCCACGCGCGCGCTTGCTCCAAATGGCCCTGACGCGCCGCGACCACCTGCTCGTCGAGGGGGTGCTGCACGGACTCGTGGACACCGAGCAGCTCACCGACCCAGCGCGCCGCTGAGCCGCCTGTGGCTCACGGCTGGGCCCTCGTGCGCCTGGTGGGGAATGAGCGGGCGCTGCGGCGGGTTAGCCCTCCCAGCAGTGAGTGAATAGGCCGATGTAGGCTTCATGACCACCTCGACGACGCCGGAAGTAGAGCTAGAATTGGGGTCCATGGAACGGCTGGAGGGAGGGCTGGGGCAGGTCGCCCCAGGTGCACTGGACGTCGCGGCGTCCATCTTGGTGGTCAGCGCGCTGGCGCTGCGGCGGCGCGACAGCGTCGTCGTCATCGATGATGACGCCTCTCGGAACATCGGGCGCGCCATCTGTCGCGCGGCGCAGCGGCTCGGCGCCGTCCCCATCGCTTGCAACCTGGATCGCTTCGGTGCGCGCCCGCTCGTGAAGCTCCCGGGCGAGCTGCAGGCCAGGCTCGCTGAGGCTAGCGCCAGCGTGTTCGTCGCTACCTGCGTGGCGCGTGAGCTAGAGCTCCGACAGGCGCTGCTGCGCCTCGTGCCGAAGCATGGGCTGCGGCATGGGCACCTCCCCGGCATCAGCGAGCTCGCCTTCCAGCAAGGCATGCGCGTGGACTACGCGCGGGTGGCGCGCGCGGGAGAGCAGCTCCTCCAGCTCCTGCGCGGCGTGAGGAAGCTCGAGTGCACCGCCCCGCACGGCACGGAGATCGAGGTCGCGCTCCCGGAGCACCCCCAGTGGTCTGCCCAGCTCGGAGAGCTGCAGCCCGGTCGCTGGGGCAACCTCCCGGCCGGGTGCCTCTACACCACGCCCCTCGACGTCAACGGGATCTTCGTGGCGAACGCCTCTCTGGGGACGGAGCTGGGCCGTAGCCGGCAAGCGCGCCACGAGCAGCCCGTCAGCCTGTACTTGCGAGCTGGCAAGGTCGTCCGGGTAGAGTGCGCCGATCAGGGGCTGCGCGCGCAGCTCGAGGCGTTGTTCGCGCACGGACCCAATTCCGACCGGGTGGGGCTCGTCGCGCTCGGCGTCAACGCGGGCCTCGTGGAGGCCACGGGAGAGAGCTTGGTGGATCAAAACCTCCCGGGGCTGCACCTCGCCATCGGTGATCCCGCCGTCGGCATCACGGGCGCTGAGTTTTCAGCCAAGAGCAGCATCGCAGCCTGTCAGTTCGGCTCCAGCGTCCGCGCCGACGGAGCGCCGCTCATCCGTCGCGGGCGCCTGCTGGACGACAACTGAGCCCCGAGGCGCGGCGGCGCGTTTCACCCCCGCGCGCGCCGTGGGTCCGCTACAAGCGTGGGATGGATCTCGCCGGAAAGACCGCGGTAGTGACGGGCGGCAATCGGGGCATCGGCGCGGCCATCGCGCGAGAGCTGGCGGAGCGGGGCGCCAGCGTCGTGGTGGCGGCGCGCTCGGAGGCCGCGGCGCACGCGGTGGCCGCCCAGCTCACGGCTACCGGTCAGCGTGCCTTCGCCGCGACCGTCGACGTCAGCTCCCAGCAGAGCGTCCAGCAGCTCGCCGCCCGCGCCGCGCAGCTCGTGGGCTCGGTGGACATCCTCGTCAACAATGCCGGGGTCGCCAGCTCCGCCAGCGTCCGCGCTCAGACCCTGGAGGCGTGGAACCACGTCCTGGCGGTGAACGCCACCGGGACCTTCCTGGCCACCCAAGCCTTCCTGCCCAGCATGGTGGAGCGGCGCTTCGGCCGCATCATCAACATCGCCTCGGTCACCTCACGCACCGGCGCGCCCTACATCGCCGCCTACACCGCGTCGAAGCACGCCGTCCTCGGCTTCACCCGCTCCGTGGCGGCCGAGGTGGCGGGCAGCGGCGTCACCGTCAACTGTGTGTGCCCCGGCTACGTCGACACGGACATGACGGCCCACGCCGTGGCGGACGTGGTGGCGCGCAGCCGGCTCGAGCCCCCCGCCGCGCTCGCCGCCATCTTGGGGACGCTCCGCCAGCCACGCCTCATCACGCCGGAGGAGGTGGCCCACGTCGTCGCGGGCCTGGCCTCGCCCCGCGCCAGCGCCGTCACGGCGCAAGCCATCGTGGTCGACGCCGGCGGGCTCATCGCCTGAGCCTCCAGGGTCGATGGCGCGCACGACCAGGCGACGCGGGCGCTCGGCCAAGCCTATACTGCGCCGATGCTCTGCCCGAAGTGCGCCTCCCCCACCGAGCGCGTGGAGCACGCTGGGGTCATCGTCGACCGCTGCTCGCGCTGTCGCGGGCTGTGGTTCGATCGCGGCGAGCGGGAGCGCCTGCTCGAGAGCGTCGGGGCCGAGCAGCTCGACGATGGCACCGACGCGCTCGGCCGGCGCTGGAACCCGATCACGAACGTCCAGTGTCCGCGGTGTCGGGTGCGCACGGTCTCGCTCGTCGACCCCCGTCACCCGGAGGTCGGCTTCGAGCAGTGCCCCGACTGTGGCGGCTCGTTCTTGGACGCTGGGGAGTTTCGCAAGCTGCGGCGGCGCCGCTGGACGCACGCGCTCAGCGCCCTCTTCGGCTTTGGCTGAGCCTAGCCTCAGCGCCGCAGCGAGCGCAGCTTGACGATGAGCTGATCGAGCACCACGGGGCGCTCCTTGAGGTCCGGGCTGGCGGGCATCTCCGCGCTGTAGCCGGCGGGCTCGCCCCCCAGCAGGATGACGAACCGGAGCTCGTCGTCGTGCTCCGTGTCTTGCCACGCACGCTCCGTCAGATCGCGCGGCCGAGTGCGCAAGGTCTGCGCCCGCTCACCGTCGCCCGTGCCGGCCTGACCATGGCAGGGCACGCAGCGCTCCGCCCAAAGCTGCGCGGCCGCGCGCTGCTCGGGGGTGCGGGGCGGCCCCGCGGGCCATGGCTGGTCCTCGCAGCCGCAGCCGAGCGCGACGACGGCCAGCAGCAGCGGGCGGCGGCGCCTCACTGCCAAGTCAGCTCTACCACCGAGCCCTGGTCGCCGTCGCGTCCTCCGCTCAACCGTCGGGCGCTGACGTTCTGCGCTCCGCCCGCCATGAGCGCCCCCACACACCCGCCGAGCACGTCCTCCCAGAGGTTGGCGTCGAAGCCCGGCACGTCCGTCCACGTGACCACCGCGCTGCATGTCCCGGGCTCAATCTTCAGCGTGCCATGCTCGAAGTAGCGATTGAACACCTGTGAGCCCATGCTGAGCACGAAGCTGGGGGACACGACCTTGAGCACGAGGCGCATGAAGCCCGTCTTGAAATCCGCCAAGGTGCTCTCCCGGCCGATGATGAAGGCCAAGCGCTGCTCCTTGGTGACCTGCGCGGCGGAGCGGTGAAGCGCTCGGTACCAGGCCGCGGGGTACCAGCCCCCCCGCACGATGCTGCCGTAGCGGAGCGCCTCGCGCAGCGCGCCGTCCGTGTGCTCCACGACGCTGGCCGCGACGACCTCGCCGCAGCGCACGCGGACCACCTCGAGCAGGGTGTGGTAGACTACCCCTTTACAACGGTTGTCCGGGCTAGCCATCAAGGCGCTAGCCTAGATCAGGGCTGCCGCTGAGGAAACCATGACGCTCACGCGCCCAGCGGCGCTCCTCTTCGATCTCGACGGCTGTCTCCTCGACACGGAGCCGCTCTACACGCGCGCCACACAAGAGGTGCTCGACGAGTACGGCAAAAAATTCGAGTGGTCCCTGAAGAGTCAGCTCATGGGTCGGGACCTGCTGGAGGGTGCGCGGCTGCTCGTGCGCCAGCTCGAGCTCCCCCTCGGCCCGGAGGAGTACCTGGCGCGCTGTGAGCCCCGGCTGCTGGAGCTGTTCCGGTCCTGTGAGCCGCGAGCGGGCGCGGAGGACTTCGTGCGCTGGGTGGGTGGGCGCTTCCCGCTCGCCATCGCCACCAGCAGTGAGCGCTTCCTCTATGAGCTGAAGGTGGCCCATCACCCCTGGGTCGAGCTGTTCTCCGCCGTCGTCTGCGGAGATCACCCGGACGTGCGCGCCTTGAAGCCCAGCCCCGACATCTTCCTGACGGCAGCGGCGGCGCTCGGAGTGGCCCCCGAGCGCTGCCTCGTGTTCGAGGACGCACCGTCTGGCGTCATGGCCGCGCGGGCGGCCGGGATGCAGGTGGTGGCGCTGCCAGATCCGCGGATCGGCCACGAGCGCGTCGGCCAAGCCCAGCTCATCGTAGAGAGCTGGGCCGAGGCACGCCAGCGGCTCTCGGTGCTGCTCGGCTGAGCGGCGTCAGCCGGCGGGCACCCCCAGCCAGCCAAAGAACTCCTCCATCTTGGCGCGCTGCGCCTCCGGCATGTATTCGAAGTTGCGCCCTCGGTCGATGATCTCCCAGAAGTCCTTCGTCGTCACGCGCTCGAGCTGAAGCCGGATTTGCGAGAGCCGGTCGCTCGGCTCCTCCCGCATGTCCTCGGCCACCCGGCGCGCCTTGTCCTCCTCGCCCTGGGCCAGGTAGTACGCCGCCAGCTTCACCTGCGCCTTGCGCACGCCCAGCAAGGCCGCCTCTTGACTCCGCACCCTCAGCGGCCGGTCGAGCTCCAGGAAGGCCTGGAGCATGCGCTCTTCGTCCACGCTCCCCGTCTCATGCGCGTACTGGCACAGCGCGGAGATGTCGTACGCCACCGTCTCCGTGACGAAGGTGAGCTTCATGTCGAAGCTCACGTGCCCGTAGTAGCTCATGTGGCGCACGCCCTCCTCCGCCGCGCCGGCGTTGCCCTGACGGATCATCGCCTCCACGAGCAGCCGGTACTGATTGAGGACGTTGTACGCGGTCCGCACGTCCTTGGCGTTGAGGGTGGCGCGCAGGTAGGAGTTCATGAAGCGAAAGCAGAGCCGCACGAGCTCGTCGTCTCTGGAGAGCCCCGCCGCCTCGCCGAGGTAGCGCGTGTCGATGGCGATGAGGTAGTTGATGTCGCGCATCTGCTGCAGCGCCTCGTTGTAGATGCCGAGGTACTGCCGCATCACCTGCCACTCGACCCAGGTGCGCCGCGCCTCCAGATCACCCAGGCTCTCCGGGTCCATCGCGACGAAGTCCGGGTTGGAGCGCAGCTCCGCCCCGATGGTGAACCAGGCCGGAGACGCCGCTGGCTTGACCTTCAGGTACTCCAGCGTGAAATCCTTCAGCGCGTCGACGGCCGCGCTGGCGATGATCTTGTCCTTCCCGGAGATGCTGTTGCTGGTGATGTCCGTGAGCTCCTCGAGGGCGCTCAAGGTGGCCGCCTGAGACGCCGCGGAGCGCGCCGCTTCGGTCTCCGCGGCGCCCTTCGTCGCCGCGGTCACCGAGTCCCTGCGAATCCTCGTGATGATGTTCTTGGGCTCCAGGAACCAGAAGACGTAGCCGAAGTAGGGCGCCATCATCGTCAGGCCAGCGGCCGTGGCGCCCATCATCACCAGCAGCGTGACGCGGGGCACGTAGTCGTGGCGCATGCTCACGCTGACGAAGACGCCGCACACCGTGGCGATGACGTAGTAGCCCATCACGCCCAGGTTCACGCGGTCCCGGAGGAACATCCGCGCGACGCCCGTGAAACGATCGGCGGAGAGCTGCACGATGATGCTCACCACCGTGATGACGATGCCGAGCACCGCCGCGTTCATCCCGCCCAGGGAGCTGACCGCGTCCGAGATCGCGTCGGGGTCGAACTTGAGGTACCGCTCGAGGGAGCCGGCGGGGGGCTGCTCCGGAGGCGGTCCCCCCGAGCCCGTCACCACGTCGAAGAAGTAGAACAACCAGAAGAGCGCCCCCGCGATGGCGATGAGCGACGCCATCTGCACTAGCCACTGGTAGCCGCGGCGCTGGTTCGACGACGGATCCATGACCCCGAGTCATACACGAAAGCCTGGCCCCGCTGGGAGCCAGGCTTCGCTCACGCTGGCGTGGCCCTGGGCTCAGGGCGCCTGGTTCAGGCGCTCTTCGAGCAGATCCACCTGGCGCGCCAGCCGCTCCGGCAGGTGACTGCCGAATTTTGCGTAGTACTCTCGGATGGCGGGGACCTCTCGTTTCCACTCCTCACGGTCCACCGCGAGCAGCTCCGTCATGGCCTCGGGCGACACCCGGATGCCCTCGAGGTTCAGGCCGGTCTTGCTGGGCACCCAGCCGATGGGCGTCTGCTCCGCGCCGCCCTCTCCCTCGAGCCGCTCGCAGATCCACGCCAGGACGCGGCTGTTCTCCCCGAACCCAGGCCACAGCCACTTGCCGTCCGCGCTCTTGCGGAACCAGTTCACGTAAAAGCACTTGGGCGCGTGCGCGCCGAGCTGGGCGCCCATGTCGAGCCAGTGCCCAAAGTAGTCCCCCATGTTGTAGCCACAGAAGGGGAGCATGGCGAAGGGGTCGCGCCGGAGCTGCCCCACCGCGCCCGTGGCCGCGGCGGTGGTCTCGCTGGCCGTGATGGAGCCGAGCATCACGCCGTGCTCCCAGTCGAAGGCCTGATGGACGAGCGGCACCACGCCCGCGCGCCGCCCGCCGAAGATGAAGGCGCTGATGGGAACGCCCTGCGGATCCTCCCAGCGCGGGTCGATGACCGGGCAGGCGCTGGCCGGCGTGGTGTACCGCGCGTTGGGGTGAGCCGCCTTGGTCCCGCTCTCCGGCGTCCAATCCTTGCCCTTCCAGTCGATGAGGTGCGCGGGCGGGGGGCTCATCTCCTCCCACCAGATGTCGCCCTCGTCCGTGCTGGCCACGTTCGTGAAGATGCTGTCACGGCGCACGGTGGCCATGGCGTTGTAGTTGCTCTTCTCATTGGTGCCCGGAGCCACGCCGAAGAAGCCCGCCTCCGGGTTGATGGCGTAGAGCCGGCCGTCGGGGCCTTGGCGCATCCAGGCGATGTCATCGCCCACGGTGCGGACCTTCCAGCCGGGCAAGGTGGGCACGAGCATGGCCAGGTTGGTCTTGCCACAAGCGCTGGGGAAGGCCGCCGCGACGTAGTACGTCTTACCCTTGGGGGAGGTAAGCCCCAAGATGAGCATGTGCTCGGCCATCCACCCCTCCTGCTTCCCCACGAAGCTGGCGATGCGCAGGGCCAGGCATTTTTTGCCGAGCAAGGCGTTACCGCCATAGCCCGAGCCATACGACCAGATCTCCCGCGTCTCGGGGAAGTGGGTGATGTACTTGTTGTCCGCGTCACAGGGCCAGGGCACGTCCTTCTGCCCAGGGCCGAGGGGCGCGCCGACGGAGTGCAGGCAGCGGATGAACTCCCCCTCCCCGAGGCACTGGAGCACCGGGGTGCCGATGCGCGCCATGATCCGCATGTTGGCCACCACGTAGGGGGAGTCCGTGAGCTGCACGCCGATCTTGGCGATGGGGGAGCCGATGGGTCCCATGCTGAAGGGGATGACGTACATCACGCGGCCGCGCATGGCGCCCTTGAAGTGCTCCTTCAGCAGGGCCTTCATCTCCGCGGGGGCTCGCCAGTTGTTGGTGGGGCCGGCCTGCTCCTGGGTCTCGGTGCAGATGAAGGTGCGGTCCTCCACGCGGGCGACGTCCGCTGGATCGCTCCGGCAGAGGAAGCTGTTGGGGCGCAGCTCGGGGTTGAGCCGCGTCAAGGTGCCCCCGCTGACCATCAGGTCACAGAGCAGCTGGTACTCCGCCTCCGAACCATCACACCAGTGCACGCGGCTCGGCTGGAGGTGCGCGGCCCACTGGTTGACCCAGGCGATGAGCTGCTGGTGGTTGGTGGGCACGGACTGAGTCATTTCAAGACCTTTCTCCCGTCGTCGGGGGCCGTACCATGGGCCCAGTCGCCGAGAGTTTCAACCCGAGGCGCGCCGCCGCGCCCCCGATGCGGCGAGGTGCTCACCCCCGCTCGGCGGCGCCGCCCGCCACCCGTCGGGGCCCCACCATGCGCCAGCGCAGCTCACGCCGCTCAGCGGGAGGTGGAGCGCCCAGGGCGCCCGCTCCGGCGCCACACCAGCGCCACCAGGGCGAAGGCCAAGACGAGCTGGCTCACCCGTAGAGGTGGCCGCCGGGGACGCCGGAGGGCGCAGTCGTCGCCACCGCCGCCGCCCTTGGCGCAGGTGTCACCCTCTCCAGAGGAGCTGCCGGCGCAGGTCTCCCCCTCGGCGCCGTCCGTCGAGGAGCTGTCTCCGGCGCAGGTCTCTCCCTCGGCGCCGTCCGTCGAGGAGCTGTCTCCGGCGCAGGTCTCTCCCTGATCGCTGCCGTCACCGGCGCAGGTGTCCCCCGTGTCCGAGGCGACCTCGTCCGGCTGACGGCCGCACCCATCACCGCTCGAGGGTCCAGGCTCCGCCGAGCACGACGTTGGATCCCAGAAGGTCCCGCACTCCACGTCGGAGCGGGGGTAGGGCTCGGACACCTCGTCGTCCCACCATGGCCCGCGGCTGGCGCCCGTACCGCCTCCGCCCGGGTCTGGCCCGCCGCTGGTGCCTCCCCACCCTGCTCCCCCACAGCCGCTCGAGTCGAGCGCCGTGGCGACGACGACCGGAACCCTCGGCGTCCGATCGAGCATGGCCGCTTCGGTCAGCGCGAGGGTCGTCGGGGTGTGGCGCCCGATGCGCCCACTCCAGCGCGACACGACGAGCCCCTGAGGCCGCTGGCCACCGAACACGAAGGCCAGCTCATCGAGCTCACCGCAGCTCAGCGCTGTGGCCGCGAGCGCCCCGCCGCTCAGCGGCTCACAGTCTGGCGCCGCCACCGGGCTCAGCAGCGTGCCCGGGCTGCACACCGGGGCCACCGCCCCCCCGCCCTGCAAGGCCTGCTGGACGCGCTCGGCGCACGCTCGCTCGGCGTCCGCGAGGTAGCGGCCCACCGCCGACGCCACGACCTCCACACCGTTGGCGATCAGGCTCTCCTGGAGCAGCCCGAGCGAGGCGCTCAGCTCCGCCAGCCACACCGAGCCCTCCGCCCCGTCGAGCAAGAGCGCGCGCCGCACCTGAAAATTGCTCTTGCCGCGCGCGCTGTCCCACGTCAGCCCCAGATCCGACGCGGACCGCTGGGCCACGCCGGCCAGGCTGCGGGCCCGCGACGACACGCTGGTGAGGCGGACGTCGACGAGCTCCTCCGGGGTCGCCAGGTCGGCCAGCTCTCCGAGCGCTGGGCCCCCCGGCGCGTGGACTCGGAGCGGAGCGGTGCGCCCGCCGCCGGCCGGGACGTCATAGTAGACCACGGCGTGAGGGCGCTCGCTCTGACCGAGCCGCAGCTCGGCTAGGCTGGGGAGCTGCAGCCCCTGCGCCGCGAGCGCCGCCGAGCCCGTCGAGAACCTGTCGGCGCGCGTGGGCTCCAGCGCCGTGCCCGCGCGCGCGGCGAAGGTCTGCTCCGGACCGGAGCCACCACACAGCAGCGGCGCTCGCACCGGGGGCAAGACCCGCAGCGCGGTGACCTCCGATAGCGCCGTGAGCCACGCGGAGGAGACGCTGTCCACGCTCCCAGCCTCGCTCAGCTCGAAGACCCACGCGGCGCGCCCCTCCTCACCCTCCAGCTCGAGGGCCACCCAGTGAGTCCCCGCCTGTCCGGGAGCCGGGGGCGCGGCCTCCACCAGCTCCAGCGCCGCCAGCCGTGGCCCGGCCTCCGCCGTGGCCAGCCCCTGCGCACCGAGCGCTGGGTGAGCGAAGCCCACCAGGCAAGCCAGGGCGGGGAGCAGCCTGCCCGATCGTCTGGCCTGCCACATCTCCCCCAGTATAGCCCTCTCTTCGCATGAGACGAGCCGGCGCAGCTTGAGTAGGGTCGCGGGGGCGACGACGTCATGACCGAGCCGCTGTCCGACCTCTACGCCCGCACGCGTGGGCGCCTCGCTCGCTCGCTCGAGCGGTCGGTCGCCGGCAGCTTCACCCTGCGGGTCCTCCAGGACCTCCACCGCATGGGCTGGCTGCGGCTGGCCAACGCCATGGCCTTCGACTTCTTCCTGGCCCTGGTGCCCATGCTGGCCTTCGCCGGCTGGGTGCTCACCACCGTGGTGGAGACGATGGGCGGCACGCTACGGCTCGCGAGCGACGCGCTGGATCTCGCCCCGGAGGAGGTCCAGGAGCTGGTGCACCGGAGCTTCAGGCACTCGAGCGAGCTCGTCGCTCCCGCGGCGCTGATGGGGGCCCTCTGGCTCGCCTCCAGCGCCTTCCACACCCTGCTCGACGTCGTGGAGCGCGCGCTGCACGCAGAGCCGCGGGGCTGGCTGTCCAAGCGGCTCATCGCGCTGGGCTGCGTGCTCGCGGTGGCGGGTGCGCTCACCGCGGCCAGCGCGGTCACGGTGACGCTCTCCGGCGGCCCAGCGCGGCTGCTGTCCTTGCTCGGGCGGCCCGCAGACTCCACGTCCTTGTTGACGCCGCACCTCGTGGGCCTGGTCGTCGCTGGGGTCGGCGGCACCGCCGCGCTGGCATTGTTCTACCGCATCGCCGTCCGCCGACCGGGCGTCGAGCGCCGCGTGTGGCCCGGCGCCCTGACCGCCGTGGTCACCGGCTCGCTCATCTCCTCGGGCTTTGCTTACTACGCGCGCACCCTGGCGCGCTACACGCTCTTTTACGGCAGCCTCGCGGCCGTGGCGGTGGTGCTGCTCTGGGTGTGGCTCTGCTGCATCGCGCTCATCATCGGCGCCGTCGTCAACGCGGAGCTGGAGTCCACCGAGCGGCTGAGCACGCTCCCCGCCGTCGACACCTTCATCCCCTGACGAGGCCTGGACGAGCCACCCAAGCTGCCGTCGTGCTCAGCCCGCGTCCGGAGAGCTCCCGATGCACACGCCCCAGCCGTCCGGGAGCTGTCCCGTCGTCTGGCAGCGCCCGTCCCCGCAGGAGCTCGGGAGCGCCCCCAAGGGACAGAGCTGGAGGCACTTGCCGCTGGCTTGGGAGCACACGTAGCCCCAGGCGCACGGGCAAGCGTCACCCTGGCGTCCCTCCCCAGGGGCCACGCAGCTCGTCGTGCCGTCCGCGCGCACCACCATGCAGGCGAGCTCGGCGCCGCAGGTGCATGGGGTCCCTGGCTTGCAGGGCCACGGCTCGCTCAAGCTACAGCCATCCGCGGGGATGCACACGGGCGCGACGAGCCCTGCGTCTCCCGCTTGGAGATCTCGCAGCGGGAGCGTGGCGCAGTAGGTGCGCCCCGCCGCGCAGCTCCCGGTGCCCGCACAGCAGAAGGCGCGGCACACCGCGGCGCCCGCCTCACCCACGCAGCCATGGCCCGGAGCGCAGTCACCAGGCCCGAGGCAGGGGGCGCCGTCTCGACCCAGGCCGACCGGCTCGCACTGCGCTTGGAGCCCCGCGTCCGTGCCCTCTCTCAGCACGCAGCCCTCGGCGGGCGCGGGCGGAGCGGCGTCGCCCGCGTCCTCCGCTCCCGCGCCGCCTGCGCCCGCGGCGCTGCACGCCGCCGGATCGTCCAGCCGACACCCCAGGGAGCACACGGGATGTAGCCCCGGCCCCGCCTCCGGCGGGCCTCGATCCGGGACGTCGACGTCCAGCACCGCTCCGTCGAGCCCGCCGCCCCCCGCGGCGCCAGCTCCGCCCGCGACGCCGCCGTCGAGCCACGGCCCCTCCGCCTCGCTGGAGGCGCAGCTCGCCGCGCCGGCCCCGAGCCACAAGCACAGCACCACCAAGACACGCGACACCCGAGACATAAGCAAGGCCGACGCTCGGGTTCTAGCACGCAGCTCGAGCGTCGGCACGCGACGGCGCTGGACGCTGGCTCAGCGCACCGAGACGCTGCGGACGCTCATGTTGCCCGCTTGGTCGAACACCCGCACGCTGACGAGCGTGCCGCCCTGGGGCACGAGGCTGCTCACGTCGAGCTCGAACTCCTCGCGCAGCTCATCGAAGATGCCGTCGAGCGGCGCGAAGGGGGCCCAGTCCTCCGTCCCTGCCACCGCCGCCTCGATCCGCTGGATGGCGCTCGCCCCGTCCAGCGCGATGCCCGTGATCTTCTTGCCCGTCACCTTCAGCCCCTCCAGCGTCGGCGCCGAGGTGTCGACCACGATGACGTTGCTCTCTCGCTCGTGACGCTTGACGCGCTCCGGGGGGTTGGAGGGCTCGTCGCTGACGGACACGCGCACCTTGTAACGCCCCTCCGGCAGCGACGACACGTCCCACGCGTAGGACGGCGCCGTCAGCTTCTCACCGGGCTTGAGCAGCTCGTACCAGGTGGCGCCTCCCACGGGCCGATAGTGCAAGCGGTAGCGGAGCTCGTCCTGATCCGGGTTGTCCACGCGCCAGCTCAGGTTCACGCGCGTCTCGGTAGAGCGCTGCACGCTCCCCCCGGAGCTCTGGACCCCCGAGCCCCCCGAGCTCGAGCGCTGGGAGCCCGAGCTGGCGTCGATGCCCGTGATGGTGGGCCGGAGGTTGTCCGTGACGAAGGCGACCTCGACGCGCGAGAGCTCCGCGCCGGGCCCCTGGTTGAAGCGCGCGCGCACCTGGAAAAATCGCCCGCTCGGGCTCCCCACGAGGGCGGGCGCGGTGACCCCCTTGCTCCACGCCGACCAGGTGGCGTCTGGTGTGGAGGTGTTGCCGCTGCGCGTGGACAGCTCCACCTTCCCGCTGGTGTCCCAGGCGAGGCGGCCGTAACGAGCGCGGATGCCGGCGTCCAGCACCTTGCTGGTCCAGACCGCGTCCGCGCCACCGAGCCCACGGACGGGCCGCAGCACGGCGGGGTCGCTGGCCACGACGAACTGCTGCTTACCGCTCGAGACGAGCCCCGTGATCTGACGCTCCGCGACGTCCGCGAGCATGAGCGTGGAGTGGTCGTCCTCCACGCGGTAGACGCGCCCTTCGGCCCCGGTCCCGACGAGCGGCTTGCCGTCCTCTCCCAGCGTGAGGCTGACGAAGTGCTCGGAGGAGTCCTCGAACAGGGTGTCCGGGGTGCCGTCGGCGTCGAGCTTCACCAAGATCCCTCGCCCTCGCGCGCCCGCTCCGGCGCTGGACGGCGTCGCCGCGGTGTTGACCGAGCCGCGGCCGAAGCCACCGGCGAAGCTGCCGCTGCTCAGCTCGTTGGCGATGGCGTAGAGGACGCCCCCGGGCGCCACGGCGATGGCGCGCACCTCCGTGCGGTTGAAATCGTAGAGCACGCTAGCGCGGTTGGCGGCCGTCACCTTGTAGAGGCGCGCGTTGTCGCTGGCCCCGGCGTAGACGGCGCCGTCCGGCCCCACCGCCAAGCTCATCAGGTGATCTTCCTCCGCGTCGAAGTACACCTGCGCGTTGCCGGAGGCCTCGATCCTCCAGAGCTTGCCCTGGGGACCCGTCGCCGCGTAGACCACGTTGCTCTTCTTGTCGAAGGCGACGGCCCAGACGTGATCGGTGTCCTTCAGCGTGACCAGCTCCGTCAGCTTGCCACCGTGCCACTTCATCACCTTGCCTTCTGGCAGCGTACCGAGGACGACGGCCCCGCCCCAAGCCTGGGTGAGGGAGGTGACCGCGAGCGCCTTGGTCTCCGCCAGCACCTTGCTGACGCCGCCCCGCATCTCCACCAGCTTGCCCTCGTTGCCGGTGCCGAGCAGCACCGAACCGTCCGGCATGGCGAGCGCGGCCCAGAGGGTGCTGACGTCCGCGACCGGCTGCGCGCCGAGATCCCAGCCGGGCCTCAGCGTACCGTCCGAGCCAACGGCGACGCCGTTGAGCTCTCCACCCTTGAAGTCGTCGGCGGAGCCGAGCTCGAAGCGGCGCGTGCCCACGGCGAGCGCATGAAGAGCAACGGTGGTGAGGGCGAGAGCGGCCGAGGGCAGCACGATGCGACGAGCGAAATTCATGGTGGGGTCTATCGGTGGTGGGTCGATGAGCGAGCTTCGTAGAGAGCAGGTCGACGCCTAGCGGAGCGCCGGGCGTACCTTCACGGTGACGGAGTCCGTGCCGATCATGAAATCTGGGATGGGGATGAACTCCCGCGGCACGCTCGCCACGCGCTCCGGGATGATGGAGCCAGAGGTGGGCCGCAGGGCGTCGAAGGCGCCTGGCGGGAGCTGGCGCGCCAGCCGTCCCTGGTACGCCACGCCCAGGGAGAGATCCGTGTAGGTGACGCAGATGGACTTGGGAGGGTACGACGCCACGCCGAGGTTGGCGATGAGGTCACCCAGGGTCTCGGGGTCCGCCAGCTCCGGCGACTGGGTGTAGCCCGGCTGGATGAACAAGGTGACCGACTGGCCTGCCAGGCGCTTGGGGATGGGGACGGAGATGACGCGGGTCTGCGGCTTGCCCGCCCAGGGGATCAGCGTCAGCCGGATGCGCGCGGGCTGCCCCGGATCCACCTCCCGGTCGAGCAGCTCCATCCCGCGCAGGCGCTGGATCTCCCGGCCATAGCGCAGCTCGAACTCCATCTCCGCGCTCTCGATCTGCACCGGCCCCCAGGGGTTGTTCAGGAGCATGGCGGCGTTGCGCACCATCGCCGTCCGGAAGAAATCTCCGGGCTCGGGCGTGCCGCCCACGGCGACCCCGAAGTCCTCCGCCTGGATGGCGGGGTAGCCCTTGAGCTTGAGCTTACTCTTGGCCGTCCAGCTCACGTCCATGCGCTCGGAGGCGGTGGTCTGCATGACCGTGCCGAGCGCGATGGCCATGAAGGTGGGCGCCATGAATTTCTCGTGAGCCACCTCGAACTTCCACTCGGTGTACGGAGCCCCGGTGGCACCCTTGATCTTGAGCGTGACGGGGATGACCGGCGCCTTCGCGGAGTGGCTGACCACGACGGAGGCTTGGCGGTCGCCGATGAGCGCGCCGACGGGGCGCACCGGGTAGCCCATCTTGAACGAGCGCTGCGCCGTGGACATGAACCACAGCACCTTGCCGATGGCCGTGGGCAGGGCGGTGTAGCCCGCCTGCATCATGGGGTGACCGAAGCCAATCAGCTTGTCTCCCTCCACGCGGGTGACGGTGCCGAGGCCCATCGCTCCCATGTCACCCCTCACGAGCTGCACGCCGATGGCGCCGCCGTCCACGAAGCGCGTGGGGGCGTCCGCCTCCACCTCTCCGCCGGCTCCGCCCGCCTGCATGGGCTCGAAGCCCAGCGGCGACAGCAGCTCCCGCGCCACCTCCATGGCCCCCGTGGTGACCCCGCCCATCAGCAGCGGCGTCACCGCCGCGGCCACCTGCGCGCTCGGGCCCGCCTGCTGCTTGGCCCTGGCGAGCTGCTCGGCGTGCTTGCCGAGATCATAGTCAGCGAGCTTGCCGCGCCACCGGGAGCCGCCCAGCGCCGCGAGCCGCTGGCGCTGAGCCCCGCGCGGTTGGATCCCGAGCTGGATCCCGTCGAGGGCCTTCGGGAAGGGGCGGTCCAGATCGTCCAGCATGTTGCGGATGGGCGTGACGCCCGCCACCGGCTCGACGCCGAAGCCCCAGCCGTAAGAGTAGGCGCCGATCATCTTGCCGTCGATGTAGATGGGGCTGCCGCTCATCCCCGCCACGACCTTGGCGACCTCCAGGCGCGGGTGCTTGGTCTTGATGAGGATGAGCTCCTGCTTGGGCTGGAAGTCCTTCAGGACCCCGATGATCTCGACGTCGAACTTGTCGGGCTTGGTGCCCTCGAACACCGTCAGGCCATAGCCCTTCATCCCGGGCTTGAGATCTTTGACCGAGAGGATGCCGGGGCGGCTGGCGACGCCGTCCGCGCGCGCCTTGCCGAGCGTGAAGGGGAGCGGAGCCAACAAGCCCAGGACGGCCGCGGCCGTGATCAGATAGGAGCGCACGTGGGGACTTTCAGCTTAGCAGGGTGGCGGCCGGCCCCAGCGACTTTCTTGGGGCGCCGCCGGGATGTAGCACTCCCGTCGCGGCGCTGGGAGCGCCACGAGGTGAGCGAGGCGCTGAGACGCCCGGGAGAGGCCGAAAGTTCCCGCCCCGAGCGGGCGAGGGCGGGAGCGCCCCGACCGGACAGGTGACGCTGGCGACCCACCGGCTAAGCTCCGGGCCCCAGGTGGACCTCCTCACCTATCTCTCCCTCACGGCCTCCTTCGCGTTCCTGGTCACCAGCCACGTCGCGCTGTGCTTCGGCTTGCTCCGGCGCCGTCCGCGCTGGCGCGCGCCGCTGGCGCTGGTGGTCCCCCCCCTGGCGCCCTTCTGGGGGCTCGAGCAAGGGCTGCGCTGGCGCGCCGGGCTCTGGCTCCTGGCGCTCACCGGCTACATCGTCAGCTTCCTGCTGGCGCAGCGCTGAACGCCCTACTTGCGGTAGGGGCGGCGCTCGGTGAGCGGGCGGACGCGCGAGAAGCCCTCGTCCACCCAGCGGTCTCGCGCGCGCCGAGCGAGCGCCTCGTCGTCACGCCACTGGAACGCCGCGAAATAGACCAGGCAGGCGTCCGGGTACGCTGCGTAAGCGGCCCACGCCGCCGAGTAGTGCTGGCGCGTGAACGCGCTGTCCGCCCAACCGTCCGCCACCTCCACGTAGAGCGGCTTGTCGCGCCAGCGCCGGGTCACGACGTGGCGAGACGTCACGCCCACCCCCAGCCGCTTGGCCTTCGGGATGGCCTCGGCGTCGAAGCGCTGCAGACACCGCTCGCTGTCGTGGCGCTCCCCGGGCTTCACGTCCAGCAGCGCCGCGGCGGCGGCGACGTGGTGCTGGTCCCCATAGCGCCAGCCCGAGAAGTGCTCGATGCCCCAGTAGCGGACGCGCTTCCAGTGCTCCCAGTCCGGCAGCGGCACCCAGAGCTGATCGTCCTTGTCGTTGCGCTCCCCCCAGGGCTCGGTGAGCTGGCGCCACAGCGCGGCGGCGTGCGCGTTCGGGGCGTCACCGCCCGGCTCCTGGACGCTGACGCTGTCAGGGCTGGGGAGCGCCACCTCCGGCGCCTCCCCCGGCGGCCCCGCGATGGACACCACCGGGACGCTGGCGGCGGCGCCGCTGCACCCGCCGAGCAGCAGCGAGAGCGCGAGCGCGCCCGGCCCGAGCTTGGTCCTGGTTCGCCTGCGCACCATCATCCGACACGACCTTGGGTCACACTGTGTAGCTACGCAGCTTCACCTCGGACAATTCCCTGACCCCGAGGCCCAGCTCCCCGGCGACGTGGATGTAGCGGGGCTCACGCCTCGACTCCGCCAGGGTCTTGAGCCCGCGCGCTCGACGCTCCTTGTCGATGAGGTTCCAGCCGTAGAGGTCCATCGCGACGGGATCCGTGGCGACATAGACGGCGCCGTGGGGGATGCGCGTCTTCGGGTCCCGATCGAGCGGCCCCTTGTCGTAGGTGATCTTGAAGGCGTCCGTGATGTGCAGGCGCACGCGGCTGCGCACGATGGGGTGATTGTAGAGCATCGCGATCTGCGGGTTGCAGCCGGTGCCGTGGTGATCTTGCGGGTTGTTGATGGTGCCGTGGGTGATGTTCTTCAGCGTCCCCGTGTAGCCGCAGATGCTGTGGTCCTTGATCATGGTCATGTCGATGACGGCCGACGCGTCCATGAACTGCTTACAGTACCGAGTCTTGAGCCCGTTATAGACCATCACGTCCGGCATGGGGTGCGTGGCGTTCATGTGATTTTGCGCCTTCACCCCGTCTGGCAGCTTGTACCCCTTCACGGTGACGCGGCACCCCGTGAGATAGTACTGCTCGTACAGCATGATGTTCTCCGGCTTGACGCCGGCCTCGATGAGCCCCTCCACCACCGGCAAGATGAGCTCGAAGTTGACCGCCATGGTGTAACCCGTCTGCCCCGCGATGCCGTTGATCTTGATGGCGACGGACTCCTGCGGAGCGATGAACTTCTTGAGCGACTCGGCGAGGTTCGGCGCGCCGGTGAACGCCGTCATCGCCTTCTCCAGCAGCGCCTTGGCCACCTCCGGCTTGGGCCAGAGCTGGTTCGGCTGCATCATGCTCGCGAAGTCCCCTCCCTTCTCTACCTTGACGATCCGCCCGGGGAGGCTCAGCGGCGTGAAGCCCTGCGGCGGGCGCGCTACGAGGGGGTCGAGCGCCGCCTGCGCCTCGGCGCCGTGCAGCAGCACCCCGGTGCCCATCCCAAGGCCGGCCGCCGCGCTGCCAGCGGCCTGGAGGAAGTGACGACGAGAGAACGAAGCCATGGGCGCGACTCTAATCCGGCGCGCGCGTTTCGGCACCTCACCTGGCGGAGCGCCACCGCCCCGGCGCCCGATCGCCAGCCCCCTCAGGGCGCATTTCCACGACATTTCCTGCGCAATTCAGCCTGGCACGGCCCGCGCAAAGGCTCCCCTGACGCGGCGAAACCCCGCCGCGCAGCAACGGAGAGACCCCATGGACCAAGCCAAGATGAAGATCGTTTACCAAATTTCCGAGCGTGGTGGCAGCAAGTACTGGAACCGCGTCGGCGTCGCCTTCGTCAACGCCGACGGCTCGCTCAACGTGAAGCTGGAGTCGGTGCCGGTGTCGGGCGAGATGCAGATCCGCGACTACGTGCCGCGTGAGGAGGGCGCCTCGGCGACGCCGCGGCGCGCGGAGAGCAACGGCCGCAGCGCCTTCGCCAAGAGCGCATGACGATGCCCTTGGACGAGCTGCCGTCGTCCTCGGGAGTGGGGGTGGGCGCCGGGTGGCCGGCGCTCACCCACGCGCCTCGAGTGGACCCCCACGAGACCCCTGAGCGCACCGCGCCGCCGCGGCTCGCGCGCTGGTACGCGCAGAGCCCCTGGGCCCCGGCGCTGCTGCGCGCGGCCGCGGCCGCTGGCGTCCTGCTGGTGCTCGCGGCCGTCGGCGCCGCCACGCTCCAAGGGAGCGCCGCTCACGCCGCCCCGGCCGCCGCGCCGCCCGCTTCCGAGGACGGCGCCTGGCTCGCCCCCCCGAGCCCCGCGTCCGCCACGCCGCTCACGTCGAGCGCAGCGCCACCGCCGCCCGCGAGCGCCGCTCCGCCCGCCCCCGCCTCGGCGCGAGCGCCCTCGCGGCGCTGTGGCCGCGACGCGGAGGGCGTCCGCAGCCCCGCGGTCCTGCCCGACGGCCGGCTCGTCCTCAACCTCGCCACGGAGGACGACCTCCGGCGGCTGCCCGGGGTCGGCAAGCGCCGAGCGGAGCAGATCCTCGCGCTGCGCGGGCGCCTCGGGCGCTTTCGTCGTGTCTCGGAGCTGCTGCGCGTGCGGGGGATCGGCGCGCGCGCCCTCCAGCGCCTCAAGCCGCTGGTCACCCTGGACGCGCCGCCCGAGCCCACGGGGAGCGCAGCGGCGGCATCGATCGCGCCCCCCGCGCGCGCCGCGCCCCCCTGAGCCACGCGCGCTCGTCCCCACCGCTCAGCGCGCCGCCGCCGCGACCGCGCGCAGGCGCTCGATCAAGGGCTCCACCTCGGCGCGCCGCAGCTTGAACTGGCTACGGTTGGCCACCACCACGGAGCTGACCTCGCAGATGGTCTCACGCTCCTCGAGGTCGTTCTCCGCCAGCGTGGCGCCCGTCTCGACCAAGTCCACGATGAGGTGGCTCAGGCCGACGAGCGGCGCCAGCTCCACCGAGCCCTGCACGATGATGAGCTCCGCCTGCGTCCCGCGCCGCGCGAAGTGGCTCCGCGCGATGCCAGGGTACTTCGTGGCGACGCGCGGCACGTCCGGCGGTACGCTGCCGCGCCGGGCGGCCACCACCAAGCGGCAGCGCCCGATCCCCAGATCCAGCGGCTGATAGAGGTCATAGCGGCGCTCGAGCAGCATGTCCTTGCCGCTCACGCCCACGTCCGCGGCGCCGTACTCCACGTAGGTCGGGACGTCGTCGGGCTTGAGCAACAGGAAACGGAAGCGGCCGTCGTCGCTCTCACGCACCAGGCGTCGGTCGTCCAGCTTCAGGCACCGGGCGTCCACCCCTGCCCGCTCGAGCAAGGGGATGAGCACCTTGAGCACGCGCCCCTTCGGGACGGCCAAGGTGAGCGGCTCGGTCACGACGCCGGCTCCTCGCGGACGCGCTCGATGTCCGCGCCGACCGCCGCGAGCTTCCGCTCGATGCGCTCGTAGCCTCGGTCCAGGTGGTAGACGCGCCGCACGGTGGTCTCGCCCTCGGCCACCAGGCCCGCGATCACCAAGCTGGCGCTGGCCCGCAGATCGGTGGCCATCACGCTGGCCCCGGACAGGCGCGGCACCCCCGTGACGATCGCGGTGTTGTTCCGGGTCTCGATGTCCGCCCCCATGCGGACCAGCTCCGGGACGTGCATGAAGCGGTTCTCGAAGATGGTCTCCGTGAGCACGCTCTGCCCCTCGCAGCGGCACATCATGGCCATGAGCTGCGCCTGCATGTCCGTGGGGAAGCCAGGGTGCGGCGCGGTCGTGACGTTGACCCCCCGGATGGGGCCGAGCCGGCGCGCCCGGATCCCCTCCCCCTCTCGCTCGAGCTCCATCCCGGCCTTGCGCAGCTTGGCGATCACGGGCTCGAGGTCGTCGTACGGTGCGCCGTCCACCAAGACGTCACCCCCCGCGGCCCCCACCGCCGCCAGGAAGGTGCCCGCCTCGATCCGGTCCGCGATGATGGCGTGATCGAAGGGGGCCAGCTCGTCCCGCCCCGTGATGATGATGGTGTCGGTGCCCGCGCCCTCGACGGTGGCGCCCATCTTGTTGAGCACCCGCCCGAGCTCCTCCACCTCCGGCTCCCGCGCGCAGTTGACGAGCGTGCTGCGGCCCTTGGCCAGCGCCGCGGCCATCATCAAGTTCTCCGTCCCGGTGACCGTCGGCATGTCGAAGCTGATCTCGTTGCCGCGCAGCCGGGGCGCCTCCGCCACCACGTAGCCGTGCTCCACGCGGATCTTGGCGCCGAGCGCCTCGAGCCCCTTGAGGTGCTGGTCCACCGGGCGCGCGCCGATGGCGCAGCCGCCCGGGAGCGACACCTTGGCCTTGCCGTAGCGGGCCACCAGCGGCCCCAGCACGAGCACGCTCGCCCGCATCTGCCGGACGAGCTCGTACGGCGCCTCCGGCCGCGCGGGCTGCGTGGCGCGCGCGACCCGCACCTCCGGGATGTCCACGCGCACCTCGCGCCCTAGAAACCGGAGCAGCGCCGCCGTGGTGTCGATGTCCCGCAGACCAGGGACGTTGCGGAGGAGGCTGTCACCATCGGAGAGCAGCGTGGCGCACAGGATGGGGAGCGCAGCGTTCTTGGCGCCCCCCACTGGGATGGTGCCGTAGAGGGGGCGTGCCCCGCGAATCCGGATGGCGTCCATGGAGGTGGGAAGGCGGGTAGGCTTGAGCGCTGGCCGTCGCAAGCAAGAACTGCGTGGCCGAGCGCGAGCTTCGCCGCAACGTCGCTTTTTCCGCCACGTCGCGGCCTTCGTCGGTAGGCTGGGGGGCCATGGTGGCTCGCCTCGGCCTCGGCCTCTCACTCGCTGGCCTCTGCCTGACGGCGCCTGCCCTGGCGACCGCCCCGCCCAACCTGCGCCGGTTCGAGCCGCCCGCGGACGCGCAGGGCGCCCTGGTGCTCGAGCCCACCTCCGCGCCCGGGCCGTGGGCCTGGGATCTGGGCGCCTGGCTGAGCTACGCGCACCGCTCCATCGAGCTGACCACGCCGAGCGGCGCCACGTCCTCGCCCCTGCTCCATCAAGCGGCCGTCGATCTGACCGCGAGCCTCGGGCTGGGTGAGCGGCTGGCGCTCTCGCTCCAGGTGCCTGGGGTCCTCTACCAAGCCGGCGACGCGAGCGCCGCGCAGCGCAGAGCGCTCGGGGTGGGCGCGCTGAGCCCTTGGGCGCTCGGAGACGTCGCGCTGGGGGGGAAGTACAGCCTGGTGCCTCCGGGAGCGCTCGGGGGCTTCGGGCTCGCCGCCCTGGCTCGGCTGGAGCTCCCGACCGCGACGCGCGACGCTTACCTCGGTGAGCCCTCCGTCGCGGGGCAGCTCCGGCTGCTCGGAGAGCTCAAGCTCGTGGCGATCGATCTGCGCGCGAGCGCGGGCGCACGGCTGCGCGCCGAGCCCGGCGTCTACGGCGGCGAGGACTACGGGCACGAGCTGCCTTGGGCCGCCGGCGTCACCCTGCGCCCCCAAGCCTTCGGCTGGGATGCCGAGGGCAAGTGGCAGTGGAACGTCGAGGCCGCGGGAGGCCTCGGCCTCAGCCCTCGCTTCGCCGCCGCGCGCCAGTCAGCGGCGCGGCTCGCGCTGTCGGCGCGCTACGCGCTCGGCCCCGACGGCTCCCTCATCGCCGGCGCGGAGCTGCCGCTCTCCGACGCCGTCGGGGTCCCCCTCGTCCGCGGGGTGGTCGGCGTCGCCTGGGCCCCACGCGTCCGAGACGCGGATGCGGACGGCATCCCGGATGAGCGCGACGAGTGCCCGGAGCTCGCGGAAGATCTCGACGGCTTCGAGGACCACGACGGCTGCCCCGAGTTCGACGACGACGACGACGGCGTCCCTGATGACGTCGACCAGTGCCCGCGCGAGGCCGAAGACGAGGACGGCTTCCAAGACGACGACGGCTGCCCGGACCCAGACAACGACGGCGACGGGATCCTCGACGCCGTCGACGCCTGCCCGAACGAGCCCGGGCCGGACGCTCCGGGCGCGAGGCGCGGCTGCCCCGTGCGCGACAGCGACGGGGACGGCCTCGCCGATCCGCTCGATCGCTGCCCGAGCGAGCCGGAGGATCAGGACGGCGTCCAGGACGACGACGGCTGCCCGGACCCGGACAATGACGGCGACGGGATCCTCGACGCCGATGACGCCTGCCCGAACGAGCCCGGGCTCCCCCGGGAAGATCCCAAGCTGAACGGCTGCCCCAGCCCGGACCGCGACGGGGACACCATCGTGGACGCCGCGGACCGCTGCCCGGAGGCTCCGGAGACCTTCAACGGCTTCGAGGACGACGACGGCTGCCCCGAGCCCTCACCCCCTCCGCGGGCGCGGCCCTTGGTCCGCTTGGAGGAGCGTGCGGGCCGGCGCTGGGCCATCCTCAGCGCGCCTCCGCGGTTCGAGCTCCAGGACGGCGCGGCGCAGCTCACGGCCGGCAGCGAGGTGTGGCTGCGCGCCCTCGCCACGGAGCTCGCCGCGCACCCGGGCTCCGTCGCGCTCGTCGGGGTCCGGCCGACGTCCGCGGCCCCGGAGGCCGAGCAGCTCGCCCTCAACCAGGCCTTCGCCCTCGTCCAGGCGCTGCGCGGCTTGGCCCATCGTGATGACGTGGCCGAGACCGTGAGCTGGCAAGCGGTGAGTCAAGCCCCGAGCCCCAAGACGGGGCTCGGGGTCCTCGTCCTCGGGGGGGCCGCGCCGCGACCGTGAGGCTGCCTCCTCGCGCGCTGCTCGTCGGGATCCTCGCGCTCGGGGCGCCTCCAGCGCGAGCGCTCCCGGTGCAGCCCATGGCCCTCGGCGCCACGAAGAGCTCCTCCCCGCGCGGTCGGCTCGGCCGACGCGAAGGCCTCGAGCGAGCCCGCGCCGCGCTCTCCGAGCCCACCGAGGCCGCGCAGCTCCGCGGCCTCGCCCAGCTCGCGGAGCTCGGCACGCAGCCCAGCCTCGAGCTGCTGGCCAGCACGCTCGCCCCCGGCGGGCTCGCCGCCACCCAGCCGAAGCAGCGCCTCGCGGCGGTGCGAGCCCTCGCCCGTCACGCGCACCAGCCCACGGCGCGCGCTGCGCTCGGGCGCGTCCTCGGCCTGCCGATGGCGCCCGAGCCGCTCGTGACGTGGGCGCGCCACACGGCGGCGCTCGCGCTCGCCGCCGACGGCCACCCCTCCAGCCTCGCCGTGCTCGTCCGCAGCCTCGCGGGGAGCACGGACGCCGCCATCGCGGCCGAGGACGCCTTGCTCGCCTTTCCCCCCACCGACGCCACGGCCCTGCTCGTCGGCGGCGCGCGCCCGAGCGTCCCCTGGCTCCGCGCCGCAGCCAAGCTCGGTGATCAGCGGTTGCTCGAGCCGCTCCGCGAGGCGGCGCGCCGCGGCCCGCTCGCCACCCGTGTGGAGGCGGCGCTCGCGCTCATCGCCCTCGGCAGCACCGAGCCGGCGCAGCTCGCGGCGCGCTGGTCACGCGCGGGCGCGCCGCCGGAGGAGCAGCTCGCGGCCGCGCGCCTGTGGGTCCGGCTCGGCTCGCCGCGAGCGGCGCCGCTCCTCGCGGCGGCGCTCACCCGCCCCACGACGCGCGACGAGGCGCTCGAGCTCGCGCTCGAGCAAGGTCACCCCGCGCTCGTGCCGGCGCTGCTGCCGCTGCTCGAGCAGCACCCGCCCAGCGAGGCCGCGGCCACCGCGCTGGCCGGCTGCGGCGCCGAGGGCGTCGCCGCGCTCGCGGCGGCGTGGCCGAGGTCCGCCGCCGGGTCGGCGATCGCCTACGCGCTCGCGCTCGCGCCGGCGCCCGCCGCGCGCCGCGCCATCGCCCGAGCCCTCGGAGCCCCCTCGACGCGCGGCCTCGCGCTGCGCGCAGCCCTCGTGCGCCAGCGCGCCCTCGGAGAGCCCATCGAGGGCGTCGCCGCCGCGCTCGACGCGCTGCTGCGCGATGGCACGCCCGACGCCCGAGCCATCGCGGCGTGGGCCGGCGCCGAGCTCGACGCCGCCGCCTGCGCCCCCCTGACCACCAGCGACGATCCCAGCATCATCGGCGCGCTCGCGCGCGTCCGCGCCTGCGCGCCGGTCGCGGCGGCACGCCTCGCGCGCGCGCCGCACACCCCGCTGTCGGCGCGGCTCGCCGCGGCGCTCTTGGACCCCAGCGCCCGGCGGCGCACCCCCACCGCGCGCCTGCTGGAGCTGCTCGACACCGATCGGCTCGCGGCGCCCTTGGCCGCGCTCGGCCTCGCGGAGCGTGACCCCCTGGACCAAGACGCGCGCTTGCGCGAGCTGCTCGAGCACCCGGACGCGAGCGTCCGCGCACACGTCGCGCTCGGCCTCGCGCGCTCCGCACGCGCGGGGGCCACCGGACGGCTCGCGGAGGCTTACCTGTACGAGCCCGCCGCGCCCGTGCGCCGCGCCATCGCCCGAGCCCTCGCTGCCCGCGGAGGAGCCCGGGCGGCCGCCACCCTCGAGCTCGCCGCGCGCCTCGACGCCGACCCCGACGTGCGCGCCATCGCCCACGGAGGGCTCCGCGGGCGCGCGGAGCTCCCTGAGAGCGAAGGTCCGGGGACGCTCTGGCTCACGCTCGACGCCGCGCGTGGCGCGCGGTCCACCGTCGGCGTCAGGCTGAACACCGCCGTCGGCTGGGCGCTGCCGGCCTCCCCGGATCCGGACGGCGTGCTCGTGCAGCTCGGCCTACCCGCGGGCTCGGTGAGCATCACCCTTGCACGCGCGCCCCACCCCGACGAACCTCACCCCTAGCAGGAGCAAGCCATGGCCAGCAGCAAGAAGCCCCCCCCCGCCGGCAGCCAGGACGGCTTCGAGGCCGCCGTCCACCGGCTGGGCGCCATCGTGGAGCAGCTCGAGGGCGGAGATCTTCCGCTCGAGCAGAGCGTCGCGCTCTTCGAGGAGGGGGTCGGCCTGGCGCGCGCCGCGCAGAGCCGCCTGGACGCAGCGGAGAAGCGGGTCGAAGAGCTCTTGGGCCTCACCGAAGAGGGCCTCCCCCTCACGCGCGAGCTGGAGCGAGAGTGAGCGAGCGGCGCATCGTCTCGAGCGCGGCCGCGTGCCTCATCGGCAACGAGCTGCTCAGCGGCAAGGTCGCCGACGCCAACCTGTGGGAGCTGGCGCGCACGCTCCGGAGCCTCGGGATCGAGCTGCGGCGGGCCGTCATGATCGCCGACGACATCCCCACCATCGCGGAGGAGGTGCGGCGCTTGTCGGACACGCACGACGTGGTCTTCACCAGCGGCGGGGTCGGCCCCACCCACGACGACGTCACCATGGAGGGAGTGGCCGCCGCCTTCCAGGTGCGGGCCAGCTTGGAGCCGACGCTCGAGCGCCTGCTCCGTGAGCACTACGGACCAGACATCACCGATGGGCAGCTCCGGATGGGCCTCGCTCCCGAGGGTGCCACCCTGGCGCTCACCACCGACATCCGCTGGCCCACGGTGGTGATGCGGAACGTGTGGGTGCTGCCGGGCGTCCCGGAGATCTTCAAGATGAAGCTGGCGCTGCTGCGGGACTACCTCACTGGGCCGTGCGCCTTCACCTCGCGCGCGGTCAAGCTCCTGCTCGACGAGGCGGAGCTCAAGCCGCTGCTGGATCGGGTCGTGGCGGCTCACCCCGGCGTGGAGATCGGCTCGTACCCCAAGTGGTTCGACCGCAGCTACCGCACCAAGATCACCTTCGACGGCCGCGACGCCGCGGGGGTCGAGGCCGCGCTCGCCGCCTTCTTGGAAGGCCTCCCGCCGGGCGAGCCGCAGCCGTAGCGCCGACTGGCGCCCCGGCGGGGGCAACGCCCTCCGAGCGTGGCGGGCGCCACCTCAGCCCGTCGACGCGCCCCGGGTCCGCGGTAGGCACGAGGCTTGCCATGGCCGTGGCGCGATGACGTCCCCGACCCCGCACGCTCGCCGCGGCCCTAGCTGGCACGCAGGGCTTCACGCCCCGACGCCCCTGTCACTGAGCTTCGCGGACAGCTCCACCGCCACGCTGCTGGATGTCCTGCTGGGCTCGGGCGCTCGCCCGCAGCCAGGGCGCACGCTGCTCGAGAGCGCGGGCTCGCTGCGCGTGCTGGCGCGCCTCAGCCCCGCGCAGCTCGCGCACCAAGGCCAGCTCAGCGCCAAGCGCGCCTCGCAGCTCGCCGCCGCGCTCGAGCTCGGTCGGCGAGCCCTCTCGGAGGAGCTGTGCTCGGAGCCGCTGCGCTTCGCGGACGTGGACGCCGTCGCACGCTGGGCCACCCCGCGGCTGCTCCTGCTCGAGCACGAGGAGGTGTGGCTGCTCTGCCTCGACGGACGACATCGGCTGCGCGCTGCGCGCTGCGTCGCGCGTGGCGGGCTCCATGGCTGCTCGCTCATGGCGCGCGACGTGCTCCGCGAGGCGCTCAAGGCCGCGGCCAGCGCGATCATCCTGCTGCACAACCACCCCAGCGGAGACCCCTCGCCGTCACCCGAGGACATCGAGCTGACGCGCCGCCTCGCCGCGGCGGCGCGCGTCATTGGCACGCCGCTGCTCGACCACGTGATCGTCGCGCGCGGCGGCACGAGCTCGCTGCGCGGGCTCGGGCTCTTCGAGGGCCGCTGAAGCTCACCCTACGGCGCCTTCGAGACCCGTTGGCGAAGCGCCGGGCGCCCGTCTATCCTACCGCCCCCATGAGCGGACTTGCCAACGCCGTCCAATTCATCACCCGCACCGACGTCGGGCGGCAGCGCGATCATAATGAGGACTCCGTCTTCTCGGACGGCCGCCTGTCGCTCTGCGTCGTCTGTGACGGCATGGGGGGGCACGCCGCTGGGGAGGTCGCCAGCGACCTCGCCATCCGCACCTTCCATGAAGAGCTGGAGCGCGAGGCGGATCTGCTGAAGGACTTCATCGAGGGCCGACAGGGCGCCTCCCGTGTCAGCCGCCGGGAGATCACCAACCTGCTGGAATTCGCCGTCAACCGCGCGTCCATGCGGGTCTTCGCCGAGGCCTCGAAGGACGCGAGCAAGCGCGGCATGGGGACGACCCTCGTCGCGCTCCTGCTGGCAGGCAAGGTGGCGTTCATCGTCTGGGTCGGTGACAGCCGCGCCTACCTCCTGCGCGGCGGCGCGCTCGAGCAGGTGACCGAAGATCACACCGTCTACAACGAGCTCATCAAGCGCCGAAAGATGAGCCGGGAGGCGGTGGAGAAGCTCGCTCCGAAGAACGCCATCACGCGCGCGGTCGGCGTGTACGCCCACGCCGAGCCGGAGACGCTGATCGTGGACGTGGCCGAGGGCGACCGCTTTCTGCTGTGCAGCGACGGGCTCTGCGGCTACTTCGACGGCGCGGAGGAGCTCCCAGAGCTGGCGCGGCTGCTGGCGACGCCGGACGCGGAGGAGGCCGCGCAGCGGCTCATCGAGGCCGCCAATGAGCGCGGCGGTGGCGACAACATCACGGTGGCGCTCGCCACCGTCGGAGACGTCACCTCGCACGACCAGGGCACCGTCGAGCGGCTCCGCAACCAGCGGGACGTGCTCGCGGGCATGCCGCTCTTCCGTCCGCTCACCGAGCACGAGCTGCGGCGCGTGCTGCAGGTCACGGAGCTCGTCGACTTCGCGGACGGGGCGCACATCATTCGTGAGGGCGACACCGGAGAGGAGCTGTTCATCGTGCTCACGGGGGAGGCGGCCCTGCTGCGCGGGGACGTCCCCATCACCCAGTTTGGCCCGGGCGATCACTTCGGGGAGATGGCGCTCTTTCGCCCCGTCCCACGCACCGCCAGCGTCATCAGCAAGGGGGCGTCCGAGCTGATGTCCATCAGCCGTGCCGCCTTCTATGAAATCTTGAGGAGCGAGCCCCAGCTCGGCGTCAAGCTGCTCTGGCAGTTCAACGGCGTCCTCGTCGAGCGGCTCGCCGCCACCACGCGCGATCTCGAGACGAGCCGGGAGGAGGCCGCTCAGGAAGCCACCACGACCGAGATTTTCCTCGAAGATCTCCCGCCGCCTGCGCCCTCGCGCCGCCGGCCGCCCGGCTCGGGGCCCGCGTGAGGCGCGGGCTCCTGCTCGGCCTGCTCGCGGGTATCGCCTGCCGCTCCGAGGCGGCGGACACGCAGGTGGTCGGCGCGCCGCCGTCCGCCCTCGGGTCCCCCTCCGCCGGGCCGAGCGCCAGCGCCAGCGGCGCAGCGGCGCCGCGCCGACCGCCTGCGTGTCGCGTGATCGGCGTGCAAGGCCAGGTCGAGCGCCTGGAGGGGTCGGTCCCCGTCGAGGTGGGGCAGGCGCTCGACGACACGCCCGCGCTGCGGCTCGCGCCGCTCGCGACGCTCAGCTACGAGCACACCGCGAGTGGGCGGCAGCTACGGCTCGAAGGGCCCGCGGTCGGGCTCCCCTGCCGGCACGGTGAGGAGCGGCTGCTGCTCACCTCCGGCAAGCTCACGGTGCTGGCGGCGGCGCGGGGGAGCTCCCCGCCTCGGGCCTACGTCGCGACCCCGCTCGGGACGCTCCACTGGGTGAGCGCCCAGCTCACGCTGGAGGCGACCGCGGGCAGGGTCCACGCGGAGGTCAGCGCCGGGGAGGCCTGGTTTCGGCCGCTCCCCACGGTCCGGCCCAGCGGGGCGCTCCGGCTGGCGCCGCCCTCCGGCAGCCTGAGCGCCCGGGGCAACCCCAGCGCCGAGGCGGCCCTCACGGGCTGTGAGGCCAGCGCCGAGATCGCCCATCGGGCGTTCCAGGCGGTGCTCGCCCCAGCCTCGCCCGGGCTCCCGTCCGTCGCCGAGCGGGCGTCCAAGAACCTCGAGGCGCGCCAGCACGCGCTCGCCACCTGCTTGGCCGCGAGCCTCTACGTCACGCCGGAACAGCCAGAATTCCAGGAGCGGCTGCGGCGGGCGGAGCTGCGCTGGCGCCGGCCCGGCCGTCCTGATCTCTACGAGGCCGCAGGCACGACGCCGAGCGCCAGCCGCCCAGTCCCCAGCAGAAGTGCGACAAAGTAGCTTCTTGGTTGCTGAATTGCGGCGACCGTTTTAAGGTCGGCCTGCCTCGGGTCAGCCCATGAAGCTCGGACCGCTCCTCCCCCCCCCTACGTTACGGGCCAGCGTGCTGGCCTCTGGTGCGCTCTCCATCTGGCTGATGGCCCCGCTGGCCAGAGCGGATGAGCCGCGCAAGGTCAGCGAGCCCCGGATGATGCAAGAGTCCACGGAGCTGACCCAAGTGGTCGACGCCTTCGACGACGGTGACCCCTTCGACCTGCACCTCTCCCTGGGCTACCAGTACTCGTCACGCTCCGGCAACATCCGCCGCGAGACCGCCATCGCGCAGCCCGGCTTGAGCGTGGGCGGCTACACCAGCGATCAGATGAACGTCGCGGCGTGGAGTGAGACGACCAGCAGGCTGAACACCAAGGCTCAAGTCGGGCTCTACCGTGACATCGCCCTCACCTTCCGGCTTCCCATCATCTTGTCGTGGGACTCTGATCTCAGCGCGCTGAGCGGCAGCGACAAGGTGCAGTCCACGGTGCTGGCGGGGGTCCCGGGAGAGCAGCTCTTCCGGCTGCCTTTCTCCTCGCCCACCCGCAGCGGGATCGAGTACCTGGCCGTCGGGTTGGATTTTGGGATCTTCGAGCAGTACCGCGACCCTACGAAGCCCACCTGGGTCCTCGGCGTGGAGGGGCGGTTCAGCGTGTCGGAGCCGCTGCACGCGTGCAATCCCTCCAAGCGCAAGCTCAACGCTTGGGCCCCCGATCAACCGGTAGACTGCGCCTACCCCTCGGACGTCAACCGCAACGGCCGCTCCGGGGAGCTTGCCATCGACGACGGCGGGTTCAACGGCTCGCTCGAGGGCAACTTCAGCGGGAGCCGCAAGCCTGGGGTCAGCCGAGGCACCACCGGGCTGGAAGCCCACACCTACGTCTCGAAGCGCGTCAAGTACGTCGAGCCCTACGCCGGCTTCCGCGCGCTCGTGGAGTTTGCCAGCTCGGACAGTGAGTACGGCAAGGCGGACTACAAGGGCTCACTGGTCAATCATCCCCCGCTGCGCGGCACCATGCTCGCGGGCGTCACCGTGTTCCCCTACGAGGTCCGCGACGCCTTCCAGCGGCTCGCCCTGGATTTCCGCTTCACGGGCACCTACGTGTCGGAGGGTAGGGACTACTCACCGCTGTTCGACGCGCTCGGTTCGAGCGATGCGTACTCGCTCCGGCAGCCGACCTTCGCGGAGTACCAGCGCTGCCCGGACGGCGCCAACTGCAACGGAGCACACTCCGTCGTCAACCCTAATTCTTCGCGCGTGTATTTCACGGGCCTCACGGACGTCCAGCAGCACGGAGAATACACGCTGAGCACGGAACTGACCTGGCAGGTGGGGGAGTACGTGAAGTTCGGCCTGGGCGCCGCCTACACCATCATCCAGTCGCACTTCATCACCTTCGATCAGGGCTGTAACCCCGATCACACGGACAACCTGGGGAAGTCTGGCCCCTGCGCCGTAGATCTCGGCGACGGGCGCAAGCGCGCCACGGGAATCCCCAACCCGAACTATCGGGCGCCCATCAACGCCCCCGGGCGGCGCTTCAAGCTCGATGACGCGGGCGGGTTCGACGGCTGGGTCAACGCCACCGTGATGTTCTGAGCCGTGACCGCGAACGCCGGCGCGGCGGGTCGCGGTCCGCTATGCTGGGCGCCGTGCGGGCCCAAGTCACTGCTCTGAGCGTAGCCGCTGTCCTGATCGGCCTCCTGCAGGGCCGCACCGCCCTCGCCGAGAACGACGATGTCGTCGTCCTGCCGACGGCGCTCGTCGCAGACGGACCGCACGGCCCGCCGATCCTGCGCCTCCCGAGCGAGCAAGAGCCACCAGAGGCGCTGGAGCTGGCGCGGCGCATCGACGCCATCCTCCGGGAAGCAGCGCAAGACCTCGGCCTCGTCCTCGACGTCTCGGAGCGCCCCACCGATCGCGTCGCGGATCTCGGAGAGGAGCGGCTCATCGAGCGCGCACGCAGCGGCTGGGTGGTGTCCGCGCGGCTGCGGGCTCGGGGCAGCTCGCTCGTCCTGCGCATCCTCGTGATCGCTCCGGGCTCGAAGGTCGTGATGGTGCGCAGCGAGGCCATGGATCCTCAGACCCTCGAGGTGCGGACCATGATCCTGCTGAGAGATCTGATCCAGCTCGGGCGGGGCGCCAGCCCGGAGGACGAGCGCCCCAGGCCTGACGCCGCGGCGCTCGCCGCGTCGGACGCCGACGGCGAGCCCACCCACTCGCGCGGCCGCGCCGTCCTCGGCCTGAACGCCTCGGCGCTCGGCGGCTACCTGGGGCTCGCGCTCCAGCGCGCCTCCACCAGCGGGTCCACCGATGATCGACGACTCGTCTACCCGCTGGTGGCGCTCGGCGCTGGGGTCGGCCTGGGCGCATCCATGTTGATCGCCGATGAGTGGGACGTCGGCCTCGGTGACGCGTGGTTTCTCGCGGCGGGGACCTGGTGGCCCACCGTGGCGGGCTTGGCGCTCGCCGACGGCTACGGCGTCTCACCCCCAGAGGACCGCTACGTGTACAGCCTGCTCGGCACGGCCGCGGGGCTCACCCTCAGCACCACGGCGCTCAGCGTCCGCGGCATGAGCCCCGGGGGCGCCCTGCTCGCGCACTCGGGCGGGGCCTTCGGGCTGCTGCTCGGCGGACTGACCGAGGCCGCGCTCGAGGGCTCCACCGAGCTGACGCCCCGGCGCGGCGGCGGCCTGGGCGCGCTCATCGGCGTCGTCGGCGGCGGGCTGTTCGCCACGCAGGTGCAGGCCTCGGCGACGCGAGTGCTCTACGTGGACATGGGCGCGACGCTCGGCGGGCTCACCAGCGCAGCAGCCGCGAGCCCGCTCATCTTGGACGAGCCCACGCCGACGCACCACCGACTCTACGCCGGCTCCATCGCGCTCGGCACGCTGGTCGGCGGTGGGCTCGGCTATCTCCTGACGAGACCGAGCCGCCCCACCTCGACTGCCGCCGAGGCGTCGCCCCCCCTCCTCCCCAGCGCCGGCGTCATCGGTATCTCCGAGGACGCGCGGGGCCGCACGGCCTACGTCTACGGCGCCACGCTGCGAGGCCGCTGGGAGTGAAGCCGCTGCGGTTCCAAGTCACGCCGGCGGAGGCCGGCCTTCGCCTGGATCGCCTGCTCACTCAGCGCGCCGAAGGGCTCGGGCGCCGTCACGCCGCCGCGCTGTTCGCGGCCGGGCAGGTGTGGCAAGGCCAGCAGCGCGCCCGCAAGAGCACGCTGGCCGAGGCAGGCGCCTGGGTCGTCGCGCAGCTCCCCCCCTCGGCCGACGCCATCGCGGACCCCTCGGTGCCGCTCGCGGTCGTGCTGGAGACGCCACGCCTGCTCATCGTGGACAAGCCCGCAGGGCAGCCCACCGCGCCGCTGCGCGCCGAGGAGCGCGGCACGCTCGTCAACGCCCTGCTCGCCCATGCTCCGGCGCTCGCCGCGGTCGGCTACAGCCGGCGTGATCCGGGCGTGGTGCACCGGCTCGACACCCAGACCTCCGGGCTCGTCCTCGTGGCGAAAGACCAGGAGGCCTTCGCGGTGCTGCTCCGCGCGCTCCGTGCGGGGGAGCTCGACAAGCGCTACCTCGCGGTGGTGCCCAGCGCCGCAGCCCTCGCCGCGGAGGGCGTCATCGACGTCGCGCTCGCGCCGAGCGGGAGCCCGCGCCGCGTCCACTGCGCGGCGCGTGGCGCGCCGCGGGCCCACCGTGCGGAGACGCATTACCGCGTGGTGGAGCGTGGCCCACGCTGGACGCTGGTGGAGGCCACCGCGCGCCACGCGTACCGTCACCAAGTCCGCGCGCACCTCGCGAGCCTCGGGGCACCGCTCGCGGGCGACGAGCTCTACGGCGGCGCCCGCTGCCCGGAGCTGGGCGAGCGCCACGCGCTCCATGCGTCTCAGCTCGCGTGGAGCGGCACCGCCACGCTCCCCGGCTTCGTCGTGCGCTCGGCGCCCCCGGCGGCCTTCGGAGCGCTGCTCGCTCGCGACGACTGAGCCGCGCTCGGCTCGCTGAGCAGGGTGCTGAGACGCTCCACCAGCGACAGCAGCATCGCGCGGGTGGGGAGGCGCGGACGCAGGATGCACACGCGCTCCTCGGCCTGACGCCCCCGCGTCCAGCTCGCGCTCCGCGGCAAGGCGGCGTGGGCGCTCGAGCCCTCACGCGCCCTCACGACGACGCAGGGCAGCGCCGCCGCCCCCCCAGCCGCGTGGGAGTACTCCATCGCGATCTCGAGGGCGCTCAGCCCGCGCAGCGGCTGGACGGGGCGCACGAGCAGCCGCAGCTCGTCCGGCTCGCTCGCGCCGCTGGGGATCCGCGCCCAGGCGACGACCTTCAGGTCGTGACGTGCGCGCAGCTCGCGGGTCAGCCATGCGTAGAGCCGCCGCGGCTCCGTGACCGCGTCGATGGGCAGCTCTCGAGCGCGCCCGGTAAAGAAGATGGGGACGAGCAGCGCGGAGCCGAGCATGATCCACAGCCCGCGGTAGGGCGCGAGCGTCAGATCCCAGCTACCAAGCGCGACGATGAGCCCCAGGGCCGCCACGAAGCAGAGGAAGCCTCGCCCCGTGCCTGCGTCCATGCAGACGCCAGGGAGCTGAGGCGCCGGCTCGGCGTACACCTCATCGTCCCGCAGCACCAGCCAGCGCCCAGGGCCGCGCGGCGGCGCAGGGACGCGGGGCGTCAGCACCATGGCGAGCGCCATCGCCGCGCAGAGCGCGAGCCCAGGCACGAGCGGGCCGTCCAGCCACAAGACGCTCGCCGCGGCGCCCGCGACTGCCACCCCGGCGAGCCCAGCGCCCAGCCACCACGGCCCCGGCACGAGCCCCCGCACGACCGCGCCGCGCGCCTGCGCGGCGCGTGCGGCCTGGCGGCGCTTGAAGCCAGCGAGCAGCGCGTAAGCCAGCCCCAAGCCGATGACGGCCGCGAGCTGCTCAGCTCGCCGCGGAGCGCTGGGGATCTCGGGGAGCGCCTGGGGAGCGCTGCTCACCCCCCGAAAGGCATCGAAGGCCTCTGGCGCTACACTGACCCGCCACACGACGGGCTCTCCCTGCGCGATGTGGGGGCGCGTCAGCTCGATCTCGTCCCAGTCCCCCTGATGGCGCACCGTCGCCACGAAGACGCCGCCCGGATCCTCCGCCAGGCCCAGCGCGGCCTGCTCACGGTCGAGCTGCACGAGCGCAGGCGCCGCGGGTGCGGCTGGGAAGCGCAGGATGACCTTCGCGCCGTCGAGCCCGCCCGTGAAGCGCGGACCGACCCACGCGAGCTCCGCGCGCGCTCCCTTCAAGCTCAGCGCGTTGCGCTCCAGGAGCTGCGTGCGGTAGCCCACCTTGAAGAGATAGGTGCCGCCGCGCAGCCCCTTCCCATCCACCTCCAGCCGCAAGCTGTTGTCCTCGGTGCGCTCTGCCAAGAGCGCCACCGGCTCACCGGCAACGCCGGAGCGCAAGATGGGAAGCGCCGAGGCGTCGGGGAGGAGCACCGCGTCCGCGTCGATCCCGTCGAGCTGGAAGCTCTGCAGCGGGCCTCCGCGGACGCGCATCATCAGCTCGTGACGCACGACCCCCGCGCCGTCGCGGCCGACCTCGATCGTGATGACGCTCGACTGGAGCTGGGTCTCCACCCAGGCCCGAGCAGGGCGGCCCACCAGCGAGAGGAGCGCGACGGTCAGCAGAGCGAGAAGGTGTCGGCGTGAAACCCACATGTAGGTGGGTTCAATACTGACACCTTCATTGTCGGCCAACTTTCGGGCGAGCGCTCTCCCATGGCAGACCCATGCTACAGCGAGCCTACCGCTGGTCGGAGGTTCAGCTTCTCACGCGCTCCGCAGCCCCTCAGGCGCCACTGCTGCTGCTCCGCCAGCGGGTGCGAGATGCCCAGTACCTCGCCGGCCACTGGCCCGTTGCCGCCAGGCGCCACTGCTGCTGCTCCGCCAGCGGGTGCGAGGGCGGCTCACATGGGGTGCGTCGCACCTGCTCCCGGCATCGGAGGCCCCTCCACCCTGCCGCCCAGGTAGGCCGCGAGGGAGCCGATGTCTTTCAGGGTAGCCTTGGGGATCCGCAGCCTCCAGCGGAGCTGGACTCCGCCCGCCCGCTCCGCCGTGAAGTCGTAGAGCAGCGGCGCCTCTCCGTGCGTCGGCAGAGCCGCCAACGCGCGCTGAAGCTCTCGCAGCTCGTGGCCAGCCGGTCCTACCGCGGGCTGCTGGGCGATCGCCTGCGCGAGCCCGCCGAGGTTGAGGATCCCCCCGCCGAGGCCTCCAGCGACGCTGAGCGCCCGCGCCTCGGGCCGGGTGGCGAAGGTCGCAGTCCCCGGCGCTCCCAGCCGCTTGAGCTGCGCGACCGCGTAGGCTTCATCGAAGCCCAGCGCAGCCCAGCCCTCGCCGCCGTCACCGCTGAGCACGACGTAGTACTTGACGCTCTTCACGCTGGGATCCAGCCCCTCGATCAGCTGGGCGGGGATGGACAGCTCGTAGGTGGTCGCCTTGGCGAGCCCTTGGGTCGGCCGGGCCTTGGCGGTGGGCAGCGCGGCGCGCCTGACGCCGAGCTTCTTCTTCAGATCCGCCCAGAGCGCGGCGTCATTCCAGAGCTGGAGCGCGCGATCACCGACCGCCTTGACCTTGGGCTGCCCAGCGGAGAACCCGAGCACGAGTATCCCGCGCTCCGGCCCCGGCGCCTTGGTCTTGGCAGGGCTCGCCCCCTCGGGGCCTGGCAGATAGGCCCACGCCGAGCTTCCCTCCAGGCTGGAGAGCGCGTCCAAGAGCCCCGTGAGCTGCGCCCGCACCTTCGCCGAGATCCCGTAGTACTGCAGCGCTCCCTCCGAGAGCTCCGAGATGGACTTGGTGATGGGGAGCGTCTGAGTCTTCTTGGCGCCATGCCCCCACCCCGCCATCACGGCGTCCGCGGGGAGCTTCCAGAACAGCGCTGGAGGCGAGGGCTGCTGCGCGTTCTCCAAGAGGGTGCGCACCCAGTACGAGCCCTCACCGCTGAGCCGGGCGGTGAGCGAGACGTCGAGCGCGCCGGCCTGCGCGTCGAGATCGGCCGTCAGCCGCACCGTCTCCAGCTCGCGCGACAAAGTGAGCAGCTCGTCGGCCACGCCGTTGAGCGCGTCCGACAGCCCACGAATGAACTTCGGATCGTCGATGGGCACCTCACTCATGGCCATCGGGATGCCCGCGGTGCGGAGCTGGCGCAGCGTGGAGTCATAGGCCTGGGTGAGCTGCCGAACTCTGAACTCCACTTGCAGGGCGTGCGCCGGCAGCGCCTCGCTAGGCAGCCCGCGCACGGCGTAAGGCAGCAGCGCTTCGAGGCTGCGCTGGGAGTCCGAGCACACGAGGCGCGCGGGCGCCTGGCCCACGGCGCTGGCGATGCGACAGTCCCCCATGTCCTTGGAGCTGCCCACCAAGCGGTAGATGCCCGGCTGCTCGCGCTCGAGCCGTGCGCCGAGGTCCTGGGCGGCAGCGGCCGCGGCCTCGAGGCTCCGCAGCGGCACGGTGGCCACGAAGCGCACGTCCGGCTTCGTGGGATTCCGGTCATCCAGCGCCAGGGCCAGCTCCACGGGAGCGTCGAGCTGGATGGCCTGCGCGAGCTGGGCGCTCTTCTGCTGGAGGAGCTGCTGGAGGCTCACGGGGAACCCCGTCCACTCGGAGAGCTGCTGGAGCGACTGGTCCACGTTCATGGCGCGCCCCACGGCGATGAGCCCTCGAGGGGCTGGCACCGGCGAGAGGTCGCCGCGTTCCATCGGCGCCGAGCCCACCACGGCGGGCTCAGCCGGGCCTTGCACCGGGGTGATGGGGCTGGGTGCGGGGGCACCGCCGCAGGCGGCCGCGAGCGAGAGCGCGAAGGCAGCGAGGAGGGGACGAGCACGGAACTTCATGGTGCCCCGAGCGTACTCGCGTCGCGGGGGCTTGGCTCGCAGAATGATGTGCCCCCGCCGGGCGGGCGAGCGGCCGCGCTCCAGCGTCACTCGCGCGGCAAGCCGCGGAGCCCGAGCAGCGCCGTGTAGAGCGCCGCGCGGGTGCCGGCGCGCAGCAGGGTACCGCTCCCCCACGGGCTGCCGGAAAAATGGCGCAGCCCGACCCGGATGAACTCCGGGGCGTCGAGCAAGAACCGCTCGATGTGGGGCCGCAAGGGGCCGTAGTAGAGCGCGCAGGCCCACTCCCGGACCCGCAGATCACGCCCGATGGAGTGCTGGCGCAGCGCCCGCCCCCAGTCGCTGAAGCCCAGATCGCCGAGGCTCAGCTTCTCGGCGAGGTAGGCGCCGGCCGCCGCGCCGTACTGCACCGCCTGGGCGATGCCCTCTCCCGTCACCGGATCGATCCCCGCGGCCTCGCCCACGAGCAGCACGCGCGGCTGGGAGAAGGTCGCATGGGGCTCGAAGCCCCGCTCGGCGTAGCGCTTCTTACGGTAATGCGCGAGCTGGAGGCCGCGCCGCTCGAGCTCGCGCTCGAGCACGCTCTGGAGCTGCACCGTCGAGCGCTCTCGATCGTGGCTCAGCGCGTACACGCCACGGCACATCATGCGCCGCCCCTCCACCAGCGTGGGAAAGTCCCAGTAGTACCCCGCGAGCTCGCGGTGATTGGAGTCGAAGAGCAGCAGATCTTGCGCCTCGTCCGACGCCAAGACCTCCGTGTCCACCTCGAGCGCCTGAGCTCGATAGCGGCTCGGTAGAAAGCCGAGCGAGCGCCGGACGACGCTAGCGACCCCATCGGCGCCGACGAGCACCCGCGCCCTCAGCTCGCTCCCACCGAGCTCCACGGTGACGCCGCGCTCGCCCGGCCGCACGCCTCGCACTGCCGCTCCCTCGACGATCCGGATCCCGCGCGCTCGAGCTTGGCGTGCCAGCTCGTGATCGTACTCCATGCGGCGGACGACGCGCCCGATGACGCCGTCCCGCACGTCCAGCCGGCGCCCGCACGCCTGAAAGGCGACCCCGCTGACCGGCACGGACGGCACCTGGACCTGGACGCCGATCCGCCCGAGCGCCAGATCGGCGCGCGCGCCGAGTGCGCCCGCGCAGTACTTCTCTCGCGGGTAGTGCTCCCGCTCCAGGACGACGATGCGCTCGGTGAGCCACGGCGCCGCGTGGGCCAAGAAGAGCGCCGTCGAGAGCCCCGCCGGACCTCCGCCCACGATGACGACCTCTGCGTGCACGCGGCGCACTCTAGTGAAAAATCAGGGGACGCAAAGCTAGCTCCGCCCCGCGCGCCCGACTCGGCGCGGGTTGGCGCGAGGCTCGCCCCGAGGCCGCCCCGCCGGCTGGCTCGCCGGGCCGCGACGCGACGACGCCGCTGGGCCGGGTGGCCCAGCGGCGTCCAGCGGCCGCGACGCGCGGACGCTCAGTTCGTCTCTTCGAACTCTGCGTCGATGACGTCGCCCTTGCCCGGGGCGGCGCCGCCACCGGCGTTGGGGGGGGGCTGGTCCGCGCCGGGCGCGGCGCCTGGGGTCTCGTACACCTTGGAGGCGATGGCGTGCGCCTCCTTCTCCAGGCTCTCCAGCACCTCGCTGATGCGCGCGTCGTCGTGCTTCTCCACCGCCTCACGGCCCTCCTTGATGAGCCGCTCGATGTTGCCCACGTCCACCCCCGCGAGCTTGTCTTTGTGCTCCGCGAGCTGCTTTTCGAGCTGGTAGCAGAGGTTGTCGAGCTTGTTCCGCCGCTCGATCTCCTCGCGCCGGCGCTTGTCTTCTTCCTCGTGGGTGGCCGCCTCCTTCACCATCCGCTCGATGTCCGCGTCGCTGATGCCGCTGTTGGCGGTGATGGTGATCTTCTGGTCTTTGCCGGTGGCCGTGTCCTTGGCCGCCACCGACAAGATGCCGTTGGCGTCGATGTCGAACGTGACCTCGATCTTGGGCACCCCTCGGGGGGCGGCCATCAAGCCCTCCAGGTGGAACTTGCCGAGCATCCGGTTGTACTTGGCCTCGGTGCGCTCGCCCTGGAGCACCACGATCTCCACGCTGGTCTGGTTGTCCGCCGCCGTGGAGTACACCTCCTTCTTCTGCGTGGGGATGGTGGTGTTGCGCGGGATCATCACCGTCATGACGCCGCCGAGCGTCTCCACACCGAGCGACAGCGGCGTGACATCCAGCAGCACCACGTCCTGCACGGTGCCGCTGAGCACGCCGCCCTGCACCGCGGCGCCGATGGCGACCACCTCGTCCGGGTTGACGCCCTTGTGCGGCTCCTTGCCGAAGAAGCGCTGCACCGTCTCTTGCACGAGCGGGATACGGGTGGACCCGCCGACGAGCACCACCTCGTTGATGTCCGAAGGTTTCTTCTTCGCGTCCTCCAGCGCGCGGCGCACCGGCTCCATGGAGCGGTCCACCAGCGGGCGGATCATCTGCTCCAGCTTGGCGCGCGTGAGCTGCTGCTGCAGGTGCTTCGGGCCGCTGGCGTCCGCGGTGAGGAACGGCAGGTTGATGGTGGTCTCCATCTTGTTCGACAGCTCGATCTTCGCTTGCTCGGCCGCGTCCTTCAGGCGCTGGATGACCATCTTGTCGCCCGAGACGTCGAGCCCCGTGCTCTTCTTGAACTCCGCGATGAGCCACTCCATCACGACGTGATCCACGTCGTCTCCGCCGAGGTGCGTGTCGCCGTTGACGCTGATGACCTGCACCACGTTGTCGCCCACCTCCAAGATGGAGATGTCGAAGGTGCCGCCACCGAAATCGTACACGGCGATGATCTCGTTGGCCTTGCGGTCGAGGCCATAGGCCAGCGCCGCGGCGGTGGGCTCGTTGATGATGCGCTTGACCTCGAGGCCCGCGATCTTGCCAGCGTCTTTGGTGGCTTGGCGCTGGGCGTCGTTGAAGTAGGCCGGCACGGTGATGACCGCCTCCGTCACCTTCTCCCCCAGGTAGTCCTCCGCGGCCTTCTTCAGCTTCTGCAGCACCTTGGCGCTGATCTCCGGGGGGGCCATGGCCTTGCCGCGCACCTCGATCCACGCGTCGCCGTTCTTGCCGGCGACGACCTTGTACGGCACGCGCTTCAGCTCGTCGCTCATCTCCGTGAAGCGTCGCCCCACGAAGCGCTTGGACGAGTAGACCGTGTGCTCCGGGTTGGTGACGGCCTGACGCTTGGCGATGGTGCCCACCAAGACCTCACCCTTGTCATCCCAGGCCACCACCGACGGCGTCGTGCGGGAGCCCTCCTCGTTGACGATGACCTTGGCCTCTTTGCCGTCCATCACCGCCACGACGCTGTTGGTCGTCCCGAGGTCGATGCCGATAATCTTTCCCATGACTTGTTACTCCTGGCTCCCTCTCGAGCGTTAGAACCTGGCAGCTTGGCCGTGCGGACCGAGCGCCCCTCAAGGTTGGTTGGGCTGCGGGCCCATCGACCCGCCGGACTACCCGGCGCTGTCGAGCCGGCAACGCACCGGAAGCTAACCACCGAGATCCAGCGGTCAACGGGGCTGGCACACTTCGTGACGCGCACCCGTGATGCTTGATTTCACGGCTTCCAGGGCCATAACGGGGGAACGCCACCCCGAGCTCACGCCACCGGAGGCGGCCCTGCCGATCTAGGGTTGACAGGGTGGGGCCGACGAATAAGCTGCGGCCTCTCTCGCCCGACCGGGGCCGTAGCTCAGCTGGGAGAGCGCCGCGTTCGCAATGCGGAGGTCAGGGGTTCGATCCCCCTCGGCTCCACCGGTCCCCCCTCCAACCCCACGCTGCTCGAGGCCCTCGCCCCGAGCAGCGTGCGCTCGGGCGTCCTCCCCTCAGGCCACGCGGCGGCGGCGCGCCAGCGCGAGCGCCGCCAGCCCCAAGCCGATGACCCAGGGCACGGGCCGCACCGGGCCCGCGCCCTTCACGTCGCAGCTCCCGCTGTTGTCGGGATCGTGGTCCTGGTGGACGCAGACCGAGATGCCGTCCTGGATGGTGGTGCAGGTGCTGTGCGGGCCACAGCGGTTGGCCTCCACCGAGCAGGTCGCCGTGCAGTAGTTGCCGCTGCCATCACCCGGATCCATGCAGACGAAGCCGCGCCCGCACTGGTTGCCGTCGGCGCAGGCCACGCCCAGCGGGGGCGGGCCAGCGCGGAGCGCGTCGTCCCCCCCCCGCAACCCGCCCACGCCGCGGCCCGCCCCGCCCCCCCAGCCC